>CALGGO010000041.1 GCA_937916085.1 uncultured Prevotellaceae bacterium | reverse complement strand
AAGTTAATCTAAACTTTTCCGACTGCAAAAATAAAAGAGGCGCAGCCTAATTTATTCAAATTTACGCAGTTTTTTTGAAAAAACCACATCAATCGGCAACTAAAGCAGAATTTTGGCTGTTTATTGAATTGTCATCTACTGTCTCATCACCATAGGTCAAGGGATCGGACTCGTCGCTATAGGTCATTGGGGCTGACTCGTTGTGCTTAAGTCCTGTGTCCTTGCGCCGTTTTTTCTTTTTATTATTTTTCTTTTTATTGTATAGTGGATTTGGAGCATGGAGCACATACTCACTGTAATAGCTGATGACAAGCGTTGTCATTGGCAGGGCGATGATAAGTCCCACAAATCCTAAGAGATAGCCCCATACCGAGAGTGACAGGAACACAATGGCTGGGTTAAGACCCATCTGCTGTTTCATAATCAGTGGAATGAGCACCAAGTCTTGAATTAGCTGGCAGATGCAGTAGGCGGCAAAGGTCCAGCCAAAGAGTGGCCAGAAAGGTTGTCCGGTATCTACCGATAGCACCAGGCACAGGAAAGCTGCGATGGGTAGCGACACGAGTTGCAGGTATGGCACCATGTTGAGCACGCCAATGAACAGTCCAAAAGCGATTGCCATGGGCAGTCCAATGATAGAAAACTCAATTGCGAAGATGATTCCCACAAAGAGCGACACAAGGGCTTGCCCACGGAAGTAGTGGCTCATCGTCTGCTCCACGTCTCGGCTGATTTTGAAGCCTATGCGACGGTATTTTGGAGGTATGGCGGCCTTGAAGCTGCGGGTGATTTTGTCGTAGTCAAGCAAGATAAAGAACATGTAGAGCAGGATAAGCAGGATAGTGAATATCGACAAAAACACGCTCAACGTGCCACCTATCACGCTCCAGGTGCCACTCAACACGTTGTTTATCACATTTACCCATTGCTCTTTGGTGAGCAGTTTCTGCCACTCATTCAAGTTGATGTTCTCCCTGATAAAGTCATGGACGGCAGCAGGGATGTGAGGCACCTCAAACGAAGTCTTGGCATAGTGTGTGAGCATGGTCGTCATGCTGCTCACCTCACTGACCAAGTAGGGTATTAGAAACCAAAGTGCTGTGGTGATTGCTCCAATGGCGATAATGATAGCAAGGATAGAGGCCACTGCGCGACCTTTCAAGTGCAGCACTTTCCTTATCAGCTCCACGAGCGGGTTGAGCATGTAAGCAAGCAGACCGCCTATCAGGAATGGCAACAGCACATTCCTTAAATAGTTGATCACGAAGATTGCCACAGCGATGCACACAATCGTGATAATGAGTCGAGTCACTCGGTCAAAATCATAACGTCTCTTTATCGTTGATGTTTCCATATACTTCGTTTAACGTTTAATGTTGCAAAATTAGTGCAAGCCGAGTGAAAAACCAAATTTATTTGAGTTTTTGCATAAAAAATGAAAAAACTTTGCTTTTCATTTTGTTCTGCTCTCAACTTGCACTAATTTTGGATAAATTAGGCTGCGCCTCAACAATAAAAATAAAAAACTTCGCTTTTTATTTTGTATTGTATTCGGCTTGCACTAATTTTGTGGAAAATTTTGAGACTATGAAAGTTAAAGAGATTACTGATGCTATAGAGGCTATCGCTCCGCTGTATTTGCAGGAAAGCTGGGACAATGCAGGAATGCAGGTAGGAGACCCTGATAGCGAGGTGACTGGTGTGCTGCTGTGTACCGATGTGCGTGAGCCGATTGTTGATGAGGCGATAGAACGTGGTGCTAACATGATAATCTCGCATCACCCATTGCTGTTCCGTGGACTTAAGAAAATCGCAGGCCGCAGCTATCAGGAACGCATTGTGGCTAAGGCTATCAAGCATGATATCACCGTCTATTGCGCACATACCAATATGGACTGCGCCGTGGGAGGTGTGAACTTTAAGATGGCCGAGAAGCTGGGGATGACCAACGTGCGTGTGCTTGACCCTCAACAAGGCACTCAATGCAAAATTGTGGTGTTTGTGCCCACCGAGGCTGTCGCTGAGGTGGAGAAGGCGATGTGCGACGCTGGTGCCGGCACTCTTGGCAACTACGACAACTGCTCTTACAGCATGAGAGGCGAGGGGCACTACCGACCCCTTGACGGCGCCGAGCCGTGGGCAGGTAAGGTGGGAGAGATACATAGCGAGCCTGAGGTGCGCCTTGAGGTGCTGGTTCATAAGGCTTTGTGCAGCAGGGTAGTGGCGGCCATGATTAAGGCGCATCCCTACGAAGAGCCCGCCTTCGACATCATTGCTCTGGAGAATGGCGACAAATATGCTGGCTTGGGCGTGATAGGCGATGTGGAGCCTCAGGATGCCCTAGACTTTCTGAAAAAGGTGAAGACGGCTTTCGAGGTGGAGACCGTGCGCTATAGTGGCGACCTCGACCGCCAGGTGCGTCGCGTGGCGATGTGTGGTGGTGCTGGTGCCGAGTTTACGGGTTTGGCGATGTCGCAGGGCGCCGATGTGTATATCACCGGCGACATGAAATATCACGAGTTCCAGGGCAACGAAGACCGCATAATTCTTGCCGATATTGGGCATTATGAGAGCGAACATTACACAAAAGAGATATTTTATGATATAATTACGAAAAAAAATCCTAACTTTGCAGTCGATTTCGCAAAGTGCGAGAAAAACCAGGTAAATTATTTATAATACAATATTATGGCAAAACAAGAAAAAGAACTTACAGTAGAGGAGCGCTTGAAGCTGCTTTATGACTTGCAGAAGACATTGTCGGAAGTTGACCGTTTCAAGACCGAGCGTGGCGAGCTGCCACTAGAGGTGCAGGACCTCGAAGATGAGATTGAGGGTCTGCAAACTAAAATCGGCAATTACAACGACGAGATTGAGCAACTCAACACTTTGATTGCTAATCAAAAGGACACTATCGACAAGGCCACCGATCTCATCGCAAAATATGAGAAAGACCAGGACAACGTGCGCAACAACCGAGAGTATGATTATCTGACTAAGGAAATCGAGTTCCAGCAGCTCACCGTGCAGTCTGCCGAGAAGAAGATAGATGAGGCTAATCACAAGGTTGAAGCCATCAAGGCGCAGATTCAGGCCTACAAGTCTCAGCTAACAGAAAATGAGCAGGTTCTCAACGAGAAGAAAGGCGAGCTCGACAACATCATTGCCGAGACCAAGCAGGAAGAGGAGAAGCAGCGCGAGAAAGCCAAGAAGCTGGAGAACAAGATCAACAACGCCGATTCACGATTGCTCAACGCCTTCAAGCGCATTCGCAAGAACGCTCGCAACGGGCTTGGTGTGGTATATGTTCAGCGCAACGCCTGTGGCGGATGTTTCAACCGCATCCCAGCACAGCGTCAGATGGAGATTAAGATGAAGAAGAAAATCATCGTGTGCGAGTACTGCGGACGTGTGCTTATCGACCCATCAATCGCCGGTGTTTCGGATATCGAGGCGCAAAACGCTTGAAATAAAGACAAAGCATAAAGAACAAAGTAAAAAGTGGCTAAAACGATTTCGTCTTAGCCACTTTTTTGGTTTTTTGAAACGAAGGCATTAATCTGCCATCAGACGCTCAATAACGGTCTTAACCAAGTCGTTGACAGCTGTCTTGTAGTTGGGGTTAGCGACAGTTGCTACGCGGTTGGCGATTATAGAGCAGATGGTGATGGCGCGGTGTCCCATGAGTTTTGCGAGACCTTGCAGCGCCGCACCTTCCATCTCATAGTTAGTGATGTGGCCTCCATCATACTCGAATGCCTCGATGCGCTTGTTCAGCTCTGGCTCAGCCAGTGGCAGTCGCACCTCTCGTCCCTGTGGTCCATAAAATCCCACTGCCGAGATAGTGTAGCCACGCACCATATCGTCACGGCCAATCTTCTCGACCAGTGACGGGTCGGCCTCAACGATGTAAGGCTTGCAGAACAAGGGGTTCCACTTCACAAACTCGCAGAACTGGCGCTCAAATTCAAGGTCACACGCCTCATTGCGGCCAGCATAGTAGTTCATCACTCCGTCGAAACCTAACGCCTTGGCGGCAATCACGGGAGTGCCCACGGGCACGTAAGGCTGCAGACCGCCACTGGTGCCAATGCGCACGATGTTGAGGGTGCGGTGCTCATCCTTTACTGTGCGGGTCGCGAAATCCACGTTGGCAAGTGCGTCGAGCTCAGTAACAACGATGTCGATGTTGTCGCCGCCTATGCCGTGCGAGAGTGCCATGATGGGCTTGCCCTTGTAGGTGCCGCCAATGGTGTGGAACTCACGGCTCGACACCTCGAAGTCTTGCGTGTCGAAGTAGGATGCAATCATATTGACACGACTGGGGTCGCCGCAGATGATGATATTGTCGGCGAGTTGCTCTGGTTTCAGATGGATGTGGAAGATTGAACCATCATCGTTGATGATCATCTCAGAATCGGGGATGTATTTCTTCTTCATATCTTTGAGGTTTTTATGATTTGTTCTTCGTTCAAGAATTAAAAGGCAAAATTAAGCATTTTATTTCAAACTGCAGCCATTAATTGGTGATTTTTTTTAAAAAGTCACCAAAAAAAGCGATAACAAAATGTACTATGAAAAATAATAATAAAAAGTTGTTAAATCACTGTTTTTTTATCTTTAATTAAAATAATGTATGTAATTTTGTGGGACTTTTTGAATACACTACATTTTTGGGTAGTAGAAACAGAGAAAATTAATTAAAAATTCAACTAATAACTAAAACAACAAATTTACCCAGTGAAAACCTTGAACTTTGAAGACTTGATTCAATTCAGGAAAAAAGCTCAGGCGAACCTTAACGTTCGTGAACTGAGTTATGCTGCTGTGAGTGAAAAGGCTTGTGGACTTGCCGTGGGCACCGAGCACATCGAGTTGCTGTGCTGCGGCGGTACTGGCTGTAAAGCCTCGAGCAGTGCGAAAATTGTCGAGAACCTTAAGGCTGCCATTGAAGCTAATGGCATCGCCAATAAGGTTGATGTGATTGTAACCGGATGTTTCGGCTTTTGCGAGAAAGGTCCTATTGTCAAGGTAATGCCTGACAATACTTTCTACACCCAGGTAAAACCTGAGGATGCCGATGAGATCGTTAAGGAGCACGTCATTGGCGGTCGCCGAGTAGAGCGTCTGCTCTATGTTGATCCTAAGACCTCAGAGCACGTGAGCGACTCTAAACACATGGACTTCTACCGCAAGCAGAAGCGTGTTGCCCTTCGCAACTGCGGTTTCATCGATCCCGAGAACATTGCCGAGTACATCGCCCGCGACGGCTATGCCGCACTCTCTAACGCTTTGCAAAACCAGACTCCCGAGGAGGTTATCGACATCATCAAGAAGTCGGGACTTCGTGGCCGTGGTGGCGCCGGCTTCCCAACTGGCATGAAGTGGGGCTTTGCGCGCAACTATCAGGCTGAGCACAAGTATGTGGTATGTAACGCCGACGAGGGAGACCCTGGAGCGTTCATGGATCGCTCTATCATGGAGGGTGACCCCCATTCAGTGATTGAGGCAATGGCATTGTGCGGATACTGCATTGGTGCCAGCGAGGGTCTTATCTACATCCGCGCCGAGTATCCACTGGCAGTGCATCGCCTGAAGATTGCCATCGATCAGGCCCGCGAATACGGCATGCTTGGCAAGCGCATCATGGGCAGCGAGTTTGATTTCGATATCGAGATTCGCTACGGTGCTGGTGCCTTCGTGTGCGGTGAGGAGACTGCTCTTATCCACTCTATGGAAGGCAAGCGCGGTGAGCCAACTCTTAAACCTCCATTCCCTGCCGAGAGCGGTTATATGGGATATCCTACTAACGTTAATAACGTTGAGACTCTTGCCAACGTTCCCATCATTCTCACAAAGGGCGCCGACTGGTTCGCCTCTATCGGTACCGAGAAGTCGAAGGGCACAAAAGTGTTTGCTTTGGCGGGAAAAATCAATAATGTGGGACTTATCGAGGTTCCTATGGGCACTACCTTGCGCGAGATTATCTACGACATTGGTGGTGGCGTGAAGAACGGCAAGAAGTTCAAGGCAGTTCAGACTGGTGGTCCTTCGGGTGGCTGCTTGACTGAGAAGCACCTTGATATTCCTATCGACTATGAGCACCTCACAGCCGCTGGCTCGATGATGGGCTCGGGTGGTATGATTGTAATGGACGAGGACGACTGTATGGTATCGGTTGCCAAGTTCTACCTTGAGTTCACCGTGGGCGAGTCGTGCGGCAAGTGTACACCATGCCGCATCGGCAACAAGCGCATGCTTGAGATTTTGACCCGCATCACCGAGGGCAAGGGCACTATGGAGGATATCGACCACCTGAAGTCGCTTGCGTCAACCATCAAGGACACCGCACTCTGTGGTCTCGGACAGACCTCTCCAAACCCTGTATTGTCAACTATCGACAATTTCTATGATGAATATGTGGAGCACGTTAAGAAGCACACTTGCCGCGCTAAGCAGTGTAAGGCTCTCTTAACTTATACCGTTAATCCCGAGAAGTGTAAAGGCTGTGGCGCTTGCGCTCGCAACTGTCCCGCCGACGCTATCATGGGTGATGTTCGCAAACCTCATGTTATTAATCCATTCAAGTGCATCCGCTGCGGTATGTGCCAGTCGCGTTGCCACTTCGATGCTATTCAAATTTTCTAACGACTCACGATTATTTTCATCATGGAAGAGAAATTGATAAAACTTACAATAGATAACCACGTAGTGGAAGTGCCTAAAGGCACTACACTGCTCGAGGCCGGCAAGCTCGTCGGCATCGATATCCCCACGCTGTGCCACATCGACCTCAAGGGCACTTGCGTGAAGAACAAACCAGCATCTTGCCGCCTGTGTGTGGTAGAGGTGGAAGGACGTCGCAACTTGGCGCCTGCTTGCGCTACCGCTTGTATGCCCGACATGGTGGTTTACACCAATTCGGCACGCGTGATTCGCGCCCGCAAGACCATCGCCGAGCTTATCCTCAGCGATCACCCCAACGATTGCCTCACATGCCCCAAGTGCAGCAACTGTGAGCTGCAACGCTTGGTAATGCGCCTGAACATCCGCGAGATGCCTTATAACGATGGCGAGAAGAGCCAGCGCAAGAATGAGGTGACACCAGCCATTACCCGCAACATGGAGAAGTGTATCTACTGCCGCCGTTGCGAGAGTGTTTGTAACGAGGTGCAGAGCGTAGGTGTGCTTGGCGCTATCCGTCGTGGTTTCGACACCACTATCGCTCCAACTTTCGACCGTATGTTTGTCGATACCGACTGTACTTACTGCGGTCAGTGCGTGGCAGTGTGCCCTGTGGGTGCTCTCACCGAGCGTGATTACACCGACCAGCTCATGGCCGACATCACCGACCCCGACAAGGTGGTTGTTGCTCAACCCGCTCCCGCAGTGCGTTTCGCTCTGGGCGAGGAGTTTGGCGTGACGGGCGGCGTTACCGGCAAGCTTGCCACTGCATTGCGTGACTTAGGCTTTGACTATGTGTTTGACACCGACTTTGGTGCTGACCTTACCATCATGGAAGAGGGTGCCGAGATTCTCGACCGCCTCAAGAAATTCCTTGCCGGCGACAAGAGCGTGAAGCTGCCTATCATGACTTCGTGCTGCCCAGCTTGGGTGAACTTCTTTGAGCACAACTATCCCGACCTGCTCGACTATCCTTCGAGCGCCAAGTCGCCTGCCCAGATGTTTGGTGCTATCGCCAAGACCTATTGGGCCGAGAAGATGGGCATTCCACGCGAGAAACTCGTGGTGGTATCTATCATGCCTTGCTTGGCTAAGAAATATGAGTGCGGTCGCGACGAGTTCAAGGTTAACGGCAATCCCGATGTTGACTACAGCATCTCGACCCGTGAGCTTGCTCGTCTCATCAAGCGTGCGAACATCAACTTCGCTCAACTGCCCGACAGCGACTTCGACAGCCCTCTCGGCGAGTCAACAGGTGCCGCCGCTATCTTTGGAGTTACTGGTGGCGTGATGGAGGCTGCTCTGCGCACCGTTTATGAGGTTTACACTGGCAAGACACTGCCGCACATCAACTTCGACCAGGTGCGTGGCTTTGAGGGAATTCGTGAGGCAAAAATCGACCTCAACGGCTTCGAACTCAAGATTTGCGTGGCTCACACTTTGAGCAACGCACGCATCATCATGGACAAGCTTCGCGCTGGTGAGCTCGACTATCATGTGGTAGAAGTGATGGCATGTCCTGGCGGCTGCATTGGCGGTGCTGGTCAGCCTTACCACCACGGTGATTTCAGCGTTATCCAACAACGTTGCGACGCTCTCTATGCCGAGGACAATGGCAAGCCATTGCGCAAGAGCCACGAGAATCCCGACATACAGAAACTCTACAAGGAATTCCTGGGCGAGCCTCTGAGCGAGAAGTCTCACCACTTGTTGCACACTCACTATTTTGACAAATCTATTAAGTAAAAACTTGGCTAAAACCTCTATATATTATGGCAAAAGCAAAAGAAATGAAATTGGCATGTAATGTCATTGAGCAGGTGGAGGCCATCTGCGACAAGCATGGTAACAAACCAGGCGAGCTCATCAATATCCTGCATGAGGCACAGTCGATGCACGGCTACCTCCCCGAGGAGATGCAGCGCATCATCGCCCGCAAACTTAATATACCTGCTTCTAAGGTTTATGGCGTTGTAACGTTCTACTCGTTCTTCACCATGACTCCCAAGGGCAAGCACCCAATCTCGGTGTGCCTCGGTACTGCTTGCTATGTGCGTGGCTCAGAGAAATTGCTTGAGGAAATCAAGCGCATCCTCAATATTGAGGTGGGACAGACTACCCCCGACGGCAAGTTCTCACTCGACTGCCTGCGCTGCGTGGGTGCCTGCGGTCTTGCACCAGTGGTGACCATTGGCGAGAAGGTTTACGGACGCCTCCAGCCTAAGGATGTTCAGAAGATTCTTGAAGAGGTGGACAACTAATTTTCCACACCTTATTATAATAAACGGTCATGCCCAACACTTGGTGCATGACCGTTTTACTTTGCGGTGCTTTTGTTACGGCAGCGACACTTTGTCGAGGATGCCTTGCAGGTGGGCGATGGCGAGGCCGTAGTTGGTGATTGGCACGCCTTGTTCTTGTGCGCGCACGATGCGCGAGAGCATAAGGCGGCGGTTGAACATGCACGCCCCGCAGTGAACTATCAAGTCATATTTCTTGAGGTCGGTAGGGTAGTCCTTGCCGGCGTGTATGTCGAAGGCGACAGTCTCTCCAAATCGCTTACGTATCATGCGCGGAATTTTCTCTCGGCCAATGTCTTCGCTCATGGGAGCGTGGGTACATGCCTCGGCGATTAGTACCCGCGAGTGCGGAGTGAGACGGTCAATGGCTCGTGCGTCTTCAATCAGCACTTCAATATTGCCTTTCAGCCCAGCCATCAGCACCGAGAACGAAGTGAGACGGCTGCCTTCGGGCTTTTTCTCATAGACTTGCGCAAAAACCTGAGAGTCGGTGATGATAAGTGCTGGCGGCTCACGCAATGCTTCAAGGCTCTTCTCAAGAGTATCGACTCCACAGCAAGTGATTATGCACTCCTTGTCGAGCAAGTCGCGTATGGTCTGCACTTGTGGTAGAATCAAGCGTCCTTTTGGTGCCTGCGGGTCTTGTGGCATAACGAGCAGAACGGTGTCGCCCGTCGTGACGAGACCTGCCGTGAGGCTCGTTTGCTCATCATCGCCTGCGGCATGAACTAAAGCCTCATGCAACTTTTCAATGCCTTCATGATTTTTGGCACTTACTGCCACAGGCTTAATGCTAAGTGTGCTATTTATCTGTTCAACAGCATCTTCAATATCAACAATGGCATCGATTTTGTTAAGCACTGCCACGGTGGGAATCTCAAGGCGGCGCAGTTCTTCAAGCCATTTTTTCTCAAAGCCGAGGTCGCTGGCTTGGTCCATGACGAGCAGTGCCATGTCAGCTTGGTCGAGCACGCGGTGGGTGCGCTCGTTGCGCAGCTCGCCCACGCTACCCACGTCGTCAAAGCCAGCGGTGTCGATGAGCACACACGGTCCCAGCGGTAGTATCTCCATGGCTCGGTTCACGGGGTCGGTGGTAGTGCCTGCCTCAGGCGAGACGATGGCAACCTGTTGCCCTGTGATGGCATTGAGCAAGGACGACTTACCCACGTTTCTACGGCCAAAGATGGCGATGTGACGCCTAAGAGACTGCGGTGCGGTGTTCATTATTAGTTATTGATTGCGGGTGTTGCTTGTATTGCTTGTGTTGTGTGTGTTGCGTTGACAACGCAACACACTGAACTCTTTCCCAGTTTCTAAAACCTGAAATCTCGCTCGCCGTTGGCGATGTCGATGAGGCGGCGGTTGGCGAGGTTGCGGATGCGGTCGTCAGGTAGTCGCTCCAGCTCGCGGCGGATGAGAGCCTCGCCTTTCTCTCTTGTGGCGGGGCTAGCGTAGTCCTCGAGGTATTCCTTGAGGGTAATCATCGCATTAGGGGTGCAGCAGTAGCTTATCTTGCCGCGCTTCACAAGCGACATGAAGCGGTCGCCGGTGCGACCCTCACGGTAGCAAGCGGTGCAGAAGCTGGGTAGGTAGTCGATGTCGAGAAGCCATGAAATCACCTCGTCGAGCGAGCGCTGATCGCTTACGTCGAACTGTGCCGTGTCGTCGTGGCGTTCCTCGGTAGTGTAGCCGCCCACGCTGGTGCGTGAACCGCCGCTAATCTGCGAGATGCCCAAGTCAAGCACCTTCTCACGCACCTTCTGCGACTCGCGGGTGGAAATAATCATGCCAGTGTAGGGTGCGGCAAGGCGGATGATAGCGACAATCTTGCAGAAGATGTCGTCGGGCAGCACGTCGGGGAATTCGTCGAGCGAGATGTCGTCGGCGGGACAGATGCGTGGCACGCTGATGGTGTGTGGTCCCACGCCCATGCGAGCCTCAAGATGTTCGGCATGCATGAGCAGTCCCACGAGGTCGTAGCGGTAGGTCGTCAGGCCGTAGAGCACACCTATGCCCACATCGTCAACCCCGCCTTCCATAGCGCGGTCCATCGCCTCGGTGTGGTAGCAGTAGTCGCTCTTTGGACCAGTGGGGTGCAGTTTCTCGTAGTTCTCCTTGTTATATGTCTCCTGGAAGAGGATATAGGTGCCTATGCCAGCCTCTTTGAGCCTGGTGTAGTTCTCTACGGTAGTGGCGGCAATGTTCACGTTCACACGACGGATGGCACCGTTGCCTACTTTGGTGTCATAAATCGTCTTGATTGACTCAAGGATATACTCGATGGGGTTCATTTTAGGATGCTCGCCGGCTTCGAGGGCTAGGCGCTTGTGACCCATCTGTTGCAGGGCGATGACCTCCTGGCGAATTTCGTCTTGCGAGAGTTTCTTGCGGGGAATGGTGCGGTTCTTGCCGTGATAAGGACAATACACACAGCCATTTACGCAGTAGTTAGACAGATAAAGCGGAGCAAAGAGCACTATGCGGTTGCCATAGAGCTTTTGCTTTACTTCGCGGGCAAGGTTCTCGAAACGTTCCACTAGGTCGGGTTGGTCGCATTCCAGTAGCACTGCTGCCTCGCGGTGGGTGAGACCCTTGCAGGTTGCGGCTTTGTTTATTATTTCTTCAATCAGAGCGCGGTTGCTGCGGTTCTTGGCTGCATATTCCAGCGTCTCCAATATTTCGCCGTGGTCGATAAACTCCTCGGCATGAGCTGATTTTGGGTTATACATTGTTAGTTAATAGTTTATAGTTCAAAGTTTATAGTTGGACAGAAGTTCTAGATTTTCTAGACGATTCTGAATTATGCATTATGAATTGTGCATTGTTTATGGTCGCCTCGTCCCCAGTCTATGTGATAGCCTATGGTGGAGAGTTGGGTCTCGAGTTGCTCTATTCCTTCGGCGGCTTCGGCATTGGTGATGGCTTTGCCGTCGTATAGAGCGTAGTTGCCTCTCACATTGGCAGGGGAGAGGTTGGGCATTACCACATTAGCACCTGCCATAATACCTTTTATCCTGCCCTTGACATCAATCGTGTTGAGCGCTGTTGTGCTCGGTATCAGGGCATTGGGGAACATCAGGCGGAAGATGCTATAGAGGCGGCAGGTAAGCTCGGCGCTGCCAGTGGCAAATTTGCCTAACGGTGTGTCGTGCTGCGGCACAAACGGTCCCAGACCTATCATCTGTGGCTTAAACCGCTCAATGAACTCAATGTCCTCCACAATGTTGTCAAGCGATTGCCACGGACTCCCCGTCATGATGCCAGTGCCCACTTGATAGCCAAGCTCCTTGAGCCACGTCAGGCATTGCAGTCGGTTCTCAAGCGACATCTCGGCGGGATGCAGCTTGGCGTAGTGTTCGGCGTTATGGCTCTCGTGGCGAAGCAGGTAGCGGTCGGCACCAGCCTTGCGCAGAGCCACATAGACCTCCCTGGGCCATTCTCCAAGCGAGAGGGTGATGGCGCAGTCGCTCCACCGTTGCCTTATCTCGCTCACAAGCTCCACCAGCCACTGTGCTTTGTCGCGAGGCAACTCGCCGCCTTGCAGCACGAATGTTCTGAAGCCAAGCTCATATCCCTGTTGACAACTTTGCAGCACCTGCTCGGTGGTGAGCATGTAACGCTCCAAAGCTGTGTTGCTATTGCGTATGCCACAGTAGTAGCAGTCGTTACGACACACGTTGGTCAATTCCACAAGTCCGCGCACGAAGATTCCCCTGGCAAACACCCCTTGCGCCACCTCGCGAGCCTGCTCATGCAGGTAGGCGACAACGCTATCGTCGTCGCATTCCAGTAGAGCTTTATATCCATTGCTCTCTAGATGATGCTCGGCACGCAATATGTCAATAAGATGCTTCATGCTTGCACGTTGCAAAAGTACAAAATCCCTATTACTGCTCCAAATCTTTTACACACTTTTTTTGGGTGTCGGGATTATCAAACAAAAAGGCGCTGTAGTTGTATTGCACCGTAAGCACAGAGCTTGGAAATGAAATTCCTCACCGCTTTCTCTCAATTATCTCTCTTAGGATTGGTGTTATCTTTTGGGCACCATAGGTATTGTTGAGATGAACTGAGTTGTAAAAGTCACGCTCCACAAAACGTGGGTCGTCGATGAAATTGTAGAACTCAATGTCGGGGTTGATGCGTTTAAGCATAGAAATAAACGCATTCATTTCGTCAAACCTATACTGCCTCACACGCTCTCGTGCAGTTTTGTAGATGGGCATAGCAAGAAATATCAAACGCTTGTGATGGTCGCGGGCAAGGGTCACCATCTCGCTATATATCTTCACGTTGTCCTGGTAGTTGAGACGCTGCTCCGTAGAATCGGCAAGGTGCGTGGTATCGGGCAGCTGTCTCAGCATCCAGTCGTCTTCGCGGTTGTCGTAACTCGCGTCAAGCTCCATGCCAAGCGAGTCGCAAATAATAAGATCGCTCAGTGGTTTATATAGAGCCCCGAACAATCTCCCGCAGTGGTCATAGTTGGAGTTGAGAATCTCGCTCCAGTGCCACCACTCCCCATCAAGGTACGGATAACCCATATACTTGATATACATGCAGCGATAAGTGTTGAATTTTGGATCGTGCTTTTTCTCATGTAAGCAACCAGAGTATTGATAGCCGTAACTGAATGGCATAACCACACATTCCAATTTTGGCATTTGGCCTATGTATTCCTTTAACAGTCGAAGACTATAATACACCGAGCGACCTGGTTGAGCCGCGTTGAAGGCTCCCTCTCCAAGCAGAGAGCAGTCAATACAGTCGGCAAGATGAGAGTTGCCGAGCACCAGAATGCGTAATTCGTCTTTATGCTTATCTATATAGCCTTTCTTGTAAGAGTACTCATTAGGCACAAGAAGTAATAGCAGCTCGTAGCCAACGAAAATTACCATCACGATAACAGAGAACACTATTATTTTCTTTAGGAACTGCTTCATGGCTTAGAACTGGAAATAAATAAAATTAGAATGTAATCCCGACATTATAACTGTGAACACAAAAAGCCCCACATATATCGTCCAGCGCACCCAGCGATAGCGCACTATGCCACAGGGTGAGTCGCCAAAGTCTAAGGCAAAGCGCTTTTCACGGTAGAGCCATTCCACAATGAGCATCATGGCACAATAGGCAAGAGCAACTCTAATATTATGGCCAAACCCCACTTTTAACAGCGACGACGAGAACATGGCACTCAAATAGGTGCCAAGTTCTGCCATATTTGGAGCGCGGAAGATAATCAATCCAAAAGCAGCGATGGCAAAAGTCATCAGCATCAGACCACTCTCTTTGAGCGACGGCAGTTTCTTGCCTGCGGCCACCGTGCCTTTGTAACGCCCTCGGTTAAGCAGGATGAGCGGCACAAACCAAGTGGCGTGATATAGTCCCCACACCACATAAGTCCAGTTGGCACCATGCCACAAACCACTGAGGGCGAATACAATGAAAGTGTTGAGTATGGTCTTGGCTTTCGTGCCACGGCTGCCGCCAAGCGGGAAATAGACATACTCGGTAAACCAGTTCATGAGCGTGATATGCCAGCGGCGCCAATACTCACGGATGCTGCGCGAGAAATATGGCACCTTAAAGTTGGTGGTCAGGTCGATGCCGAAGAGGCGCGCACAGCCGATGGCGATGTCGCTGTAACCCGAGAAGTCGGCATATATCTGGAAAGCAAACAGCACCCCGCCCAGTAACAGCGAAAAGCCTGTGTGCGAGGCGGAATCGACCCATAGTCTATCAACAACCATTCCGCAGGTGTCGGCGACTATCATCTTCTTGAACAGACCCCACAGCATCTGGCGCATGCCGCTCTTCGCTTCGCTGGCGTCAAAATGGCGTGGCTGCTGAATCTGCGGCAGCAGTTTGGTGGCTCGCTCGATGGGTCCTGCCACCAGTTGCGGGAAGAAACTGATGAACGCCATAACGTCAATAAGGCTATGTGAGGCATCAAGCTTCTTGCGATACACGTCGATGGAGTAGCTCAACGCCTGGAAGGTGTAGAAGCTGATACCCACTGGCAGCACTATATTGAGCGTGGGTGCGTCACAATGCCACCCGAGACTCGACATCGCATAGGCAAACGACTCGGTGAAGAAGTTGAAATACTTGAAGAAACCAAGTATCGACAGGTTCACCACAATGTTGGCAGCACTGATAATCTTGCCTTTGTCGCGATGTCGCTCTATCATCACTCCGCTGGCATAGGTACACAGCGAAGTGAAGGCAATGAGAGAGAGGAATCGCCAGTCCCACCACCCATAAAAGACATAGCTTGCCACAACAATCAGCGCGTTCTGCCACTTTACTGGCTTAAATACCAGCCAATAAAGCAGAAAAACAATTGGCAAAAAAAACAAGAACTGTATCGAGTTGAATACCATAACTTATTTCGGGTTATAGGTGCAAAATTAGTACTTTTATATCAATAATTGGCTATTTTACTAAACTATTATTGCAGAACATAAGAAAAAAATCGTTATCTTTACCGCAAAATTTCAAACTATCTAAAACTTTAGTGTTATGAAAAGATTTTTACTAGCAATTCTTACTATCGCTTGCGCGATGAGCGTGTGGGCATGGAAGCCCATCTTTATTGGACATCGTGGCTCCTATATGGGAGTGATGAACACCGTTGAGGCCTACAACAACGGAGTAGATCATTACGGATATCAGGGACTCGAGTGTGACGTGCGCGTCACTGCCGACGGATATTACGTGATCAGCCATGACGAGACCACCAACTCGGTGGGCGGAAACCTCACCGTAGCCAACGCCACTCTTGCCGAGCTGCAGGCCGAGACTTACACCCAGACTCGCGGCGGCGTGACATACACGGGCCACATCTGCACCGTTGCCGAGTATCTAGACATCTGCGCCGAGAAAAATGTGATTCCTGTTGTCGAACTCAAATGGACCACAGGTATCAACAACAACGACATGAGCAACTTCCCTGGACTAGCAGCCCTCATCGAGGAGAAAGGCTTGACCGACAAAGCTATCATTCTCACCTCGATGCGCAATTCGCTGGAATATGTGCGCACCAACTTCCCCGCCCTCAAGTGCCAGTTCTTGTGCAACAGCAACTGGGCAACCTATTTCGACTGGATTGTGCAATGGGGACTAACGCCAAGCATCGAGGCTGGATGCTTTGACATTTACACCGTGAAGCGCTTCCACGACAAGGGCATTGATGTGGCAGTGTGGACGGTGAACTCGCTCGCTAACTACAATCTCTATGGCAATATGGGTGTGGCGATGATGACCTGCGACTACCTCATGCCCAGCGAGATGCCTGACCTCGCTGACATCGACTGGGATGCCATCGTGGAACCTATGGAGCCATTGGAAGTGGTGGTAGATACAGTTTTCTCCTATACCCGAGATAAAGGCAACCTGCCCGCAAATTTTCCCTCGGGGCTTGACGCCGACGCCTCTCCTTACAAGTCGGCGCAACAAGCCGCTATCACCGAGGATGGCACTTTTTATGCTAACAACTATACAACTAGCAAACTTGTAATTCTCAAGCCCGACGGCACATTGACCGAAGCTCCCGGCACCAGCAGTCATGGCATCTGCTTCGACAGTGCCGGCAACCTCATTCAGCGCAACGACGGTGTTACATCATCGCCCAGCAATCTCATCATTTATCCCAACGGCGATATAAATGCCGCACCTGTTGAGGTAGATTTTGAACTAGATGAGACAGGTCAAACTAACTTCATCAGCGCCATTGGCGACGTGATGAGCGAGGAAGGCGGCTATGTTTACCACTTCCAGAACGGCAAGTCATATATCAGTCTCGTGAAGATTGTCAATGGCGAGTTTGAAGGCACTGAATCGACCGATGCAGTGTCGTTTGCCGGTTCCACGGCAGGTGTCGTTTATCCCATCGACAGTGACCCTTATCACTTCGTATATCAAGTGCGCAATCAGGGTTATTATCTCTACGACGGCACCGACAAGGGCAAATATATTCCCGGCTCGCTCAACACTACTGTTCCAAACAGCAACTCGTCGGTGGGTGGTGCCTATTTTGTGCTCGACGGCCACGAGATGTTCCTGTACACCAGCGGCACTAATTACAACGGCGGTTTCTCGATTCGCGACATGAGCGCCGAAGCCACAGCTGTAGCTACCGTTCCTCCCATGGGCTCTGGAGGCTACTACGCCAATCCCTCGGTAGGCTCGTTCTTCCGTGTGGTGCCCGAGAGGGGCAAGAGCGTCATGGTCTATGAATACACCATGGGCAACGGTTTTGCCGCCTACCGCGTACACACCCCCGACTATACCGCCATCGACAATGTCAACGTTGATACTCCACGCACGCAAGACAACAGCTACTATGACTTGATGGGTCGCAAGATTGATGGCAACAACCTACCTGCCGGCATCTACATCCACAACGGCAAGAAGATTGTTGTGAAATAGTCAACGCTAACAGCAACATAATGAAGACGGTTCTCCAGCCATTAGCGGGAGAACCGTCTTCACTACGTTTTGAGTTATTTTTGTTAAACAATTACAAACAACAAACACATGACACCGTTATAAAAAACAACAAAAACAACAAGTTAACAACAAACACAACAAAAATATTATTTTGTTTAAATTGTTAGGAGGTTGTGATGGTTGTTTGATATAACCGAGACGTTGATTGATGAAGCGAGAATGGCTACCATGTCTCGCCTATTCGCACGAGGATGTCTTGTGCCAGCCGATGTCCCTGGCGAGAGGATTCTTTGAACCACTCTATCGCTTTGCGGGAGTTCTTGGCGACTCCATCACCGCTGGCATAGCACAGTCCGAGCATGTATTGAGAGTCGGCATCGCCTTGCAGAGCCGCCTGGCGATACCAATAGACAGCCTCCTGTTTGTTCTCGCTGACACCTTCTCCCAACTGGCAGCAGTTGCCCATATTAAACTGTGCGCCAGGATAACCTTGCTCGGCTGCGCGGCGGTACCAGCGCGCGGCAGCTTCCTGGTTCTGCGCCACTCCGCCATTGCCATAGTCAAAAATCTTTCCTACCACAAACTGCGCTGAAGGGTCGCCGGCATTGGCGCGTGCCGAAGCCTTGTCATAGGCTTTCTGATACAGGTAATTAGCATTTCCCATATTTGCCGAGCATCCTTTGCCTGTCTCGTAGCAATAAGCCAAGAAATAGAGTCCAGCGGGATAATCTTGCTCCGCCGATTTCTTTGCCCAGAAATAAGCTAGGGAATCATTCTCCTCAACGCCATAGCCGCTGTGATAGCAGCTGGCGAGCTGATACTGCGCCTCGGGGTCTCCTTCTCGAGCGAGCAGATAAAAGTTGCGTGCTTTGCCACTCATCGCCTCATGCACATTGCCACCACCCTCGTGCTGCGCCATTATTATGGTACTGCACGAGAGCAACAGCGATATTATAAATACTAAGCGTGTCATGGCAAACTGCGCAAGTGAGAACGTTTACAGCAGAGCCTCAATCTTTGCTTTCAAGGCGTCTTTGGCGATAGAGCCCACATTGCGGTCTTGAAGCTCACCATTCTTGAAGAAGAGGATGGTGGGGATGTTGCGGATGCCATGTTCTGCCATGAAGTCACCGCCTTCGTCAACGTCGTACTTGCCAATCTCCACTTTTCCTTCAAAGTCCTGAGCCAGCTCGTCGATGATAGGTGAGACCGCCTTGCACGGCCCGCACCACTCTGCCCAGAAATCTACTACTACGGGTTTGCCCGATTGGATAATCTCGTTAATGTTGTTGTCGTTAAATTCTTTTGCCATAATTGTTAGTTAGTTTTGTGTCCATTTGCACTGACATAATGTCATTAAGCATAGTGAACGATATTTATATTTCAACTTTATATTTAATTCCCAAATCATCGAGTTGTTCAATAAACTCTCGTGTGAGCGGTATTTTGAACTTCGACTTCATGTCAACATATCGGTTAGTCTCCAAGTCGTGAATCTTGAACGCTAAATCGCATTTAGTGTCGGATTTAGCCTTCAGCTGCTCAAGCAAGATGCCGTTAAACTGCAACTGATTCTCGTTGAGACTAATGGTGATGCTCTGAACCATTTTGCCTTTCAAGTCCTTGAGGAAAGCTATGTTGCTCACACGCAGGCTCACCTTGTTGCTATAAGTGTTCATCTCGTACTTGCATCTCACTGCAATTGCCGTGCCAGGAATGCAATAGTTGCGATATTCGGCAAACACCTTGTCAAAAATCATAAATTCGGCGGTGCCAGTTTTGTCTTCTATCTTAAGGATGCCGAAGTTGTTGCCACGTTTAGAAGGTCGCTCGGTATAATCGGTCACCACACCACCAAGAACATACTCGTGCCCCAGATGGCTCTCGCCTGTCTCAACGAAGTTCTTGATGGTGGAGTTGCAGCCAAATTTCATCTCCATGAAGAATGGGTCAAGCGGATGCGCCGAGAGGTAGATGCCCACCAGCTCTCGCTCCCGCGACAGCCGTTCCATGTTGGGCCACGGCTCCACTTTGGGAGTGGGAGGCTTGGAGGTGAAAGATTCCATCATGTCGCCAAAGAGGCTGGTGGCCCGGCTGCTCTTGTCTTGCTGGTATTGCTGGCCATATCTGACGAGCACCTCGCTGAAGTCCTCGCCCTTAGTGTTCTTCTCGAAGAATGCCTCACGCTGCACTTCAAAGCTGTCGAAAGCTCCCGCGAGAGCCAGCGACTCGATTGCTCGCCTGTTGCACGCCGAGAGGTTCACTCGCTCCACCACATCATAGATGTCTTTGAAGGGTCCATGCTCCTCCCGTTCATCGATGATGGCATCTACAGCGTTGGAACCAAAGCCCTTGATGCCGTTGAGTCCAAAGCGGATAATGCCTTCCTTGTTGGCGCTGAATGACTTGAAGCTCTCGTTGATGTCGGGTCCCATAACCTTCACGCCAATGGCTTTGCACTCGTCCATAAACTTGGTCATCTTCTCCACATCGCCCGAGCGGCTGAGCACGGCAGCCATGTACTCGCTGGGGTAATTAGCCTTGAGATAGGCGGTTTGATAAGCTATCCAGCTATAGCAGGTGGCATGGCTCTTGTTGAAGGCGTAGGACGCGAAGGCCTCCCAGTCGCTCCATATTTTCTCTAGGGTCTTGGTGTCGTGGCCACGCTCTTCTCCTCCCTTCAGGAACTTGGGCTTGAGCTTGTCGAGCTTGTCTTTCTGCTTCTTTCCCATCGCCTTGCGCAGCACGTCGCTCTCGCCACGTGTGAAGCCCGCCAGCTGTCGCGACAGGAGCATCACCTGCTCCTGATAGACTGTGATGCCGTAGGTGTCCTTGAGATATTTCTCCATCTCAGGGAAGTCGTAGGTGATAGGGTCACGGCCGTGCTTGCGGGCGATGAACTGCGGGATATAAGCCATTGGTCCTGGGCGATAGAGGGCATTCATCGCAATCAGGTCCTCGAAAGTGCTGGGTTTAAGCTCCATGAGGTACTTCTGCATACCTGCCGACTCAAACTGGAATGTTCCCGTGGTCTTGCCATCGCAATACAGTTGGTAGGTCTTGGGGTCGTCGATGGGAATCTTCTCTATATCGATGTCGATGCCGTGGGTTTGCTTGATGTTGGCAAGGGCGTCTTTGATGATTGACAGTGTCTTCAGCCCCAAGAAGTCCATCTTGATAAGCCCCGTCTCCTCTATCACGCTGCCCTCATACTGTGTCACCACGATGCGTGAGCCGTCCTTGTCTTCCTTGTCGAGAGCGGTGCTCACAGGCACATAGTCGGTGATATCGTCACGGCCTATAATCATGCCACAGGCATGCACGCCGGTGCCTCGCACGTTGCCCTCAAGCTTCTCGGCATAACGGATGGTGTCGCCCACGATGGGATTTTGGTTGTCAAGCTCTTGTCGGAACTCGGGAAAGCACTTGAGGCAGTTCTTGATGGTGATCTTATAGTTGTTGCCTTTCTCGTCTTCGGGCATTTCGTTGGGACGGGAAGGGATGAAGCCTGCCAGGCGGTTGCTCTCGGAGATGGGCAGGTCATGAACTCGCGCCACGTCTTTTATCGCCATCTTGGCTGCCATAGTGCCGTAGGTGATGATGTGAGCCACCTTCTCGGCGCCATATTTATCGGTCACATACTTGAACACGGCAGCGCGGCCGTCGTCGTCGAAATCCACGTCGATATCGGGCAGCGAGATGCGGTCGGGGTTCAAGAAGCGCTCAAAGAGCAGGTCATACTTGATGGGGTCGATCTTGGTGATTCCCAAGCAGTAGGCGACCGCCGAGCCTGCCGCCGAGCCACGCCCGGGTCCCACCGAGCATCCCAGCGACGGCGCCACGCGTATGTAGTCCTGCACAATTAGGAAGTAGCCCGGGAACCCCATCTTCTTGATGGTCTCCAGCTCGAAGTCGATGCGCTCGCGGTGCTCATCGTCCATATTGGGCCATCGCTCCTTAGCGCCCTCATACACGAGGTATCGCAGGTAGTCGTCCTCATTGTCGAAGCCGTCGGGCAAGGGGAAGTCGGGCAGGATGGGCTCATGGTTGATGGAGTAGAGCTCCACTTTGTCGAGAATCTCCATGGTATTCTGCAACGCCTCGGGCACGTCGGCAAAGAGCGCGTTCATCTCCTCCTGGGTCTTGAACCACTCTTGCTTGGTGTAGAGCAGGGTGTGCTCGTCGCTCATGCGCTTGCCGGTAGAGAGCAGCACCAGGCGCTCGTGGGCGTCGGCGTCGTCTTCGTTGAGGAAGTGGGAGTCGTTGGTGCATATCACCTTCACCCCAAGCTCCTTGCTCAGCTGCAGCAGCACGGCGTTCACCTCTTGCTGCCTCTGGAACGTCTCGTGGTTGGCATTGGGCACAGTGGCTTTGTGGCGCTGCAGCTCCAGGTAGTAGTCGTCGCCAAACACGCTTTTGAACCACTTTATCGTCTCACGGGCGCCGTTGATGTCGCCGTTCATGATGAGCTGCGGCACCTCGCCACCGAGGCACGCCGAGCAGCATATTATTCCCTCATGGTAAGCGGCAAGCTCATTATGGTCGGTGCGGGGGTGGCTGTAGAAGCCTTCGGTCCATGCCCGCGACACTATCTTGATGAGGTTGTGGTAGCCTTGCAGGTTCTTGGCGAGCAAGATGAGGTGGCGCCCTATGTCGCGCTTGTCGGTGTGGGAGTGCATGTCCTCGTTGGCGACGTAGGCCTCGCAGCCGAAGATGGGCTTGAACAGCTTGCCTTGCTGCTCCTTTATGGCATCGTTGAGGGTGGCTAGGGCATCGGCGTCGGGGGCGTCCTTCGTCTGCTCCTCCTCGAGTTTTTTCTTGAGCTGCTTGATGGCGCCGTTCACGTCGGCGTTCTTCTTGTTCACATAGTCGTGCAGCTCTTTGATGCCATACATATTGCCGTGGTCGGTGAGTGCCACGCCGCGCATCCCGTTGGCGATAGCCTTATCGACGATGCCCTGCACCGGCGCCTGCCCGTCGAGCAGCGAATATTGTGAGTGCACGTGAAGATGAATAAACGGAAACATATTATTGATAAGTGTTAAGTTGTAAGTGAGACTGCCGCTCGCGTTGCTCGCTATTCTGCCGCAAACTAGCTTAGCTTGCTGAGCGGCAAACTAGCGAAGCGGCACAACCAGCGAGCAACGCGAGTGACAAAGTTACAGCAAAACATTCCCACTCGCAAAATATTTCCACAATAAGTTATTAACAATTTTCATCCGTGAACGGTTTGTGATAAAATGCTCACGCTCGCAAGGCTTTGTGCAAGCACAAGCTTTAACTTGCTTAATCGCATTTTTGTTTGCAATTGTTTGAAAAAAAGCTAATTTTGGATAAATTAGGCTGCGCCTCTTTTATTTTTGCAGTCGGAAAAGTTTAGATTAACTT
>CALGGO010000040.1 GCA_937916085.1 uncultured Prevotellaceae bacterium | reverse complement strand
GGCAATGGCAAACTGTCGTTGAAACTGGATTTTGATGAGTTTGAAGAGGAAATGCCCGATGAGTATCAGAATCAGCGGTTTTATGGCTTCAAACAACTTAACCTTAACAACAACTATAACGATGGGTCGTTTCTCCACGAAAAAATGGCCGCCGACCTTTTCAGGTCTTTCGGCGTGCCTGCCGCTTGTACGTCATACTATGAGGTTTACATAGACAATGGAGATGGCAACGGCCCACAGTACTTCGGTCTCTACACCATGGTGGAAGAAGTCGATAACACATTGATAAAGAACAAGACATTCTTCTCGTCAAGCAAAGGGAACCTGTACAAACCAGAGAGTGACATAGCCACGTTTGAACTCGGAAGCTACTCTGCAGCCGATATGTACACATATAAGAAAACCAATGAGGATGTTGTCGATTGCAGCGATGCAGAGGCTTTGTATAATGCCATTAACAACACCGAGCTGATGAACTCCGACAGGGAGGCTTGGCGCACACAATTGGAATCCGTATTCAATGTCGACATCTTCCTGAAATGGCTCGCCGCCAACACTGTGATGCAAAATTGGGACACCTACGGCAATATGACTCACAACTACTATCTTTATGACGGTGAGGGCAACGGAGTCTTGACTTGGATTCCGTGGGACAGCAACGAAGCATTCAACGACGGTGTCGGTAACCACACGGCATTGTCACTTGACCTGACGGAGGTTACAAACAGATGGCCGTTCATTTATTATTTGATGAACGACAGCGAATACAAGAGCACGTATAAACAATATCTACGTAAATTTTGCGACGAATGCTTCGTGCCATCTACAATGCAAGCGAAATACGACAGTTGGGCGTCCATTATCAGGCCATACGCCACAGCGGAACGGCAAGGCTACACTTATCTTATGCCGGGACAATTCGAAAGTAATATCCAAAACATGAAGAATCAAGTCACTTCACGCAACAATGCTGTTGATGATTACCTGAACTAAGTGGCAGCGTGTTTGATAGTGCGAAGAACTTTGCCAGCAACGATAGCCGTGGGGACAGGTGCCTGAGTCATAGCAGCCTTCATACCTAAGTACCTGTCCCCGTGACTATGGTGGTGGATTATACCCCGTCTGCAAATTAACCAGTGACATGGGCGGAAATGAAAGCCAGTTTGAGCCGACAGCTCGAAGAGGAAAGTATTATTCAAAACACGGAAACTGAGAGGTTGCCGGGGATTTCTCCTTGTTTCGTGTCGTGAGTTCAAGAAGGCAGTAGCTGCCCATCATCGCCAGTTCTCGGTACTGGTCACACTGCGCCATCCACTCTATAGTGTCGGTTCCAGCTGGTCTATAGTCCTGCACTATAAGGGCGGCCTCCACTGCCAGGCTCTGCAGTCTCTCCAGGTCTCGGTCGGTCATCTTGTGGTAAATCATAGTCTCGGGTTTCTTTGAGAGGTGGGCGAAGGTTCGCCCACCTCGGGGTTAATTACTCGTTAAAACTCTCTTGCCATCGTTGCACGGGTCTAGGGATATAGGACCACTGCAAAATAACTGCATCCTTGAAGACTGCCTTCAGCTCCACTCCGTTAGCGTACTCCCATCCTCGGCGCAGATGGTATTGCAGTACGAGAGTACTGCGGTAGCCGTTGTCCTCGATGACTGCGATTACTTCGTGGCTTGTCTCGATGCCTAGATGTGTCAGACTGCACTCGGGCAGCTTGCTGCCATCCTTCCACTCAAAATCATTGATTTGTACCATAGTTGAAAAGGGTTTCTTTGTAAGGTGGGGATCTTCTCCCCACCTCGTTAGACAATATTGTTACTTGCTCTCGGTGTTTGGTTCGGTGTTCGCTTTCTTGGCGGTGCGCTTGCGTGCGCCTTTCTTCTTGGGTGCGCTCTCGGCTTGTGCCGGTGCGCTCTCTTGGGCGGTGCTCTCCACCGGTGCGGTGGCGGGTTCGGTGCTCTCGGGCTTGCTTGCCTTCACGTCTGCCATCGGCTTGCCATAGACTCCCTTAGGGATAATGGCATTGTGACGTGAGCGCAGGATGAAGGCGTAACGCAACGCCTTGAGGGGGTTGGCGAAGTAAAACTCCTCGCTCTTGTTGTTGTTCTCACTGCGGTAAACGTGCCAAAACATGCCGCTCTTTAACTCTCTCTTAGATGCTAAAACTAAATTTGCCATAGTAGTAAAAATTAGAAGTGAATAAATATGTGAATTGAAAATTTATACTTTATAGATGTTGATGTAACTAACTTGGATGCCCATCTCAAAGGCGATGCGCATTGCTCGCTTGCCTCGCTCTCGGTGCGTGCCTCAACCTCAAAGGTGCAAACCTCGTTGTCAAAGTCCACCAAGTCGGCAGAAAAATCGTGCAAGTCTTGAGCATCGTCAAGCTCGCTTGAACAATGCCAAGGCGCAGCCGATTTTATGCAATAATTATTGTATGCGGTAGAGCGGTAATCTTTTTTCGATGCTGTGCTCGCAGCTGACTCTGGTGATACAAAGAATGGTATGTTTACTGATGTTCTCATAACTGAAAAATTTTATTGAAGTGAATAAATGTGCAAGCTGAGAGCAGAACCATGCTTGCATGAGTTGAGGCGCAGCCATTTTTATCCAATAATCATTGTCTACGTATGTCGCGTATAATCTTTTTTCGGTGCAATATCAGTTTGGCGAGGGAAGCGACCTTTAGACAAGGCTTGACCGAAAAAATCCACCCCTCGGGGCAGGCAAAATTTCGGGCGCAGAACTAAATTTTGTGGATTATTTTCAGGTCAACCCGACCTGGGCCTTGTCGGGAGCGGCTCGCACTAACTTTGTGCCGGAAAACAGTTATACATCAGCGACAGCAGTACGGCAATGATAACTTCAAGGAAATTGTTATGGGAACATCACATAGAATTCTTAAGCAGAGACAGCGGAGAGCCCAGCAAAAACAATGAATAGTGAGCGATACGCCCACTATACCTATTAAAATCATTACTTTTCATCAATCACCAGCCTAAAAACTTGCAATTCTTAACTACAATCCCTAATTTTGCACTGTACAGATATAGAAGTTATCATGAAGCGTTATTTAGGACTTAAAATTTTGTTAATTGTTCAGTTGGCTTTACTGGCAATCGGATGTGGGTATTCCCTTTTTTCGTCAGATGTCTCTCCCATAGGATTGTTTATTTTTTGTGTTCCTTTATGGATACTCTCTTTCATATGTTTGATTTTTTTAATTTTTTTTACAGTAAAAAAGAGACTTCGCTCGCTAATGCTTGCAACAATTATCTTTAACGTTTTAATCTTAATATTGTTTGCAATCGGCTTTATGCTTGGTGGTCGCAAAGGATACAGCGAATACATGAATCGTGCAACGTATGACACAATTCCATATCGCATGATTCCAGAGAGATTTGTTGCCGACAACTCTTCGGCAATCGATGATGTCTTTGTAATTCATGAATGTAAATATAGACGCAAGAGCCTATTTAGTGATGAGTTTATAAAATTGGAGAATAGTGGTCCTTACGATTGGAATGATTTTTATTCTTTGTACATAGAGCAAGCCCCCCTTGAGGTACCAATGCCTACAGCATATGAAGAAGACAGTGGTGTTCCAGATTTGTCAGATTTATATATGGCTATACTCAATGTCCCTAGTGATAGTGTGATGTGTCAGGGGAGTTGTTATGAGCGTGTTCAATTTGATTATGTAAATGGTGCTATTCCTAGCGACACAATAAAATTATTGATTAAACAAGATAATAAAAGCGATACAATTATACTGATAAAACGATGAATTGAGTTTCGTTTGAAATATTTTGATGGTATCTTCAACGATATTTTTCAATAACGATTACAGTTTTTTATCGAGATATTTTTCAGTTTTTTATGCTTTAACAAAGGAATTCCCCGAAGCGAAGTCGTTTCGGGGAAGTCTTTTATTAATGCGTTTTTTGTTTAAGCAATGCATTTTTTTGAGATTTATAGGTTGTATGCTTCAGCAAGATTCGAGTAGAAGTTGATTAATGAATTTCTGAGCTACATATCGACGTATGGTATCTCTCCCTCACGCAGTAGGCGCATGCATTCCGAGAGGTATTCTGGTGGCGAGGTTTTAAAGCTCGCCAGCCAATAGGCACTTGTTCCACGAGGTGATAGAGTGTGGGTATGACCATAAAGTCTGCTCCACACATAGAACATCGGAACCTTTAATATTTTCATAATGAGTGCAAATATACAAAATATTCCATTTATAAAAATCGTATCCTCATCTCTTTTAAAATTTCTTGTATTTTAACCATTCTTCTTTGATGTCATCATTGTGGTTCCCGATAAAGAATTCAGCTTACAATTCTTCTCTGAACAGCACTCAATTTCCGCATACAATGCCATCGTATGTAATGATCGGCTCGAAGATGCCGCTATACACGATTAAATCTTAACTCCATAATTATGCGATTTTTTACGCAAAAATATGGAGTTGTGTCATTTATCTAAAAAGGTATTCTTTATTCTAATAAACTAAAGAGATATTTACCTTGCGGATTTTCTCCAGCATCGAGCTGTTCCAATCACTTGAGCCAGGGAGTTGGTAGCGGCAGTTGCCCTTAGCATCGGGTGTGAAAATCGTTTCGGCTTGCGAAGTGAGACTGACTGTGCCACGCTGCGATAACGAGAACTCCTCGTCGCCCTCAACTGCATTGATGACAGCCATAGGGTCCCACATCATTTGCCCAGTGTTGCAGTTGCACTGCGTGTAGACCTGCTTAATTGGGTGAATGTCAGTCCAACTAACATCGGCGACAACCTGCTCGGGTTTATACTCGATGCCTTGCCCCACTTCCATGGGCGAAAATATCATATCTACATCTTTCGGCCATAGGCGGAAGAATTCTTGGGCAAAAGTGATGCCCTGAGCGAAGTTGAAATCAGGCTCAACCGATTCGCCGAAGACTCCCCCCATGATGTAGAGGCATTTGACTTTCTTTCGCACTAGCTCTACACCATTGAGCGGTGAATATTCATCGGCCGAAGAAGCCAAAAGCTGCGATAGCGCGGTGACAAAGCCGATAGAGCAGATGCTGACTGAATGGTCGGGCTGCGCGGCGAGCAAGCGACGGTAAAGTTGCCATCCATCAGGCAGAGTGTTATAGTCGCTAACTGAACGGCGGAACATCGGCGTGCCGTCACTGCCCGTATAGAAAGGTAGCGCACTGTAATCAATCCAAACTTGCGGCGAGGCAATACCATTGCGCACTAGTCCGATGGGCACTTCGGGGTGACCGAAGTATGTGTTCATCACATCGGCAATGGCAGCGCAATGTTCGCCCATGCGGTCAACCACCACGCCAAGAAACTTGCATTTCCCCTCATTATGGTAGTAGTATAGCATTTCTAGGGCAAACAGGTCATCGGTCGATGAGCCGATGTCTGTGTCAAGAATAACAAGCGGAGTGCCGTCATAGTTTTGCTTTGAAGGCTCGTCGTTGCCATTACACGAAGCCATCTCGATGGAGCAAAGCAGTAAGATAGCTGCAAATACTAAAAGTTTTATGTATTTCATATTATTTATTATTTACATGTATTTTCAGGATATTTCATACATTTCAGCAAGTTCCGAATAGAAGTTGAAGAGCGAGTTTCTGAGCTACATATCAACGTATGGTATCTCTCCCTCATGACACACCTGTAAAATTGGAGCCTGCAACGCTTCTTCTATTGCCACAACAGTATCAATAGTGAAATTGTGTGTGCCACGCATCCATTTGCTTATCTCCGCCTCGCTCTTGCCAAGCATGATCGCTAGGTCTTTTTGCCGCAGGTTTCGCACCACAAGTATCTCGTGGATGCGGTCAACAATCTGAAATGAGAGTGCAACGCGTTCTTTCACTTCGGGGTTGACGTGTCGGCGGCGTTCCTCAATTACTTTACTCCGTTTCATCTCTGCTAAAGTTTAAATTCCCAACAATTTCTGTATCCACTAAAACTATTGTACCGTCTTTAATCCTCGATGAAATAAAACGGCTAGTATCAATCAATAGTTTGACATAGGGAGCGAGTTGTTCGCTTTCTTCCCAGGTAGGGGCATCTTTCACACCACCATTACCGAACACCAAAATCTTGTCGGACAATCGTAAGCAATACAATCTCACTTTATTGCCAACGTCAATCGGTATTACGCCAACGCCGTCACCATAATGGCCTTCGGGACGAAAATACCGCTCCAACGCACCTCGCTCGGCAATGATGTCGAGCCAAGATATGACTACATCAATATCTTCGTAATATTCACTTCCAACAGGGAATTCCTCGAAAAAACGCTCTAATTCAGAAAGTTCCTCGCCCTCCAAATGAATGCTGTAGAAATTCACATTAGATATTCTTCAACTAAATCTATGTAATAATGCTGTCTCATTCTTAACTTATAAGTTATCTCGGTGCAAAGATAAGTCATAGAATTAAATACACCAAATAAATTAACTTAAAAATTAAGTTTTGCAGAAATATTCTTCACTTTCGTTGTTTTTTGGAGATTTATTATTCATCAGCCGTTGGTAACTGTCCTGCGCTTGCTTGATGCCTAAAAGAAGTAAGGAGCTATTCTATGGCTTTTTGGAAACGGCAAAGTAATAAGAAGCAAACACTTTCCTCTGAAGAAAAACATTTCTCATCTCGATAGGCTCATATATTGAGATTTTTGTCTATTTTTGCATCTTAAAATTGATTGCTTTGCTCGACAAGATAAAAAAACTGATTGATTATTGTTTGGATAAGTACGCGTGGTTGCTGTCGCTCGTGCTTAGAATCAATGTAGTGCGTCTCAACAAAGAAAGATACACGCGCAAGGTGGTGCATCGCTTCTGTCGTGACAACGAGGATGAGATGTGCCGCAAGGCTCTGGAGACATCATTGTCGAGCGTTCTTACCGACAAGCAGAAGAAGAAGCAGTATAAGTCGATAAAATGGGCTTTTGGCTCGATGGTGTTTTTGATGTCGTTCATCACCTGTTTTCCCGAGAGCATCATGGGGATTGTGATAGGCTGCGTAATTGACATCGCATTCTTCCAAGCGTGTCTCTACATGGCTATGCAGCGCATCCTTCTGCTATATGGCACGCCTGACGACGAACACTCCGATGAGACCAAGACTGTGCAGAAGGTCGTGGCAATAGAGAGCTCAGGGCTAATGCTTGGCAAGTACCCACTGTTACAGAAGATGAAGAGCGCAGTGGGATGGCTGGTGCGGCAGCTGGTGAAACGCATTGGTCCCAAGTATATGGCCAAGGCGTCAAGAACCGTCTTTATCGTGTTACGCCGCCAGGCAATCAAGTGGTTCTCGATTGTCATTGCCAAGGAGGAGGTTGACATGCTCTTCAGCCTGATTGTTCCTGTGACTTGCGCCTTGATTGCCGGAATCGTGTCGGTGATTATTTTCATTCCCATGTGCAGCAAACTGAGAAAACACCTAATGAAGCAAACCTAGAACCGCAGGCCCACTCCACCTTAGAGGGGGAGCTGCTAACGCAATGATTATCAAGCAACAAATTCGTTGAACTCACGTTAATCTAAGCGGTTGAGATACGCAAAGGTAACTCAACCGCTTTGGCTCTAAAAAGACGCTGAGTTATTCTATGACTTTCTGGAAACGGAACATGCCGTCGCCATCATCATCCATATTGTCATGGTCGTTTGGGTCTGGGTGATAACTGTTGAAAAACTCAACAATATGGAAGCCGCATCGGTTTACATAAAAGTGAATATTGCGCTTTTCGAAATAAGGGGTGACCGTTTCCCATACCTTGACTTCGGGGTGCAGTTGTTCCACCTGGCACCACGCTTTGTAGCCTATGCCCTTGCTGTGAGCCTTTGGCGACACGAAAAGCAATTCCAGCTCACCCTTGTCGTCAACCACGCTGATCACCACTCCACCTACTTTCTCATTGCCGAGCATAATCCTGTATGCCTCGGCATTTTCGCCATCAATGGAATGTTCGATGGTGTCGCGTGAGATAATCTCGCCTTTTTCCTCGAAGTGATTGTCACGCATGCCGAACTCCTCGGTGGCACCATACTTGAAAGCCTCTTGGTTGTCACGAATAAACTGCTCACGGTCATTAATGGTAAGCGGAACCAACCTTATTTCTGTAACTTTCTTCATTTCTGAGATCTATTTTCGAGACTTCTTTGGCTTAGGGTCAGGAAGAGCCTCGCAAGTCACCTTAGTGAGCATTGCTAAATAATCGTGTTCATCAACATCGGATATGTAGAAGTAGTCTTTTGCACCATAATAAGGAGGGACGAGTTCTACGCTCTTGAGTAACGGTATCACTTGCTCAGTCGGCTTAATAAAGAATCTGTCGTCACAGATAAGTCCAAATAACTTTCCATTGCAGTAAATGCAATAGTCGCCCATCATCTTTCGGGTCGTTATCTCACCTGCACCGCTGCATTGATCGGCGATATATTGAACAAAATCCTTTTTACTTGCCATATTCTTAGTTTTGAGAGTGCAAAGGTAGTGATTTTTCTTCACCTTCACTTACTTTTCGGTGATTTTGAATATTCATTAACCTTTCTTGGCACCGTATAATACAAGAAATCTCATCCAAAAGTGTTTTTCATTTCATTTTTTGTAGTACATTTGCAAAAAAACTACTATTAACCAATAAAATCGCAACATTATGAAAAAATTCTTTCTCATTTTAGCCCTTGCTATGGCAGCGACTCTCACCCTCAATGCCCAAGATGATTGGAAAAACGAGGTGGGCATCTCCTATGGTTTAGGCTCATTCACCGATTTGAGCTCTTCCTATCTTAGTGGAATCTACATTGGCAAGCAAACCAGCTACATCGGAGCCTTCGGCATAGAATATTTCTATCGGCTCAAGTCGGCGTTAGGTGTGGGGCTTGTGGGCACGTATGGCACCTGTAAATGGAGCGACACCGACAACGCCCGCAGTCATTACATCAGCGTGATGCCAGCCGTGAAGTATAACTGGCTGAACCGAGAGCACTTCAGCATGTACTCAAAAATGGCGCTCGGCATAATCTTTGGCATGGACACTGGCAACGACAACAAAAAAACGTCGGTTGCGGTTGGCTGGCAAGCCTCGCTAGTGGGAGCCGAATTCGGCAGTGCGTTCAGGGGCTTCCTCGAGCTGGGCTGCGGCGAGCAAGGCATCCTCGTGGCGGGATTAAGATATAAATTCTGATTCCAGTTCTAAAACTTGAACTGAATAGTAGCAAAAACAACTGATTCCTCTTAAAATCAGTTGTTTCTTATTATTGACCCAGCCTCGTTCACGGTGACAAAGTGGCCATTCAAAATATCCCGTTGTTGCTGGGAATTTTTGTTTTAATGAATATCCTTTTATTCCTCGGAGACTACTACTCTTGTGTAGTCTTCGGTGGCTCCAGTGCCTACATATACCACATGCAGCTTACTGACTGTCAGGGTAATTTCCAAGACGAGCTGCTGGCCGGCATAATTAAGAGTCAATTTGTTGCCTTCCAAGGTCCATTTGAATGGCACGTCGGTAGCCACTTCTCCATTCACGATATGCCTGCGTGAGCCAGTGCGTTCTTTGTTAAAGACAAAATGATATTCATCGGCTTGTGAGCCCGAGGAGTTGGTAATTGCCCATTCGCCCACTAGGTCTTGTTCCATAGCCGACAGCACGTCATTGTCGTCACCACAAGAAGTGAGAACAAAGGGCAGCATGATTGCCAGTAATAAAAGTATCTTTTTCATATTTTATAAGGATTTTGTGATTACGATTTAGCACATTAGGTAGGCGTGGCAGTTGAGAGGGCTTGCTCGCGGAATATTTGGTCTTTTTTCAGTCGCTCATAGGTTTTCTTGCTGGCAGCCTGATGCGACTCTTTCTTGCTGTAGCCCTCGCCGTCGGCGGCAAAGATGCCTCCTAGCAACACGGCGGTGCGGAACACTGGGTTTCCCTGAGCATCATTCATGGTGTCGACGAGTTGGAACTCGATTTGCACCCTGTACTTCTGCGTCCACTCTATGAGTCGCGACTTGTAGTTCTGCTCGGTCTTGACGAGTTCACGTAGGTCGAGATTCTCGGCAATTATCTTCTTCTCTATGAATTGCTTACAGGCCTCATAGCCTCGGTCGAGATATATAGCGCCCACGAGCGCTTCGACGGCGTTGCCGCTGATGTAGGAGTTGTGACTCGACGAGTGTGTCGATGCCCTCACATGCGACTCCAGGCGGAACACTTTGCCAATGCGGTTCAAGCTCTCGCGCTGCACAATCTTGGCGCGCGTGCTGGTGAGAAATCCCTCGTGCTTCTTTGGGTATCGATCGTAGAGGTAAGCGCCCACCACCGCGTCGAGGATAGCGTCGCCCAGGAACTCCAGACGCTCATTGTTGGCCCATCGCCCGTCGGCAGTCTTCACTGGCATGGAGCGGTGTACTAACGCCAACTTATAATACTCAATGTGAAGCGGATAGAACCCTGTTATGCCATGAATAAAAACATAAAGTTCCTTTTCCTTAGCGAAAAGGAACTTTATGACTGATATGATTCTGTCAAACAAGGTCGTGGAGTCTTTAATTAACAGGCAAAACCGCCATAGCACTCCACTGTGATGGTAAATCCTAAAGTGGTTGTTACCTTTTCAAAAAAGTTCAACAAATCAATACTTCTTCACGATAAGGCTGGCGTTGTGACCGCCGAAGCCGAAGGTGTTGGACAATGCCACTTTCACCTCACGGCGCTGAGCCTTGTTGAAAGTGAAGTTGAGGTTGTAGTCGATGTTCTCGTCGTTGTCACCGTCAATGTGGTTGATGGTGGGAGGAACGATATCTTCCTGACAGGCCTTCACGCAGAACAGAGCCTCCATAGCGCCAGTGGCTCCGAGCATGTGACCGGTCATCGACTTGGTGGAGCTGATGTTCAGGTCATAGGCATGCTTGCCAAACACCTCGATTATAGCCTGTGCCTCGCTGAGGTCGCCAATGGGAGTGGATGTGCCGTGCACGTTGATATAGTCAACCTCGTTGGCAGCGATTCCCGCATCCTTCAGGGCGCGCTCCATCACGAGCGATGCGCCAAGGCCCTCGGGATGACTGGCGGTGATGTGATAGGCATCGGCACTCATGCCGCCGCCAATCACCTCAGCATAAATCTTCGCACCGCGTGCCAGAGCGTGCTCCAGCTCCTCAAAGACGAGCGTCACGCCGCCCTCGCCCATCACGAAACCGTCGCGAGAGCCACTAAAGGGACGCGAAGCGGTGGCAGGGTCATCGTTGCGGGTGGAGATGGCTCTCATCGAATTGAAGCCACCCACTCCAGCAGGATATATAGCTGCCTCCGAGCCACCAGTGATGATAGCTGTTGCCTTGCCCAAGCGCACGTAGTTGAAAGCGTCGATAAGGGCGTTGGTCGATGTGGCGCAAGCCGACACGATACCAAAGTTAGGGCCACGCAGCCCCCACTTTATCGAGATGTGGCCGGCAGCGATGTCGGCAATCATCATCGGGATAAAGAATGGGTTGTATTTAGGACCCTTCTCCTCGTTCTTGGCATAGTAGCCAGCCTCTTGCTCAAAGGTGTGAAGGCCGCCGATACCAGAACCATAGATGACTCCTATCTCGTTGCGGTCAACCTTCTCGTCGTCAAGAAGCTTAGAGTCGGCAAGAGCCTGAGTGGCACTTGCTATGGCATAGTGGCAGTATAGGTCCATGCGACGTGCGTCGCGGCGCTCCATATACTCCTCCACATTAAAGTTCTTGACCTCACAGGCAAACTGTGTCTTGAACAATGAGGCATCAAAATGAGTAATAGGTCCTGCACCGCTCACTCCGTCAATGGCGTTCTTCCAAGTGGTTTCTACGTCATTTCCCAGTGGAGTGATGGCACCAAGACCTGTTACCACAACTCTCTTTAATTCCATAAAATAGGATATGAGTTTCTATCAAGCTTTAGCAGCCTCGATGAAAGAAACAGCGTCGCCCACTGTTTGAATCTTCTCGGTTTCTGCATCGGGAATAGTAATGTCAAATTCCTTCTCAAGGTCCATAATGAGCTCTACAGTGTCGAGGCTGTCGGCACCAAGATCCTGTGCAAATGTTGCCTCGGGAGTGACTTGTGACTCACTAACACCTAATCTCTCAACGATAATCGCTGTTACTCTTTCTTGAATTTCTGACATAATTGTATGAATTTTAAATTGTTAAATAAATTATTTCCAAATTTTGCGGTGCAAAGTAAGGCATTATTTTTCAAATAGAAAAGCAAAAAACCAATATTTTGTCCACAAACTCCCATTTTTTGTGCAAAAATAACTTAACGAGGCTTAAAACTAGTAACTTAGAAACACAAAATGACCTTTTTTAACAGTGCGACAGCACATTTCATCGATTTTTCGCGTCTCATTTCTCTGAATATTTATGAGACTTTTCGGTAACAATCATGAGTGTTTTCGCCGAAATGCCACGTCACACTTTTTGACCCAAAACGCTGGTCGCCGCGCTCTCCTGCGCCACCAGTTTTTCACCCGTTTTGTGGCGTTTGACAATGAAAATGCGATAGGGTTTAATCTTGGGTAAAAATTTTTTCTAAAGCATGTCTCTATAGATCTAGAAGTTCTAGAGGTTCTAGAGGTTCTAGAGGTTCTAGATTTTCTAGTTAAGCTATAACCCTTAAACAATCACCTCAAGAAAAGCTCGTTCTCAAGGAGTTCGCTGGCATCGGCGACGCAGCCTTCGCAGGAGCGCAGCACTTGGCCGGTACCAACACCTTTCAGCAGTTTGCACTGTGTGGCGCCGTTGCGAGCCTGGAACTCGGTCATTATCTTGCTCATCACTTTGCGTGAGCGCATCTTGTCACGAGTTGCAAGCCCTACCACTATTGCCGCTCCTGTTAGCGCTCCGCAGGTGCCTTCCATGTTTCCCATGCCGCTACCGAAGGCGTTGCCCATCGCCATCGCAGTCTCCTCGTCTATGCCTGCCAGGTCGGCGTAGGTAGCTATCACTGCCTGAGCGCAGTTACACGTTTTCTTTCTCTCGGCTGCCAGATGTTTTCTTGTTTCCATATATATCGTTTGTTCTTGTAAAAATTTACTACAAAGATAGTGCATTTTGAGCTTCGCTCCAACTTTTTTAGCCGATGATAGTTGCAGATTGCGGGCAAATGCTTACATTTGCAGCGGTTTATGCTACAGATAATTCTCATAATGGCAGCGGGCATAGCCACAGGATGGCTACTGCGCAAGCGCACGTTCACGTTCATCAACGCGCTACTCGTCGTGCTGGTGTGGGCGCTGCTGTTCTTCCTGGGCGTGGAAGCGGGCGAGAACCCTGCGGTCATCAATGGACTCAAGGATCTGGGGCTGGAGGCGGTGCTGCTATCTATTGCCGGCACAGCGGGCAGTATAGCTCTAGCGTGGGCGCTGTGGAAGTTCATCAGGCGCAAGGAAGGAGGCAAGCGATGAAAGGGAGCCTGATTATAGTAGCTTTCTTCGTGGCAGGCATCATCGTGGGTGTCACCCATCTGCTGCCACCCATGAGCAGCCTGGGCAACATCAGCTACATCACGCTGTGCGCCCTTATCTTCCTGGTGGGCTTCATGATTGGCAACGACTCCGAAATCTTCAAGAAATTCCGACGCCTCAACCGCCTATACATGCTGCTGCCGCTCATGACCATCGTGGGCACTCTGGCAGGATGCGCCATCACCACTCTCCTACTCCCCCACCGCTCGCTCAGCGACTGCCTCGCCGTAGGCTCGGGAATGGGATACTACTCGCTCTCGAGCGTGCTCATCACCCAATATAAAGGTGCCGAACTTGGCACTGTGGCGCTGCTGGCGAATATCGTGCGTGAGGTCATCACCCTGCTTGGCGCGCCGCTCATGGTGCGATGGTTCGGCAAATTGGCACCCATCTCGGTGGGCGGCGCCACAACGATGGACACCACGCTCCCCATCCTCACCCGCGCCTGCGGCAAGGACTTCGTTATAGTCTCCATCTTCCACGGCTTCATCGTCGATTTCAGCGTGCCACTGCTCGTCACCTTCTTCGCTAGCTGGTAAGACTAGGAGTGGATAGGAATGACTAGGAGTGGATAGGAGTGGATAGGAGTGGATAGGAATGACTAGGAGTGGATAGGAGTAGTTAAGTTCACATAGATTCTGCATTCAGCATTATGCATTCAGCATTCTGCATTCTGCATTGTGCATTAATTAAGCATTGTGCATTAGAAAAGACATCCCCGCCGGGGTATTGGCGGGGATGTGTTGAAGTGTGGCGTTACTCGCCATCGTCTTCTTGCTCGTTTTGCTTCCTGAGCCGGTTTTCTTTCTTGCTCGAGGAACTGCTTGTGTCTTTCTCTTCGCTAAGGTCAATTTCCTGCTTGTGTCTGTCGATGACCCGGTATTGCAGGTAGGCGAGGTCTTGGTCGGGCAAGATTCGGAATTTACGCCCAAACTCTCTGCGCCATTTCGTGTAGAGGCTGATAAAGCCTTTCTTGAGATAGGCATCGACAAATGGATGGACATACATAATGAAACCTTTCACGCCCAAGTCGTTGACAAGGTAGTCAAGCTTATCCTTGAGGCGGTCGGTGAAAAGCAGCGAAGGCATGATCTCCCCTTTACCTCCACAAGAGGGGCACGTCTCGCTAGTGGCGATATCGAGTGCGGGGCGCACTCGCTGTCGGGTAATCTGCATCAGTCCAAACTTGCTCAGTGGCAAGATGTTGTGTCGTGCCCGGTCTTTCTGCATCACTTCTTTCATGTGGTCGTAGAGAGCTTGACGGTGCTCACTCTTTGCCATGTCGATGAAGTCGATGACTATGATGCCTCCCATGTCGCGGAGCCTGAACTGGCGCGCTATCTCGTCGGCAGCCAGCAGGTTCACGTCGAGAGCGTTGCTCTCCTGGTCGGTAGTCTTGCGTGACCTGTTACCCGAGTTCACATCGATGACGTGCAATGCCTCGGTGCTTTCAATAATTATGTATGCGCCCGAACGGAACGAAACCGTTTTTCCGAACGACGACTTCATCTGCCTCGTGACATTAAACTTGTCGAAGATGGGCATGTCGTCGCTATAGATTTTCACGATGTCGCCACGGTCGGGGGCGATTAGGCTCACGTAGTTGTGAATCTGCTCATAAATCTCAGCATTATTCACGTGGATGCTCTCGAAATCGGGGCTGAAGATGTCGCGTATCAAACTCACTGCCCTGCTGTCCTCCTCATAGAGCAGGCTTGGCGCGGTGCTGTAGTTGATTTTTGCCACACTCTCTTCCCAGCATTTCATGAGCACTCTCAGCTCGCTATTTAGCTCGGCGGCGCGCTTGTTCTCGGCCGAGGTCCTGACGATGATGCCAAAGTTCTTTGGCTTGATGCTCTCCACCAGACGGCGCAGGCGCATCTTCTCGGCGCGGTCCTTAATCTTCTGCGATACCAGTATCTTGTTGTTAAACGGTATCAGCACCAGGAACCTTCCTGTGAAGGTGATTTCGGTCGTCAGGCGGGGACCTTTGGTCGATATCGGTTCTTTTGAGATCTGCACTATCAGTTCCTGGCCCTGGGTGAGCACGTCGGTGACTGAACCATGCTTGTCGATATCGGGCTGCAGTTTCATCTTCGAGAGGTTTACCGGGCGCTTGCCGGCACTCTCTTTCACCTGCTTGACAAACTCGCAATAGCTGCTGAACTGTGAACCCAAATCAAGGTAATGAAGGAAAGCCTCTTTGCCATATCCCACATTGACGAATGCGGCATTCAGGCCTGGCATGAGCTTCTTTACCTTGGCAAAATAGAGGTTACCCACTGCATAGGAAGCGTCGCGCGCCTCCTTCTGTAGCGACATCAGCCTTCCGTCTTCAAGTAAGGCAGTGCTGATGCTTGTGGGCCGAACGTCAACAATCAGTTCACTTTTCATTGTGAATTATTTAGTGTACTCTCTCTTTACCGCCACACATTATTATATATTAATAGGCAGCACTACGAGAGTGAGATCAAGTCCCCTGCAAGGGGATGCTATAAAAAAGAACAAACCAATTAATGTCACCCGTCATGGCACAAAGCACACAAGAGCACCCATTGATTGGCCTGTTCTTCCTATAGACTCATTTAGAAAAATCACTTCTTGTTCTTGTGGCGATTCTTTCTAAGTCTTTTTTTGCGCTTATGTGTAGCCATCTTGTGGCCTTTTCTCTTTTTTCCGCTTGGCATTGTAATTGATGTTTAGGAATTTAACTTCTGTGTCAAGGATTATTTCTTAACTTGCTCCATGAACACCTTAGCAGGCTTGAAAGCTGGGATTTTGTGCTCTGGGATGATGATTGATGTCTTTGCTGAAATGTTGCGGGCAACCTTCTGCGAGCGAGTCTTAACGATGAAGCTGCCGAAACCTCTCAGATAAACGTTCTCACCCTCAGCGAGTGAATCCTTTACGGTCTCCATGAATTTCTCAATTGTCTCCAAAACTGAGGCCTTGTCAATGCCTGTTGATTTAGCGATTTCGCTTACGATATCTGCTTTAGTCATTTTAGTAAAAATTTAAAGTTTATTTTTTAAAATCATTATACTCTCAATTTTTGAGGCCACATAACTTATCCACTTGTCTTCAAATTGTCTTCAAAAACGAGCAAATCGCCTAAAAAACAAGCAAATAAATGATACCCTCATTTTTTGCAAGTGCAAATATCGTACTTTTTTTTTAATTAGAACATATAATTGCACAAAAATTATCGTTTTTTTTAGTTTTTTTCTCATTTTCAGCATTTTTGCCCCCTCTTCTCCAAAAGAAAACAAGGAACAAGGATTAAAAAGCTGTGAACAGGAGATTGAGAAGCCGTGAACAGCGGGCTAGGAATTGAGAAGCATGGCAAGTTCAGTATGTTGCGATGGCATCGCAACAAAAAACTAAAAACTAAAACCTAAAATCTCGCACCTTATAACAAATAACTGAAAACTTTTCACTACTTTTGCACCCAGAAAAATTCACACTTTAATGGAACAAGAACAGAAACTAAAGCTCGAAGAGCAAATCATACTGATGCTCAAGACGGTATTTGACCCAGAGATACCAGTTGACGTCTATAGCCTAGGGCTAGTATATAAGATTGACCTTCAGGATAGTGGCGATGTGGCTATTGACATGACGCTCACCGCCCCCAACTGTCCTATGGCCGACTTCATCTTTGAGGACGTGCGCCAAAAAGTGGAGAGCATCGACGGCATCAACTCATGCACCGTCAACTTGGTGTATGAGCCTGAATGGGACGTGCGCATGATGAACGACGAAGCGAAACTAGAGCTCGGATTTGACCTGGATTAAACCTCTACTCCACATAAGCATGAAAAAAGCCTATTTCCTATCGGACGCACACCTGGGAGCGCGTTATATCACCGACAAGCGTGAGCACGAAGGCCGCTTGGTAGCCTTCCTCGACAGCATCAAGGACGATGCCGCCGAGCTATTCTTGATGGGCGACATCTTGGACTACTGGTATGAATATAAATATGTGGTGCCACGCGGACATGTCAGGTTTCTTGGCAAACTCGCCGAACTCGCCGACGCGGGAGTTAAGATTTATTGGTTTACCGGCAATCACGACGTGTGGCTCTTCGACTACCTCGCCACCGAAATTGGGCTTAAAGTGCTAAAAGGCAACACAATGATGGAAATTATGGGACATCAGTTCCTGCTCTCGCACGGCGATGACGTGGGTTATCAACGACCCATGTACCGCTTCACTCGCTGGTGCTTCTATAACCCCGTGTGCCAGTGGCTATATGCCAGCCTGCATCCGCGTTGGACCTATCCCATCGCCACTGGCTGGTCAACGAAGAACCGCGTCACGCGACCAAAGGATCACGAGGAGAAGTACAAGCAGATAGGCTGCCAGCGTCTCGAGACCTTCTGCAACGAGCACGCCACCGAGCACCCCGAGATGCAGCACTACGTGTTTGGGCATGTCCACATCGCGCACCATGCCACCCTCAACGGCAACCGCACCATGACCATCCTCGGCGACTGGATAAGCCAGTACACCTATGCCACCTTCGATGGCAATGAAATCACCCTGCACAAATTTGATGTTTTATAACATATTTTTGTATCCCTCTGATTTCCATGCCATTCCATCGACGCAAAAAAAATTCTTATCAAAAAGTATGGCTTATTCAAAAATTATGCATAACTTTGCAGCGCAAAAACACAAGGTCATTGAAGAATTTTTGATACTTTCCATTTTTTTCATGTCCAGAAACATAGTCTGGATTTTTTTGGAAAGGCAACCGCAATCGTTTGCATCAACTTTTATTTAAGCTGCTGCAACAGCGGATGCAACAAGCTTTCTTTCAATTGGATTGCATAACTAACAAAACTTTCTAATTTGAAACAAATGCAGAAATCTAAATAAGAAAAAACTTTGAAAGCATAACTTTGCATTTAGAATAAACCTCAAAACATTCTTTTATTACCTTACACACAAATTATTACCTATTGAATGCTTGGCAAGGATCATTTGACGAAAATAATCCTTGCCAAATTGTTTTTTTTATAAGTGAGAGTTGAGAAAAACTAATAATTGCGCATCACGCGTGCATCGACCTAAGGGTCTTGATTCCCAAGGGTATGGCGAGGAGGAAGGAGGCGGTGTCGGCTACAGCTTGGGCAATTTCCACGCCTAGAAAACCTAGCAGCCAGTTGCCCAAGAACAATGCGGGGATAAGGAAGATGCCCTGACGAGCCATAGCGATGATGACGGCAGGCACGGTGCGGCGAATGTTCTGCAAGTACATATTCACCATCACCACAAATCCCGTCAAGGGAAACGACAGGCACTGATATCGCAGCACCTCGGCACCTATGCGGCTCACCTCGGGGTCACTCTCCACAAATAGCGATACCAGTTCCTTGGCGAAGACAAAACCCGCCACGGCTAGCACAGTACAGTAGATGGTCGAGACCTTGCAGCTGTGGATGAAGGCGGCGCGCACGCGGTCAAACTTCCCAGCGCCATAGTTAAAGCCGCACACAGGCTGGAACCCCTGTCCGTAGCCTATCATCGCCGCGCTGGCAAGCATGGTGATGCGGCTCACCACCGAGAAACTGGCAATCGCCGAGTCGCCATAGAGTCCCGCCACATGGTTGAGAATAAGGGCTGCGATGCCCATCATCGACTGACGAGCCAGCGACGGCAATCCACCAGCGGCGATGTCACGGTAACGCTGCATCGATGGCTTGAACTGTGAGAGTCTGATAGTCACTCCTCCCCTCTTCCCTGAGAGCATTAGCATGAGAGTGAAACTCACCACCTGCGACAGAGCGGTTGCCATGCCCGCACCTTTCACGCCAAGCCCCAGTCCGAAGATAAAAATGGGGTCGAGCGCCACGTTCAGCACCGCGCCAGTCATGATGCCGAGCATCGAGAGCATGGCGTTGCCCTGATGACGCATCAGGTTGTTGAGCGTGAAGCAGCTCATGATAAACGGAGTGCCAAGCAGGATAAACGTGAAATAGTCGCAGGCGTAGGGCAAAATAGTCTCGGTGGAGCCAAAGAACCGAAGCACAGGCTGCATGAAGACAAAGCCAATAACAGCTATAATAGCTCCCGTGAGCCAGGTAGATACCAGTCCCACCGATGCCATCACGCCCGCATTATGGCTGTCCTCATGCCCCAAAGCTCGCGAGATGTAGTTGCCAGCACCTTGTCCGAAAAAGAACGCGATGCTCTGCACTATCGACATATAGGAGAACACGATGCCCAGTGCCGCCACGCTCTGAGTGTTGATTTGTCCCACGAAGAATGTGTCGACGAGATTATAGATGCCCGTCACGAGCATACTCACCATCGCCGGCACAGCAAGCCCCGTGACCAGCCGTCCCACAGGTTCGGTGGTCAACTTCACAAATTTCTCGTGCTGGGCTGGACTATTGTTGTGTTGCTGCATCGTCGTTAATTGTGCCTTATGAATTGTGCATTATGCATTCTTTCAGCCTTGTCCTTGGCTCTTGGGGAAATTCCACTTGTGACCAAAGACATGGAATGAACGCACATATCGCACCCCTTTGTTGCTCCACAGTGCCACTTCGCCATCTTCAATCTTTATTTGGTTTATTTCGGCTGCATCAACACCATGAGGCAGCATCAAGATACCACGCACCCGACCATTCTGGTCGCATATTTGAATACCGGCATTAGTCACCACCCACAAGTCGCCGGCAGCGTCAAACTCCATCGCACTGATCGTCAATTGAGAGTTGTCATAACTGTGAAGCCAATAGAAAGGTTGAGCACATTGCTCTCCTGCATCACTAATAACACTCTGCCACAAGCAATTGGTTCCATCGTGAACAAATGCTTTAAGTTTTCCACTTGGGTAGATTGCCTCAGGCAATCCCGGTACGCTCTGAAATGGTTCCTGTCGCCACTCGCTACCCTCCACGAGCAACGTGTCGAGCAGGTTGTTCTGCGTCTTGCCACACTTAGGCACTTCCCATCCCTGCCACATCCATTCCATTACCTCTGGGAAAATCTCGCTGGCGCGCTTCACGCCGTGATTACAGTCGCTCCAGTCGTAACGGGCATCGTAGCCGGCAAAGTCGAGCGCCGAGGCAAGCATGCGGTTGCCCTCGTACCAATGGCCGAAGAGCGGGTTCCACACGTCGTTGGTACCATCTTGCAAGAAGATTCGCAGCGGCCGCGGCTCACTCTTGCGGACTATAGCCTGCAGGTCGTTGCCGCCACGCATCGCCACAAAAGTCCCCACGCCGCTGAAGACATGGTTGAACAAGTCTGGCCTGTGCCAAGCCGCCATGAACGCCGCTATGCCGCCACTGCTCAAGCCAAAAATTATGCCGTCTTGACGCAGCAATCTAATGCGCACCCCTTTGGCAGTTTTCAACCTCTCAACAGCGGGCAGCACTTCCTCCTCAAGAAAGGAGACAAACTTGTCGCTCGTCATGTCAAACTCGTTGCTGCGGTTGTAGCGCACCACGTTGCCGTCGTTGTCCTTGATGACTCCAGGCTGGATGAACACGCCTATCGTCACCGGCATCTTGTCGGCGGCGATAAGGCTGTCCATCACATTGGGAGCGTTGCACAGAATGCCGTCAAGACCCACATAAAGAGCAGCCCTGGGGTCACTAGTAGTGAGATAGTCGCGAGCATAGATGTTGTTGTAAACATCAGGCACATACACCTGAATCTCGCGCTCAGTACCAGGATAATACTTGTCTCTACTCTTTAGATTGAACTTTATTATCTCATGCGCGCCAGCAGTCATGCCCATCAATAGCAACACCAGCGCAAGTGTCAAACTAAATCGTTTCATCGCTTCAAATAACCATGTGAATATTCAGCACAAAGGTAATACATTTTCTCAAAAAACATCGTCATTATCCTTAATTTCACAAAAAATGACTACCTTTGCACATTAATTTAGAAAAATTGAGCAAAAAACGATATGGAAACCAAGAGCAAGAAACTCAAGCCACTCGCTGGCATGACACTGCAAGAACTGCGTGAAGTAACGGCTGGATTAGGCATGCCAAAATTTGTCGCTACCCAACTCGCCGACTGGATTTACAACAAGCGGGTGAACACGCTAGACGAGATGCGCAACATCTCCAAAGCCAACAAGGAGTTACTGTCGCAGCAGTACTGCGTGGGACTTTATGGCCCACAGAGCGCACAGACAAGCGAAGATGGCACCATCAAATATCTTTTTGATGCTGGCGGCGACAAGGCGGTGGAGAGCGTCTTCATCCCCGAGGACGACCGCGCCACACTGTGCATCTCGTCGCAGAAGGGCTGCCGCATGAACTGCTACTTCTGCATGACTGGCCGTCAGGGGTACCACGGCAATCTCACTGCCAATCAAATCATCAACCAGGTGCTCAGTGTGCCACAGAGCCAAGACCTCACCAACGTGGTGTTCATGGGCATGGGCGAGCCTCTTGACAATCTTGACAATGTGCTCAAAGTCATTGACATTCTCACTGCCGACTGGGGCCTGGCATGGAGCCCAAAGCGCATTACCGTCTCAACCGTGGGCGTGAAGAATGCCCTCAAAGTGCTGTGCGAGACTACTGGCGTACACATCGCCGTGAGCGTGCATAACGCTATTGAGGATGAGCGTAGCCAACTGATGCCCATCGAGAACGCCTACCACATCAAGGAGGTAATGGACCTGCTCGGCAAGTATGACTTCGCCCACCAGCGCCGTCTCTCGGTAGAATATATCATGTGGCAATGGTTCAACGACGATATCAAGCACGCCGAGGCACTGCGCGAGATACTGCCTAACGAGCATGTGCGCGTAAACCTCATCCGCTACCACATGATTCCTGGAGCCGCCAAGTTGCGCACCTCGAGCGATGAACGCATGGCATATTTCCGCGACTACCTCAACAGCAAGGGCATCACCTGCACCATCCGTCGCAGCCGAGGTGAGGACATCAGTGCCGCCTGTGGCATGCTCGCCGGCAAAGTGAAGGATGCCGAGAAAGACGACGACAAGAAAGCTAAGAAGCCTGCAAAACCCACAAAATAACGGCGACATTTTTTACAGGCAGGTTCAAGCATCATTCAATGATATATAATCCGCAAAACGAAATGTTCCTGAAAAATTAAACGAAGCGTTCCGTTTTTCAAAACGAAATGTTCTTTTTTCGGGTTCCCTCCCCCACACAAAAAAACGCCTCAGATTTCTCTGGGGCGTTTCTGTTTTCACAATCCAATTATTTCAGGTGTTCAAGTCAAACTTCACGTTCTCGTCACCATCGAGCAACTGGCGTGTACGCTCTATATTGTTCTCGTATATGTGTACGTTGCCAAGGTTCAGCGTTATGCTTTTCAGAGGCA
>CALGGO010000039.1 GCA_937916085.1 uncultured Prevotellaceae bacterium | reverse complement strand
TGCCAGGTGGGAGGCAACTGGTGTCCGTGGTGCCTGCGCTTCGCCGATTTCATCACCACTGATGAGGAAATTGCCAAAGTTGTTGATGACAACTTCGTGTATATCCATGTCAATTACAACCCACGCAACTCGAGTAATGAGGCGCGCGACAAATCCATGCTCCAGCGTCTGAATAATCCAGGTCGGTTTGGCTATCCAGTGTTTGTGGTGCTTAATGCCAAAGGCGATGTGCTTCACATCCAAGACTCCAGCTTCCTTGAAGAAGGCAAGGGCTATAATAAGGAGAAAGTACTGCGCTTCTTCAACAGCTGGACCCCTCAATCTGTTGAAATGCAGTGATATGGATATTGAGCAAGTAAGAGAATTTGCGTTAAGTCTCCACGAGCAGGTTACCGAAGACTTGTTTGCAGAGAATTGGGTGTCGTGGCGCATTGGCGGCAAGTGGTTTATGCTCATGCAGCTCGATGCTCCCGAGCCGCGCGTCGCCGTCAAGTTGCCTCCCGAAGTGGGAATAGAGCAGCGTGCCCTCCACAGCGGCGTGCGTCCTGCCTATCACATGAACAAGACACACTGGAATGACTTGTACTTGAACGACCTTCAAGCAAACCTTGTGAAAGAGTTGATTGCAGAGTCCTTCTCTTTGGTAGTAAGCAAGTTGCCCAAGAAAGTAAAGGAGCGATTATGATTGAGAGGCAAATCATAAAGACCAATGCCGATGAAGCGCTGAGGCGCCTGTATGAGACGGCATTTCCCGAGGAGGAGCAGATTCCCTGGGACGACTTGATGCATCTTGTCGATGCCATGCCGCTTGACTTCACTGCCTATTATGATGGCGACAAGCTGCTTGGGTTTACTATCGTCTATCCTCGCAAGTCGTTCAACTGGTTCTGGTACTTTGCCGTGCCTGTGGAGTTGCGAGGCAAGGGAGTGGGGCAGAAGATTCTTTCACAGCTGATAGAAAAATACAAGGACGGCACCAATATCCTTGACATGGAAAGCCCCGAGCAGGTGTGCGAGAATCAGGCGGTGCGCCGTCGCCGCCACGATTTCTACTTGCGAAACGGATTCCGCGACACAGGAGTGGGACGTTCGTTTGGCGGCATAGACTATACAATCATGATAATGGGCGAGAGCACCTTCACCATGAAAGATTACGACGACATCATTGCCGAACTCCGCTTGTTTTGGGACGCGATGCCTAAACCTGAATTTTAAATCTTAAGCGAGATAGTGGTATGAACATCGAGGAATTTCGTGAATATTGCCTCTCGTTGCCTGATGTGACCGAGGCTACACCCTTTGAGAAATTTTCGAGGGGAAGATACACCATTCTCGTGTTCTATGTGGGTGGGCACATGTTCTGCTACTTCAACATCGACGATTTCAGGTTTATAACCATCAAGTGCGACCCTGCTCTTATGCCAGAGCTTAAAGAGCGTTATCAGGCAATTGGCGAGCCTTTCAACGGCGACAAGCGCCACTGGATTAGCGTGGAGGTGAATAGCGACGTGAATGACGATGAGTTGCGGGAACTAGTGCGAAAGTCTTATGAACTGGTAAGAAAGAAGCGAACTAAAAAGAAATAGGGTTTTGTGAGTTACAGGTTAAATTGCCAAATAATCAAGAGCATTTATCATTGATTGCGAGCCACCTTTCCTGAGTCTAATGTGCTGATGGAGTTAAAGGTAATGTAGTGTGGCATCTCGGCGCGGGTGAGGCGGGAATGGAGCCAGGTTTTCATGGCATAGGCAGTTAAGGTGGAGTCGGGAGTGAGTTCTACTTTGGCGTTGAGAATAGTCCCGAATTGCGGGTCGGATGCTGGAAAGACAATCGATGTCAAGACCTCGTCGTGACTGTTGATGATTTTCTCTACATTCTCGGGATAGACATTCTCGCCGCCACACACCACCATATTGTCGCTCCTGCCGCGATAGAAGTAGCAACCATCGGCGTCGCGATACACGAGGTCGCCCGTGTCTTGCCATTTGTTCTTAAGGCTTATCATTGCCCAACCAGAGCGCACCCACAATGCGCCAACGCAATGACCGTCGGCATTCTCTATCTTACATTCCACTCCGCTTATGGGTTTGCCAATAGGCACTTCCTCGTTCCTTGATAGGTCATTGGGCGTGGCAATCATAAAGAATCCTGCTTCGGAGGTGCCGAAGAGGTTGAAAAGCACATTTCCCAGATATTTGCTTGTCACATCCACCCATTTCTTGTCGAGTCGGTCTCCGCCGCTGATGATGCACTTCACCGTTTTCATCAACGCGGGAGCATCTTCTGCTTGCCACAATCGTGCGAGCATAGCAGGTACTACAGGCACGACTTCGATTCTTTCTTTGGAAATGATTTTCAGTGCTTTATCGGCATCAAAATGACTTTGCAAGCACACTTTCTTACCCATCACCAATGACATAATCAGCGTGGCGAGTCCAAAGCCATGATACACTGGAAGTGAAAGGAAAACGCTGTCACGCTCGTCGAGGCGAAGCTGCTCAAGCAAGGCATAGAACGGCGGCAAGAACTGGCCAACAGACATCTTTCTTGGAGCCTCCTTGCTCCTACCGCTTGAGCCACCAGTAAAAACAGAAATCTCGCCCCCTCGCCTGATGCTTGGCAGTTTCATGTCGAGGAATTCGCAATTGCCGATGATTTCTCGGTAAAGGTCTTCACACTCTATTATTTCGCATGGAAGTTGGGCGGGGATGCGTTCTTCCTTCAGTTCAGCATCATAAATGAGCAGGTAGATGTCGTTGAGCTCAACTTGTTCTTTCAACCTGATGGGGGCGATATCGGTGTTCAGCAGTTTCACTCTCGTCCCAAGCCGTGACAATGCCGGCAGCAGCAATGCCATTGTTATGTGATTGTGGCACAGAACTCCAACGCACATGCCCGTTTTGAGGCCATAGTCACGATATAGCAATTTGGCAAGGCGTTGGGCAAGCTCATAAATCTCTTTGTAGGTAAGTCGCTTATTTTCATCGACTAACGCACATCGCTCGGGGTAATGTTTTGCCGCGAAGCGCAACAGCGCCATCAGCGAGACACCATCTTTAAAGAAACTCCGTAGTAGAGTGCCTAAGCCTCTAGGAGTGATGATGTGCAGTTTTGCTAATTTTGAGAATATTGTCCTGTTCATAATGCCCACCACGGTTTGTAACGGAACTTGTTGCTCATCGCCAGCTTCAGCAAAATACACGCAGCTTCATCGGCAGAATAAGCTGGCAGTTTTTTATAGGTCTCATTCACATCCGACATGGGGGTGTGAACTAGCGGCATATAAGCCACCTGGACTTTTACCCCACGTTTCTTACGCTCTCGGCGGGCAGTGCGGCACCACACATTGGCGGCACATTTCGAGGCATGATAGGCCGACCAGCCCGGAGTGAATGGATAACGGCTGCTCACAGAAGATGTATAGATTATGTGTCCGCTGTTTTCTCGCATTGACGGCATCAAGGCAAGCGATAGCGCGACCATCGAACGATAGTTCAGGTCCATAGTGCGGTCATAATCGTGCATCCTGTCGAGGGAAGAGCTGATGCTTCGCTTTATGGATTTCCCTGCATTGCAAAAGAGGAAAGACACGCTGGGCAACTCATCTCTGAGCGTTTCGCACCAAGCATCTAGTTCCTCACGTTGCCTGAGGTCAATGGCCTTATATCGCGCCTCGCAGCCATTGTCACGAGCCTTGTCGCACAAGAGCTGCAATTTCTCCTCGTTACGGGCAATGAGAAACAGATTAGCTTTAGCATCTATTATCCTAAGCGTCAAAGCCTCACCGATTCCCGACGTTGCCCCAGTAACCACAACCCACTTGCCCGCAAATGCCTCACTCAACTTCTTGTGACTGACCGATTTGGTGGGATAAACGATATGCTTAATTATGCTTGCCATCTTTCATTTGATCACTTTCCCACGCGACATTTATAGAATCTTCATTAACCGCACTTTAATTATTAGAACGGTACAAGTGAGATTTTTGCAAGAAAATCCGAAGACCGTTCAGATTCTCGTGTGAGATTACCAATCTTTCAAAAGTTTGCGAAAGTGTCCGCATGACCTCTTCGTTTGCAAAGATAGTCAAATTCCTACAAACAGAGGTTATTTTCAGGTCTAATAATCATCAAATCGGCAAATTTTCCAATAAAAGTTTGGAAGTTTGTCTAAAAATGTCTATTTTTGCATCCGTAAATAGCAATAAGTTGAGGATAAATATATATTTTATTTATAAATATCATTTTACTAAATATAAAATATTGTAATCATGGCAGACTTTTATGAATACTCCACGCCAGAACTTGTGCGATTGCTTGGTGAGCGTTTCAAGGAATACAGGATGCGCTGCAATTTCACTCAGAAGGAGGTGGCAGAACAGTCGGGTATCGGCCTGACTACTATCTATAAGTTTGAGAATGGTGCGGCAGGTAACCTGTCGTTATCAACATTCATCCTGCTTCTGAAGGTGGTAGGTCAGGTCAATGCCTTGGATGATCTCATGCCAGAGTTGCCGGAGTCGCCTTACCTTATCCGCAAGCAAGGAAAGAAGGCACAAAGAATCCGTCACACTAAAAAGTAAACCGATATGACGAAGACATTAAAAGTAATCCTTTGGGGAGAGGAAATTGGAAGACTGGCGTGGGACGAACGTCGCCACCTTTCTTATTTTATATATAATCCTGACTTCATCAAGAAAGGACTGAACATTTCTCCATTGGTTGCCCCCATAGATGGAGTCCGTGCTCTTGCTCCAGTATGGGGCGAGGATGCTAAGATATATCAGAAGTTGCCCGCTTTTGTTGCCGACTCATTGCCTGATGCGTGGGGTAACCAGTTGTTTGACCTTTGGCGGCAGCAGAATCATTTGGCAAATGCCGACATTACGCCCCTCGATAAGTTGTCGTTTATCGGCAAACGTGGTATGGGTGCCTTGGAATTTGAACCAGAAATATCTCGTGAGCGGAGAGCAACTAAAATTGACATGAAATCTTTGGCAGACTTGGCCATGCGAATCTATACGGAAAGAGAAAATGTACGTATCTTGCCTGATGAATCCATCACAATGCAGTCGTTATTGACTGTCGGCACCTCTGCCGGAGGTCGCCAGCCCAAGGCGATTATTGCCATTAATCGTAAAAATGGCGAGATACGCAGTGGGCAGATTGCTGGCTTGGAAGGGTATGATTACTATATATTGAAGTTCGGCAACTCTCGGTATAGTTCAGCGGAACTAGAGATGACCTATTATGAGCTTGCAACAAAGGCTGGAATCCAGATGATGCCCTCTGAATTATACATGGTTGAAGGTAATAACCATTTCATCACTAAACGCTTTGACCGTGACGGTGAAAAGAAGGTTCACACACAGACACTTGCTGCAATTTATCCAGATGCTGATAGTTATGAGCAGTTGTTATTAGTATGTCGCAAGCTACATCTTCCAGAAGCAGATTGCCAAGAGGTGTTCCGAAGAATGGTCTTCAATGTTCTGGCCAACAACACCGATGACCATAACAAGAACTTCTCGTTCATCATGGATGAAGATGGCGCTTGGCGATTGTCACCAGCTTATGATATTACCTATATTATAGACAGAGGTAGCTTTCTGCCAAATGAGGACCACTGCCTGTATATCAGGGCGAAGCTCCGTGGCATCACGCGAGACGATGCCATTCGGTTTGCCCGTGACAATGGAATTCGAAGACCTGATGCCATCATCCGTGATGTGGTTGCATCCTTGAAGCAGTTCCGTACCATCGCCACTAAATACGGTGTGTCAGAGCAATGGACTGGTAGGGTTGAGGCAACGATTATCGACCATTTGAAGTCTTGGGGCGAATGGGAAGAAGCCTCTGTTCCTTCAGAACAGATTATCAACGGACACACAGTTTCCAACATCCGTGTCGAACAGGCATACAAAGGCAACTTTCACCTACTTGCAGTGATTGACGGGCAAGAACGAAAGTTTGTCATAGGTAAGAATAAGGAAGAGTTTGCGCTGATAGAGAAGACAGGCATTGCCAATTTGACTGATGAACAACTCAAAGCAATGGCCGAAAAGTGTTTTAAACTATGACAAATGTATAGTGTTTGTCACAATTATGTTACTTGCGAGTTGTTGTTGATTGTCAATCACTTTCCCACGCAGAAAGTTGCCAATCAGCTGTTAGTCACCTGCTTGCGAGAGGGTTGTGCGTGGACTTGTTTCTTCGGAGCAACAAATGGACAACAAAATTGGAAAAATCGGTTGATTTCTTAACAATCATCGCCCTCTACGCGAGAGGGCGATTTTAACGCAATTACTGAAATATGATATCATCATTAAATCAGTGCTGCAAAGGTAAATATTATTTCTGAAACAACAAAATTGGAGAGCGATATTTGCTCCCCAATCTCGTTATTTTGTCGAAAATCGCTCTCTGCTGGCTTTATTTGGTTCAGATAGAGCGCAAATCGTATGCTCTGTTTCGCTCGCTGGAAACCACCTCTTATCGAATTTCAGAACCCGATGTTGCAGTCACAAGCGGTCTCGGCTATCTCCATTTCGAGAGAATAACGCTCATAGTCCTCATCTTCTGATGCATCATGCTCATTTAGTCCAAGTTCCTCTCGTTGATTGGCTGCAAAAGCGGGGCAAGCCAGGCAATCGCATCCGCAGTCGGGATTGCGTCGGCAGAATTGTTCAAGTTCGTAATCAGTCATGTTGCTTTGCTTTCTTGTTATCGTAGTATAGAATATCATTAATACCTCGGCGGAACGTGATACGCTTTTCCTCTACAAGCTGATTGACCGCTAACTTTAAATCATCGCATATCTCCAAAACAAGTTCTCTGTGCGGAACGCAATTTGGCTCTTGAATCACTCTCGCTTCGAGAATGCGCTTGATAGTGTTGTAAACGTAGTCTGATGTCATAACCTTACAAAATCGAGGTGGCTGACGTCAAAGTCAGCCACCATAGTACTTAAAATGCGCAGACCGCTCGGACCGAATTAGTGTAGTACTTGCTGACGCCGGTGAGAATGCCACTGCTGAAACCGAGAAACCAAGCGTTAGTAGCAGAGTACTCGGTCACGCTCCAATGCCAACCTTTTAACTTGTCACCGCCCACATAGGCAAGTGCTTCATTGATACGCTTCTTGTTAATGAAGATAAGATAGAGTTCTCCGATAGAGGGAAGCCATTCCTCATCTTTAAGTTCAAAGTCCAGCATACCGCTCTTGCGGAAACGCTCTGTTTTCTCTTTGCCGGCATAGTCAGCCACCGCATCGGTGCTATTGTCAATATAGCCGTCAAACTCATCTTCATCATCGAGACGTGGAAGCGAGTACTCACCTCGGTAGTCGAGAGCCACGCCGAGCATTTTGCTACCCATCACGATGCCGATGTGCGAAACTCCGTCCTTGCTGTTCTGTCCGTCGAATAGAGCCTTGTAGCCATCCTTGTAACAGATGTAGATGCCATCGGGGTATCGCTCTCCGTTGTCAATGTTAATTACTCTGGGCTTGTCGTTGCCCGTTCTCTCTCCCGCTTTGAGGAAGTCGTAGGCTTGTTGCCAATCCTCGCTCGAAAACTCCTCCATGATGTAACGGCGGAGCTTCTGATCTTCGTTGAAATTAAAAGTACACATAATTATTAAAATATTAGCGTGAAACATATTGCATATTATTGGGTGCGAGAATGCCGTACCCTCCCCAATCTCGGTAGATACCATGCTCATCATTAGGGAGATTGAGTTTGAGGGCATAACCTCTCGGGTCTCCATTCAAGTAGAACTCTTTTAGAAAGAGTTGTGGACACTCGAACTTGGCGGCAAGCTTCTTGGCGATATTCTCGTCAAAGTTATCTGGCCACTTAAAGTCCTCTCTCTCGCAAGCCCATTCGTTCATGCGAGAAATCTTCACTTCGTATCGACGCAGACTGCGGAAGAATGTGTCGATATTGCGCTCTTTGATGCCATATCGTGCATCGAGTGCTTTGTACTGCCGTTCTTTGTTAATGATTTCCATATTTGTTTAATTGCGTTTATTCGCTCTGTGGAGCGATTTTAATTGAATTATATAGTTACACTTGTCTTGCATGAGAAGTTCTCTGGAATGTGCCCTAAACCTCGACAAATGAGATTTGCGAGAATGTTTTCTGCGTGTTTGCGTATCTGTACGCTTCTGAAATTCGGTTCATAAGATTCTGATACCGATTAGCCGCAAAGTCGTTGCGCTGCTGAATGCAATTCCACCGCTTTTCTCCCATTGCGGTACGAAGCAGTTCCATGTCGTCGTCGCTGATTCTGATTTTGATTGTCTTTGCCATAGTAGTGAATTGTTTAGCGTGAGTAGATTTCGTTTGCTCGGTCAACCAATTTTTGGCGACACTCGTTATCAAGTTCGGAGTACCAATAAAGTTCTCCAAGTCCGTTTTCTCGATAGTGGCACCACTTTCCGAAGACGTGATTGCCAAGGTTCTCTCCAAACACCGCAATGGCTTCTTCTTTGCTCCAGCGGTTGTACATGTACCACATAAAATAAGTTACCTCGTTCATGATTTTAATAGAGTTGATTGTTAATGAAATCGTCTGCGTTAAAGTATTCATCGGTATTGTCAACGTCTATGCCAACAGAATCGCAGAAGTCATACACCAAGTCGTAGAGATAGGTGTAAAACTCGTAGTCGATACGGCTCATTGGAACACGATGCTCTGCTGCCTTTTCGAGGAGCGTTTCAAGCTTTTCTTCATCTTCGGAGTAAAGCTGTTCGTGAATATACTCCCGACAACGCTCGTTCAAGTCGTCGGTCGAGCCGGGAACTTGCAGTTGCTTCAAAATTCCCTCGTCAATTTTTGCGAGGTCGAGATACAACTTCTGTCCGTCAAAGTAGTTCGTGATGGTCAGAATCGTAGTCCCATTCGGTCCTTCCTCAAAGTCGAAACGCTTTGAGTTTCTGATGATGTAAAGTGCTTCTGATAAATTCTTCATTGTAGTATTGCGTTAATGATTAGTAACCCCATGCGATAATCTCGTTGAAATTGCCTTTCAGCTCCAGCTTCTTGACAAAGGCTTCCAGAGCCTTGGTGGTTTTGAACTCTCTCTACTTGGTAACCATGCGGTCTTGCCGGTCGAACTCAGTCCATACGATAGATTTAAATTTTTTCATTTTAATATATTTAGGGTTAAACCATAAAAGTGTTTGCGTAATTATTGTGAATATCTCTTATCTCGTTCCAGGTGCTACCGAAGGCTTTTCCTACCGCTAACATTGCGCCCCAGAAAGCCTTATAACCAACTCTCTCGAATCCCCAATAAGAACCCTCTTTAATAGAGTCGTTATACCAAACAAAATCGCCTCCGTCCATTCTGTGAGTGTTGATAGTGGTTACCTTGTCGCCGTTCAACAACCTTTTCACTATGCAAGCCTGTGGTTCCGTGAACTTGATTTTTTTAGTCTCTCCATAAAGAGTAATTTCGATTAAAACTTTCATTGTAGTACTGATTTTAGAAATTATTAATGACGATAGAAACTAACTTTGATGCCCCTGCGGAGTTTACAGACACAAACGTCTTCCATGCTATTGAATGCTCGGTCGAGGAACTTGTTGGCGAAGAACTCTCCAACGAGGTTTATTAATCCGCTGACTCCAACAAGCGTGTTTAACTTGGCTCCATTGTTGCTGATGCCGTTAACTTTAATCAACCATTCTTTGTTGATTTCGGAGGTCGAGTAGTTTAATGTTGTTTCCATATCTCAAATATTGCGTTATTGTTCGATTGTGATAGCAAAATTATAGCAAATGTGCGATATATACAACTTTTGCTTCGAGAAAATCTCAAAACACAACATTTTTTAACAGAACAATTATAGCAACGCTCTAATTTTTCACACTTCTTCACAGAAAAGTGCTATAAATCAGGTAGTTACAATAAGAGGTGGCGCATCACTGCGCCACCTCTCTACTAATTAACCTTTTATTATTAACAAAAAACTAAGATTATTACTATCTAAAAATATTATATGTGACCGCTACACCGACAAACGGCTCAAAGTGGTGGTATTGTATGCCATACCCATAGCCGGCAACGATGCCGACATTCCACCTGCTACGCTTCTTGTACTCTGTTCGGGTGATAGTGTTAGTGATAGTCTGATTAATCACCGCAATGCTATCAAGCGAGGGATGCCAGCCACTTACATAGGCGATGTAATTGGTATCTTGATACACCTTCTGCGTGATAGGCAGTTGCAGGGTGTCACCCTTAATTCGAATGGTGTCGGTCGATACAACCGCAATGGTATCGTGCTCCCTCTCCCTTTTATCGTTAGTAGGAAGCGGTATCGGTACATACCTTACAATGGTATCGCTCTCTGCCATAGGTTCACGCACAAATATAGTATCGTGTGTTATTTGGCTCTCCACGCTCTCTTTTACGTCTGGCCTATCTTCACCACGTTTGCAGTGCGAGAGGTGCACAGAGAGAAAAATCGCCAAAAAGAACACGATGATAGCGACAAGCGTAGGTTTTAATTTTGGATTGGTCTCCATATTCTCTTATTTTAATCGCTCCTTGAATGCCAGCCACTTCTCACTGCTATTAAAGTTACTGGTAGCCTTGCCGTCCTTTGTGTACAGCCGCCCATTATTCCAACCCACAATTCCCGGACACAGTTTGCCCGATATGTCGTAGTGGCGCACTACGTTCTCAAAGCGGATGTTGAATTTGCGCATCAGCATCTTGGCAAGCTTAACGGCAGTATCGAGTGCTGCATCAGTATAATACCACCCGTCATGATTGGCTTTCGTATGGTCATACCCATCTTTCAGCGATGAACAAATCTCGATACTGATAGTGTTGCGGTTGCTGCCATCAGGACACTTGACGTGACCTACTTTTGGGTCGCCTACCGACCAACAATAATAGTTCTTCAAATCGGGATTGAACTGAACCATTTCTTTGTCGTCAACCGCAAAATCCGCACTCGCCTTGCGCTTCTCGAACGTACTTTTACAAGAGCGTGCTCTGCCGCTTGCCGAACTGCTGCCAGCTGTGTAGTGAAAGGCAAGGTATTTAATAGTGCGGTTAGTCGATTTGGTAATGTGAACGCTCAAAGGCAGATACACCACGCTCGGGTCTATACACCTCGAATCAGTCACACCTAATGCCGCCCAAGTCTTGGCGCCTACGATGCCGTCAGCATCGAGACTATGCTTGCGCTGAAACTCTATGACCGCTTTCTCTGTGAGCGGACCAAAGACTCCGTCGGGAGATAGGTTCAGCGCACGTTGGAGGGTTTTTACGTCGTCTCCACGACAACCTTTCTTTAATGTTCTCATCTTTGTTCTTATTGGTGTTATTTGGTTCAAAAATCGTGTTCCAGAGCGTTTTTCAATCAATCCTATTGTCGATATGTCTTGACCGCTAAACGCTCTGTAAACACCCTTTAATCGCTTTTTGCATCTTTCCCCTCGGTTTCCTTAACAGTAGTATCGAGAGCATCACCCAAATCATCATCTTTCTTCTTGACGAAGTTGACGATCAGCCGCACGATAAACTTGAACACCGATTTGAAAGTCAGTTTCGGGACATCAATACCTTTTATGGCGCAAATGTGGCCAATGATACTGCTTACCTCGAAAGCACAAGCGAAGATTAAGCATACTGCCGATGTCATTACGTGGTTCGCCCAGCCAAGCGGCTCGGTAATAGCCATACCTGCAAGGCAGCCGACTACAAGATATGTGAGATAGTCCACAATCTTATTGGCGGTTCTCCTGCCAGCCTTGCTGAAACGAAACTTGCTCTCTCTCGCAAGAGCATCATCGCCAGCCTCTTTCGCTTTAATATAGTGCATTTTGCTCTCTCTCCAACCCCACCAAAAATCAGCGAGGATGAGAACGATGCAGAATGCAATCGCCCACCGCAAGTCGAAGATAGTTCTTATCGCTTCGCCACCGAATACGGCCCATGCAAAGCCTTGCGTTCCAATGTTAGTTCCGTTATTCATTTTCGCATATTATTTCAATTTTAAGTTAAACAATTATCTTCTGCATATTGGAGCAACTGCTTGGCTCTTGCCTTGGCTTGCGCTCTCCAATCCTGCAATTTATTAAACTCGTTTACGACTTCTTCATCTTCGGGGTCAAGCTGATAGTTGAGAATGATAGCCTCTACATCGTCTTGGTCATAGTATAGGCGGACTATGGCTCGCACGATTGCGCCATAGGTCCACTCACCTGCGGGCAGCTTTATCGAGAGCCACCTTGCGCCACCATTCTCATCTTCTCGCTCGACGAGTATCTCGAATACGGGTCTTCCAAGTTCTCGATACACGGTTACTTTTGCTGGCTTTTCGCCATTGTTCCATTGAACGTCTTTCATAATCTAATGCAATTAAATATGATGAAAATTTATAGTAATTCTTTATTCCCACTACAAGATAGCCGGCACGAACATAGCAGCACCGCCACAGATAGATTTGTCGGTCTAACAATTTGCGCCTAACATTGTAGCTGGCGGTGTGGCACAGAAAACCCAGATAACTGTTCACACTGCTAACATAGCGATTCAACCACCGAACACGCTGCATGGTTGGACCGCCACAGATGATGGCTCGACATATCGCTTCGGTCTTTAATGCGCTTTCGTGGAAGCCAGTTATGGTAGCGTTGGAAGTGTACCGCCTATTAGGCTTGATAACCTGCCCTACAAACTTCACACCCTTGCTGGCGTGTTGCAGGTAGAACTTATCGTGATGCAATTCCAATGAGAGGTGTTTACGGAGCCATAGAGAGGCTTTCTTATGCAGATCGATGATGAACCTCTTGTCACGACAAACGACCACCCAATCGTCCACAAATCGCACATATCTTGCTCCAGACTTCTCGCACTCGCTTAATATATATTCATCGAAGAACGAGAGATAGAAATTGGCAAGAATCTGCGACGTGATGTTGCCAATCGCAAGCCCTGTATCATCATCAGCATAAAATAGGCTCTTATTGTGCGGTAATCGCTCCCACAGAGCAGGTGGCGATTTGCGCACACATAACTTTTGCGGACAATGCCTGATAATAACCTCGACGAGATAAAGCAGCGTATCAATGTCGTTTCCTTTGTAGTGCTCCTTGATAAAAGGAATGAGCAACCGCAGCATAACGCTTTTGCTTATCGACATGAAGAAGCTTTTAATATCAAACTTGCCGATGTAAGCGTCAATGGCGTAGTGGTCGCTAACCGCCTCTATTTCGCTTTTCAGTCGCTCTACAGCTCGCAAAGTTCCCAATCCTTTGCGACAATTGAAAGACACGTTTCCTTGCGCTACAAACCGCTCTTCGAGAATTGGATTGAGCCGCATTATTACCCAATGTTGCGCAATCCTATCTCGGAACGCTGCGGCAAATATCTCTCGCAAGCGTGGTCGAGTAACGATGAAGCAGGTGCTTTTGCTTGGCTGGTAGGTGCGAGTCTTGACCTCTGCTGCCAAGTGCAGCAAATCTTCTTCGTATTGCGCTCGATACCTATCACACTGCGGAGCGGTACGCTTCTTCTCGATGCAATTAAAAAAGGCATCTACCCATCCGTCTATCTCTGTTTCTTCGAGTGCGCAGACCGCTCGGACCGAATTAGTGTTGTTCTTGTTGTTGTTGTTGAGATTGCCACTGCTGAAATTGAGATACCAAGCGTTAGTAGCAGAGTACTCGGTCACGCTCCAAGCCGTCATTGCGTGCACTAACTTGTTCTTAACTACGGAAACCGCAGTAGCACGCCCATTCAAAGATTCAAGAGTTCTTAACATATCCGTGAACACATTAAGAGTCTAACAATTGTTTACTGCGCCAAGCACCCGCTTGCGTGCCGACGTTGGTAATCAAGCCCAAGAATTGAGAGTGCTGTTTAGGTGAAACGACCTTTGCATTGAGGAATGTTCGGAATGTTGTCTTAACCGAGGTCATTCGCAAAATCAAATGGTCTATGCACCTCAAACGCTCTACTCCCTGCGGTGCTTGAAATGCGAGGACAATGTAATCGAGACTATCTTTCAAGTCCACGATTAGACACTCTCCAAGCACACGAAAAGGTAGTGACTTCGGCAGACGTTCAGTTACCCCAATGGCGAATTGGAGTAACCTCTCGACTGCCCGATAGATAGATGCCTGTGTAGGTTTCATCGTTGTATAATCATTTTGCGCCTGCGGTGGGAAACCACCGCAGGGTTAATATTAAAATGCGCAGACCGCTCGGACCGAATTAGCGAGGTTCTTGCCGGTGCTGTCGAGATTGCCACTGCTGAAATTGAGATACCAAGCGATAGTAGCAGAGTACTCGGTCACGCTCCAATAAATTACCGTGCTGAAAGAGTTGAACACATTCTTGCTATATGCGTTAGCGAATATGGCGTTTTCCGTGCCTACTGTGTAACCTTGCTTGTGATACCAATAGATTCTCGCAAGTTCGCCAGACGATGGAAGCCACCAATTATTTTCGGCAAACTTCGGGTTAAGAACCTCGTTAGCCGCCACCGCAGGCTCATAGGCGAAGCAGTATGATGCAGCAGGGTAATAAAAATCTCGATAAGCGTTGCTATGATCTGCCACAATATCTCGAATGAGGTCTTGCAGGTCAGCCAACTCGGTCTTTATGCGCTGTCCGTTGAGATACTTTGCAGATGGTGTAGGCCGAGCTGTACTCGGGTCGTTGGCATCCTCATAGGTATTCTCCAAGATATAGTTGCGGTGCTTCATTAGAAGCAGGGTCTTATATTGGCCAATCGCCAGGACCTCTCCGGCACGATGTCCCATAAGGTCTTCTTCAAGCGTTATGGTACCAATGTCTCCAAGGTGCGTACCTGCATCTTGGGGCTTGAAGTCGCTGCCATCGTCCTTGCGGTAATTCGCATCGGTAATAGTTATATTGGAACCGCCGATATTGACGATTGGCGTATCATAGACTTGATAACTCGGGTCTGCGGTGACTACTACTCCCGAAACACCATTGCTCGCATTGTTATACAATCCCCAATGGTCTGCGCCACCTACGGCTCTCGTTGCAGCCATTAAGCGTATTGACGGGTTCTGCGGGTCGATGTAGAAGCACACTCCGACAACTGTTTTCGTCGGGTCGTAAATATCGCTGAATGTGCCATCGTAGAACACATAGTCACCGACGTGTGCAGAACGCAAGTAGAAGCCAAGAGTTTTCTGTTTGGTGAGAATGACCTCGTTTCCATTATTGTCTTCTGCGGTGATTACGCAGGTCACAATTGCGGTGGGAGCTGCCGCCTCTGTGCCGAGTTGGTTCACTGTGACTACACCCGTGCTCTCGTCAATGGTCGCATATATATTGCTCTCGATACTCCAAGCGATGTCGGAATATCTGTTGCCATAGTACTCATTAGGAACGATGTCCATTCTGTAATCTTTGGCTTCTCCGAGATATGTCTCTCCGTTTATCTCAAAACCGCTCAAATTGCGCTTTACATAGGTCATATAGAGGTCGTTTGTCGAATCATCGATTGCTCCCCAAACCTCGAGAAATTTGCGCTTTAGAGCGAAAGAAACTTGGTTTGCTCCGGCGATGTCGATAACACCTTTTAGCGTGCAACTATCAAGGTCGGCAAGCCATTCTATTATTGTGGTGTTCGAGAGCGACCAATCCACATTTTCAATATAGACTGATTCAAGGCTGGCTCCAGCGTTGTAGGCGAACGACACCAAGTTGCTATATGTATTCAGCACAGAATTGTTCCTTACGACAATGTTTTCGAGAAGCGAGCCGCCGACAATCGTCTTTGTAACGTCGCTTCCATTTTCTCTGGCGGTATAAGTCAAATTACTCTCAATTGAGAGTGTTGATAGATTTGGCTGCTCCGTTATCTCGACATCGGTAATTGATGCGGGGAGACACACCTCTGTGAGACCGCCTGATGCTGGCAGGTCAACGACGCTGAATTTCGACGAACGCAGGTCGATGCTGTTCAGTCGGGTGCACTTGGTTAGGTCAAACGCACCACCGACAGACGTTACACCTCGAATTGTCAACTCCTTAATATTGGTCGCATTCGAGATTGTGATACCCGTGGCGAGGAACTGATTAGCGTCTGTGCCGTTGGGATTGACGTTGATAGCCTGCAAGCGACGGCCACTGAACGAGAATGTGCCTTGCTCTGACGATAGACCGATATTCATGTCTCCGATGTCGAGCATATAATCAATGCCACGTATCGCAATCCATGAGTCGGAAGATAGCGTGATTGCGGGGTAATTGAGTGTTGTGCCGGCAGGCACACGGACACGTCCGTTGGCACTCGCAGGGTAGTTGCCGCTGTCGCTTCCCACTCTCGGGTAGAGCCACTTTGCGGGGGTAAGTTGGAAGTTGTAGGTCGCACCGCTCTTGCCACGCCACGACATGCCGTTGGCAGCGGTTGACGATCCAGCGAACTCTCCATATTCGCACCAAGAGGAAATGTACATCAAGCGGTCTTTGAGCCACTGATATTCGCTCCAACGTTGAGAACCACACGATTGAGTAATGGCTTGCACGGAGTCATTCTTGTAGATACCTGCCGCTTGCGCCACGGCCGCAACCTCATAGACCAATCTCGCTTGCTCATTGTAGGCGATAGCAGGGAAGTAGTCTTGGGTCGAAAGGAAATATTGTTCCAGGAATCCCATTGCCGTGCCTCCGAGTTCAGCCATAGCAGTAAGCATATTGCGCATCATAATTGTCATTTCGCTCTCGAAGGCTTCTTCAAGCACGTTGTAGAAACCGCTTTCCTCACCCTGCCAATAGTAATCGCCCGCAGCGTTCTTGTCGTGTTCTTCCACGTAGTAAGGCTTGCGGTTCTGGCCCACGTTGTTCGTCTTAATCGTCGTGTCAAGGTCGTCTTGCATCCAGCGTATCTTTAGAGTCACGGGGTCGGTGTAGTAGTAGGTATTCTTTGCTCGGTTGTCGGTGCCCGCATAGAACTTAATGAAGCACGAATGATATAGAGCATCGTCGGTATGGAAATAGTCGCTTGCAGTAGCCTTGAAATGCGCTCTGCGCGTCGCCAAAATAGATGCGTTGATATTGTCCCATTGTCCTTGTGTCCACGTTTGGGCGGTAGAACCAATCTCTGTGCAGAATGCCTCGTATTGCGAACGCAGATTGAGCTTGGCATAACTCCCCACTCCCTGCTTGGCGATACCTGCATCTACCCAAGTAGCGGTCAGTTCATCATAGCGGTATAGGTCGTATCGCTCACTCGTTCCCTCGGATTGTGTCACCCAATATAGACCATTCGTTGAGACCTCGCTGCTGCGCTTCAATTCGGAGAGCGTTCCGTTGAAATACCTTACCCTCGAATGGTGCAGATAGGCGAAATTGAAAAACGCTCTCATGGCGTTTATCGCATCAGTAGAGCATGGTGTGTCCTTGCCGTTCACTTTCTCTACCAAGCCAAGCCCGAAGTTCAACTGCTTTTGCCCGTTGTACATCCATGCTTCTTCATCGGGGTCATAAGCCACATCCTCGTTCCAAGGAATACTGAAAAGGGCAAGTGGTCGGTCGTTGTTAGCACCCTCGGCCATAAGCATGTTCGGAGTAGCGGAGTCGTTGTAGCCAAATGTGGGCTTGTCGCCCTTGGCGGCTCCAAAGGTCATAAGATATTTGAAAGTCCACGGGTCGTTCTCGGTCTCTCTGTGGAAGAAGAAGAAAGGTTTCTCCAAAACCGAAAGACGTGCTTCAGGGTAGGTGTCGAACTGCCCTGGCATACTCATCTGTCCTTTATCGACGAGACGCTTGAAAAGGTCTGTATAAATCCAAGTAAGACCTAACTTGTGGCTCTGCATCGAAGAGGCGAAATTGATTTTACCGCATAGCTTCTTGGCAAGCGTTTCTCCAGCCTTGATAGCATACCCACGGCCAACGGGGTAGGTTGTCCCGTTGTCGCATATAAACGCACTGCTACTACCAATCTTGTATTGCTGATTCCAATCGTAGTAGGTCATGGCGGTAGTTCCCTGCCCACTCGCTTCGAGATTGGTGAGCCAACCGCTATGGTCGGGGTCGCCCGGAATGTTGATATAGAGAGATACACCAGTGGTCTTGCCTTTATTCTCGTCTCCATACTTCGGGAGGTGTCCCGTGTGGCAGATGATGTTGTATTTGCCGAGGCACTTTGAATAGGCAATCTCGTTGCTGATGGTGATGTCGTTTGATGTCTGGAAAGACAGCTTCTCGGCAGCGGTGCTCAATGATGCCTTATAGTC
>CALGGO010000038.1 GCA_937916085.1 uncultured Prevotellaceae bacterium | reverse complement strand
CGAGGTTCTCGTCGCCTTGCAGGGAGTCTCGGTCGATGGCTTCGAGGATGGCGAGTGAGCTGTCGGGAGCGGTCCACATCAGCGAGTCGGCTTGCACCAGTCGCTCATCTACACCACGCCCGCAGCTCATCACAGCGGTGACGAGCAAAAAAGTGAGCGATATGTAAAGCAGTCGTCGCACTTTTATGTTAATCAAGTTTCAGCACAGCAAGGAAGGCTTTTTGTGGCACTTGCACGGTGCCGATTTGCTTCATGCGCTTTTTGCCGGCTTTCTGTTTCTCGAGGAGCTTGCGCTTGCGGCTCACGTCGCCGCCATAGCACTTGGCGGTGACATCTTTGCGAACCTGCTTCACCGTCTCGCGAGCTATGATTTTGGCGCCTATGGCAGCCTGGATGGCGATGTCGTATTGCTGGCGTGGAATCAGCTCTTTGAGTTTCTCGCACATGCGTCGTCCAAGCGTCACGGCATTGTCAACATGGATGAGTGAGCTCAACGCGTCAACCGGCTGACCGTTGAGCAGAATGTCCATTTTTATGAGTTTTGAGTCGCGGAACTCGCTGATGTAGTAATCAAACGAGGCATAGCCCTTAGAGATGCTCTTGAGTTTGTCGTAGAAGTCGATAACGATTTCTCCTAGAGGGATGTCGAAGGTGAGCTCCATACGGTTGCCCGATATATAGTCTTGCTTCACCAGCTCTCCCCTCTTGCCAAGACACAATGTGATGATGGGACCCATAAACTCGCTCTGAGTGATGATGGATGCGCGTATGTAAGGCTCCTCAATATGCTCAATGAGCGTGGGGTCGGGCAAGCCAGCGGGGTTGTGAACCTCGGTCATCTCGCCCTTTTTGTCATATACCTTATAAGAAACATTGGGCACGGTGGTGATGACTTCCATGTTGAACTCACGGCTCAGCCGCTCCTGCACAATCTCCATGTGCAGCAGCCCCAAGAAGCCGCAACGGAAACCGAAGCCCAGTGCCACCGACGACTCGGGAGTGAACGTCAATGACGCGTCGTTAAGCTGCAATTTCTCAAGTGAAGTGCGCAGGTTCTCAAAATCTTCGGGGTCGATGGGATATACGCCAGCAAAGACCATAGGCTTCACCTCCTGGAAGCCTTCGATAGCTTTCTCGCACGGCGTTGCCACATGAGTGATGGTGTCGCCCACTCTTACCTCCGCCGAAGTCTTGATGCCTGAGATGATATACCCCACGGTGCCAGTAGTGAGCACTTCGCGTGGTGCCATCTGCAACTTCAGCACCCCAATCTCATCGGCATTATATTGCTTGCCGGTGTTCACAAACTTCACCAGGTCGCCCTTGTGGATGCTGCCGTTCTCAATCTTGAAATAAACGATGATGCCACGGAAAGGGTTGAACACCGAGTCAAAAATCAGAGCCTGCAGCGCAGCGTCGGGGTCGCCAGTTGGTGCCGGGATGCGCTCAACGATGGCTTCAAGCACCTTGGGCACGCCCTCGCCAGTGCGAGCACTAACACGAATTATCTCCTCGGGGTCGCAGCCCAGCAAGTCAACAATCTCATCCTCCACCTCATCGGGATGCGCGCTCTCCATGTCAATCTTGTTGATGACAGGAATTATCTCCAACCCGTTGTCGATTGCCATGTAAAGGTTGCTGATGGTCTGCGCCTGCACGCCTTGTGTGGCGTCAACGACCAGCAATGCACCCTCGCAAGCCGCAATGGAGCGCGACACCTCATAGGAGAAGTCAACGTGTCCCGGGGTGTCAATAAGGTTGAGGGTGTATTTCTCGCCATTTTGCTCATAGTCCATCTGAATGGCATGGCTCTTGATGGTGATACCACGTTCGCGCTCCAGTTCCATGTCGTCGAGCACTTGGTTCTGCATCTCCTTGACGCCCACCGTCTTGGTAAACTCCAGCAGACGGTCGGCAAGAGTGCTCTTTCCGTGGTCGATATGAGCGATTATGCAAAAGTTTCTTATATTTTTCACTTGAATTCGTTTATCGTTTTTAGTTAACAAGTTAACAAGTAGACAAGTTAACAAGCAGTTTGTCAGTTGTCAGTTTATCGGGGATTGAGGATCGGGGATCGGAGATCGAGGATTGATTATCGAGAACCTCTAACCTCTAAACTCTAACCTCTAACCTGCGCGAAGCGCTCTTATCACATTATTCCGCGCTCGCGGAGGCGCTGTTGCCATCGCCAAGCGCTGAGCATAGTGTCTTCGAGGGTTTCTTCGGCTTTCCAGCCCAGCACCTCGTTGGCCTTCTTGGGGTCGGCCCATATTTTCACGATATCGCCCTCGCGTCGTCCCACAATCTTGTGAGGCACTTTCACGCCTGTCGCCTTCTCAAAAGCTGCAAGCAGTTGCAGTACCGATGCTCCTTCGCCAGTACCGATGTTGAACACCTCAAGTGGCTCGTCGCTTTTGTCCTCAAGCATACGCTCAAGGGCTTTCACATGGGCTTTTGCCAAGTCAACGACATTGATGAAGTCGCGAATGCAGGAGCCGTCGGGGGTGTCGTAGTCATCGCCAAAGATGCTCAACTCTTTGCGCACACCGATGGCGGTCTGGGTTAGGTAAGGCACGAGATTGGCGGGTACGCCATTAGGCAACTCCCCTATCTCGGCGCTGGGATGTGCGCCAATAGGGTTGAAATATCTCAGCAGCACAGCCTTGATGGGGCTTCCGCTCTTGATCACGTCGGCGATGATATCCTCGCTCACCTGCTTAGTGGCGCCGTAAGGCGAGGTGGCTTTCTTGGTGGGAGCATCCTCGGTGATGGGGTTCTTGTCGGGCTCGCCATAGACAGTGCATGACGAGGAGAACACAAATCCCTTCACTCCATGCTCTGGCATCAGCTCAAGCAAGTTGAGCAGGATGTTGAGATTGTTGCGATAGTACATGATAGGCTTCTGCACCGATTCCCCTACCGCCTTACTGGCGGCGAAGTCGATGATGCCGTCAATGCCTGGATTCTCGTCGAACATCTTGCGCAGTACGTTGATGTCGGTGCAGTCGCCCTCGACAAATACTGGCCTGATACCAGTGATTTTCTCTATGCCATCAAGCACATCGACATTGCTATTAGAGAGATTGTCTATAATAACAACCTCATAACCAGCATTCTGCAACTCTACTGTGGTGTGTGAGCCTATGAAGCCCATGCCACCAGCCACTAATATTTTACCTTTCATTGTTATTTTGTTTTTCGTTTATTTTTTATCGTTTATCGTTTTTAGCTTACGAGCTTACGAGCTGACAAGCAAAGTGTTAAGTCAAACGACTAGAAACGACGAGAAACTACAATGCTCTTGTTTTCATTTTTAGACATAAGAACATAAGTGCATTTTTTTACTTTGTCCTTTGTCCTTGGTACTTTGTCCTCTAAACTCTCCACTTTATGCCATTGTCTTGTCAGCTTGTTCCTTGTCAGCTTGTCAGCTCCATTGCGTTGTGTAGTGCCTCGGCGATGCGTGGGCAAGCCTTGCCGTCGCCGTAAGGGTTCACTGCTCGACTCATAATCTCATATTCTCTCTCATCGTCAAGTAGCAGCGACACGTTATCTACAATCTTGTTGTAGTCGGTGCCCACCAGTTTCACGGTTCCAGCTTCAAGCGCCTCGGGGCGCTCGGTGGTGTCGCGCATCACAAGCACCGGTTTGCCAAGGCCAGGAGCCTCTTCCTGGATGCCACCGCTGTCGGTAAGGACAATGGTGGATTTCTCCATCAGGAACACAAAGTCAAGGTATTCAAGCGGTTCGATGAAGAATAGGTTGCCTAAGTTCTCTAGGTTCTCGCCAAATATCTTGTGGATGGGCTGGCGCACGTTGGGATTCAGGTGCATAGGATATACAAAATCCACTTCGGGATATTTCTCGCTTAGATGCTTGATGGCATTGCAGATGTTGAGGAAACCGTCGCCAAAATTCTCTCGGCGGTGACCTGTGATAAGCACCAGTCTGCGGCCATCGGCAAGGCGAGCGACATCATAGCCTTGCTGAGCAAGCTTAGTGGACAGGGTCGCATTCAACTCGCTGTTGCACTTAATCTTGTTCACTACGATGTGCAAAGCGTCAATCACAGTATTGCCAGTAACGAAGATGTGAGCATCTGCCACGCCCTCATCGAGCAGATTTTGGCGGCTCAACGGCGTGGGGGCGAAATCCATTGTGGCAATGCGACCGGTAATCTGGCGGTTCATCTCCTCGGGCCACGGACTGTATATGTTGTGTGTGCGCAAGCCAGCCTCCACATGCCCAACGGGTATCTGCTGATAGAAAGCGGCAAGCGCCGTCGCTGTGCTTGTGGTGGTGTCGCCATGAACAAGGACGATGTCGGGCTTCACTTCTTTAAGTACGTCTCTCATGCCTTGAAGCACTCGAGTTGTAACGTCATAAAGGTCTTGGCCCGCCTTCATAATGTTTAGGTCATAATCGGGAGTTATGTCAAAAATCTTGAGCACCTGGTCGAGCATCTCGCGATGCTGACCGGTGACACAGACGATTGCCTCAAACTCTTCTTTGCGTTGCTCAAGGCACTTGACCAGCGGAGCCATCTTTATTGCCTCCGGGCGCGTGCCAAACACTAGCATTACTTTTTTTCTCATATAATACTCATTATTTAATTATAGTGCAAAATTAGTCATTTTTTAATTTGTATTCCAAAATAAGAGCATTGTTTTTTATATTTAGCCTCAATTTTCATACTTATTAGGCCTATAATGAGTAATTTTGCAATGTATATTGAATATTGGCACAGAAATTGCTGAAATTGTACTTATATTAAAGATGGGCTTAGGTCCAAATAATATTAAATTAGATGATAAAAGACGAAATAAACATACTGAAAAATGAGGAACTGATGGCTCTTATTGATGAGCAGGTAATGCCTATTATTGACGGTGTGGACTTCGCTAGCGATGAGGATGACGACGACTTTGATGACGATGATCAAGGCGGCGCTCCTTCAAGTGGTGGCGAGAAAACCACTCAGCGACGAAATGTCACAAAAAATGACAACGCGACACCCACAATCAACAAGTATGGCAAGGATATTACGCATCTTGCAGCCAACGGTGACCTCGACCCGGTGATAGGCCGCGAGCGCGAGATAGAGCGTCTGGCGCAAATCCTGAGCCGCCGCAAGAAGAACAACCCGGTGCTCATTGGCGAGCCTGGCGTGGGCAAGTCGGCGATAGTCGAAGGACTAGCACAGCGCATAGTGGAGCGCAAGGTTCCCCACAACCTCTTGGACAAGCGCATTGTGGCGCTCGACATGGCTGGCGTGGTCGCCGGCACCAAGTATCGCGGACAGTTTGAGGAGCGCATCAAGGCTATCATCGATGAGGCGTCGAAGAGCGACGAGGTAATCCTCTTTATCGATGAGATCCACACCATTGTGGGCGCCGGCAACGCCAGCGGCTCGATGGATGCTGCCAACCTTCTCAAACCTGCTCTGGCACGCGGCGAGCTGCAATGCATAGGCGCCACCACTCTCGACGAGTACCGCAAGAACATCGAGAAAGACGGAGCCCTGGAGCGCCGTTTCCAGAAGGTGCTCGTCGATGCCTCCACTCCCGAAGAGACCCTTGAGATATTGAACAACATCAAGGAAGTCTATGAAAAGCATCACGGCGTGAATTATACCCCCAAAGCAATTAAAGCCTGCGTCGCCCTCACCAACCGATATATCAGCGACCGTGCCTTCCCCGACAAAGCGATAGATGTGCTTGACGAGGCAGGGTCGAGGGTGCGCATCTCAAAGATTGTGCCTCCCAAAGAGATTGAAGAACTGGAAGCGCAAATCGCCGAGGCGCAAGCCAATAAGCTTAAAGCCGTTCAAGCGCAGAACTTCGAGAGTGCCGCCCGCTATCGCGACCAGCAAGAGAAGCTCAAGCTCACGCTTAACGACGTGAGAGCGCAATGGGAAGCGGAGCTCGACAAGAACCGTGAGACCGTTGACGAAGATCATATCGCCCAAGTGGTAGCCATGATGACTGGCGTGCCCGCCAAGCGCATAGCCGCCAGCGAAGGCATCAGGTTGTTGGGAATGGTTGACGAACTGAAATCTAAAGTCATTGGTCAAGACGAGGCGATAGAGAAGATTGCTAAAGCCATTCGTCGTAACCGATTGGGGTTGAGAGACCCGCACCGTCCCATAGGCTCGTTCATGTTCCTTGGTCCTACCGGCGTGGGCAAGACGTTGCTTGCCAAGTGCCTGAACGAGTTCCTGTTTGACAGCCCCGACGCCCTCATCCGCATTGACATGAGTGAATATATGGAGAAGTTCAACGTGTCTCGGCTTGTGGGAGCTCCTCCAGGATATGTGGGTTACGAAGAAGGCGGACAACTCACTGAGAAGGTGCGCCGTCACCCCTACTCTGTAGTTCTGCTCGACGAGATTGAGAAGGCTCACCCCGATGTGTTCAACATGCTGCTGCAAGTGCTTGACGAGGGCGAACTCACCGACAGCCTGGGACGTAAAGTCGATTTCAAGAACACTATCATTATCATGACTTCCAACATCGGCACCCGAGAACTGAAGGATTTTGGCGCCGGCGTGGGTTTCAACACTCAGGAACTTACTAAAGAACGCTCCGATGCGGTAATCCGCAAAGCTCTTAACCGCTCGTTCTCCCCTGAGTTCCTCAACCGTGTTGACGACATCATCACTTTCTCGAGCCTCAACAAGGACGATATTCTCAAAATCATTGACATTGAGCTGGAGATGTTCTACAAGCGTGTGCAAGAAATGGGCAATGAGTTGGTTGTCACTATTGAGGCAAGAAATCTCGTCGCCGAGAAGGGATTTGACGTGCAATATGGCGCACGACCTCTCAAACGTGCCATCCAAACCCACATCGAAGATCCCATGAGTGACTTGCTGTTAAGGCACGAAAATGTGACTGGCGCGACAATCACAATCGATGTGAAAGATGGCGAAATAACAGCCACAATTGATAAGTGACAAATTTTCACCATGCGACACAAAATGTCACACCACTTGGTGTGGCATTTTTTTTGCTTTATTATACATGTGATATATTCTCAATTATTCGATTATTCGATTGCTCGAGTACTCGAAAAAAAAACGATAATTAACAACAAAAAATATATACTATGGCAAAAGGATCAATTGGGGTAACAACCAACAACATTTTCCCCGTTATTAAAAAATTCTTGTACAGCGACCACGAGATTTTCTTGCGTGAGCTGGTTTCTAATGCAGTAGATGCAACACAAAAACTAAAAACCCTCGCCTCTGCCGGCGATTTCAAGGGCGAGACCGAAGGACTGAAAGTGTCAGTATCTCTTGACAAAGACGCTGGCACTCTTACCGTGAGTGACCACGGTATAGGTATGACCGAGCAGGATGTGGATAAATACATCAACCAGATTGCCTTCTCGGGAGCCGAAGACTTCCTCAACAAGTATAAGGACAACGCCAATGCCATCATAGGTCACTTCGGACTGGGCTTCTACTCGGCTTTCATGGTTGCCAAGAAAGTGGAGATTCGCACCCTCTCTTGGGAGGAAGGCGCAAAGCCCGTGCTCTGGTCTTGCGACGGCTCGCCAGAGTTTGAGATGACCGAGTGTGAAAAGGCAGAGCGCGGCACCGACATCGTGCTATATATCGATGATGACGAGAAAGAGTTTCTTGAGCAGTCACGCATCAGCACCTTGCTCAACAAGTATTGCAAATTCCTGCCAGTGCCAGTGGTGTTCGGCAAGGAACAGGAGTGGAAAGACGGCAAATATGTCGATACCGACAAAGATAAGGTAATCAACGACATTGAGCCACTCTGGACACGCAAGCCCACTGACCTCAAAGATGAGGACTACATCAAGTTCTATCATGCTATCCAGCCGGCACAGGACGATCCTTTGTTCTGGATTCACTTGAATGTGGATTATCCGTTCACTCTCACAGGTATCCTTTATTTCCCTAAGATTAAGAACAACCTCGACATCCGCAAAGACCGCATCCAGCTTTATTGCAACCAGGTGTTTGTAACCGACAGTGTGGAAGGCGTGGTGCCAGAGTTCATGATGCTGCTGCAAGGAGTTATCGACAGCCCCGACATCCCGTTGAACGTGTCACGATCCTACCTGCAAGCCGACCGCAACGTGAAGAAGATTTCGTCTTATATCACCAAGAAGGTGGCAAGCCGCCTAGAAGAAATTGCTAAGACCGACGCCAAGGCATTTGAGGAGAAATGGAACGACATCAAGATATTCATTGAGTATGGCATGCTCAGCGACGAGAAGTTTAAGGACGCGGCCGCCAAGTTCGCTTTGCTCCAGAACACCGATGGCAAATACTTCAAGTTTGACGAGTACAAAGACCTTATTAAGGGCAACCAGACCGATAAGGACGAAAACCTCATCTATCTCTATGCCACCGACAAGACAGCGCAATACACCTACATCAAAGCTGCCCAGGATAAGGGCTATGACGTGCTGTTGATGGACGGTCAGCTCGACATCCCATTCGTGGGACTGCTGGAGCAGATGAACGAGAAATCGCGATTTGTGCGTGTTGATAGCGATGTTGTTGACAATCTCGTTCGTAAGGAAGACGCTAAAGACGCCGACCTCACTACCGAGGAACGCGAAATTGCCTCTACCCTATTCAAGTCGCAGATTCCTGCCATCGAGAAGAGCGAGTTTATGGTGACCTATGCCGCCATGTCGCCCGACGCTCAGCCTGTGGTGATTACCCAGAGCGAGTATATGCGACGCATGAAGGATATGGCGGTGTTCCAGCCAGGCATGAGTTTCTACGGAGAGTTCCCCGATGCTTATAACTTCACGCTCAACACCAGCCACCCGCTCATTAAGCGTGTCGTAGAGCAAGCTGTTGCGGCTGTCAAAGACGAGATTAAGCCTATTGACGACGAACTCGCTGCCACCAATGCCGTTATCAAGGCCATTCGTGACCTCGACAAGGACAACAAAGGCGTACCCGAGGACAAGAAGGACGACCTCAAGAAAAACGAGGACAAGGCACAAGAGTTGCGCGGCAAGAAAGAGGAGATTGTCACCAACTATGCCGCCGGACAAGACACCGTTAAGCAACTAATTGACATCGCCCTCCTCGGCAACGGGTTGCTCAAAGGCGAAGCCCTCAACAATTTCCTGAAACGTTCAGTCGATTTACTGTAAAAAGCGATAACCCATTATTACCCCAAGCGAGTTGTCTATATCGCAACAACTCGCTTGGTTTGTCTTATAGTGATTATGCTGAATGTATAACAATTTCATTATATGAAACTAAAAAACTTAAAACTGATAACTGACAACTGAAAACTTTTGAATAAATTAGGCTGCGTCTAGGCATAAAAAATGAAAAAAAGTGTTTTTTCATTTTGTTCTGCGCTCAACTTGCACTAATTTTTCCTACCTTTGCACCTGATGGCAACACTTGAAATTAAGAAAATTGAAGAAAGCAGCGAAGTGGAGCTGCAATTGTTTGAGAATCGCGTGCAGGCGGGGTTTCCTAGTCCTGCTCAAGGAGCCTTTGCCGACTCGGTGGACCTTAACCATGAGCTTATCAACAACCCTGCCTCTACATTTTGCGCCAGAGTGATAGGTGACTCTATGGTCGATTCAGGCATTTACGAAGGAGATATGCTTATCATTGACCGCTCTCTTGAGCCACACAATGGCGACATTGCCGTGTGCTTTATTGATGGTGATTTCACAGTCAAGCGGTTACTAATCAATACCGACGGCATCTTTATGGTCCCTGCCAATCGCAAATATCCGGTAATTAAAGTGCCCGATGAGAGCAATTTCATAATATGGGGCATCGTCTCTCACATTATCAAGAAACTCCAGTAGTGAATAGTTGAATAGTAGAATGGTCAACTGTAAACTCTGAACTATGAACTATGAACTATGAACTATGAATGAACTCTTAACTGTGAACTAAAAATGTATGCTTTAGCCGATTGCAACAACTTTTTCGTCTCGTGCGAGAGGGTTTTCAACCCGTCGCTCAACGGCAAGCCAGTAGTGGTGCTGTCGGGCAACGACGGCTGTGTCATCGCGAGAAGTAATGAGGCTAAGGCGTTAGGAATCCCTATGGGATGCCCGGCTTTTCAGATAAAAAACCACACCAATCCCGCCAACATCATCATGCTCTCGGCGCGTCACATTGTTTATCGTGACCTGTCAAACCGCATCATGCGAATACTGGGAGAGGCAGCATTAAACCTCGAAGTTTATTCGGTTGATGAGGCATTCTTTACTTTGCCATACGAAGACGATGAGCAGAATCACGAACTATTATCGTCACTAGTCAAGAAAATTCAGCAATACGTCGGCGTGCCAGTGAGCATCGGCTTTGCTACTACGCGCACCCTCGCCAAGATTGCAAGCCATGTAGCAAAAAAGGATAAAACCAACGTTGACCGCGTGAAGGGTCTAACCGATGCCGACGAAATCAATCAAGTGCTAAACCGCATCAAGATTGACGATGTGTGGGGAATTGGCAGGAAACTCAACGCGAAGCTCCTCTCCTGTGGCATCGACACTGCTGGCAAGTTCGTCATGCTGCCTAAATCGTACCTGCAACGCATTGGAAACATCAATCTTGTTAGAACACAGCAAGAGCTGAAAGGCGTTGACTGCATTTCCATCAACTCGGTAGATATCGCCCACAAATCGATTATGAACTCCCGCACTTTTGGTCATGTGATCAGCAAAAAACAAGAGATTGCCGATGCCATCATCTCCTTTGCACAGTCGTGCGCCCGCCAACTGCGGCAAGAGAGAGCGGCGGCACAAGTGGTGACGGTCTATATCCGTGGCGACCATTTCCGCCAAGACCTGCCGTTCTATTCCAATTCCTGCTCTGTGAGGCTGCCGTCGCACACCGCCTCGGCAATGGACATAGCGAAACACGCTCTTATCGCCTTTAACAATATCTTTCGCGAGAATTTCGCTTACCGTAAAGCTGGCGTGATGGTCACCGACATAATAAGCGACGAACAACTACAACTCGACATCTTTAATGGAGAGAATGACGTGAGGCAGGCAAAACTGATGACCGCCATCGACAAAATCAACAACCGATACGGCAAAAAACAGATAGTTCTCGCACCCACCATATCCCGCGGAGAATGGGATCCATTGCAAAACCACATTGCACCACTAAGCAAGACACTGCACTTCTATACTGGAATGAACCCAAGATATATTGGTTCGTACAAGCCGATAGTCCAGCGGGAAACAGATGAAGAGGCAGAGCAAAAAAACACCAGTAACCAAACTTAGTTACTGGTGTTTTTTGTGTGGAGCTGGAGGGGTTTGAACCCTCGTCCAAACGTGGAACTAATAAGCTTTCTACATGCTTAGTCGGTGACTTGTTTTTCGACTGCAAGCAGGCTCACGACTACCGACTTGCAGCTTAGTCTCTGAATTTCAAGATTGACTCGAGACTCGTCAACCTCTATCCCCGATATGCTAGCACCACCTTATCGATAAGCCTCGGAGCAACGGCCACCGGGTGATGTCTCGTCTTTGCAATCTTTGGCAAAGATTAAGCTGATCTACTGTGCTTCAATCAAGCAGCGAGAGCGTAAGAATTTTCGCCATTTAAATAAGTCGATATCATGGATTTAAAGAGCTCAGACATCGTCACTCTGCATGCTTACTTACCACCTCAACACGCTGTCAAAGCCAAGTCAGCCCCAATAGCGCTTTTGTGAAAGCGGCTGCAAAATTAATGCCATTTTCTTCGTTTACAAAGAAGACAACTAAACATTTAATAAAAATTAAGAGATTTACTGTCTCTATCTCAGTGGCACAGGATTCTTGTAGGTGTCGTCGTCAAGGTGCTTTATATATCCTTCATCAACGAGGAATGACACCATGTTTATGACATCTTCTTTGGCGAATGATAGAGTTTCTATCATCTCCTTGAGACTGCGAGGCCGCACTTGGGTCATATACAGAATGCCTTCTTGAATGTCTTTGGGAGTGTACTGCTGTTTTTTGCGTTGCTCGATGCAGGTGTCACAGTGGCCGCAGCGGTCTTGGCTCTTCTCGCCAAAGTATTCCACGAGATATTTCTCTCGGCAGATGTCGTCACGGTAGCAATAGTCTATCACCGCCTCCACTCGCTGCTCCATGCGTGTGCGTAGGTCCTCATACACCGCTTTAGGAATTGCGACATGTTGCGGTTCCTCACGCGATGTGGTATAGACGATATAAGGCGTGCGCTTGCGGGGCACATAGTGCAAGATGTGCATGCGGGTGAGCTCCTGCAGCGACTCGTAGATGGTTTGTGGCGTAATGCCATAACGGTAGCTTATTACATCCTCGTTGATGAATACATAGTCGGCAAACAGCCCCGAATATGTCCTCAGCAACGCTTGCAGCACTTCATCGGCGCGTGGTGTGGTAGTGGGTATGTTATAGAGCTCGTCCTTGCGGGCAAGAATCATCACACGCGACTGAGTCTCAATCTCTTCCACAAACTGAATATATCCCGACCGAGTGAGAATATTGAGAGAGTTATGAGTTGGGAGAATGGGCAAATTGAACGTCTTGCAGAACAGATTGAAGTTGAAATCGAGCATCTGCTGATAGCCCTCTCCTATCGCCACATTGAGGAAATTGCCCACCCGCTCATAGACCTTACGGATATACTCTTTCTCAGGGAAAGCCTCGCTAACATGCCGATGCAGAAGGCGCTTATCGGTCTCCTTGACGAGCAGCACCGCAAATGACCGCTTGCCGTCACGCCCAGCCCTGCCAGCTTCTTGATAGTATTCCTCAAGGGTGTTAGGCACATCAACGTGAATAACCAGCCTAACATCGGGCTTGTCGATGCCCATGCCGAAGGCGTTAGTGGCAACGATAATCCTTATCTCGTCGTTTTTCCACTTGTTTTGCTTGTCTTCTTTCTCTTCAATAGTAAGACCTGCGTGGTAATGGTCGGCACTGATGCCATTGCGTTTTAGTTCATCGGCAATCTGCTTAGTGCGTTTACGGCTTCGGGCATATACTATCCCCGATCCTGGCACCGATTTGATAATATGAACCAACTCCCCCATTTTTTCAGTGGTGTGGCGCACAACGTATGAGATATTCTCGCGTTTAAAGCTCTTTGTAAATACGTTAGGAATCTTAAATTGAAGCTTTTCTTGAATATCTGTCACCACAACTGGTGTGGCAGTGGCAGTTAGGGCAAGCACAGGGGTGTTTTTGAAGACCTTCCTCAACTTTGCTATCTCCAGAAACGATGGGCGGAAGTCATATCCCCACTGCGAGATGCAGTGCGCCTCATCGACTACTATCAGACACACATTCAGTGACTTTATCCTGTCGATAAAAGTGTCGCTCTGTAATCGTTCTGGTGAGATATAGAGGAACTTACAGTTGCCGTTCTGGCATTTCTCCATCACACGACGATGCTCCGCCATCGAGAGTCCTGCATGGAGATAAGTCGCCTTTATGCGCCGAGCCACCAGGTTATCGACCTGGTCTTTCATAAGCGAGATAATGGGCGTGACAACAATAGCCATGCCGTCCATAGCAAGAGTGGGAATCTGGAAGGTGATGGACTTGCCGCCGCCAGTGGGCATCAGCCCTAACGTGTCGCGACCTTCAAGGACCGACATGATTATGTCTTCTTGAAGGTCACGAAACTGGGTGTAACCCCAGTACTTCTTTAGCAGTTGATGGATGTCAGTCGTTGGCATCGTTGCTCATTCTAATGCCCTTGATGAGCAGCTGTATAGAAACCGTGTTTCGATGATGGTTCTCTTCAACGGTGTAGATGATGTCAAAAGGTTCCTTGTTCTTGATGCGCTCGTAGTACTCGCCCATCGCAAAGGCTATACCGTTCATCATCTTGCCCGATTTTTGGTCAATTGCATCGAGTTTGATGTGCTCCTGCTTCTTCCCCACCAGTTTGCTTGTGCCTGCGTCGATGCAGTTCCTGGTCATAAACACCGGCTTTTGGTTCTCAGGGCCAAAGGGGTTGAAGAGTTTCATGTATTTCATGAAGGAATCGTTGATTTCCTCAAAACCTAGTTCGCAGTCCACATCTACCGAAGGTGTCACTTGCTCAGTCTCGATATGAGCTTCAACATATTCCTCAAGTCGCTTCTTGAACTCGGGAATATTCTCCTCTTTTAGCGTAAGACCCACAGCATTGGTGTGTCCACCAAAGTTCTCGAGCAGGTCGCGGTGCTGCTTAATGGCAGTGTAGATGTCAAATCCGCGCACCGAACGTGACGAGCCTGTCACGAGTCCGTCATTGCTATAGGTAAGAACTACCGAAGGCCTGAAATACAGCTCTGCAAGCCTTGCCGCCACTATGCCGATGATGCCCTTGTGCCAGTCGTGATTGTAGATGACTATTGGCTTCTTCGACCCCATCTCCTCCTTATGGTTCTCAATGATGGCATTAGCCTCCTCGGTAATGTTCCGATCGAGCTCCTTGCGGCTTTGGTTATACTTGTCGATTTTCTTTGTAATCTCGTAGGCTGCCGCCGAGTTGCGTGTTATCAGCAACTCAACGGAGTCTTGTCCCGATTGCATGCGACCCGAAGCGTTGATGAGCGGACCAATCTTGAAGATGATATCACTGATTGTGATTTCCTTCTTGGTCAAGCGGCACAGCCTCAGGATGCTCCTCAAACCCGCGCAAGGATTATTGTTCAGCCGTTTGATGCCATAATGAGTGAGAATGCGGTTCTCGCCAGTGAGCGGCACCAGGTCGGCAGCAATGCTCACTGCCAGCAGATCGAGAGAATTCTCAAGGTCATACATGTTGTCGATGCCGTTGCTTTTGGCAAAGCCCTGCATGAACTTGTAACCCACACCGCAACCCGACAAGTCTTTGTAAGGATACTTGTCGTCAACGAGTTTCGGGTTGAGAATCGCTGCCGCATCGGGCAACACATCATCGGGCACATGGTGGTCGCAGATGATGAAATCTATGCCTTTAGTCTTGGCGTATGCGATTTCCTCAACTGCCTTGATACCACAATCGAGCACGATTATGAGTTTCACACCAATGCTTTCGGCATAGTCTATGCCTTGCACCGATATACCATAGCCGTCATCATCTCGCGTGGGGATATAGTACTCCACGTTAGAATAGAAGCGTCTCAAATAGCGGTAAACCAGAGCTACCGCAGTTGTACCATCTACGTCATAGTCGCCATAGATCAGTACTTTTTCTTTTGCCCCCAAGGCCTGATTTAGCCTTTCTACAGCCTTTTTCATATCCCTCATCAAGAATGGGTCGGGCAGTTGGCTCAATGATGGATAGAAGAAGTCGCGGACGTCCTCCGGAGTCTTCATTCCACGCAACACCAAAAGCCGAGCGATAGAAGGACACTCGGGAAATTGAACCGCGAGTTGCGCCTCTATCTGCTTCTGTTCGGATGTAAGGGGTAAGTAAATCCATTTACTTGTCATTTATGTTGTTCTTTAATTGGCTGTGTAAGAAGGCTCTCTAGCCTTGCGTGGAGGGAGATGGTATATATCAATACCCAGTCCTGCCATCATCTGTAAGCTCAATGAGATTACTTGTTTACTTTAACAAGTCTTCACAATTGTATGCAAAGACTCAAAGCCTTATCATGAGGTTGTGGAGAGAGACAATAAGTAGTCTTTCAAGTGTTCTTCCTCAAATGGCTTTCAATCTCATTATCAACACGTTTACACATAATTGTCATGATGGTGTCAGCCCATAATGACGTTTTTCAATCGTAAACGGATGACAAAACTCAATATTTTCCTCACAAAATTAGTAAAAACAATAATGAAAACAAAATATTTGCAGACTTATTTTAATTTGCATCAAAGAAATTTGCAGTATTTTATAATTTCTTAACAATTATCATTCCCCCAACAATCTGTTATATTCTGTCGAAACATCGGCGGCGGTGATGTTCCCGTCGCAATTCACGTCGGCGCGTTGTATGTGTTCCTTAGAGAAGCCAAGCATGATGTTGTATATGCAAGTTATGTCGGCAGCGGTAACCTCTCCGTCACCATCCACATCGCCATTAAGCATCGCAATAAGATATTTGATGCCGGCATCTATGTCGAGTTTGCCATAGCCCCATTTCTTGGCAGGACCAGCTTCCACAAAGTTGTCGCGGTAGCATGTGGCAGCCATTACATTCTTTATATCGCTTGGCGACAGGGTTGGGTCAATTTCTAGCCATAGCGCAATGGCGCCCGTCACCATTGGTGCCGACATCGAGGTGCCTCCTTCCAGGCCGTAAGGGTAATATTCGCCGTTAATATTCACATTGTCAACGATATTTGATGGATTTTTGTAGGCTTCCACATATCGGCTTACCGATGACGCCAACTCATAACCCGGAGCCGTCAGGTCAGGGCGTCTTCGGTTAAGGGCATCAGGACCAAAGGACGAGAAATAGGCGATTTCGCCGGGATTGCATCTTGAATATGTTTTTGTGCTGCCGTCCATCATTACAAAGGTGTCATTTGAACAGTACGCACCCACTGAAACGACATTGTCGGTAGTGGCCATATCATTTATCGTACATCCATAGCCAGCAACGCCGCCGGTCCAGCCATCAAGGTTCCCTTTGTTATACACCACCATTCCCCCACTCCATGCCATCAAGGTCTCTCCTGCTGGAGCTTTGTTGATAAGACCAATGCGGTAGTGGCTGCGCTCCAGAGACTTATAGTTGGTTTCCACCAAAGAATGAAAGTTTCCGTTGCCCTCCTCTATGCCGCAAGCGAAATAGAGCTCGCCGGTGAAATATTTGGCAAACACCGAGTCGGTTTCGCTAGAGACAACATAAACGCTGTCGAGCACCGCATCGCGGGGCACGTCAAGACGGTGGACAAGAGAGTCGGCCAGGATGTCCCAAATCACGATATCAACAGTGTGTCGCTCTGGAGAGCGTGACCACATGCTCGAATAGCCTCTCATCGGTTCGCGGCTGTACCAATTACTCAAGAAAGTGGCGAGTGAGTCGTCCTCGCCAAGTTTCTTGCGGATGTTCATTGGTATGTGGCCATCGTTGCCTGCCGATACCACGCACACGCGTCCTGGTCCCGACACCTCGTCAAAAAGTCGACATAGCATTGAAGTCCCATCATGGGCACCTTCTTGACCGCTCAAACTCATATTGATGACAGCTGGTAGTCCAACCTCATCAGCATAGTTGAAGATATACTTTATAGAATTGGCAATGTTGAAGTCGGTGAGGCTGTCCTCGGGCATCGCGCAAATCACAATCTTTGCTCCTGTCGCCACGCCATGATATCCATTGGCAAGATAGCTGCCGGCAGCTGTGCCAGTAGTGTGCGTGCCATGCATATAAGTGCTGTCATCGGTGGTGAGCATACTAATTTGCTCAGGAGTAGTATATTCACTACCAGGCAGTTCCATGCCATCAATAATTGGCGCTGTGCCACTGTGGTCGCCAGGCAGATAGGCGCGCACGATGCGGTTGTTGCCGTCCTTGTCGAGGAAATTGATATGGTTGAAATCTACGCCCACATCAATCATTCCCACCACTACCCCATTGCCTGTGTAGGCAGGATTCCAGTCGTCGCCTTCAAAGACCGCCATTTGGGGAAATATCGACATCTCGCGCGCTACGTTATTGCACAATTGATAATGTTTCTCGATATCGATGCTTTTCACGCCCGCTGTCTTTGCCAGCTCACCTACGCGGTTTAGAGGCAGAGTCACAGTAGCGATATTGCCAAAACGGGCGTTAATTGTCGCCCCCATGTTGCTTAGCCGCGACCATGCGCTTGGGTCATCGACCGCCACCATAGCACGGAGCATGCCGCTGTTGTCATCATGTGGTTGACCTTTGGTTGCCGCAATACGTAAGATGTGCTGCCGTTTCGCCAATTCAAGCGAGGCGCGTGTTGTGAGCACACCAGCGACAGCGGCATCAATCGCTACAAATGCCAGGATATAAAGGAATATGCGTTTCATAGATTAGTTGTTTACGATGATATTCTTTTGATTTGCAAAAATACTCTTTTCCCTTCATTTTTGCAAAAAAATCCCGATGAAGACAATCTTTTTCTTCACCGGGACTATAGGATTATGTAACTAGAACTTATTTCAAGTTCTCAACAAATTTGCGAAGGTTCTCGTTATCAGGATCATTCTCTAACCACTTTCTGTAATAGTCTTTTGCTACATCCATTTGACCATTGTTTTTGTAGTAAGTGGCAAGGTAACGATACACGTTCTGATAATAGTAGCTTGCATTTTCGTCGCTTCTATTTGAGTCAACTGCCGAAAGTAACCTCTTGTAATAATCAAGGGCACCGCCTTTGTACTCATTGTTCTCAGCCATAAGCTCGACGCGAGCGGCAAGGTTAAGGTAGTTCATGTCATTGGGCTCCTTGTCAAGCATCTCCTTCACCGCAACTCGTGCTTTATCAACAGCATTTTGCTTTACTGCATCGTCTTGAGTGTTTTCACCAACACGGCAATAAGCAGCTACTAGCTGATAGAGGTCAGATGTGGTATAGTCTCCGCCATCAATGATTTGCTGACGCAGTTGAGCCGCTTTGTCATATTCTTTGTTCTTGTTATAAATGCTAGCTAATTGAGCTTTCAAGTCAGCATTATCGGGATATTGAGCAATAGCCTTCTCAAATACCGACAGTGCCTCAGCCGAGCGGTTTGTCTTATTAAGCGCATTGGCAAAGTAAGAGTAGTCAGTTACCGAATAGGGAGTTGCCTCATTTTCGGGAAGAGCAAAGAACTCGTTACCAGTGTTTACAGCACTCTCCCAGTTATCCTTGCCGCACAGGCTATAGAATTTCAGACGATAACCTAAGAACTTATAAACAGGAGATTCTGCATTAGCAATCATTGTGTTGCATACATCAATAGCCTTGTCATAGTCCTTTGTCATCCATAGAAGTTGTGCATAGCGCACTTCATCTTTAACAAAGTGGTTAGGGTTATCATAATACTTTCCATAGCACTCAACAGCTTTAGGAAGATTACCTTTAATTGCCGATGCCTCATAGTATTTCTCGGCGAGCTCACGTTGAACGAGTGCGCTGTTGGGAACCAGAGTGAGTAATTCCTCTAATGCCTCTACGGCTCTCTCCTCGTTGAGGAAGAAGTCCACATTGGCAAACTTCACGCGGCTCTCGATGTTGGCGGGCTCATAGCCAAAGGCAAGCTCATATTGTCCTGCTGCCTGGCCCCATTCTTTCTTGATACCCAAATCGTCACCCTTGAAAATATAGTAGTCGGGATCTTTGGAATTCCACTTAAAGGCGTTATTGCAATTCTTCTCAATCTGCTTTGCGTATGCGTTAGGGTCAGCAGTATAATATGCATTGGCGATAGCTATTGCAAGTTTGGGATTCTTCTTCGAGCATTTCTCGGCTTGCTTGAAGAAGTTCTCAGCTTCCTTAATGTTTTTGTTCTCAAGGGAAATTGTGCCTTTTCCCACATAGTTAAAGGCATAGCCCGCGTTAGCTTGAATACCCTTGTCAAAATAGGAGGCTGCAGTAGCCTTGTCTCCATTGTGGAGAGCGATTTGACCCAAGTAGTAGTAAGCCTCGGCTTTGTCGGTACCGGCATTGTTAAGATTTCTTTCAAGAAGTTCTTGAGCGTCGTCAAGTTTACCAATCTTGTAGAAATCGATACCATCTTTGTAGCCTTGTGCGTTAGCCATCAAGGCTGCGCCTGCAATGAGCATTGACGCGAAAAAGAATTTAGCTTTCATTTCTGTAAATATTTAATGGTTATTAATTATGTTCTTATCTAAAATAGCTTACAAGCTGTCGAGGTTTCCGATCTCCGATCCTCGATTTTCGTGTATTATTCGTCTCCTCCCACATTGACTATTCTCACAGGAACGCCAGCTGGCGAGATGCCTGTTTGAAGTATGATTTTCTGACCAATGCTGCTTGTGATGAACACAAAGAAGTTATGGTCGGTAGTGCCAAGTCCTGAAGCGTCAATAGCGAATATCTCACGAGTTAAAGGATAATTGCCATCATAGATGTATTGCTGGTAAGGCTTGAAGTCTTTTATTACATCTTCTTTCCTGACTCCTAGAACTTTTATTTTATCGGTAAAAGACGTTCCTTCAACTGTTCCACTTTTTTCCAGGAGGGCATAACGCTCCTCGATTGGTTTCACTGTGGATTTCATGTCGTCGGTAATCCAGCTTACGCCAATAATACCTATCGCATTTTTATCTTTCTCGACCAAGTCGAAAACGGCTTGTGAGCTTCCTTGGGCAAAATACTCGATTGGGAAATCCTTGCCGTTGTTAAACTTGTCTTTCATGTAATGGACAACACCCGAGCCATTTTGATCGAACACTACATGTATGGGCTCGCCTTTCAATTTTGTGGGATAGACGTCACCCCATTTGGTCGATTTGCCGGTTAAGATGTCCTGAATGTCGTTCATCGACAGGTAGTCGATGTCATTGTCTTTATTGACAATGAGTGCTATGGCATCTACGGCGATGCGCTTTGAGCGGTAAGCCCTGTTTTGTCCCTTCAGGATTCTCTTTTGGTTAAGGGTAAGGTCACGGTAAGTGATAATGACGTTGACCTTGCCGTCGAGCAGGGAGTCGAGAGCAGAAGACTCATCAAGATAGAGCGGCAGAACACTAACGTTCTTGTCTCTGTATTGATATTCAAAGACCTCTATTTCTTCGTCAAGAATGTTTTTGAACGATTCGTCGCATATTACTTTCGACAAATTGCTGGCATAACCATTGTTGTTGCTGCCACAACCACTACAAGAAGTGATTGTGATGCCTGCTATGGCCACTAATGCAATGCAATATATTAATCTATTAATCTTCATGATTGTCTGGAGTTTTGTTGTATTTGTCATATCTTTCTTCCATATCTCTCAGGCGATAATAGTCGATGCCTTTTATCTGCCTGTAGCAGCGGTAGATGCCATAAAGGGCAAAAACTATTGCGAAAACATATCGCAGCGTGAGCCACGGCTCACTATACCATTGAAAAAAATTGATATACAGCAGATAAGCCATACCTAGATATACCACTATCATAAATGCTCCAAAGAGTATTCTTAATGTCTTAAATAAACCAGATGCCTTAAACTGCATTATCTCAATTTCTTAAATTAAATAAAATGCTCACGCTCGCAAAGCTTTGAGCAAAATTAGTGCAAACCGAGAGCAAAGTCAAGCTCGCTTGGGCTTTGCCGAGGTGCCGCCTAATTTATCTAACCTCAAGCTTTTTCTCGCTTATTCGCATTTTTGTACCTTAGACCCAGCAATTGTTGTTTTGTTTAATGCTAAGAGCAAAAATCAGACCAACAATTTTTTTTTAACCCGTAAAAGTACAAAAAAAATAGATAAACGGTCCCAAACTCACTAAGATATTATATAATCTTAACAGAAAAAATGTTACTGAGTCACTTTATCCATTGTGAGCTCTTTGAAGAGGAAACGGTCATTCAGCACTGCCTGTCCCACAATTTGGGCAACAATCTCATGTTCTCCCTCATTGCGCCTCATGCTCCGCGTTGTTGTGAAGCTCGCCTTATATTCTACCCTTTTGTCACTTGTTATCACCTTTTTGACATCAACAATTGGCGCTGTAAATCCTATAGAGTCAACCTTCTCCCTATAGGCATCGAAGTAATCCTTTACATCTTGTATCGATGCATGCGACTTGCCCATGAAGTCCGACATTTGAGAGTCGCAGGTGGAAACCATAAGATTCATGTCCCACTCCTCGAGTCCAAGAAGGAAGTTCTGCACGCTGCCTCTCACGTTGTCAATCTCGCCAGTGGTGAGCTCAGCACGGCGCTTCTCGCCGAGAAGGTTCTGGGCGTCAGCAATGTGCCTGCCGCTGGGGAACTCATTGATATACTGCTCGTAGGCATATTTATTGTCCTTGACAATGGCATTGTTCCACACCACATCGTCGAGCAGCTTGCGAGCCTCGTCTATATGGTCGCTGTAGGGGTTGTTTCTGATGTAGGCACGAATGTGGTCTTCATCATTGCTCACGCGCGCCTGGTCCCACGCCTCCTTGTCTCTGACAAGCGTCTTGAGCATCTCTTTTGCTTCCTCGTAATGTTCCCCGTCGGGATATTTCTCCACATACAACTTTAGGTCGTCGATTTGCTTTTTCGATACACACTGCTCCCACAGCGATTGCTGGTTACTGCTGTTGATGTAACTGAAAATCCCCGTTGCAAGTGCAATGGCCAGAACGATACCTGTTATAGACAATAATAGAGCCTTGAGATTTTTCTTGGAGCTGTCATCTTGCGGTGAAGGAGTAGAACCTCGCATGCGGCTCTGACTTTGTGACAGATGTTGAGGCTGTTGATCCATCACAGGTTGATGATGCAACCGCGCTCCGCAAAAGGAGCAATATGTTTCATTGGCATTTACTTGTGTGCCACAATTTGGACAATTCATATTAAGTGTTAAGTGTTAAGTGTTAAGCGCTAAGCGTTAAGTGGTGAAAGGTTCTCGATTCCCGATCCCCGAACTCCGATAAAGTAGTTTCTTGTCGTTTGATTTATCATGGCAAAATTAGGCAAAATAATTATGGTGGCATAAGTTTTTGATATAAAAAAACAAAAAAGCCACAGAAGCATCAGCTCTGCAGCTTTTTTGAAAATTATTTCAATTCAAATTTGAATTTCGAAATATCTGAGATTAGTTGACTCCTTGCAGCTTGAAGGTCACTGGAAGGGTGTACCACACGCGAACGGGATCGCCCACCGCGTTACGGCCAGGAGAGAACTTAGGAAGCATCTTGCAGACGCGAACCGCCTCACGGTCGAGGTCCTTATCTACACCACGAGCTACCTTTACCTCGCCAACTTTACCATCCTTCTCTACCACAAACTGAACGATAACCTTACCTTGAACGCCATTGTCCTGAGCTACCTGTGGGTACTTGATGTTCTTGTTGATGAACGACATCAGGGCAGCGTCACCACCAGGGAACGAAGGCATGTGAGCGGCGCTCTTGAACACCTCTTCCTCTTTGGGCTTGGGCTCTGGTTTTGGTTTCTCCTCAACAGGTTTGGGTGGCTCCTTAACTTCGACAACTGTCTGGTCAACTTTAACTACATCTTTTGTGATGTCGTTAGTACCTTTGTCTTCGTCAACAGCACCTACTTGGCGCTCGTCTTCCTTGAGCTGTTCCTGTGTCTTGGGAGGCTCTTTAACAAGTTCATCGGCTACGATGTTAAGCTCAGTAACCTTCTGAGAGTTCTGGATGTCCTCTTGAACTACCTCCTCCTTTTCGGGTTCGATATATTCGGGTTCATCCTCCATCTCTTCCTCAAGCTCTTTCTCCATTTGTTTTGCAAGAGCTTCTTGACGAGCTTTCTCCTCAGCAAGCCGTTTCTCGGTCATGTAACTATTATACTTACTCCATCCCCACGCTAATGCAGCAACAGCGATAATGCCGATTAATGTGAAAATCACCGACTTGTTGTGGCGTTTTGCCGATTCGTTGCGAAGTTCGTAAGCACCAAAGTCTTTATTCTTGCCTTCAAATACTATGTCAAGCCATTCTCTCGATGAAAGATCTACGTCTTTTGCCATAATTCGTCTTTTTTAAAAGATTAATAATTATTTAGCAGCAGCAAGAGGATGACCAACCTTCTTCTCATAGAGAATTGAGTCTTGCTTGTTAAGCGTCTCAATCTGGTAGGTCGAAACCTGGTTGATTTGCATTTCGTCGAGCAATCTTACCACGTCAGCATAGCTGGCGTTTGCAGTAGGCTTAATCATAACGATAGGTCTCTTGGCGTTGATGTCGGCAGCTTGGTCGGCACGCGCCTTCTTAACCTTCTCGTTATAAACCGAGTCATTTATTGTACCGTTCTTCCACTCTTGTTTGAACTTGTTAATTTGAACGAGAAGCTCTTTGTTCTTCTCCTGAAGTTTGCCGCGGATGGCATCTTTGCTGTTTCCAAACTTAATCTCATCAAGAGTGTAGTTCTCCATGTCGGGTTGACCTTCGTAGAAGTAAATGACACCTGATTTCACCTCATCGTTGCCAAGATTGTCTTTAGTGACATTACCGTCAAGGATGAAAGTGACAGCATCACTCTGCTTAATCTTTGTCTCCTCCTCCTTGTTAACGTCGTCGTTGGTAGGCAACACAAGGTCAAGAGTTTGAGATTTCAACATTGTAGTACACAACATAAAGAACGTGATCAAAAGCATGTTCATATCAACCATTGGAGTGAAGTCGATACGCGTGTCAAACTTTTTCTGACGACTTTTATCTTTCTTTGCCATATCTTATTCCTCCTCCTCTGCTTTTAATGAAGTCATTAATGTGAACTTATTCAACCTCTCAGTTTGCAAGTTGTCCATAATCACTTGAACCAGACTGTAAGGTGAGTATTGGCTAGCTTTAATGGCTACACCTTGACCACCCGTCAAATCTTTTCCAAGATCATGACTTTGCATCACTTCTTTAATTGCTTTCAACCATATTTGAAACTCATTAGGTTGACCGTCTTTTATTGACATTGCTATGGGAATTCCTCCTTCATTCTTTAAGAACTCATCGCGTCTTTCCATTGGCATCTCAATCCATTGAGTCAATTTGTCGAATGGAACACCAAAAGTGTTAAGCTTTGAGAATTCCTGCTGTTGAATTGCTGTGAGCTTAGGTGCTTTGGGATGCGTTTCGCAATATCTGCCGTAAGCTCTATTCAAAACTTCAGCACGGAATTTATCACTTGCTAGAACCGATGAATCCCTGGCACCAGTAAGGTTCAGATATACCTTCCCATCAGGACCAACAAGAATCTGCACGAGTTTCTCGTCGGGCACTTTGGCCTCGCTTACCGATGGAGGGGTCACAACCTGAACTGGCTCTTTCTGAAGGAATGTTGAAGTCAACATGAAGAAAGTCAACAGAAGAACAGTCACGTCACTCATCGCCGTCATGTCGATGATTGTACTATGTTTCTTTATTTTGACTTTTCCCATTGTTATACTTTAATTAATAGTTATCTATAATGATAATTAATGATTTTTTGCTACAATTATATTAATTAATGAGTAGCAGCGAAAGTAGAAACAATAGAGAAGCCAATTTCGTCGATGGCGTAAGTCATCTTATCGATCTTGCTACTGTAGTAGTTGTAAGAAATAAGAGCCAGAGCAGCGGTTGCGATACCGGTGGCGGTATTTACAAGCGCCTCAGAAATACCGGTTGACAGCTCAGTAGAGTCAGGAGCACCTGATTGTGACAGAGCCTGGAACGACTTGATCATACCAAGCACAGTACCAAACAGACCGAGCAGGGTACCCAGAGTGGTCAAGGTTGCAATTACTGGCAGGTTCTGCTGAAGGGCTGGCATCTCAACGGCAGTAGATTCCTCAAGAGCCTGCTGGATAGAAACGAGTTTCTGCTCCTTCTGGAGAAGGGTGTCCTTGTCCATCTCTTTATATTTCTGAAGGGTTTGATAAACAACAGCTCCTACAGTACCTTTCTGCTTGCGGCAGAGATCCTCTGCTTTAGCGATGTCATTGTTCTGAAGAGCAGCCTTCACGTTCTCGACAAACTTGGTGATGTTGCCCGAACCCTTAGCTTTGCCAATGGCAAACCAGCGCTCAACAGAGAGCACGATTACGGTGAAGAGGCAGGTCAACAAGATAGGAACCACGAAGCCGCCTTTGTAAACGGTACCAGCAAGGTTAGATGGAGCAAGCTTAACTTCCTCACCAACCTGGAATGCAAACTTCGAAGCGTCGCCCTCGGGCAGACCAGTGAAGTTACCAATTGCACCCATTACAAACAGGTAGAGGCAAACAGCAACAACAAGGCAAACGAGGATTACCAAGAATGCATTCTTGATGCCTCCAACGTTGCTGTCAACAGACTTGTCGTTAGCTTTCTTTGATTGTGGTTTTGCACCCGCTGGTTTTGCAGCCTGGGGTTCTGGTTTTACAGCTGGCTTTGGAGCCTGGGGCTGTGGATTGTTTGGCTTTGTAGCTTCCATAATTAAAAAAATTAGAAATTTGAAATGTTAATAAAAAATGATTAATTATAAAATTGTTTTTATGTATATCAGTTTTTTGTTTTAATAATGTCTAATAAACGTGCAGACTGCTAAAAATAGTATATTAATAGCAAAGAATTTATTAACAACCTGCCATTTAATAGTTTAATTTTCACTATCTTAGACGGTGGAATAGGTGCTTATTGGTCACACTTCTCCTCAAAATAACACGCAAATTTATTACATTTTTTTTGAAAACACAAAGCTATTGTATCTTTTTTTCTTAAAAAAAATTTTTTTTGATGAATTTGCCGTGTGCTGTGTGGAGTTGGCAATATGTGCTCAAGTCTCTATTATTTATGTGGTTGGGTTTCTTTTCAGAGTTTTCAAGAAATCTAGATGAATAAATTTTTCTTATTTATTATCATTATGTAATTAATTTTTTGTACCTTTGCCGATTATGTGAAATATGCACTCATTATTTATATAATATGGCATTAATAAAATTAAGAAAAGGGTTTAACATAAACCTTAAAGGCAAAATCACAGGCGAAGAATTGATAGATGCCCACGTGAGCGACTCCTACGCCGTTGCCCCCGATGATTTTACTGGAATCATCCCACGCATGGAAAAGAAGGAAGGTGAGAAAGTCGCGGCAGGTGAGCCTCTATACCACGACAAGAACGATGAGAAAATCAAAGTCACTTCTCCTGTTAGCGGAACAGTGAAGCAAGTGGTGCGCGGTGACCGACGAAAGATTCTTGCAATCGTGATAGAACCTGACAATGAGAATCGCTGCGTCACTTTCGACACTCGTGAGAACCCCAAAGCCCTCCTTCTCGAGAGTGGCTTGTGGCCCATGCTTCGACAACGACCTTACGACATTGTGCCCAATTCCAATGATCGTCCACGCGACATCTTCATCACTGGCTTTGATTCGGCACCATTGGCACCATCGCTCAAGTTGGTCTTGGGAGAGGATGAAAAGTGTCTTGGCAAAGCTGTAGAAGTCCTTTCTACGATGACCGACGGCAAGGTGTATCTGGGATGCTCTCCCACAGAGCCAATCACCGAAACGGGAGCCGAGACTAATACCTTCTCTGGTCCCCACCCTGCTGGTAATGCCGGTGTGCAGATTGCCAATGTGAAACCAGTGAATAAAGGTGAGGTGGTGTGGACACTCGACGTGATAACTGCCGCAAGAATTGGCAAACTCTTTGAAACTGGGAAAATGGACTACTCCACCATCGTTGCAGTGAATGGTCCAGGCGTCGAAAATCCTGCATATATTAAAGCTACTATGGGTTGCTCTCTTAAGTCGCTGCTTGACGGCAGGTTGAGCAACAATGGAAAGGAGCTGCGCATCATCAGTGGCAACGTGCTTACTGGCGTGAAAGAGACTATTGACGGTTTTCTGCACGCCCCCTATCGCCATGTCACTGTCATCAACGAAATCAACAAGAAAGACGAATTTATGGGCTGGGCATCGATAAGTCCTAAGAAATACAGCATTTATCGCTTGTTTACCAGCGGACTGTTCTCTCGCCACAAGGAGGTTGACCTTGACGCCAAGCTCAACGGAGGCGAGAGGGCTATTGTGCTCACTGGTGAGTATGACAACATGCTGCCAATGGATATCTATGCTGAGTTCCTGATTAAGGCAATCATCGCTTTTGACATCGACAAGATGGAGCAACTGGGCATTTATGAGGTCGCTCCCGAAGATTTCGCTCTCGCTGAATATGCCGACACGTCAAAACTCGAACTTCAACGCATCGTGCGTGAGGGTCTTGATAAGATGAGGTTTGAGATGTGTTAATCGCAAGCTAGTGATTGTCAATAAAATGAATACTAACGTTTAAACAAAAAGATAAAGTGAAGTCTTTAAGAAAATTTCTGGACAAGATTAAGCCTCATTTCCATGAAGGCGGCAAGCTGAGTAAGCTGCAGTCGGTATATGAAGGAATGGAGACGTTCTTGTTCACCCCTAATGCCACGTCGCGGTCGGGGGCACACATTCACGACAGCAACGACTTAAAGCGCACCATGATTACCGTGGTTGTCGCTCTCTTGCCATGCCTGCTGTTCGCGATGTATAACATCGGTTTCCAGCACTTTAAGGCAATGGGTGCCGAAGCATCATTCTGGGAGATGTTCTTCTTCGGACTGCTTGCGATGCTGCCAGTGATTGTGGTGTCCTATGCTGTGGGACTGGGAATCGAGTTTATTGGCGCCCAAATCCACCACAAGGAGATTCAAGAAGGATTCCTGGTTACTGGTATCTTGATTCCTCTCATTGTTCCCATCAACACGCCATTATGGATGACAGCGGTAGCAACAGCTTTCGCCGTGATTTTCGCAAAGGAAATCTTTGGTGGAACAGGTATGAACATCTTCAATGTGGCACTTATCACACGCGCGTTCCTTTTCTTTGCCTATCCGTCGAAGATGAGTGGCGACATGGCGTTTGTCAAGACCGACCCGGCTTTCGGATTCGGAGGTACAGCCCCCGACACATTCTCGGGTGCTACTCCGCTGGGTGAAGTTGCCACTAATGTTGGGGAAACGCTAAGCGACAAAATTCCATCAACAATCGATGCCTTTATTGGTCTCATCCCTGGCTCGCCAGGCGAGACTTCGATGATTGCCATCCTTATTGGTGCTGCGATTCTGCTCATCACAGGCGTGGCTTCGTGGAGAGTTATGGCGAGCGTCTTTGCTGGCGGACTGGCGATGGGAGCTCTCGCTCATGCCTTCCCAACCGCCACCTACCCTGCCTCGATGCTCGACCCATTGGCACAAGTTTGCTTCGGAGGCTTCGCCTTTGCCGCGGTGTTTATGGCTACCGACCCGGTGACTGGAGCACGAACCAAGATAGGCCAGTATATCTATGGCTTCCTTATTGGAGTTTTTGCCATTCTCATAAGGGTTTACAATGGCGGTTACCCCGAGGGGGCCATGCTCGCCGTGCTGCTGATGAACGCCTTTGCACCGCTCATCGACTATTGCGTGGTTCAGGTTAATATCAACCGTCGCCTCAAGCGGGCTAAAGCACAATGAAAGGAGGACATGAACTATGAATAAAAACAGTAATATATATCAAATAGTCTATGCTGCGGTCATGGTGCTTATCGTCGGAACGGTATTGGCTTTCATCTACATGGCGTTAAAGCCCAAGCAGGATGATAATGTTGCTAATGACAAGCGCGGTCAGATACTTAGCGCCGTGCGCCTGAAACCCGATGACAAGACCAAGATAGAAGACACCTTTAATAAATATATAGTTGAAGGGTTCATCGTTGATAGCAATGGCGAGAAAGTGAGCAACGACAAGGAAGAGGCTTTCAACGTCAACATGAAGGCAAATCTTAAGGAACAAAACCGAAAGCTGCCGGTGTTCATGTGCAAACTTGATGACGGCTCTATCAAATACATCGTCCCGGTTTATGGCGCCGGACTTTGGGGACCCATCTGGGGATATGTCGCGGTCAATGACAACGGCACAGACATCTACGGAGCTTATTTCTCTCACGAGGGGGAGACTCCGGGACTGGGAGCCGAGATTGCTAACCCAAAATTCCAAGACCAGTTCAAGGACAAGAAAATATATGTTGACGGAGAGTTTAAATCAATCAGTGTTATGAAGAGTGGTCAAAAGCCAACCGACGGCTCTGAATATGTAGATGCCATTTCGGGTGGCACAATTACCAGTCGCGGCGTGCAGGCGATGCTCAAAGACTGTATGACACCCTACGACGCCTTCTTCAAGAAACTACAAAGTGGAACCTTTAAATGACAATAGACTATGCTATCAAAACGTAATAAAGAAGCTTTATTCAACCCGTTGTCGAAGGACAACCCGGTATTGGTGCAGATTTTGGGTATCTGCTCTACTCTTGCCGTAACGGCAAAGCTGGAACCCGCTATTGTCATGGGAATCTCGGTGATTGCGGTTCTTGCGATTTCTAACGTAGTAATATCACTGCTGCGAAAGACCATTCCTACCAGCATACGCATTATCGTGCAGCTGGTGGTGGTGGCGGCGTTGGTAATCATCGTGCAGCAAGTGCTTAGGGCATACGCCTACGACGTGAGCCTGCAACTGTCGGTGTTCATTGGACTCATTATCACCAACTGTATTCTGATGGGACGACTTGAGGCGTTCGCTTTGAGCAACCGACCTTGGCCCTCTTTCCTCGACGGCATCGGCAATGGACTCGGATACATGATAATCTTGGTGATTGTGGCGTTCTTCCGTGAACTCCTTGGCAGTGGCACACTGCTCAACTACCAAGTGATACCTCAATGGTGTTATGATCATGGCTACATGAATAATGGTTTGATGATTCTGCCTCCTATGGCGCTCATCACCGTGGGATGCATCATCTGGGTGCATCGCTCACGCAATAAGGATTTACAAGAGAAATAATCAACAAGTAGTAACGCTTTTAAATATCAATGATTTAAAATGGAAAATTTAAACCTTTTCGTTAAGTCGATTTTTATCGACAACATGGTATTTGCCTACTTCTTGGGAATGTGCTCCTATCTTGCGGTTTCCAAGAACGTGAAGACGGCATTCGGTCTGGGCATTGCGGTTACGTTCATGCTTGTTGTGACCATTCCTCTGAACTATATTCTTAATAAATATGTGCTTGAACCCGGCGCACTCGCTTGGCTGGGCGATGGATATAAAGATGTGGACCTCAGTTTCTTGGGGCTTATCATGTTTATCGCTGTCATTGCTTCAGCAACTCAGTTGGTGGAGATGACTGTCGAGAAGTTTGCTCCGGCGCTCTACAACTCTCTAGGAATTTTCTTGCCGCTGATTGCTGTGAACTGCGCCATCCTGGGTGGAGCGCTCTTCATGCAGCAACGAGAGTTCGATACCTGCTGGACCGCAACAGTATATGGTGCTGGAAGCGGTATAGGCTGGTTGCTTGCCATTGTGGGTCTTGCGGCTATTCGTGAGAAGATTGCCTACAGCAACATTCCTCCCGCGCTGCGTGGCGTTGGCATCACCTTCATCATCACCGGCCTCATGGGCATCGCGTTTATGAGCTTTATGGGCATCAAACTTTAAAACAACCTCTTGACTATGATACTACTAGTAAATTCATCATTAACCGTTATAGCGAGTGCCGTAATTTTCTTGGTGCTCACATTATTGCTTGTTACCATTCTCTTGCTGGCGAGGCACTACCTTGTGGCTACGGGAAAGGTGAAAATAAGCATCAACGACGGTAAAAAAGAGATTGAGATAGAGAGTGGCAAGTCGTTGCTTAACAGTCTGCACGAGGGCGGTGTCATGCTCTCAAGCGCCTGCGGTGGCAAGGGCAGCTGCGGACAGTGCAAGATTCAGGTGCTGGAAGGCGGCGGCGACATCCTGCCCACCGAGACGGTGCATTTCTCACGCAAGGAGCAGCAGGCGCACTGGCGCTTGGGTTGCCAAGTCAAGGTGAAAGACAACATGAAAGTGCAAGTGCCCGACTCGGTGCTCGAAGTCAAGGAATATGAATGCACCGTGGTAAGCAACAAGCTTGTGTCGTCATTCATCAAGGAGTTCATCGTTGCTCTCCCCGAAGGCGCACACATGGATTTCATTCCCGGTTCTTACGCACAAATCAAGATTCCTACTTACGAGATGGACTATAACGTTGACATCGACAAGGAATCGCTTGGCGATTATCTTCCCACGTGGGAGAAATATGATATGTTCTCGCTCAAGTGCAAGAACACAGAGGAAACCGTCAGGGCTTACTCAATGGCAAACTATCCCGCCGAGGGAGACCGTTTTATGCTCACGGTGCGTATCGCCACTCCCCCATTCAAGCCAAAACCACAGACGGGCTTCATGGATGTGAGTCCGGGTATCGCTTCGTCCTACATCTTCACCCTCAAACCGGGTGACAAGGTTATAATGAGTGGTCCTTACGGCGACTTCCACCCCATCTTCGACAGCAAGAGGGAGATGATTTGGGTTGGCGGTGGCGCCGGCATGGCACCGTTGCGTGCGCAAATCATGCACATGACAAAGACCTTGCACACCCGCGACCGTGAGATGCACTACTTCTATGGCGCCCGTTCGCTCAGCGAGGTATTCTACCTTGAGGACTTCCTTGAGATTGAGAAGGAATATCCCAACTTCCACTTCCACCTCGCGCTCGACCGTCCCGACCCCGTTGCCGACGAGGCTGGCGTTAAATACACCCCTGGCTTCATAGCCCCGGTGATGTATGACACTTACCTCAAAGACCACGAGGCACCCGAGGACTGCGAGTATTACATGTGCGGTCCCGCCATGATGAGCAAGACCGTCAACGAAGTCCTCGACAAGTGCGGCGTTGATCCATCATCCATCCACTACGACAACTTCGGGTAAAACAAGCTGTTTCACAAAAGAATTAAGCCATAGTTGAATCAAATCAGCTATGGTTTTTTCTATCAAATCTTATTGCATATTGCGGAAGATGGCTTTGGTGTTTGCTCCTTCAAGGGCTTTCTGCATCTCGTCGATTGGCGTTTCACTGAAATGATAGGGATAAACCAACTTTGGCTTAATCATTGTTGCTGCATGGGCAAGCTGCTCAGGTGTCATCGTGTAGGGCTGGTTGCAGGGCAGGAAAGCGATGTCGATGTCCTTGAGCTGCTCCATCTCGGGGATGTCCTCGGTGTCGCCAGCGATGTATATGCGCAGGCCGTCGAGCGTTAGCACATAACCGTTGTCACGACCTTTGGGATGGAACTGCTGGCGGTCAGCTGTGGTGTTATAGGCAGGTACTGCCTCCACGGTGATGTCGTCACGCAATTTAAGCGTTTCACCATTGCTCATGGCAGTGCCGCTGCCAAGCATCTCGGCGCAGTTCTTGTTTAGAATTACTTGAGTGTGCTCGCCTGTCAAGGCAGCTATAGCATCTTTGTCAAAATGGTCGAAATGCTCATGTGTGACTAAGATGAAATCAGCTTTCGGGAATGAAGAGTAATCGGTGATAGGCTCTAGCTTGCTCACTGGGTCAATCTGTATTGACAAATTGTCGTAATTAATCACAAAACTTGCGTGCTTGATGAACAAGAACGACACTTCTTTCCCCGATTGGGTGCGTAACGAGTCATCGTCACCTACCTTTATTTGATCGGTTTTCTGAGAGTTACATGCTAAACAAGTCAACATAACTAAAGATAAGGATAAAAGTTTCTTAAACATAGTGGTAATTATTTGAGTTGTGAGTTGTGAGTTATGAGTTGTGAGTTATGAGTTATGAGTTCACTCTTCTCGTCCTCTTGTCCTCTCGTCCTCTTGTCCTCTCGTCCTCTCGTCCTCTCGTCAACTATAAACTAGAGTTACTGCATTGGCAATATGTTCTTAAAATCTTTCCACGGTTTGGCTTGCTTATAAGCCTCTACCGATGACGCGGGAACATATAGAGTGGTCTTCTTCTCGCTGATTTTCTTGAGGGCAGGAGGAGCAACGGCAAGACAAGTGATGCTCTGCATCTTGCATTTCTCAACAATCTTCTCGCCAAGAGTCTGGATGCTTGAGGGAAGGGTGAGTTGTGTCAAAGCAGTGCCACGGAACGCGTTGTTGTGAATTGCGGTAAGACCCTCGGGCAGTTCCACGCTTGGCAGTTGCTTGCAGTCACGGAAGGCGTTCTCCCCTATCGTGACAAGTTGCGACGGCAACGACACATTTACCAGTCTCTCACAACCACGGAACAGTTCTTTCTCAACGACCTTCAGGCTGTTTGGAAGCACAATAGAAGTCATCTGCTTGCAGTCACGGAAGGCGTTCTCTCCTATTGTCGTGACCCCATCGGGCAACTCAAGTTGCACGAAGCCGCACTTCTTGAACGCCTCTTTGTCGATGACAGTGAGCGCGTTGTCAACCTCCACATTCTGTAATGACTTGCAATTCTCAAAGGCACTCTCGCCAATTTTCTCAAGACTTGATGGGAGGGCAACCGACTGCAATGAGCCACAGTCTTTAAATGCGTTATCCGGCAGCACTTTGATTGATGCGTCAACTGTCGCTGTGGTCATGTGTGAACAGCCCGAAAATGCGCTGGCACCTATTGCTGTGACATTTTCGGGAATCTCGACATTGCGCAGCGAGGAGCAGTTGGCAAAAGCATTCTTGCCAATAGTCTGCAACGAGTTTGGGAAAGTGACCGAATTGAGCGAACTGTTGCCGGCAAATGCGTCATCATGCAATGTGGTGACACCGCTTGGCACCGAGAAGGCTCCCGTCTTGGCATTGGGATAATAGATAAGCGTTGTGCCTTCAATGTCGTAGAGCACACCGTCTTCCACTGTGTAGTAGCGGTTTCCTCTCTCAACCTGAAACTCCCGCAGTTTGGGCATAGAGCCAAAGTTGTCATTCTCGACCTCCACACTGGCGGGCAAATACAAGATTGTAATATTAGTGCCTTTGAAGGCTTTACTGCCTATGAAGGTGAGGTTGTAAGGCAACTTTATGCTTGTGAGAGGCACATCGCAGAAGGCCTCCTTGCCTATTGTGCGCAACGATGACGGCAGGTCGATGCGGCGCAGGTTGCTGCAGCCATAGAAGCACTGTTCGCCAAGCGATTCCACTCCCTCAGGAAGATTGATGCGCGAGAGCTTGTAGCAGCCCCTGAAGGCCTCGTCGCCTATCGACCGCACATTGCTGTAACCCGTAAATCTCACTTCCTCAAGCTTGGAGCAGTAGTAAAAAGCCTCGTTGTCTATCAGGCGCAAGTCACGGGGCAGCGACACATAGCGCAGGCAGCCACAGCTGCTGAACATCCCCCGGGAGATGACGTCGTGCTCGCTGCGGTTGGAATAGGAGCCTCCACCCACTATCCTCACGCGCTCGAGTTCCAGGTCTAGATAGTTATCGACGCTGCGGCCACTCTCGTCATAGGCATTAGAGCGGTCGCAAATCTTCCTGATGAACTTGGCGTCATCGCCGTTCATCACTCCGCTGATCCTGATGCAGCGCACGCGTTTCTGCTCCTCGGGATTCAGGTATTTGTCGAGCGAGCCAGCCTCTCGCAAGTCAATGTCAAGCACATCACCACGCAAGAACGAGCGACGCCCCTCTTGCGCTTTTACATAAGAGCAACATGCTACGCTAATTAAAATCGTCAAAAACAAAAATAAATGATTTCTTTTCATATCGGGAAGTTTTTTATGTCGCAAAATTAGTGCAAGCCGAGTGAAAAACCAAATTTATTTGAGTTTTTCCGTATTATAGGAAATGCACAAGCATTTGACGGTTAATAAATGTGAAATTGA
>CALGGO010000037.1 GCA_937916085.1 uncultured Prevotellaceae bacterium | reverse complement strand
ACGCCACCACCCACCTCGTCAATGGCGACCAAACCGGCGACGGCGAAATCACCGCCGGCGATGTGACGGCTGTTTATGACTTTCTTTTAGGAAATTAGAGTTAAATGGTGCTGTAAGTTTTGCGTTTTGTTGAGTTTTTGTTACCTTTGTAACCGAGATAGTTGACAAGCTTTCAAGCCACAAGCTTACAAGCAATTATCGCTTAGATATCAGTTGTAGTAGCCACTTAACACTTAGATGTTTATGTCACGACGTCGTTTTCCTGTGGGAGTGCAGGACTTTGAGAGCATTATTAAAGATGGTTTTGTCTATATCGACAAGACCGAGTATATCTATGACCTTGCCAACAACTATGGCAATGCAATTTTCTTGAGCCGCCCTAGGCGGTTCGGCAAGTCGCTGCTGTGCTCCACATTGCGGCATTATTTCCAGGGTCACAAGGAGCTGTTCAAAGGTCTCGCCATCGATAAATTGGAGAAAAACTGGACGGAATACCCGGTTTTCCACTTCGATATGTCGAAATGCAAGCGCGATGATGTGGCGATGGTTACGCGACAACTAGAGAAGCAGATTCTTGATTACGAGAAGGAATATAATTGTGAGTCACCCGATTTAGATAGTGGAGGGCGATTGGAGAATTTAATAGAAACAGCCCACAAGCTCACTGGCAACCGTGCGGTGCTCATTTTCGACGAGTACGACTCTCCTATTCTCAACGTGATTGACCACCCCGAGAAGATGAAAGAGATAAAAAGTCTCTACAACTCGTTCTATGGTCCCGTGAAGAGCATGGGCGACCACCTTCGCTTCGTTCTTCTCACCGGCATCACGAAGTTCTCTCAGATGTCGATATTCTCTACCATCAATAACTTGAGTAACATTTCGATGCTTGAGAAATGGGAAGGTCTGTGTGGCATAACCGCACAAGAGCTGGAAGCGAATTTCAAGGACGACATATCCCAACTGTCTGAAAAGTACAAACTAACTCCCGATGAGATGCTGCATCGCCTTCGTGACCGCTACGACGGCTACCATTTCGGTCCGGGAATGATAGATGTCTATAATCCTTTCAGTATCGTCAATACTTTCTCAAGTATGAAGCTCGATGACTATTGGTTCGCCAGCGCCACCCCTTCGGCACTGATAAAAATCCTTGACAAGTATAATTTCAAGCTCACTGATATCGAAAACACCCAGATGTCGTCTAGAATGTTTGACCAGCCCTTTGACAATATGGGCAGTGCGATAGCCATTCTGTATCAGAGCGGTTACCTTACGATAAAGGACTATGACTTCGACTATAATCTCTACACGCTGGGCATCCCCAACGGAGAGGTTTACAGCGGACTTTACAGCACCTTGATGCCTCTGTATCTCGACAAGTCGGACATGAAGAATGACTCATTCATAAACGCTATGATGAAATCCATAAATGCCGACGATATTGATAGTGCGCTGACGGCGGTTCAGAGCTACCTCTCGTCGTTGCCCTACGACCTTGGCGTGAAGACCGAGCTTGACTTTGAGGCTATCCTGAAAGTTCTCTTCGACTGCGTAGGCATCAAGACCGACACCGAGGTGCGCAATGCTCGCGGCCGCTGCGACGTGGTAATGAAGAACCGCAACACCATCTATGTGCTTGAGCTGAAGATTTCAGGCACCGCCACTGTCGATGACGCATTGGCTCAGATTGACGAGAAGAACTACCTTATTCCCTACTGGAACGATTCTCGTCGCAAGGTGAAGGTGGGGGTGACTGTTGACCCCGAGACACGCACCATCAAGGAGTGGAAAGTTGTTAATACGTAATATAAATTTTCGAATTAATAGATGTTCTAGTGTCTCTAGTAATAACACTGACAACAAAAAAAATATTTGCCTTGTCAGCTGATATAGTATGCACATAAAAAACATAGATAATATGAAAAAGATTAGTCTATTGGCGTTGCTCTCGCTCGCTTGTTCTATTGGCTGGGCGGGTAATACATGGAGCTTGCTGGGGGAGGAATACTCGGTCGATACCTTGTTTCATGCCAAGATAGGTCCTGGCACGAGCCAAACGTCGCTATATTTTACTAACGGCAGCACCGAGATGCGAGTGTTCTATACCACCATCGACATGACCAACCCCTACCTCAGTCTGCGCACCGTGAGCGGCACCGACAAGACTGCGGGCGGAGAGGTGGTGTCGTCGATGGCTCAGCGCAACGACGGTCCAGGTCACCGCTTCTTTGTGGGTATCAACGGCGACTTTTTCTACACCAGCGGCACTACCGCACAAGGCGTGTCGATGGTGGGAACGCCCATAGGCACCTGCATTGGTGATGGTGTGGTGTATCGTCTAAATGGCGAAGAATATAAGTATGTGTTTGATGGGAATCGCAATTCCTACATCAATGCGGTGTCGTTCAGCGGCTCGGTGAGTCACAACGGCACAACGGTGACTGCTGGCGGTGTGAACACCGACGCGAGCAACAATGTCATCACGTTCTACAACGACCGCTATTACGGCTCCACCAATCAAACCTCGGCGTGCTGCGAGGTGGAAGCTCAGCTCGAGGAAGGCAACACTTTCAACTTCCTTGAGCCGTTCAAGATGGTGATTACAGGCGCACCCAGCACCGCAGGTGACATGACTGTGCCTAATGGCAAATATGTGCTGCACGGACAGGGCACTACAGCCGATTTCATTGCTGGCTTGCAAGTGGGTGATGAGGTGACCGTGACTATGAACGCTGTGGCTGGTGGCACCAAGATTGACCCTCGCGAGGTGGTGAGTGGTCAGCCCTGGATGCTGCGCAATGGCGAGACCATCAACGACGGCAACCCCGATATGCACCCGCGCACTTGCATAGGTTTCGCCAATGGCGGCCAAACGGTGATTTTCCTTGTGGTGGATGGTCGTTCGCTCATCAGTGACGGCTGCCGCACCTCGCATTTAGGCGACTTGCTGCGTTATGCCGGTGCCACTGAGGGCATGAACCTTGACGGTGGTGGCTCCACAACGCTATATACCAGTGCTTTGGGAGTTAGAAATGTGCCTAGCGATGGCCATGAGCGTGCCGACTGCAACGGATTGTTCCTCGTGAGCAGTGCCCCTGATGATGACGTGATTGCCGAGATACGTTTCAAAGACTGGACTCAGCGAGTGCCAAAATATGGCATCTATACTCCTGTGATTTACGGCTACAACCAGTATGGCATGCTCATCGACACCGATGTGCAGGGTTTTACCCTTGAGGCAGAGGAGAGCCTGGGCACTATCAAAGACGGCACTACTTTCTTTGGCACTGGCAGTGGCGACGGCGTGATAACCGCTGTGTATAACGGCATCACAGCCACATTGCCCATCTCGATAGTGGGAAGTGGTGACGATATGAGCCTAACCAACGACTCCATCATTACCGACACCTACCGCACCTACGCTGTGGGTGTTGAGAGCCAAGTAGGGGAGACCGTGATGCCTCTCGACCCCGAGGCTCTCACGTGGAGCA
>CALGGO010000036.1 GCA_937916085.1 uncultured Prevotellaceae bacterium | reverse complement strand
GCGAGTGAGCTGTCGGGAGCGGTCCACATCAGCGAGTCGGCTTGCACCAGTCGCTATCTACACCACGCCCGCAGCCCATCACAGCGGTGATGAGCAAAAAAGTGAGCGATATGTAAAGTAACTTCCTCATTCAAGTAATCTTGGTTTTATCAAAAGAGACGAAACTCGTCGGCGTCGCGCCAGGCGGGGAATTTCTCGCGGAAGCGGGCGAGGTCGGCGGGCGAGAGCTCGGCTTCTATTATTGGCGAGGAAGTCCTCTCCCCTATTATTTTCCCTTTAAAGTCAATTATCAATGATGCTCCTGTGGCATATTCCAGCCCTTTAGGGTCGGTGCCGCATCGGTTCACGCCACACACAAAGCATTCGTTCTCGATGGCTCGTGCCTGAAGCAGCGTCTTCCAGGGATGGAGGCGCACTTTGGGCCAGTTGGCGACCACGATAAGCACATCGTAGGCATTATTGACATTTCGGCAGAAGACCGGGAACCGCAAGTCGTAGCACACTATCAACTTGATATTAAATCCCCTGAACCTCACTATTGGCGAGGCTTTCTCTCCAGCCGCATAAACATTCTGCTCGCCCGACATGGTGAAGAGGTGCTTCTTGTCGTAGAACATCTCGTCGCCATTAGGCTCGAGGAAGAAGCCTCGATTGTAGAGATTGCCAGAGTCATCGGTAGCGAGGAAACTGCCAGCGAACGCCACGTTGTAGTAGCTCGCCAAGTTCTTAAGGTATTGTACTGTCTCTCCCGAGTTCGGCTCAGCAAGATTGCGGGCACTGTCATCAACGATAAAGCCTGTGGTGAAGAGTTCGGGCAGCACAATGATGTCGGTGCCGTTAGAAACCTTCTGAATATTACGCCCCAGCTGCTCAAGGTTGGCATATTTGTCGCCCCACTTGATGTCGTCCTCAATAAGAGCTATTTTCAAATTTTTTGTAATCATAATTGGTTTTAGTGGAATAGTAGAATAGTTGAATAGTTGAATAGTGGAGAGAACAAGAGAACAAGAGAACAAGAGGACAATAGGACAAGAAATATGTACTTATGTTCTTATGTCTAAAAATAACAAGAGTGGAGAGTGGAGAGTGGAGAGTGGAGAGTGGAGAGTGGAGAGGTCCCCGATCCCCGATCCCCGATTCTCGATCCCCGACCCCCGATCTCCCCACTAAAGCCCAGTAGTGAATTTCTCAGGGTATTTGCCCTCGCAATCTACGGTGTCATAGTAGCGCTTGATGGCAAGCATGTCGGCATCCACATCATCGGTAGGCTCGAAGATGCGGTCTAGGCACACAATCTTCTTCTCGTAGTTGAAATAGCCAAGCACAATGGGCACGCCAGCCTCTTTTGCGATATATAGAAAGCCTTTATGCCAATGCGGGTTACGGCTGCGAGTGCCTTCGGGCGTCACAGCCACAGCGAGGTTGTCACGGCGATTGAAAGTGTCGATAACATCGCCAGTGACATTAGTGCGGTGTTCTCGTGAGACGGGAATGCCGCCTAGCGCGCGAAGCAGATACTTGAGCGGGAAAAAGAACCAAGTGTCCTTCATCAAGAATTTGGCTTTCATTCCCACCGAACGGCTAGCCAACTCGCCCATGATAAAATCCCAATTGCTGGTGTGCGGCGCCACACAAATGACGCATTTATTTATGGGTGGGATATTCACAACAAATCTCCACCCATGATTTTTCATGATGCGGCCCAAAAGTTTACTTATCATACTGCTTCGTTGTTCGTTTATTGTTTATCGAGGATTTAGCTAACAAGCTGACGAGCTGACGAGCTGACAAGGCAAGTGTTAAGTCAAACGACCAGATACGACCAGAAACCACAATGCTCTT
>CALGGO010000035.1 GCA_937916085.1 uncultured Prevotellaceae bacterium | reverse complement strand
GATAGACAATTACAAATTAACACTTTTCTTTCTTGAAAAAAGTGACGAAGTCAGGAAAAAATTGTTGTTTTCGTTGTTATTTGGTTGTGATTGTTGTTTTATATAACTGCGACTAAGTCAATTAGTAACTTTAGAAAATTAAAAAAGCATCTCGAGGGGGCTTGCTATAAAAAACAAGTCACCCATGCAGTTGACATGGATGACTTGATATTTCAGGAATTGTCGTGGGTGTTAATCGCTGCTCTTTGCGCAGATGTACTCACGGTTGAGGCGTGCGATGTTGCTGAGCTTGATGTTCTTGGGGCACTCGGCGGCGCAGGCACCAGTGTTGGTGCAGTTGCCAAAGCCCAGTTCGTCCATCTTCTCCAACATAGCCTTCACGCGCTTCTTAGCCTCGGCCTTGCCTTGTGGCAGGAGGGCAAACTGGCTCACCTTAGCCGCCACGAAGAGCATAGCCGAACCGTTCTTGCAGGCTGCCACACAAGCGCCGCAGCCTATGCAGCTGGCGCTATCCATTGCCTCGTCGGCATCCACCTTGCTGATGGGGATGGCGTTGGCATCCTGAGCGCCGCCGGTGTTGAAGCTCACGTAGCCGCCAGCCTGCTGAATCTTGTCGAAGGCGTTGCGGTCAACCATCAAGTCTTTGATAACGGGGAATGCTGCCGAGCGCCAGGGCTCTACGGTGATGGTCTCGCCGTCACGGAAACGGCGCATATAGAGCTGGCAAGTGGTAGCTCCTGTGGCGGGACCATGAGGATGACCGTTGACATATAGCGAGCACATGCCGCAAATTCCCTCGCGGCAGTCATGGTCGAAAGCGACAGGCTCCTCGCCCTTCTCAACGAGCTGCTCATTGAGGATATCGAGCGTCTCGAGGAACGAGGTGTCGGTAGGAATATCCTGCAACTCATAGGTCACAAATTCGCCCTGCGCTTTAGGATTAGCCTGACGCCAGATTTTGAGTTTTACATTTATACTATTTTCCATATTTTCTCTTAGCTAACAAGCAGACGAGAAACAAGCTAACAAGGCAATTGCATTATCACACCCATTATCTCGTGCTACTTCATTAATAAATTATTTCATTTTCATTCAAACGAGTTATTTCAAGCATTCATTGACAGTATCGGCTAATGAAGACAACATCTTAATAATTTCGGATAAACGGTTTATTAAATCGTTGTAAACTTCATCATCAATATATCCAAGCTGAAAACACATTATCAACTGTGTCTCAATCTCAGAAGCGGAACCAAGAGCAAAGCACAAGAAACGGTATTTCTCTTTCTCGGAGCGTCGCCCATAGCCTTCGGCAATGTTTGAAGGGATAGAAATAGCAGCCCTTCTCATTTGAGAGGTGATACCATACAGCTCATCACGTGGAAATTGCTTTGACACACGATAAATCTCTGTGGAGAAATCTATGCTTTTTTCCCACACTTTTAATTTTTTATGTGTAAAAGGTATCATCGGAGAATGCTCATCTACTATTGCCTTGTTTCCTTGTCAGCTTGTCAGCTTGTCAGCTTGTAAACTCGTTTACTAATACTAAACTAAGACTTATAATTTCTTGTTTGTACCTTGATTGCCTCGTAGTGGAGCGGCTCCTTAATCAATGACGGGGCGTTGGTGTCATCGCCGTTGTATTTCCAGCAAGCCACGTAGAAGAAGTTCTCGTCGTCGCGCTTGGCTTCGCCTTCTTCGGTCTGGTGCTCCTCACGGAAGTGTCCACCGCACGACTCCTCGCGGTTGAGGGCGTCGTAGGCAATGAGCTCACCCATAGTGATGAAGTCGCGCAGGCGGAACGCCTTGTCGAGCTCGATGTTCATGCCGTCTTGAGTGCCGGGGACAAAGAGGTTGGTCTCAAACTCCTTGCGCAGCTCTTTGATTTTCTCAAGAGCAGTCTCCAGGCTCTCCTTGGTGCGACCCATGCCCACATAGTCCCACATGATGTTACCCAGCTCCTTGTGGATGGAGTCAACCGAGCGTTTGCCCTGGATAGCCATCAGGCGGTCGAGGTCGGCCTGCACGCGCTCCTCGGCTTCCTCAAACTCTGGTAGGTCGGTCGAGAAGCGAGGCACAGTAATCTGATCGCTGAGGTAGTTCTGGATGGTGTAAGGCAGCACGAAGTAACCGTCGGCGAGACCCTGCATCAGCGCCGAAGCGCCGAGTCGGTTAGCGCCGTGGTCGCTGAAGTTGCACTCGCCAATGGCGAAGAGACCCTTGACCGAGGTCTGCAGCTCATAATCTACCCAGATGCCACCCATAGTGTAGTGGATAGCGGGATAGATCATCATGGGGTTGTAGTACTTCACGCCGTCAATCTCATTGGCAAGTTCACCAGGATTCACGTCGGTGATCTCCTCATACATATCGAAGAGGTTGCCATAGCGCTGGCGCACCACGTCGATGCCCAGGCGGTTGATCGCCTCGCTGAAGTCGAGGAACACGGCTTGCCCGGTGTTGTTCACGCCGTAGCCCTTGTCGCAACGCTCCTTGGCGGCGCGGCTTGCCACGTCACGCGGCACGAGGTTACCGAAGGCGGGATAGCGGCGCTCGAGGTAATAGTCGCGCTCCTCCTCGGGGATGTCGCTGCCCTTGATTTGTCCTGCTTGCAGCTTCTTGGCGTCTTCAATATTCTTAGGTACCCAGATGCGTCCGTCGTTACGCAACGACTCACTCATCAGGGTGAGCTTCGACTGCTTGTCGCCGTGGCGTGGGATGCAGGTGGGGTGAATCTGAACGTAGGCGGGGTTAGCGAAGTAAGCGCCCTTGCGGTAGCAAGCCATAGCTGCGCTCACGTTGCAAGCCATAGCGTTGGTCGAGAGGAAATAGGTGTTGCCATAACCGCCGGTGGCGATTACCACTGCATGGGCGGCAAAGCGCTCGAGCTCGCCAGTGACGAGGTTCTTGGCGATGATACCGCGTGCGCGGCCATCGATAATCACCACGTCGTGCATCTCATAGCGGTTGTAGCTCTTGACGTTGCCCATCTCGATCTGGCGGTTGAGCGACGAGTAAGCGCCCAGCAGCAGCTGCTGGCCAGTCTGACCCTTGGCATAGAATGTGCGGCTCACCTGCGCGCCACCAAACGAGCGGTTGGCGAGCAAACCGCCATACTCACGGGCGAAGGGCACACCCTGTGCCACGCACTGGTCGATGATATTGTTCGACACCTCGGCAAGGCGATAAACGTTGGCCTCACGGGCGCGATAGTCGCCACCTTTCACGGTGTCGTAGAAGAGGCGGTAAACCGAGTCACCGTCGTTCTGATAGTTCTTAGCGGCATTGATACCTCCCTGCGCGGCAATCGAGTGAGCGCGGCGGGGAGAATCCTGAATGCAGAAGTTCAGCACCTTGAAGCCCATCTCACCCAGCGTAGCAGCTGCACTGGCACCTGCCAAGCCAGTACCCACGACGATGATGTCGAGGCGGCGCTTGTTGGCGGGGTTCACGAGTTTCTGGTGTGCTTTATAGTTAGTCCATTTCTCAGCTACAGGTCCCTCGGGGATCTTAGAGTCAATAGCGGGCTGAGCAACGTTGTTCTTTAAGTTTTCTTCCATTTTTCGTAAAATTTTAAATGATTAATTACTCAGCATTCTCTTAGCAAGCGCCCACGCATGACCAGCCCCAGGCAAACTTGCCGGTGAGAGCGATAGCGCAAACGGCAAAGAGCAGCATCACGATGGTAGCCCACCACCAGCCTATGCATTTCCAGCGGTTGAGCCACTTGTCGTTGTTCACACCTATCGACTGGAAGGCACTCCAGAAACCGTGGGTGATGTGGAACCAGATGGCGCAGAAGCCAATCAGATAAACTGGCAGTACCCACACCTGTTCGAAGGTGGTCTTGAGAGCAACATAGCCCGAGTCGGCAGGTTCGCCCATGATCTCTGGCAGCTGCATCTTAGACCAGAACTGATAGAGGTGCAACACGAGGAAGCACAGCACAATGATGCCCAGCACGAGCATGTTCTGTGATGCCCACTCCACGCTCTTGGGACGAGCGGTGACAGCATAGCGGTTGCTGCCGCGCGCGCTGCGGTTTTGCAGCGTGAGCCAGAAAGCGTAGATGATGTGAATCACAAAACCTGCGGCAAGCACCGCAGTGCCTAGGAGGGCATACCAGTTAGCGCCGAGAAACTCGCACACAGCCTCATAAGCATCAAGCGAATAGACTGCCACGGCGTTCATCAGCGCATGGAATGTTAAGAATAGGATAAGGAAAAGACCAGTGACACTCATCACCACTTTCCTTCCTACCGAAGATTTAAATAACCACATAGTAGTTTTGAATTTAGTTATTAATTGATTTAGTTAGTTAATTATCAATGCAATAGCACCCACCAGCGGATACTCGCGGCGGAATTAAAGTGCAAATGTAACATTTTTTGTCGTGATTTGCAACCACAGAGCATTAAAAAAGCTCCCCACCTTGCGTTTTATCAATATTTTTTATAATTTTGCAAAAAAATTATCACACACATTATCATAAAACAAACTCAACAAAGATGTGTTTTTTTGTCAAACAATTACAGACAATTCTTTGTGAAAATTTGTATAAATTAATGGTTGGGTGTTAGTTGGCGCAGCCACTTAACACTTAAAACTTAACACTTAATAATTACCACATTAAAATAATAAACCAAAAAATGAAAAAAGGACTACTATTTCTCTTGTCATTTGTAATGTGCCTGCCGTTGATGGCAGAACAACGCACAGTAAACGAAGCCCAGGCTGTGGCTTCAAGTTATTTGCGCTCAAGATAATATTCTCACAATGAGACTTAAATGGATATTGCTTGGTGTCATGCCCCTGGCTCTCATGGGGTGTGGCACCAAGTCTTTACTTGCTAACAGCGATGAAATGGTCACAGTAAATCATGTAGAGGCAGCTGGCCACAAACTCATGGTGATGAACCCCAGCGAGAAGGCACAAGTGCGCTTCATCAGCCACAAGCAGAGCGATTTCAATGGCGCGCCGAGCATTGATGACGCAAGCATCGTCATCAACGTGGCGGCGGCGTTCACGCTCGACACCGAGACGATGGACGTGTGTGGCGACCATGTGGTGGCGGGCGAGCGCATCAAGGGTTATGACGACGTTACCGCCACAGGTCATATACTAATTCTTGACAATAAAGCGACCATCAAGAGCAACAGCTGCCTCGACGAGTCGATAAAGGTCGCCGTCGAGGGCAAGGGCTACCTGTTCCAGCAGTGCCACATCGTGGAAGACGGCAAGGGCGTGGTGGAGCGCATACCAAAGGCGATACGCGACCGCAAGGCGCACATCATCTACCGCGCCGCTTGCGTGATGCGCGACGGCTCATTCGCCATTGTGCAAGGCGATGAGCCTATGTATTGCGGCGAGTTCATCGACGCCCTTGTGGCACTTGGCGCCCAGCAAGCCCTCTACCTCGATATGGGTACCTGGGCATGGGGCTGGGTGCGAACCGGCAAGACCACTCAAGAACTTTCAGAGCATTTCTCCAACACCCGCTATCAGAGCAACTGGCTGCAGGTGGTAAAGTAGCTAACAAGCTAACGAGCAAACAAGCTGACGAGACAATGGTGCGCTAACGCAGACTTGCAGAGTAATTATCTATTGCCTTGTCAGCTCGTCAGCTTGTTAGCTCACGAATAGTTAGTAGCCGGGGTTTTGGCTATCGCCAGTGAGGGAGAGCACTTTGCCCGGGATGGGGAACACTGTGGTGTAGCCGCTTGCCTCGCCAGGAAGCTGTGGGCGGTCGGTATAGGCTCTTGTGAAAAGTCCATAACGCACTAGGTCGTTGCGACGCCAGCCTTCCCAAGAAAGTTCAAGCATGCGCTCATCGAGGATATTAGCAAGAGTTGCTGTGCGATGCGGCGCACCCACACGGTCACGCACCATGTTGAGCGGCTCGTCGCCGTTGCCACCGTTGCGCACCATCGCCTCGGCTTTCATCAGCAGCACGTCGGCGTAGCGGAATAGCACGATGTCGTTGTCGCTCTGGTTGCCGTCTTTGGTGCCGGTGGGGTCCACCTCATATTTACGCATTCTCGCTCCCGCCGTCTTTTCCCAGGCCTTGCCGCTCACGTCAAGCGCCACATTCCACGGCTCATAGACCAGCTGGGTGCCGTCATCAAGCAGCACAGGGTTGCCGTTGAGGTCAAACACCTCGTCGGCATAGTAGCTCATGACGAAACGCGGGTCTTCATCGTCGGTGCCATAGCCAAAGGTGTTGAGCACCTCGATTGTCGCACTTGAGCCGTTCTCGCCGTTGAGACCTAAAGCGGCGGCATGGTTGTAGTGGCGCGAGCGGAACAAGTAAATGTACTGATTGGTGTAGAGATACTTGTCCATTGGTATCGTGAAGATATTCTCAGAAGAAACCTCGTTGTTCACCACAAACGGCGTGACGAAATCATTGTCGAGAGTGTAACCGTAGGTTTTCAACATATCGCAGAAGTAAATGGTGGCTTCCCAAGTGTTGTATTTGTTGCCATATATAGTCCAGATGATGTTCTTGCCATCGGGACGGGAGGCATCGGTCCAGTTGTCGTGGGTATAAACCTCGGCGTTAAGAGCCAACTTTGCGAGCAGGAATAGCGCCACAGACCCAGTAAAGCGCCCGTAATAGTCGCCATGTCGATTGCTGCGCTCATGGCTTAGCAACAACAGCACGTCAAGCAGTTCGCCGCGAATGAAGTCGAAGGTCGTGCTGCGAGGTTGCAGCTTCATGTCGGCGACATCGGGGCTAGACTTGGAGAATACCGGCACACGGCCATAGAGGTCCATAGCATAGAAATAGAACATCGCCCTGAGTCCCCGCACCTCGGCGCGGTAAGCTGCCACGTTGTCGTTGCCCGGATGCTGCGCGAGGAAGGCGTCGATGTGCTCAAGCGACTCGTTACACTTGATGATGGCTTGGAACAGATAGTCCCATGTGCCGTCGATGGCTCCGTTGCTTGTTCCCCACTGGTGGGTGAAGAGGTCTTGCCAAAAGCCTCCGTCATACCAATCGGCGCCGCGCGTGGGCATGATTGCCTCGTCGGTGGTGAAGGTGTTGAGGTCATAGACCCCTCGTCCAGTGCCTTGCAGTCCCTGGCTGTTGCTGTTGCCACCCACATATTTATAGAGTGCCGCCACGGCATTGCGGTAGAGGTCTCCCTCGGTGTTGTAGGCCTCGGTATCGGGAATACGGTCGGTGGGGTTCTCCTCAAGAAACTTGTCACATGAGGTGCATGCCAATATCAACACTGCCCAAAAATATATAATAATTCGTTTCATTTTACTTGTGTTTAGAAGGTGATGTTTACTCCCAATGTGTAGTTGCGCGCCAAAGGATAAGTGCGCTTGTCGTCAACGCCCAGAGTGCTGTCCACGTTGTTGCTGTTGATGATGGGCGTGAGACCGCTATAGCTGGTGAAGGTGGCAAGATTGTTGATGGTCACCGACAGTCGCAAGCGACTGATAATCTTGCTCTTCACTGGCACATTCCATCCAAGCGTCAGATAGTCGAGATTGAGGTAATCGCCGTTCTCGAGCCAGTAGTCGGTGGCGGTCTGGTCCACAATGTTGGCATCGGGAGCGCTGGCAAGCACGTTATATCCCGGCAGACTGTTCATGTTCATATAGGTTAGCGAGGTGCCGTTGTAGATTTTGTGGCCAAAAGCGCCGTTCATCTGCAGCACAACGTCAAAGTTCTTGTAACGGAAACTGAAGTTGGTGCCGAGCAGCGCCTTTGGTGTGGCTTGTCCGCACAACTGGCGGTCTTTGCCGTTCTCAAGGTCGATGATGCCATCGCCGTCGAGGTCGGCAATCTCGTAGGTGTAGCTGCCGTCGTCGTTAGCCTTCAGCCCTGTGCAATGTGGCAGGTAGAAGGTGCCAAGAGGCTGTCCCACAATCTGATAAACGATATTGTTGTCGCCGCCGTGGAATCCTGCGCCGTTAAGGCTTGAGATTACCACATAGTCGTCGGCATTGATTTGGTAACCCTGATATTCTCCGCTCAACGAAAGCAGCTTATTGCGCTGGAACGCCAAGTTTATGTTCACATTAAGCTCCATGTCCTTTGTCTTGAACGGAGTAGCGCCAAGCGAAATCTCCACACCGCTGTTGCGCATCTGGCCCAAGTTGGCGAGCAGACTGCTGAAAGTGAATGGCGGCACCGGCACACCGTAGTTATAAAGCATATCGACGGTCTTGCTGGTGTAAAAGTCGATTGAGGTGAACAGCCGCCCAGCTAGGAACGCAGCGTCGATGCCGGCGTTGAAGGTGCGTTTCACCTCCCACTTGAGGTCGGGGTTAACGTTGCGCAGAGTGGCGAAGGTGACCAATGCCTCATTGCCAACTGGTGCTACACCGGCAGGCTGCGCGTAACGCACGCTGGAATAGGAGTCGATACCTCCCTGATTTCCCGCAAGGCCATACCCCGCTCTCAACTTCAGGTTATCAAGCCACGGCGTGTCGCGCAAGAACTGCTCGTTGCTGATGGTCCACGCCGCCGATACCGATGGGAAGAACCCCCACTTGTGGTTGTCGCCAAACTTCGACGAGCCGTCGGTGCGCGCCGTGAGGGTGAGGCTGTAGCGGTTGTCGTAATCATAACTCACACGCCCCATGAAAGCCACCAGCGACGGTTTCTCGCGGTAACTGCCGGTACCTTCCCACAAGGTGAGCGCACCAGCCTGAATATTGTCGAAGCCAATGGTGTTGTTGTTGAAATTGGTGGTGGTGGTGAAGAAGCCACTATAGGTGTCGCGCTGCGCCTCGGCAAGCGCCATAGCGTTAAGATGATGCAAGCCTAATGATTTGTCGTAGGTCAGGATGATGTTGCCAAGCAGCGACTCGGTCTTGGCGGTGCTGCGATAGGCCTGACCATGAGCCCAAATCGATGTGGGCAGATATTGCTGACGCTCCACCTCGGTGTGGCTGTAGGCGCCAAACACCGCCAAGTCGAGTCCTTGCGCCAATCGCAGGGTGAGTTTGGCGTGAGTGCTGATGTGCGTGGTATTGTCCTGGGTGCGGCTGTCCATCAACGCCATTGGGTGATTGATTTGGTTGCTGTAGGCGAAACCGTCGTAGCCGCCACTGGCATTCTGTGCCGCCTCAAAGGTGGGGTTAAAGGCTGCCGCCGAGTAAAACGTCTTCTGAACATCGTAGATAGAGGTCTTGTTCTTTTGCAGACTGCCAAACACACCAACATCAATCTTTAGCAGTCCGTCAAACATATTCTGATACATGCTCATGTTGCTGGTGAAGTTGCGCGTGTTCTCGTGCAAAATCACGCCATTATGGTCAACATAGCCTAAAGACACGCGGTAGCCATTGTCGTTGCCTCCGCCCGAAAAGGCGATGTGATGGTCCTGAAGAAACGCCGTCTGCTCAATGACTCGCTGCCAATTGGTGTTGAAGCCATTATCCACGAGCATCATGCCACGACTCGCCACTTCGCTTTTATATCTTGCGGCGTCGAGCATCTTGAGATTCTTGAAAACCTTGCCAAAGCCGTAACTGCCGTTGTAACTGATAGTGGTCTTGCCCGAACGGCCTTTCTTGGTGACCACCTCGATTACGCCGGCAGCGCCGCGAGAGCCATACTGTGCTGTCTCGCTGGCGTCCTTGAGGATGTTGAAGCTCTCGATGTCGGCAGGATAAATCGATGACAGGGTTGTGAGATCGCCAATCACGCCGTCGATGATAATCAGCGGGTCGTTGCCGCCGGTGAGCGACGTGGTGCCTCGCACACGCACGGCATTCATCGCCGCCACGCCGTTGTCGCTGCGGGTGATGGTGAGACCTGCCACACGTCCGTTGATGGCATCGAGCGCGGTAGATACCTGCTCGCGGTTCATCTCGTTCTCGGTCACCACCTCGCTTCTACTTGATGGTCGCACCATACCAGTTGAGTCGCTGGCATTCTGTGCCACCGCAGGCAGCGCAAGAGCCACCATAGCAGCCTTTGCTGTGAGCTTCAGAATTGTCTTGACTGATACCATATTATTGCAGTTTTATGGGTTTTAGGTCACAAATATACAATTTTTCAACATAAAACTAAGAAAAAATTGTGTTTAATCTCTATTAGTTGCATCTTTTTCTGTATTTTTGCGCCGTAATAATATAACATAAAAACTCTTATATATGAAACGAACATCATTTGCAATCATCTTTGCCTGCCTCACGCTGACGATGGTGGCTCAAGATGCCATCAGAGTGAAATACAAAGGCGCTAAGCCCAATATCAGCGATTTCGCCTGGGCGTACCTCTCCGATTATGTCTATGACGAGGACGAAGACTGCTGCCTCGATGAGGTGAGAAACGGAGTCAGGCAGGCCTGGTTGCTCCACCGCAAGGGCGCTCAACAGAAAGAAGGCGAAACGCTCACCGTTGACGACAAAAACGGCTATGCGGTGTTTGAGCACAACAGCGAGTACGAATCTGTTAAAGACTTGTGCAGGGTGGAGATGTGCTATTGGAACGAGACCGACGGAAAGCACTGCCTCTTTGCCTACAACGTGGGCTGCTACACCAACGGCAAGTATAGTCCGGGACAATTCGACGGCATTCAGTTCTACCGCTACAACAAAGCCACCAAGAAGATGACCCAATATGAAGTTCCGGGGTTCGGACCCGCTATAACGACTGATGATGGTGCCTATATTTCTTACACTCTGCCACGCACCGGCAAGAACATCATTGTCACTTATTGGTACGACAACGGCACCAAGAAACAAAAAATCCTCAAGTGGACAGGACGCAGGTTCAGTTTCTGAGTGGAGAGCACAAAGTGGAGAGGACTCATAACTCATAACTCATAACTCAAAACTCTTTAATGCTTATGTATGGTGACTTGTGTGGCTCCGAAGCCATATTCCTGGAAGCTGGCGTCCTGCACGGTGCAGGCGGGCCATTTGCGCTTTAGCTCGGTGAGTATGGCGTTGCGCAGCACTCCCTCGCCCTTGCCGTGGATGAAGACTATTTTCTGCCCGAGGTTATCCTCATTGGCCTTCATCACCTCGCAGAACTTGGCGAGTTGGTAGTTTAGCATGTCGGCATTGGAGAACCCGGCAGTATTATCCACCAGCTCATGGATGTGCAGGTCCTGAACGATGGTCTCAACCTTCTTTTTCTTGTGAACTGGCTTGGGTCTGCGTTGTGGGCGCTCATCGCGGCGACGCTTGTCGCGCATGGCGTTCTCAAGGGCGCTGCTGTCGATGCGCAACGGCTTTGTGGGCAGGTCGTTATGGGTAATTTCGAGTTGCAGCACTGGCGAGTCGAAATATTCGGTCTCATGGAAGCAGTGCAGCTTGTAGAACTTCGTCACGTCGAGGCGCAGCTGCACCAGTGCCGGATTCTTGAGCGCGAAGCCCTTGCCTTGCTTGAAGGCGATGTACTGCACCGCCACATGGGTCATGGCGTTGAGGTCGTTGTGGCCGAACTCGTCGAGCGGCACCTGGGTGTTAGGCTCCACGATGTCGTGGTAGCGGGTGGTCCACTCCTTGTCCTCATCACCGCGCGTCATATAGACGAAATATAGGAAATAGTTGCTGTCGTTGACGAGCATCGAGTAGAACGTGGTGGTGTTCAAGTGCTTAATCTCACGAGGCTCGTAGGCGAGCACGATGTTGAGCACCTCGCCTTCCTCGGTTTCGAATACCGGCTCCATGGGTTTTGGTTCGTGTTTTGGCTCGGGCACATCGGGCTCCACGAGTTTGCTCTTTATCACTAGCGGCTTCTCGTAGGTGGCATGATGCGGTTTAGCGGTATCCACCACCACAACCTCCTTCTCGAGCACGGGACGCTCGAAGCCATCCTCATCCTCGACATACACCATCTTGCCCTCCACTCGGGTCACTTTGCCGCCCCCCACATCATTGAGAAAGCGCACTATATCATTTACTTTTACCATAATTCTTTCGTTTTGTTATTATTGATTAGTGCAAAGATAATCATTTTTTGAGGATTATTACTTGGAAAAATAAAATTATATTCATAATTTTGTCATCAATAATCATTATCATCTAATAACTAATTAATTAAACTGCTATGAAACGTCTTATTTTAATCTCATTGATGTTCTTCGCTTTTGTGGCGATGGACGCACAGAAATACTATGTGTGTACTGGCAACAGCGTGTATCTCAGGATAGGTCCAGGAAAGAGCTACGAGCCTGTCACCTACAGCTTTGGTCCTAAAGAAGGACGACCCGTTTTCCTCTATAAAGGCTCCAGGATGATGTATGTGGGGCCCACCAAGAACGGTTATGCGCGCGTCAACGCCTATCATGAGCGCGGCTACGACCAGGGATGGGTAGCAACGCAATACATGCGCCCCGAAGGCACCACCCCCAGCGTGACAAAGAAAACCAACAAGAGCACTAAAAACAACAAGAACATTAAAATCACCAAGAATACAAAAAACAACAAGAATAAAAATAGCAAAAACACCTCAAAAAAGAGAAGACGCTAACCCACTACCACTATCGCAAGGCGGTACCTCGTTACCAGCTAACCGATTGCGATCCTTGTAGCTTAAAAGGCAAGCACAATCGGTTGGAAGGTCGTGAGGCAGTGCCTCACGAAACCGTGTCACGAAAAATTTGTGTTATATCTAAAAAAGCACTACCTTTGCATTGTTGGAATAAATAATAAAAAATAACTAACATAACCGTTTTTTCTTATGGCTAACACACCTGAGTTTAAGTATGCCCCCATGTTTCAGCTTGGGGAAGACAAGACCGAGTATTATCTGCTCACCAAAGATTATGTGAGCGTGAGTGAATTTGAGGGCAAGCCCATCCTGAAAGTGGAGCCCGAGGCGTTGACGATGCTCGCCAATGCGTGCTTCCGCGACGTGTCGTTCATGCTGCGCCGTGCTCACAACGAGCAGGTAGCTAAAATCCTCAGCGACCCCGAGGCGAGCGAGAACGACAAATATGTGGCACTCACCTTCTTGCGCAACGCCGAGACCTCGGTGAAGGGTCAGCTGCCTCTGTGCCAAGACACCGGCACCGCCATCATCCACGGCGAGAAGGGTCAGCAGGTGTGGACCGGCTTCTGCGACGAGGAAGCGCTCTCGCTGGGTGTTTTCAAGACCTATACCGAGGAGAACCTGCGCTACTCGCAAAACGCTCCCCTCACCATGTTTGACGAGGTGAACACCCGCTGCAACCTGCCCGCGCAAATCGACCTCGAGGCCACCGAAGGCATGGAGTACAAGTTCCTGTGCGTTACAAAAGGTGGCGGCAGCGCCAACAAGACCTACCTCTATCAAGAGACCAAAGCCCGCATCCAAAACCCCGGCACCCTCATCCCCTTCCTCGTGGAGAAGATGAAATCGCTGGGCACCGCCGCTTGTCCGCCTTACCACATCGCCATCGTGATTGGCGGCACCAGTGCCGAGAAGAACCTGCTCACCGTGAAGCTCGCCTCCACCCACTACTACGATGAGCTGCCCACCACTGGCGACGAGACAGGCCGCGCCTTCCGTGACATCGAGCTTGAGAAGCAGCTGCTTGAGGAGGCGCAGAACATTGGGCTCGGCGCACAATTTGGCGGCAAGTACCTTGCCCACGACGTGCGTGTGGTGCGCTTGCCACGCCACGGTGCCAGCTGCCCCATTGGTCTGGGTGTGAGCTGCAGTGCCGACCGCAACATCAAGGCAAAAATCAACCGCGACGGCATCTGGATTGAGAAACTCGACGACAACCCCGCCGAGCTGATTCCTGCCGAGCTGCGCGAGGCTGGCGAGGGCGATGCAGTGAAGATTGACCTCAACCAGCCCATGAGCGAGGTGTGCAAGATTTTGAGCCAATATCCCGTGAGCACCCGTCTGAGCCTTAACGGCACCATCATCGTGGGCCGCGACATCGCTCACGCCAAGATTAAGGCGCGCCTCGACGCCGGCGAGGGCATGCCACAGTACCTCAAGGACCATCCCATCTACTACGCAGGTCCCGCCAAGACACCTGCCGGCATGGCATGCGGCTCGATGGGTCCCACCACAGCAGGACGCATGGACCCCTACGTTGACGAGTTCCAAGACCACGGCGGCAGCCTCATCATGCTCGCCAAGGGCAACCGTTCGCAAGCCGTTACCGACGCCTGCAAGAAGCATGGCGGCTTCTACCTGGGCAGCATTGGCGGACCAGCAGCCATCCTGGCGCAGAACAACATCAAGAGCATCGAGTGTGTGGAATATCCCGAACTCGGCATGGAGGCGATTTGGAAAATCGAGGTCGAAGACTTCCCCGCCTTCATCCTCGTTGATGACAAGGGCAACGACTTCTTCAAGCAAATCAAGCCACGATGCCCACTTAAGTAATGCGGAATGCTGAATGCTGAATGCTGAATCAAAGGCGCTTCCACCCACCACAGTGGAGGCGCTTTTTGTGTTCCAGCCTCGGGTTATATCAAACAACTTTTTAGGTTATATAAAACAACTATCACAACTTTCCAACAACTTAAACAACATAAAATTATTTGTTGTGCTTGTTGTTAGCTTGTTGTTATTGTTGTTTGATATAACAGCTGCACGGTGGCAAAAAACTCTCGGCAGGCAGGCTATTTTTCATTTTATTCCCTCAATTCCTTTTTTACAACAAAAAAAGTTTATACCTTTGCAGCGTGATAATGTGGTGGCCACTATGAGCACCCGCTCCACTGGTGGCTGAAAAGGGAACACAGGTGAGACTCCTGGGCAGAACCCGCTGCTGTATTTTCCCCACAACATGTCGCTTGCCGTTTTTCCATAAAATCCGGCCACTGCCAGTATATTGGTGGGAAGGCCCCAAGGCGAGCGACGGGAATGAGCCAGAAGACCTGCCACGTTGTCGTTAAGAAATTCATGCTCTCGTGGAATTAGAGCAGGAACACATATTGTTAGTTAAGAGCTAATAGTTAAGAGTTAATAGTTGGGCTATGCCAAACTACTCCACTATTTCACTACTGCTTGAAGCGGTTGCTTCATTGTGTTTCGTCGTTTCACCGAGAGTAGAGTGTGATGACGATTTTATTAACATAATTAATTAACTATGAAGCAACTAAGTTTACTTTCAAAAACTTTTGTGCTGACGATGGTGCTAGTGGCTATGGCTCTGCCCGCACATGCCGACCGCACCGTCAATCAGCTGCAATTTGGCAAGCAGACCATCGAGGTTGCTGCCGACGAGGTGATTACCTTCTACGACATGAACGGTTATCAGGGCATCTCATCGTCGAGCAGCAACAACTCGCAGTCGCTCACCGTGTTCAAGCCCGCCGAGGGGATGGCTATCCAGCTCACCTTCGAGCGCCTTGACGTGCGCAACGACGGCACCAGCTGGCCTGCTTACGTGAACGTGTATGCTGGCGACCCCGACCCCGATGGGACGTTCAGCTATGCCACCTCAACAAGTGGCGTCAACGCTTCTTCCACATTGCCCAGCGGCAACGTGCTAGAGAAGCTCGACGGCACCTACGAGAACCTCACCTACACCGCCACCGATGCCTCGGGCATCATCTCGGTGGGTTACCTCTACCGCTATGCCAAAGCCATTGACGGCTGGAAGGCGACAGTGAAATGTATCACCCTCGAAGATATGACCGTGACCGGCGCGGCGAGCAACTACGACAATGTGGATGCCAGCACCACCGCCACCGAGGGCATCAACTTCGCCACTGCACAGGTTACCGCCACCGGCGTGATGAATGCCGACAACGTGACCGGCATCACCTTCAAGGCTACAACCAACGAGGATGCCATCGACCCATTGCAGCTGCGCCTCTATGCTGGTTCGCAAGCCTCGTTCAAGGGTGCTACCGCCCTCGAAGCCACCGTGACAGCCGATGGCGACGGCTACACATTCAGCCTCAACCAGCTATTGACCGAAGGCACCAACCAGTTCTCTATCGCCGGCGAATTTTTGGGCGACGCGGTGCCTGGAGCACAGGCGGCAATCGAGATTACCAAGATTGCCACCACAGGCATGCCCGACGGTGTGACCACGTTCACCGCCAGCACTCCAGTGGCAGTAGCCAAGCCCGCTATCGCGCTCATCTCCACTACTCCACAAGTCATCACCGTGGGCGATGTGCCCTACAATTTCTATGACGACGGAGGAAAGGATGGCAACATCACCCAGGGCTTTGAGGGACAAATCACATTTGTTCCCGCAACCGAGGGCAATGCTATCAAGATAGACTTCTCTAAACTAGAGCTTTTCAACACTTCGACCGTTGGATACAATGACGTGTTCAAGTTCTATAATGGACGCGAAGTGAACGAGGCAAACCTCATCACTTCCCTACTCGATGAGCCTGAAATCGTGAAATCTACTGCCGACGATGGCTCGATGACCGTTTATCTCAAGAGTACCGCAGGTTATCCCAAGAGCGGTTGGGAGGCACTGGTTAGCCAGTTCCTGCCTGGCGACATGACGCTTGCTGGCGTTAGTGGCGAGGCAGCTTCTACAGCTACCGTTAGCGCAGGCGAGACCAACGTGCAGATGCTCGTCATCGACGTGCTGACCGATAACACAGCAAATCCTCTCAGCCTCAATGGCATCAACCTCACCGCCGCCGATGTTAAGAACATCGCGCGCGCACGCGCCTATTATTTAGGTAAGAAGAACGAGTTTGCAACCACCACCCCATTTGGCGAAGTGGACGTTACCAGCACTAGCATCACCATCAGTGGCGAGAAGGAGCTCATCGAGGGGCACAATTATGTAGCCATCGTGCTCGACCTCAACAATGAGGCACAGAATGGCGAGCAAATCACCCTATCGCTCGACAATGTGCTTGTGGGCGAGACCAGTCATGCTCCCGAAGCCGCAGTGAGCGCCACACGCACCGTCAACAACATCTGCCGTGCCACTCAAGGCTCGCACAGCCACATCATCAGCGGTCCGTGGACCTTTACCAACACCGAGGGCTTCAGCGGAAAGTATGAGACCGTTGACACCGACTACATCGTGACCTTCACCCCTGCCCAGGCAGGCACAGTGGCACAAATCGACTTCTCGGCATTCGACGTATATTACTCTAATTCGAGCTACGGCACTAAGGCAGTATATGAGATTTACAGCGGCACTGAGGTCAACAGCACCAACCTGCTGTGGAGCCTGCAAGATGCAAGTCAAAGCTCAACGGGTCCTGGCACTGTGCTCCGTTCTCAGAGCGCTGACGGCTCACTCACCATCCGATTCAACCCTAAGACAACTAGCAGCTATTATGCCGGCACCGGTTGGATGGCGACCGTTCAGCCTTTCCAAAACCACGACATGACCATCGAGAGTGTTACCGTTAACCAAACCAGCACCGACGTGCTGGCTGTTGGCGCCAGCGACGCAGCACTCATCGACTTCAACATCGCCACCGAGGGCACACTCTCGCTAAAGGTTCTCAAGACCGTGAAACTAGACCTTAAGGACTCTCAAGAGAGCATCAACAATGTTACAGTATATTACAACAACACCAACGACCGCGAGACAGCCGTTGCCTTTGGTTCGATTGAGAACCCCGAGACGAGCGCTGTAGAAATCGATGGTGAACGTGAGCTCGCCGAGGGCAACAACTACTTCTGGGTAACAGTTGGCATAAAGGCCGACGCTCCTGCCGAAGCAGTCATAGACGCTAAGCTCACTGCTATAGTTGATGCCGCAGGTGTGGAGACCACTGTTGAGAACGGCGACCCAGAGGGCTACCGCGTGGTTAAGTATATGTATAACATGGAAGAAGGCGAGAATGAGATTATCGTTACCGAGCCTCTCATGTTCTACGACGACGGAGGACCTAACGGCAAGCTCACTATGGGCTTCAAGGGCACCGTAATCTTTGTTCCCGGACGCGAGAATAGCTCTGTTCAAATCGACACTAAGAGCACTTTCTCGATTGGCTCGGGCAAGATGTATGTTTATAGCGGTCGTGGCGTGAATGCCGACAATATCCTGGGCACCGTCACTGGCTACACCACCACTACTGGTCCTCACGACCTCGTGAGCAAGGCCGAGGATGGCTGCCTCACAGTGCGTTTCGAGGCCAACACCACCGCTTCGACCCTCGACGGATGGGAAATTGAGGCAAGTCTGCATGAGAAGACTCCTTTCACCATCGAGTCGATTACAGTTGCCAACACTACCGATGACGTGATGCGCAACTCGCAAGACAATGTGATGCAGCAAGTGAAGATTAACGTGAGCGGCGACAAGAATCCTATCAACATCGCTGCCGTTAAGTTCAACACTGGCAGCAGCACCGACATCGCTGCCGCCAATCTCTACTACACTGCTCACAATGCCACATTCAGTGCTGACAACCTGCTCGCTACCGCAACCACCGTTGTCGATGGCGAGAACGTTATCACTCTCGACGACCCACTGGCAATTACTGAGAATGGTGACTACTATCTGTGGCTCACCTACGACATCGCCGAGGAAGCTACTGCCGGCAATGCCGTTACTGCTCAGGTTACGGCTCTAACCGTTGATGAGAACGAGACTGAGGTTACTGGCGAGGCTGCTCAACGCACCATCAAGACCGGTATCAAGGGAAACTACATCATCGGCACAAGCGACCAAGCCACCTACGCCACATTTGCCGAGGCAATCGCCGCTCTGCAAGGTGGTGTTGAGGGCGCTGTGACGTTCCAAGTGGAGGATGGAAACTATGCCGAGAACATTTGGTTCGCAGCAATTCCTGGAGCCAGCGAGCAGAACACCATCACCTTCACCAGCCTCAGCGGCAATCGCGACAACGTGATTGTGGCAGGTTCGGGAAGCTCGGAATACATGCCTGGCTCTTCGTCTTACAAGAAAGGCGTGGTATTCATCGAGAACACTCCCTATGTCACTCTCGAAAAGATGAGTTTCATCCCTGCTAAGGAGAGTGAATACAACTATGTGGTTCAAATCTTCGACCGTAGCCGTCACTTCACTCTGCGCGACTGCTATGTGAAGGCTACACCGGTGACCAGCGGCTACAGCGGCATCTATCTGGTGAAGACTTCGGCAGGTAGCGAAGACAAGACCAACAACGACTATGCAACTTTCGAGAACAACCTCCTCGAGGGTGGTTACATGGGATTTGCACTGGGTGGCACCAACTACGTGGCACTCACTCGTGAGAAAGGTCTCGTAGTGCGTGGCAACACCGTTAATGAGGGTTCTAAGGGCATCTACGTCTATGATGAGGACGACATGGTGATAGAGAACAACACTATCTATCAGTCAACTCTACAAAAGACTGGATACTGGGGCCTTGACCTTAATCGTGTGCGCGGTAATGCCGTTATCGTCGGTAACAAGGTCACAAGTAGCACAACCTATTACAGCGGCGGTATTCAGCTGCGTGGCGAGAGCTACGGCACTGCCGAGCAACCCATCTTGGTTTACAACAACGTGATAAATATCACCAATTCGCCAAGCAACAGCAGCGCAGGCATTGAGATGGATGCCGACCAGAAGTACATTTCGCTCTACAACAACACCGTGCGCATCGCCGGCAATGGTGGCTACGCCTACTATGCCGCTACACGCAATCCAATTTCTTACGAGGGCATCTACTTACAGAACAACTTGTTCCAGAACACCACCAGCAGCCCAGCCATGTTCGTCCACAACAATGTGGCTGGCAAAGCTAAGTTTGTGAACAACGCATTCTGGGGTGAGACTATTCTTGTCGATACCGATATCGATGCCTTCAACGGCTTGGATGGCAACAGCGGCAATATCGCTGAACAAGCCGAGTTCATGAGCGACGTTGACCTGCACCTGATGAGCGCAGGCAACCTTAACATGGGCTTGCCAGTTGACTTCATCACTACCGATGCCGACGGTCAGCAGCGCGATGCCGAGACTCCTACAGTGGGAGCCTATGAGTTTGCCGAGGTTGTCGTTGAGAAACCAGAGATTGCCGAGGGCTATCCCACTGTTAACGACATCACCGAGACCTCTGCTACCATCAAGAGCAAGTGGAGTGTGGGCGGCAAGCTCTACTACATGGTAGAAGAGGTTAGCGAGACACCCTCGGGAGCACCAATGATCAAGGCTGTTACTGCCGACGACCTGCTGGCAACCGATGGCGTGGACATCACTGCCGACACCGAGGTGAATACCGCTCTTGCCGACCTTACTCCAAACACCACCTACAAAGCTTACCTTATGGTAGTGAGCGCACTGGGCGAGCAGAGCGACGTGGTGGAGACCGAGGAGTTCACCACTCTGCGTCACATTGAGCCTCTCACCGCCACTCTCAACAAGGTGGCTGCCACCATCAATGCTGGCGAAACCGCTACCATCACTCCTGTAGTGACTGGTGGCGACGAGCCTTACACATACGAATGGCGCGACCAGATGAACGAGGTTGTGGGCAATGAGGCTACACTAAGTGTGACTCCAGAATACTCTTACGGCTTCCGCCTCACCGTGACCAGTGCCGACGGCCAGACCGTCAACGCTAAGACCGGCGTGCGCGTGATAGGCGACGCTGTGGTTGCCACTATGGACGACAATTACCTCAATGAGGAGAGCCACTGGGCATACGACCCATCCACAGCTATGACAGTTGAGGACGGATTCTACAGCGGCTCCTATTACTTCAACAACGGAGCTTGGCCAAGCTACAACTACTGGTACGGTTACTCATTGAGCAACGAGACCGCTACTAACTATACCACTCTTGCCGACCAGTGGCACAGCGCAGTGGGCGAGGGGCACAACGGCTCAAGCAACTTCTGCATCGCCTTCCCCGAAGGACAGTTTGTAGAGGTCACCAACAGTGTCGATGGCGACATCATAAATGGTGCCTACGTGAGCAACACCGCCTACGCCTACAATGGCATGGCAGTGGGCGACGGCTTTGCCACAGCATTTAAGGAAGGAGACTGGTTCAAGGTTACTGCCACCGGATTCAACGGCGACAGCCAGACGAGCACAGTAGAGTTCTACCTTGCCGACTACCGCAGCAGCAACGCTCTTGACCACTACATCCTCGACACTTGGCAGTGGATGGATCTCCGCGCTTTAGGCAAAGTCACAAAGGTTCGCTTCGCAATGGACGGCAGCGACAAGGGCCAGTATGGTCTGAACACCGCCGCCTATTTCGCCATGGACGACTTCGGTTGCGAGCGCGACCTCGTCGATAACCAGATTCTCTACTACAAAGTGGGCAACTGGGAGCTTGACCTGAAGAACATCTTCACCATCGAGAACGACGGCTCTACCGTCACCTACACCCTTGAAGACCTGGGCGAGGCAGCTCAGCGCGACATCGAGAGCGACGGTCTTGACGTGGCTGTTGGCGAAGACGGAGTGCTCAACATCAACGCCAAGGTTGACCAAAGTAGCCGAGTGATGATTGTTGGCGCTACCCAAAAGGGCAAGAGCCAATATGCCAAGCTCACCATCTATGTTGACAACACCACAGGCATCGAGGGTATTGCTGTAGAGAACGGCAAGACTGTTGAGAGCCGCCAGTATGTCAACGTGGCAGGACAGGTGAGCGACCGTCCATTCCGTGGCGTGAACATCATCGTGACCCGCTACACCGACGGCACCACCACTTCGGCAAAAGCAATCGTCAAGTGATGATGCCAACATTAATCTGAAGTCTCAGATTACATTTATTTATATAGTAACACTAGAAGCCGCCCCGACGTGATGCCGAGGCGGCTTTGCTTTTGCACTCAAGCGAATCTCTCACCCACGATGTTTTTTCACACTTCATCGCAGTTATATCAAACAACGACTTGGTTATATCAAACAACGTCTCGGTTAACGTCTCGGTTATATAAAACAACTATCACAACATCTCAACAACTGAAACAACAAAAAATATATAACTGCCTAGTCGCGGTATTTCAAACAAATCCACAAGAACTAACAAAAAACAACAAATAATTTTTTTGTTGTGCTTGTTGTTAACTTGTTGTTTCGGTTGTTTTTTATAACGGCGTCATTTATGGGCTATCGCTCCACTCTGTACTCTCCACTCTAAACTGCGCATATTTTTTAGAAGAACATAAGGAACATAATCATGTGGTTGATCTAAATACAATTATGTTCTTATGAAAGCTTATGTTCTTATGTTTAATCTCTGCGTGGGGGATGAGGGGGCAATTATGCATTGTGCATTATGCATTATCAAAGTCCTACTGGTATGTCGTAGCCCACGAGGCGGAAGGCGACTTTGAAGGGTGTGGCGCTCTTGCGGGGCTTGGGACCGGCGTAGTAATAGAAAAGTCGCTGCACGTCGAAGGTCTTGATTGCCACGAGGCGTGTCTCGCCGGGTCGCAGGTCCACCTCCACCGTTGCCGTGCGCTCATGTAGCATCTCGCCGTTCATCAGCGAGTAGCGCATGAGCAGGCGTATGTGCGAGATGCGGTGGTTGGTGTTGTTGGTGACGAAGAACGACTCTCGCGAGTCGCTCGCCTTCTTGCTATAGCCCTTGAGAGTGACGGCGTTAGGTTCTATATCTTTAAGCAGCGAGTCGGACACTGCCACATCAGGAATCTGCTCCACAAGCAGCGAGTTGTTCTTGAGTTGATTCTGTGTGGTGCGAGTGCGAGCCATCGACAAGAAGGCCACTACAACCGTGACAGTTATCAAAATTGCAATCTTGATTTTCATCATAATTGATAGAAACTAAAACTTAACATTTTGGCTGACAAGGCACGCCTTGTCCCCACTTAACACTTAACATTTATCACTTAACACTTATCACAGGTATCTCACTTTGTTGAACTTGTTTCCGTTTCCGTCGGCGGGGAATATTTTCCTGAAGCCCACGGGGAGCTTCTCTTTCTCGACATCGGGAATTACCGAGATGCCCTTGAAGAGGCTTGGCAGGAAGCGGGCGAAGTTCACTCTCACCTTCACCTCCCAGTGCGGAGGGTCGAAGGTGAGCGACGTGGCGTCCTTGTTGAGCGTGGCGACACATTCCATGGGACCGCACAGCGTCACCTTGTTGCGCTCACTGTAGAGCCACAGGTGATACTTGCTATCGACCGCGCTCGCCTCGATGTAGCCTATCACCGTGCCGGGCAGCAGCTCCAGGTCGTCGCTGGCAACCAGCAGTAGCCGGTAGCCTATCTTGTGCGACGGCTCGGGCTGCCACCGCTCGATGGCGATGGTCATGTCCTCGTTGGGATAATACCAGATGCCCTCTAGCGGCTGCAAGTCGCTTTCCAGCAGCCGCTCTCGCGCCACCTGCTCATTGAATCCCGGCACAATCACCGACTGCTCAGGCAGTTCGGTCTTCGCCCAAGCCCAAGCAATACTCGATAACAACAATATCGCAGTGATAAAACGCTTCATTGACTGGCTCGCAGTGCTATATTACCAAAGAGATTAGGCTCGCTCACTTACTCCTCTTCTATCATATAGACCTTAATCTCGCCATTCTTGTCGGTCTTCACATTATCGAGGTAAACAGGCATTGGCGCTCTTAGAACATTACCATAAGAATTAGAGTAGTCATTGCTATTCTGCTTTTCGGTCATCAATGACTCGAGATAGGCTTTTGATACCGACTTAGGTTTTGTCACCTCTTTCACGACATCGGCAACTCTAGCTGTCATCGCTTTAGAGATATAATAACGTTTCTTGGCCTTTGTATTAACAATCATCAAGTAGCCTTTACCCTTGATTTCCACTGTGTTGTTGGCACTCAGATTGGCTCCTTGCATCACTTCATTTCCATCGCAGTACACCTCATGAGCCTTCTCCACCTTGTAGGTGGCGACAGCGGTGGTATTCGCCTTAGTTTTAGTAGCTTTTCTCTTTCCCTTCTGGGCATCGGCAGTTGCACCCACCAAGAGGCACAAAACGATTAACAATAAGATTTTTTTCATTTTTTATCAGTATTAAAGAGTGAATTTTTCAAAATACACCAGTTATGGTTCTTCGACAACGCCCAAATGGCAGCGATATAGATGTTGCGCGCTTCGGACATGAGTCCCAGCACCAGCAGTATCAAGATGGCATCGACATAACTGCTGTGATGTATAAACAATGACAGGACGCCCCATGTCACCAGCGCCATGAAGACTATCGTAACAATGCGCAGCAACAGATAGGACCTTGACAAGAAAATTGCCCAGGGAGCATCGCCATGACGTGCCAACCACCGATTTTGCAAATCCACAAACAGCTCAAAGAGGTAGCACAGCACAAACGCGATGAGCAGATTTACTATATAGCTGGCGTAATGGATGTCGTTATGGCTTCTCACAGTAAACACCGAATAGGCCTGCAGCACCACTCCCGGCATCTTGCCTAGCGGCGTTTTCCACATGTCGCCCTCATCGGTTGTAGAACCCACCAGCACAATGTGGTCCTTAATCAAGTCCTCGTGGCTGTCGATAGAATCAACGGGCAACACAACAAACTTTGTCTTGTAATCTATTGTAAGCTTGCTGTTAGGCTTGAGATTTGTGCTATCCACAGTTTGTGCTATAGCCACTGGCAACGATGCCAGCGTGCCACTGTCACCTTCCACCACAGTAAACATTTTCCTGATTGTGTTGTGATTATAATTCACGTCATCAAGATTAGAGAAGCCTTCTTTGACGGCTAGCTCCTCGGCAAAGAACGAGGACCTTTTCTCGGCAAAATTCTTATTGGCAAAGTCATAATCCACCAGCTGAGTCGCCCACACCACTCTGTCGCCGGCATTCAATGCCGTCTCGATGAGTGCCTCGTTCTCTTCGGGAGTGCCTTTTATGCCCATGAAGGTTATATCAACCCCAACCGCCCACGGCTCCAATGAATCAATCGTTGCTATCACGTTTGCAATCTTACCACGGTTGGCCTCGTCCTTGATATCTACGATTGTGATGTCTTGGTTCACATCGCTGTTCTTGTCGGCAAGACGGAAGAAGTAGTCGGTCATCGACATGTCGCTCATAGCCTCCTTCAATGGGTCAAAAATCGGGAAACTCATCACCGCAGCATATCCGATGCCTATCAACACAAACGTCAAGACCGCTATAAGAAAATGGTCGATGTGAAATATGTATTTCAGAGCTTTCTTCATAAAAAACTATTGATAACCCTTGTAAATGTGCAAATATACTACAATTTTTCCTAAATCAAGAAAAAAACTATAATCATTACCAATCTTTTAACCTAAGAAACGGAATAAGTCGCCATTTTATACCCTTAAAAAATGGAATAAGTCTCCTTTTTTAAGCTATTTTTTATGGAATAAGTCACTTTTTTACTGTGTCGCCAGCAACAATTCGTTTTAATTCGTTTAATTAGTGTGCTTTGTTTAATTTGTGGTTTGTTCTGTGCTTTATGTTATTTGGTGGCGAATTTGTAGGTAAGTCCAAAGCTCAGGATTTCTTTGAACTGCCAGTATTTCCAGTCTTCGACCCAAGGGCGCGACTTGTCGTAGCGCAGGTGGGTGAAAATTTGGGTGTTGAGGAAGCTGTTGACGGCAAACGAGAGGGTGTTCTCCCAGTCGCCCTGCACATAATGGTAGTCGGTAAAGGCATAGAACCTCGTCTTCCATGTGATGCTGGGCGTGATCTTCCACTCAAATTTCGCCTCCACATTCGAACCGAAGTTGTGCTTGGTGTGATGCCCTGGCTCAATACCGAATTTTGTGGGGTCGAGCCTCACGATGTCTCGGCAAATCTTGATGTTATAGGACAACGGGGCTATTGAGAGCGTGAACACTTTGTAGCCGTCCTTGTCCTTGTAGTTATAGGTCATACCGAGACCCACGTTGAGCTCTCCCGGCGAGAGCAGCGATGCCGCCAGGTCGCGGCTGTTGGTGACGTAGGAGTTGAGCAGCTGCGTCTTGAAGAGCAGCGTCGCCGAGTAGTACCAGTTCTTCACCGCCTTGTAGCCGAGCTGCGAGTTGAACTCAAAATTGTCCTCGTTGATGCTGTGGCTGCGCAGGCTGTCGCCCTTAGCCGTCGCAACGCCCAGGCGGTAGTGCAGGGTGTTGTTGAAGAGCCATTTGGGGTGCAGCGTCTGGTTGAGGTTGCAGTCCCACTGCACATCGCCGAGAAGGTTGAGGTTGTTCTCGCCGCCCTGATACCAGTTGTTGCTGATGTAGGCCTGCGTGCCATGCAAGCTCCCCACAAAGGTGTGGAGCCAGTTGTGCATCTTCACCTCACGGCGGTCAACGGGCTTGAACTTCTCGCTGTCGATGCCCTTAGCCTCCACCTGCAGCTCGGTCGCCGACGGGTCGGCAGCCACCACCACCTCCTTGGGCGGCTTGGGCAGCAAGTCCTCGTTGAAATGCACCAGCTCGGGGCGGTCAATCATCAGCCGATAGCGCATGTCGTTTACCCTACCCCATTGCTGCCGCGCCCTGTTGAGCCATCGGTCATCGACTTTCAGTCCCCCACCATTTCCACTGGTTTCGGGAACAAACGATGCCTGCGGCGACTGCTGCTTTTCGAAGACCAGCGGCATTAGGAGCATCTGGCTGGTGCTATCGCTCTGTGCCATAGCACGCTGTGGCATCAGCATCACAAGCAGGATAAAAAAAATGAAATATATCGTTCTTATAGAATGTCTCATTATAGAGTTTTGAGTTTTGAGTTTTGAGTTCTGAGTTTTGCGTTTTGAGTTCTGAGTTTTGAGTTTAGATCCACTCTCAACTCTCCACTCTCCACTGAACTAAATCCCTATTTTTTGCAAAAATACACAGAATTTCGGGGAAATCTCATGTTTATAAGAAAAAAAATCAATATTTTTGCAGAGAATAATCATTACAATGATGAAAAAACGACTATTACATATTGTCTTGTTGTGTCTAATTCCCTTGCTGGGGTGGGGACAGGACTTCGACGACATAGTGGCGCGCATGGGAAACAAGTCCTTGCCATTGGTGAACGTGGAGGTGGAAATCGACTCGGTGAGTTATCTCTATTTCCTGCCAGGAAGAATCACGCTAGCGAAAAAATATCACGGAGAGACAACGACTGAGACCTACAACTGCCTGGTGCGGCAACGCGGCAAGACGGCGCTGTTCCTGCCCAAGTGGTCGTTTGCCATCAAGCTCGTTGATGACGCAGGCGAGAAGCTCAACGCCAACCTGCTGGGGCTGCGAGACGACAACTCGTGGATACTCGACGCTATGGGCATCGACAAACTGAGGATGCGCAACCGAGTGTGCTTCGACATCTGGAACGAGTACAGCCACACGATGTGGGACACAAAGTTTGGTAACCGCAACGGCACAGTGGGCGCTATGGTCGAAGTGTTCATCAACGGACAATATGCCGGCATCTATTGCCTTAGCGATAAAATCAACCGCCAGCTGCTCAACCTGCGCAAAGCCAAAGTGGAGGATAACGACAGCGTGACAGTGAAAGGCGTGCTCTACAAGGGCAAAGGCAGCGGTGTGTCGAACGCCCTGCTCGACTACGTAGAAGACCGCACCGACACCACCAAGTGGAACACCTTTGAGCTGCAATACCCCGAAGAATACCCGTCGCCCGAGAGTTGGCAGCCGCTGATGGACCTCATCGACTTCAACGGCAAGACCGAGCTGGATTACTTCAAAGCCCATTACAATGAATGGTACTATATTGATAACCTTGTAGATTACTGGATTCTGCTGGTGGCTTTTGGCATTGACGACATGCCCTATAAGAACACCTTCCTCTCGACGCCCGACATCAACTTCGAGCAACGTTTCATGATTACGCCATGGGACCTCGACGCCAGCTTGGGGCGAAGCGCCAACGGCAACCCACAGCACTACACCTCACAAATAAACCGCCTCAACGCCTTTGGACCCTTCAACCGCATGATTAGATACAACATCGACGGTTTCAAAGACCGTATCGCCCGACGGTGGGACGAGTTGAAAGACTCTATTATCTCTCCCGAGAACTTAGAGAGCCACATCAACGCCATCGCCCAACGTTTTGTGGAGAGTGGCGCCTGGCAACGGGAATATAATTTGTGGAAAGATATCCCCGCAGAGGAAGACGACCGAGTGGTTATCACCGAGAATATCTATGACGAAGTGCAATTTGTAATGAACTGGTATCGCCGTAACCATGCCTACATATCAAATTTGCTTGTGCGATGGCGTGACGATTATGTAGAGCCCGACGCAATAACCGCGGCAACAATTACCCAGATCTACAATCACATACTCGGCATATCCACAAACTATGACGAGAAACTAGACCTTAATGAAGATGGGGTAATAAACTCTGCCGATGTCACCTATGGCTACAACATAATGCTCAATGAGTAACTCAAGTTTATAAAGTTTGAACTTTATAAACTTGAAGGTTAGAGGTTAGAGTTTAGTGTTTATAGAAAAATTTTTTCAAAATTTTCTATATTTCACACTGATTGTCCTCTAAACTCTAAACATTAAACTTTGAGCAAGTTAACAACTTGCGAAACTTGAATGAGAAATCTCTATTCCTCATCTTCTTCCTCAAGCAGCTCAGGATTGAGCATGTCGTCATCACCCTGAAGGAAAAGGGTGCGCTTGGTAAGAGCCTCGGGGTCGAGCTCGCACTCCAGCTGCATGGCACGATAGCGTGGACGCAGCACTAACAACTCCACAAGATAGGCGAGCACAAAATAAAACACCACTAGTCCCCACAACGCAATGAAATAGTCGCTCATCTGCGATAGCGAAGCGCCTCCAACCTGCATCTGCACGTAGGCTGTTGCTGCCCAATAGCCAGGTATCATCCTGCTCAAAGCATCCCAATAAGGTGCTATCTGGTAATGAGGCCACGACACGCCAGTGAGGAACACAAAGATAAGCGAGGTAAAAGCGAGCACGAGGAACACTCCCTCACGGTTGCTTACAAACACGCGCATCACCTGTCCAAAGAGCGATGAGGCAATCAAGAACGGGAACATAATCATGGCTATCTCAAGGAAATTGCCGTTCATCGGGAACTTGAAGATGATGGGCACAATGTGCAGAGCAAATATCGCGGGAAGAAGGTAGTAGAACAGGTGCACCAGTGTCTTGCCCATGAGCATCGCACCGGGCGTCGCCTTCACCTCATCGAGGCGGTCGATGCCACGGTTGCGGCGGCGGCGACCCATGCTGCCGGCATGGAGCATGGCGATACCCAATAACATTCCCTGCTGAAGCACATACACCAAAATGAACGGCAGCACAGCCGACGCGATGCCCATCGCCGTGTTGCCAAGGGGCACTTGGCGGCTATCTACCAATCCACCGTCAAGGCTGATTATTCTGAACGACTTTTCGCCCTGCAACCGCGAGCAGGTCTCCATCTGAACGTTGGTCAGTGCCGTGAGCATCGCCTTGTAGCGCATCATCACGCTCATGTCGCAGTAGAGCGACACATGACCCTGATTGCCGCGCATCACCTCGGTCTCGAAATCGGCGGGGAAATACACGATGCCATAGCACTTCTTGGTCGCCATCAACTCGCGTGCCTCGTCCATGTCGTGGGCGTAGGCGGTGACATTCACGTCGGGACTGGCGTCAAGGTCGCGAGCAAATTGGCGACTCAGTGCCGAGTGGCTGTCGTCAACCACTACCACCGTCTCATCGCGTGCCACCTCGGGGTTATATATTAGCGAGTAGAGAGGAGGATAGACTATCGCCAGCACGACGAAGAAAATCACCACCGCCTCGTCGCGGAAGATGTGCTTGAACTCCTGCTTCATCGTGAGCACTATGCTGTGCAGCCACCCTAATATTTTACTGTCGCGCTTCATCGTCATCAAGGTATATAGAATGGGTCAAGGCAATGCTTCCTCAGTTTCCACAGCATGGTCACAGGCAGGAGGCTGTAAAGGATTAGTATCACATAGTAGAGGCGTGAATAGTGCAAATCGATGCCGTTCAATGCTTGGTCGGCATATATCAAGAAATAATACTTGATAGGCATCAGGTAGCCTATGGGGGTTACCCAAGAGTACATCGCCTCCTCGGGCAGCGAGAAACCGCAGAACGAGAACGACAGCATTCCCAGCAAGGTGCATATCGTGGAGGCATAACGGAAATTGGGTACCAAGCTTATTATGAACAGTGCAAATCCCTGGCAAGCAAGCACCAGCAATGCCATCGCAGCTATCATGTTCCAAGGGTTGCAGTTCAGCGGAAAGCCATATTTCACATACATCATGTACTGTATCGCCAATCCCACATTGATGAAAATGAAGGATTGAGGGAACAGTTTGGTAAAGGTAGCGAGAACTATCGAGTTGTCGGCGGTGCGAAGCCAGTTGCGGCTCGTGCCGGCATGCCACTCCATACCTATGCTGAACACCGTGATAAGCATCACTATCAGTGCCAGTAAGCAAGGCACAAACGAGCTGCTCAAGTAGTAGTTATAACTAAGCCACGGGTTCTTGAGCGGATGGACATGGGTAACTACTGGTTGAAGGGTGGCACTCACCATTTGGCTTGGCATGCCTGCAGTAGTCAGCACACTGCTCACGATGCCACCGTTGGCAAGCACGCTTATAGTCTTGAAGCCCTTAAACTGCATCGAGGCAGGGGCATAGTAGGAGTAGTTGATATAATAGCTCAACGTAGGCTTTTCACCACTCAACGCCTTGGTGGAAAAGTCGCTGGGGATAAAGAAGAAACCAAACACCTCGCCTCGCTGCACGGCATCGATGGCCTCCTGATAGGAGCCGTAGGTCGTTTTTATCTCCACCTGCTGCAAGGTGTTGAGGTTGCGGGTCAATTTGCGAGACATGTCGCTCTTGTCAAGGTCAACAACCGCCACTGGAGTGCGTTTCACAACGCCATCTTCCATAAGGTCGAAAAAGAACCAGGCGCTCAAAAGCGGCACGATGATCATCATACAAATGTACAACGGCCGCCGAGCGAGCTGCTTCCAACCACGGATTATTGAATTGACTAAAATGCGTAGCACAACGAAAAGTGTTAAGTGTTAAGTGATAAGTGTTAAGTGTTAAGTGTTAAGTGATAAGTGTTAAGTGATAAGTGTTCTTCTTTTGTTTCATTGAGTTAATAATTGACTTTAATATTTTTATCAGCTCAACACAATCATTATTAAGTGACTCATATTGTTGTATTGTGATTAAGTCAGACCTCCACAATAAGTCTAACCAATATTCTGTTTCATTTGCTTCTTTTAGGGCTATCGCAAGTTTGTGAATAAAGTCGCTATCACTTTCAGAACATTCTGCCTCTGCCACATTAGCTCCTATTGAAGTTCCACAACGCAAAATATGTTTAGCAATGTCATAAACTCTATTATCTATTAAGAAACGATATAACTTTATTATTCTCAGAGCAAAATTCCTTGACTTTATGCGTTTAATATCGTCCATTTTTCGAAGAAAAATCTACTTAAAACTTAACACTTAGAGCTTAACACTTATTTTAGAATGACAGACATACCAGGGCGGAAATTCGGTATTGGCGACACTGGCCGGGCTTTCACTTCAAATGTCTTGCTGTCATAGTCGCCATAGGCTTTTGTAGCGCTCCAGGTGGCGTAGCTTCCCATGTCATGAACATAGAAGACCTGCATCTTCGCCCTCATATTGTCAAGGGCAGGTATCTCGACGTCAATTTCCTTGCCCATGGGCAGGTCGTTGAGTTTCTCTTCGCGCACGCTGAAGGCAGCCCACATATCATCGATATTGGCGATGGTCATGATGGGAGAACCCATTATCACAAGTTCGCCCACATGGGGATAGATGCTTGTAATCTCTCCGTCGCACGGAGCTATAAGGTATTCGTCTTCGAGAAGTGCCTCCACCTCACGCACCGATGCCTGAGCCACATTCTCCATGCCACGTGATGCAGCCTTGTCCTCGGCCTGAGCGCCATTTTGAGCCATCTGTAATTGAGCTTCGGCGGCCTCGACCGCAGCGTTAGCGGTTCCTACTGCGGCAGTAGCGGCATCAAGAGCAGCCTTTGCCTCATCACGCTTTTGCTCGGAGACTACACCTTCTTTATAAAGGTTGTTTGTGCGCTCGTAGGTTTTACGGGTAATCTCCTCGGCGGCAATCGCTTGCTGACGCGCCGACTTAGCCTGATCAACCATTTTGCGAGCCGACTCAACAATCTCATATCGAGTACCCCTCTCAACCTTCTGGTTCTGACTCGCTGCCACGTTTTTCATCTCTTTAGCTTTAGAGTAAGTGGCATCGGTGGTCGAAGAATAGATTTTTGCCAAGCGTTGTCCCTTGTGAACATAGTCGCCTTCCTTGACATAAAGCTCTACCAAGCGTCCGGCAAGTTTGCCCGACACACGCACCACCTCACAGTCGGCCTGCCCCTGGATAGACTTGTCGCTGGGTCGCAGGTGCATGATGCCCCAAATTGCCATACTGGCGACCACCGCCACGAGGATGAGCATCGAGCCGATAAGCGCCAAGCGTTTTGCCTGCCTAATCTTGCGGCGCTTGGCTTTCTCCTCCTGTTCGGTGAGTTTCTTTGTATCGGCTTTTTCGTCTTTCTCCTCATCAACTTTCGCTGTTTCCCGCGCATAAGCTTGTTTTTTCACTTCCTCAGCATTTCCCTTATTCTCGTCAAAAGTGGGAAACCCTTCGGTCTGGGTGCCTTCATCGCGTTTTTTATCGTCAATATTCTTTCCCATAATTATAAGTTATCTGTTGTCAGTTATCTGTTGTCAGTTTTGTAGGGACGAGGCCTGCCTCGTCCGTAAGCATCAAGTGAGAGTTGGATATTACCATTGCCTTGTATGCTTGTCAGCTTAATAATTCAAATTACCAGTTACCTTTGAGAGATAAACGTCGCACATCATCACCTCTATCTCGGCATCTATCTTCTCGCTGTGTGCCATGAGCCATGCCGTTTGTGCGGTTAGCACCTCGTCGCTGGTCGCCATACCCTCACGGAACGCCAGCTGTGCTATGCGCAGGTTCTCGTCGGCTTTGGCGAGATTAGCTTTGGTTGCCTCGTAGGTCTTATATGCCTCCTGATATTTGAAGTTGGCTTGCGTCACCTGAAGCTCAATCTTTTCCTTGACCTCTTCCATCTCCAGATGCTTGATTTTGGCATCGACAAGTGCAGCCTTGTATTTGTTGCTCAACCCTCCCCAGTGCCACAGCGGAATCTTGACCACCGCACCAATGGCGTAGTTGAAACCAAACTCCTTCTTGAAGCCATTGTAAACATGAGGATTGGAGGTGAACACCGACCCTACAGCGGCAATAGTGGGAAGCATCTCGCTGCGCGCCACCTTGGCCTTCTCGTCATAGACCTTAACACCTAGCTCCAGAGCGTTATAGTCGTTGCGGCGGTTATACACCTCGCTCATATTGATAGTGCTCGGATGCAGCGACACGTCAAGGTCGGTGCGCAGCTCGTCGGCAAGAATCATTGGCTCGTCAAGAGGCTCGCCGCAAAGCTGTGCCAGCGCCATGCGTGAGAGCACCAGGCCATTACGCACCTTTGTAAGCGCCACATTGGCCTCATTTACCTTCACATCCACGCTGAGCAGTGTGGCGCGCGTGGCGACACCCTGCTCGAGCATCTTCTTCACGTCGTTGTCGAGACTAGTGACCAAGTCAAGATAGCTCTCGGCTAGACGCTCCTTCGACTTTAGCGACACCACCAGCCAGTAAGCCTGGTCAACTTCGCATATCACATCCTCGGCCTTGTTGTCACGGAGAAGTTGAGCTATCTGCTCGGCATACTTCGTGATTTGGTTAAACGCCTTGATTTTACCGCCCATGTAGATTGGCTGGGTCACTAAGATGCCTGCCGCAAAGATATTGTGGGTGTCGAACGTGAGCGCGTCCTTCACCTTATGTGTGACAGCGTCCACATACTTGCCGTCAATCGAGATTCCCAACCCCGCCAACGCGTCGAAGGCAAAATCATAGTTGCCGGTTGCGGGATTGAGAAACTGCGTGGGAGTGATGTTGTTGATGTCCACAAGCGAGATGTTGCGACCGGTGTGCATATAAGTGCCGGCAAAGTCGATTGAAGGCTTGTAGGCGGCCTCCGCCTGCTTGCGCTGGTAGCCAGCCTGCTCTACCTTGAGCTTCTCCACGCCCATCTGCTTGTTGTTGCGCAACGCCATGTTACGGCACGAGTCAAGCGTCACTTGTGCAACAGCCGATGAGGTCAATAATATAGCAAATATTATCGTTAATGTCTTTTTCATGTCCTTAATAATTATCTGTAATAAACGTGCAAATTTATCACCTTTCTGATAATCTTGCAAATTTAGCCCCTAAAATCTTATTCCTGCCAATGCCGAGAACTCTATCATGGAGTTGATTAGGCGGCTGCCGCTTCTCTTGTAACGGTGATGGTCGGCGTAGCCCTGAAGTCCCATGAAGAAACTCTTGTGGTTATACACCACGCCTATGCGGCCTCGCAGGTTGAGCGAGATGGCGCTCTGCTTTTCTCCAGGCTGGGGCAAGATGTTGTAGCGATAGCCAAGATATGGAGTGACAGTGAAATTCAAGAGCCACTTGCGCCCCAGCACCCAGTTGTAGCCGTAGCCCACCAGCACGCAATAGTCATTGTAGAGGATGCGCAGGGGGTGACTTTCTTCTGAAACGTAATCGTGGGACTCGTCGGCGAGCTGCTCAGCATTTACTTTCACGTCGAAGTGTTGCAGGCTAAAACCCACCAGGAAAGAGCCAGCGCTGCGCTTCTGATATTTCGAGAAGCAATAGGCTGCCGCCTGTGCATAGCGGCGGTTGTTGAAGAAATAATAAGCCGTCACTCCCATCGCTTTGCGGCTGATGCCCGATTGCCTGTACTCATGCCTCTTATCATCAAGGTTTTTATCGGTATAAACGACGTTGATATCATTCTGGTTCTCCCAGTAGTAGGCATCGGCGGTAAACCGTGCGCAGGTGAACGAGAAATCGGCCTTGTTCGACACTTTGCCACCATGCACCAGGTTGCTGATGCTGATAGAGTAACCCAGGCTCACCGCCATGAATGAGAGCGACACACCGATGTTCGACACCAGGTTGCTGGTCATTACCGTTTTCACGTCTTTGAACGGCGTGCCAATGTAGGAGTCCACCCAGTTGTCGCTTTTCAGGATGAATTTCCAGTTCTTGCCTGTGCTCACCACGTAGGCGGTGTCGTAGCTGTTGAAGGCCTTGTCGCCCCATTTGTAGGTATTATAACAGAACATGACGAACTTGGGATAACCCATTGTGCTGTCCTTGAAATTGATTTTGCCGTGCTTCATGGCGCGCCACCAGTAGCGGTTGTCGCGAGTGGTGTCGTAAGGCTCATTAAGCTTGTCGATGACACGCTGTGTGATCTCTTGCTTAAGTTGTTGAAACTTGCTTATGTGTTGCACAGTGTCTTGCTGCACCATAACCGTATCTTGCTGCACGGGTACGACTGGTTGTTCCGCCTCCTGTCCCCACGACAGAGCGGGCACGCAACACATCAACATCAATAACAATATAGTTCTTTGTTTACAGCTCACAATTGTTCGTTTATCGAAGATCGGGGATTGGAAATTGGTTATTGGTTATAGCTGACGAGATAAGTGTAATGCTGCGACAACTACAATTGCCTTGTCAGCTTGTTCCTTGTTAGCTTGTTAGCTCCGCGAAGCGCAACTAGAAATCGCTGAAGAATGATGGGCGGATTAGCAGTCCCAGTCGCAGGCGGCAGTGGTACTTGTTGTAGTCGAGCATGTTCTCGCCATAACCGTCATAGAAATGCAGCATCAGGAACTGGTTGTCCTTCTCGCGGATGCGGAAGCCCACGTTGATGATGGTGTTGAAGCTGAAATTCCAGCCCTGCCGCTTGACGAAGGTCACATCGGCCACCCAACGCCTGTTGTTGGAAATAAATTGCGCGCCACCCTGAAAAATACCGCTGTACTTAAGGATGTCCTTATTCTGCTGACCATCAATGATGGGTATCCACGCCTTGGCATGCAGCATCAAGTTGCGGTTCATATATGCCGAACCAGCAAATGAGATTTTGTTCCAGCTGCGTGAGGCCTCACCGTCACGGCCATTGGACTCATGCTCAATCATGATAAGGGTGCTGCCCACTAGGCGACCTTTAACGAAAATGGGGGTTAGCACACCAATTCCCGGGTTGAAGTTCAGGTCGTGGAAGGGCATCGACTCCTCAAAGATGTTCCACATGGCCTTCTGCGAGTAGCTCAAGAAAATGTGGCTGTGCAGTGGAAGTATCGACTTGGTGAGGCGCTGGCGAAAGCTGATCTGGAACTTCACGTCGCTGTTATACTCGCTAGGCTGGTGATTCAGTGCCGTACCAACCGCAAAATAGTTGTCCTTGAAGATGCCAAAAAAAGGACGGTTATCAAAATCGTGAATGAGGCTATCGACATTGAATTGTTGTTGCTCTTTGCCCAACATCTTTGTAACAATTTGTGCCTGAGAAGGGCTAGCAACACCTGCAAGAACCAATACTATTATAATTCTAAAAAATCTCATATACATTTACGTGTTTTTTTTAAGTGTCAAGTGATAAGTAAACTGTGCGCCTACGGCGCGTGGAACGTGGAACGTGGAACAAAACTGATAACTGTGAACTATGAACTGTGAACTGTGAACTATGAACTGTGAACTATGAACTTACCTCATACCACAGTGAAATTAACGATATCAATGCCATTGTACTTGGCGATTACCCTATCGTTCATCCAAATCAGAATATCAATTTCAGTATCGTTCTCTCCATCAGAAGAAACCGTATCGTAACACTCAAAAGTGAGCATATACAAGTCATCGCCATAGGCAATCAACTCCTCGGCAAACGAGAAAATAATTTTTTCCTGCCGTCCGGAGTACACGCGTTGTGGAACACCATCAATCCACATTACAGCTTGATCGTGACCATTGTCGTCCGTTTCATAACCGCATGCATAGATGTGACCATTAAGTCGAGTAACCGAACTCACGTGAGCGAGAGGAAGGTCAAAATCAGGAAAGGGTGGATTATACATGCGAGGGAGTACCTGCAGCTGCCGGTCAACCCAGATGCATGGCTCAAACCCAACATGCCCGCCCACGATAGTGTGATCGGTGTCGTAGGCATAGATTGTAGTGGCGTGGCCGCTCACATCGGGGCCGGGCTTGGGAAGGACTGCCTTGGCATAGCGACCCTTGTGCTCATAGTAAAGCACCGCATCGTTGGGCTCATCACCTTCATGCCATTCAACTCCCGCTAGATAGCATTTGCCATTGCTCACGGCAATGCACTGGCTTGAGGGGCTGAAATACTCACAGTCATCAAGGGGGAAGATACCACTGTTTTTCAAGATGTAGGGATAGTCAAAGAGGTAGATGTAATAGTCCCACTTGGCTATACCTTGCGTCTCGTGGCTCACATTATCGATAAAATCGATGTGCAGCGTGTTCCACTTGCCGTTTTTCCAGTATCCCACCTTGTCCTTGGTACTCTTTCCCGAAACGAAATAGTCATCACCATCGCTAATTATCTCACTTGCATACTCGCAGTTGGGGAGTTCCATAATTCTGTCGCCCATAAGGTCATAGATGTGACCTTCGCTGGTGAGCACATAAATCTGTCGCTCGCCACGGCGCTTGACCTGGTTAGGCTCATCGTGTTCACACGACGTGAGCAAAAACAAAGCACTGATTATCAGCAGTAAGTAAAAATTCACGGTTCGCATATCTCCAAAATTTTCGGCAAAGATAAGAAAAAATCCTAATACAGCAGCTTTTTATCGTTAAAATGCCGCTACTGTCCTTTCACAAACAATTTGTCAATTTGTGTTCTCAAGTGCGGAGCAAGCGGTGGGATGTTGTGTGCCTTCTCATAGCGCAGCATGTCCTCATAGCTCTTGTCCACATCGTTGTCCTTGCGGGTCTGCTTGAACTCTTTTTTGTCGATATAAGCCTTCTCGGTGGCAAACGACTCTATAATAAGGATGTATTTCTTCTTTGTGCGCTTGAGCTCGCCTCTGTGGAGCGACTGCTGCATCACGAAATCGCCTATCGATGAATGCCCATTCTCGTCGATGCGATAGACCTCAAAGAAGCTATGCTCGCTGTTTTGCTCGGTCACCTCAAGCTCGGCTTGCTTTTTGTCTTTCTTCTTCTCATTTTTCTCATTGGCAATATCACGATGCTTGTTAAGGAGCCACAGGTTGAGCGAGACGGTGCGTGTGCCGCCGGGCTTGTCCTCATCGATATACCCCAGCACCGATTCAGAGTCGCTAATCACTTGCCTGCCGGTGGAGTCAGGGGTGACGCTCACATGTGCCCACTTGCCATCGTTGCTGGTCACCTTTTGATAGGTCGATTGCTTATGCAACTTGCACAGGTCTTTTATCATGCCTCCCACCAGCGTGTTGAGAGTGAATTTAAGCAAACCGCTCTCGGCAGCCGAGATGCTTTTCTCCTTGATGCTTAACTTATCCTTTGCACGCTCGTAGGTGTTGTCAATGATGCCGGCCCTGTAATAGACGGGACCATCCTCATCGATTTGAGTAACACGATAGTAGGTCTGCACATACAGCAATTCTTTGGGCTTGACGACCATGTCAGGAAGCACATACTCGGCATCTTCCATAGTAATCACGCCATCAACCACCTCGGCAAGATTTACCGTGAGTGGCTTATAAGCCACTTGCGACAAGGTGATGGTGGTGTGCCCGGCAAGATTCTCTATCCAGCCGTCGATGTCGGTGCTGGCGACATACTTGCCATCGGGAGTGGTTACTGTGACATATGGTATGGGCATGCCATCACTGTCTATCACAAGAACACGTTGCGCCTTGATTGACACAACCGACAATAATACTATAAAACAAGTTAAGAATAATTTTTTTAACATAATACTGTGTTTTTTGGTTATTGGTTGATTATCGGGGATCGGGAATCGGAGATCGGGGATCGTTTTTTGTTTATCGGGGATCGGGGAACTAGTGAAACGGCTAACTAGCGAGCAACGCGAGCGGCTAACTAGCGAAGCGCAGCGAGCGGCAAACTAGCGAAGCGCTAAACCATAAGCTATCTTGTTGCTCCGCCGAGGGCGATATATAGCGCGATGACGGCTTGGGCGGCGTCATACATGTTCACCGCCTCATTAAGCTGCGCGCTGAGCAGCGATTCCTGCGCGGTGAGCACCTCTAGATAGCTCGCCTTGCCGTTGTCCATAAGCTCGTGGGTGCCATTGTAGGCATCGTGGAGCACTTCCACCTGGCGGCGATAGTAGCCATATTTCTCGCTCGCGTTCTGGCAGTCGGCAAGAGCCTCATTCACCTGGTTACCGGCATCGATGATGGTCTGCACATAGCGGTTGCGCAGGTTTTCCTGCGTGAGCTGGGCAATCTTCAGATTGCCTTTGAGCTGCCCACGCGCAAAGATGGGTTGAGCTATTGAGCCGACGATGCTGGTCAATATCTTGCCTGGGTTGATGACAGCACCACCGGCACTGTTGGTCCACCCTAGCGAGCCCGAGAGCGAAAGACCGGGATAGAATGCCGAGCGGGCAGTCTGCATATTGTAGAACGCTTCCTCCATGGCATAGTCGGCGAGACGTATGTCGGGACGATACATCAGCATTTGCGCCGAGATGCCCTCGGCGACCATCTGCGGCATCGTGAAGCTGCCCCAACTGTTACGCTCGATGTGCTGTGGCGGCAACGCCAATATTCGACAGATGGCATTCTCCACGCCACGTATGTCGCGCTTGGCGTCCACAATCTGCGTCTTCACGCTCAAGCACGACGACTCAAGCTGATTGACAGCGGTAGAATATATCTTGCCGTTCTCCCACAACACCTTCTGGGTCTCTAACGACACGGTCCACAGACTGTCGGTTTGGTATAAAATCTCTAACTGGCGGTCAAGCAACTGCAGCAGGCAATATTGCTGTGCCACGGTAGATATCAGATTGGCGCGCACGGCCTCCTCATGGGCACGATTTTGCAGCAGCACGGCGTTGGCGGCGCGCTTTTTATTGGTGTAAGACCCTAAAGAGCCCATGTCCCAATTGACCTGCAACGGCACATTGTAAGTCTTTGACGTGGCGCTGTTGAAATTGGCGATAGTCCCCGATGGCGAGAAAAACAGTGACGGCAGAATCGACTTCTTCGACATCTCCAATGATGTCTCGCTCTGCTCAATGGCGATGCGTGCCGAGTTGAGATCGGTGTTGCGAACCAGTGCCGAGTCGATGAGCCGCTGCAACAGCGGGTCGGCGAAAAACTCCCTCCACGATAGCGGAGCGGGCACATCAGCAAGCGAGCCGCCAGCGTCGATACCTAACACATCGGCAGGAATCTGGGTGTTAGGCTCATATTTGTCATACAGACTTTTAAACGACTTGCAGCCAGCAGCCATGAGGCACAACACGCCAATACTTACTATTATTGCTAATTTTTTCATTTTATTCTTTGGTTGTTGTCTCGTCATCAATAATATCATTAGCTTCTTCAATAGTCTCACCCGCCTCGGCAATCTTGGCTTTAGCTTCTTCAACTGGTACTGCCTCGGCGGTCACAGCCTGACCCTGGAATTTCTCATGCAGCTTCTGGAACACTATGAAGAACACCGGAACGACGAAAAGCAGGGCAAGCGTGCCTACCGCCATACCGGCGGTAACACCGAGGGCGAGGACACGGTTGCCGTTGGCACCGGCTCCACCGGCGATGATGAGCGGTATCATACCAGCAATCATTGTGACTACTGTCATCAAGATGGGGCGCAGACGCTCCTCGCAGGCGGCGAAGGCGGCGTCGCGGATGCTAAGACCCTGAGCGCGGCGCTCGGCAGCAAACTCGGTGATGAGGATTGCCGTCTTAGCCAGCAGACCGATGAGCATGATAACACCCGTCTGCAAGTATATATTGTTCTCCATGCCTGGCAGGTGGAGCAGCGACACGAGCCACACCGTTGTTAGAGCCATAGCCCGGCACTTGGGGCATCTGGAACGGAATGACCTGAGCATTCTTTATGTCTTTACAGTCCATAGCGAAACGGCCATAGACGAGCATGATATTATGATTCATGCCTGGGCGGTCGTCCCAGTTTTTCAGGCGTATGATGAGTGTAGCATAGCAACTGCCCGAGCGGCCTGCCATCATGCCATAACCACTCACCACAGCATAGTTCTCAAGTTCGGGAATCTTCTTCACCTTCTCCTCAACTTTCTTGACAATTTCTTGAGTCTCATGAAGAGTGCAGCCCTCGGGGGCATTGGCGCCGGGCGCACGTTGATGTCGATATAGTTGGCTATGAAATCGGTGTCATACTTGCCGTCAACGCTTTTCAGCGCGCCAATGTGCAAGATGTTGCTCTGCTGTTTCATCACCTCCACACCCACTTTTGTCACCTCGGCGGGCAGCAGCGCGGTAGCACGGCTCACACGGTTCTGAACGTTGACTGCCGCCAGGTCGGGGTCGGTGCCTTGCTCAAAATACACCTGAATCGACACTTCGCCCGTTGACGAAGCCGAGCTGGTGATGTAGCTCATTCCTGGCACGCCGTTGATGTTCTCCTCCAGTGGTTGCACTACCGATTTCATGATAGTGTTAGCGTCGGCGCCAGTATAAGATGTGGAGACGCGCACTGTGGGCGGCGCTATGTTGGGGTACTGCTCAATGGGTAGCGTGCCCATACAAATCACGCCCACTAGAGTGATGACGATAGCAATAGCACACGCCATCACATATCGGTTGATGAATATATTGTTTTTCATGGGTTATTTTTCCTTCTTTGGTGCGGTGGGGAACAGCACTTTTTGACCCTCTTGAAGATTGTTGGCTCCCACGGTGACGATGCGGTCGCCCACAGTGAGACCTTCGGTAACAATGAAGTCCTTGCCGTTGCCGGCATCATTGATTGTCACGGTGACTGCGGTAGCTGTGCTGTCGGCTTTTACTTTATATACTAGTGCCTTGTCTTGCAGGCGCACCACAGCGGTCTGGGGGATTACCATAACATTCTTTTCGCTCAGGGGAAGCACCACAGTGCCTTGAATGCCCGAATAGAGAAGCCCCTCGGGGTTGGCGAAGGTGGCTTTGCACGACAGCGACCCGGTGGCGGCGTCAACCACTCCGGTAACACTCGACACGCGGCCCTTGTGAGGATACTCTGTGCCGTTCTTCATCACGAAGGTCACATCGGGAAGGGAGGCTATATATTTACTGTTATCGCTGGAGGTGGAGCCCTCGCTCACGCCAGCCTCGATAATAGTCTCGGGGACCGAGAACCATGCCTCCATCTGGCGGTTGCCGCTCACGATGGTGAGCTACGTCATGGGGCTCACCTGGTCGCCGGCACGCACGTTGATAGTGCCCACAATGCCCGACACTGGAGAAGTTATGGTGCATAAACCGAGGTTCACCCTGGCACTACTAACGCCGGTTTGAGCTTGCGTCACCGAAGCACGCGCCTGCTCTACCGTGGCACGCGCCTGCTCTACCGACGCCTTGGCTTGTGCCGACTGCAGGTTGGCCTGTGCCGACTGCAGCCCGGCTTGCGCCGACTGCACGTTGGCTTGCGCCGACTGCACAGAGGCTTGCGCCGACTGCAACTCATGCTTCGCATTGCGGGAATCGATGACAAAGAGCGTCTGTCCGGCACTCACCTGCTGGCCCTCGGTGACGCAGATCTTCATGAGCTGACCGCTCACCTGGGGCGAGATGGTGACGTCGCTCTGGCCTTTCATCTTCGCGCTGAACTTTATGGGAATCTCTATGTCGGTCTTCTTCACCGTCATGGTCTCAAACGACGACTCTGTCTCCTTGGGCATGTCAATCTTGCACGAAACCACGCTTGTGGCACACAAAGCAATGATTAACCCAGCGCCGTAATTCAATTTTAGGTATTTTCTCATATTGTTTAAAGTTGTTGTTAATTTTTTCTTTTAATGCGGAACTGATGAGCAAAGGTAATCATTATTTCGGAGTTTTATGCCTATATAAAGACTTTTTTATTGCACTGGCACGGGCTCGACAGTGTAGCCACGCGAGCGCAGAAGCGCAATCAACCCCTGCTCGCCAACCAGATGTGCGGCACCTACGGCAACCAGCACACGCTGCACAGGCAGCGTTTGGGTGATTTTTTCCATCCACTTGCGGTTGCGCTCATAGCTCATGCGGTCCATGCTGGCATCGTCCATGCCCATCTCCGGGTCAAAGACGATTTTCTCTATCGCGGCAAGGTCCTGGGCGCGATAGGCGTCATGCAGCTGGCTGCTGCTTTGGGCAAACTCCTGATCCTTGCGGCAAAAGTCCACCAGGTCCTCGGCCTGCTCAGTGAGCGGGATGCCAAAGAGAGCCGACGTCTGGTCTTCCACTCCCTCAAGCCCCTCAACGCGCTTGCCCAGCTGCCTACCGCGCTTTTGAATGGCGACATCAATGAGGTTGCTGGGGTCTAAACTTTGAGGGTAGAGCTTCTGCATCTGCATCATTTCCAAGTAGAGAGTGAGGACGGCGGGCTTCAGCACTCCAAGCTCCTTAAGCCCAAAGCCAAACATATACTTCTTAATCACATCGTCAACTGTTTTATAATCCTCTGGGGAGAGCAATTTGTCAAGGGTGCTGTCGGCAGGAGCAGTAGCCTCCTTCATCATCTGGAGCATAGTGTTCATGCTCAGCATGTCATCGCCCTCGAGCTCCCCGAAGACGACATCCACATTTTCAATAGCCGAGGCGAGACCTGGAACACTGTCAATAAACTCGGCAGTCTCAAGATGCAAAGTGCCAAAGAGGTAGGACGTCTCATAGCACCCATTGCCAGTCACTTTCCACAACAGTTGACCGCCAGCTTGTGAACAGGACAACAAAAGCAATAAAATAAACAATAATTTCTTCATATTTTTTTAAGTTGACAAGTTAACAAGTTGACGAGTTGACAAGCAGACTTTTTTCAAACAAAAATGCGATTAAGCGAGAACAATCAAGCTGACTAGTAAACAAGCTGACGAGCTGACGAGACAAGTGTCATGCTGCTAAACTACCATTGCCTTGTTCGCTTGTTCCTTGTCTGCTTGTTAGCTCAATTGCCTTGCGAGCGTGAGCATTTTATTTAATTGCAAACAAAAAAATCAGACGACCAGAAATGATTAGAAACAATTTTCAGTTAATAGTTGTGATAGTTGCTCTCCAAGAGCAATAGCTATCTTCTAGGCTACTATTAATGAAATATTTCTTTCACCTCGCTCTACAGCTAGCAAATAGGTGCGGTCAATCTCGGCAAGATTAGCTAACTGTTCTTGTGATAAACCTTTAGCTTTCCTTAATGCCTTGATGCGCTGTCCAATTTTTTGATTAATGTTCATTCATTTTGTCTTAAAAAAGTCTTATGTTCTTATGTCTAAAAACTAGCGCAAAGCGCGGCAAACTAGCGCGAAGCGCGACATAACCAGCGAGCCTGCGAGCGGCTAACTAGTGAAACGGCTAACTCGTTAACTTGTTTACTAATTTCGTATTAGTTTTTATATTTAAATCTGAATAAATTTGTTTTTTAAAGGTGCAAAAATAGCCATTTTTATGCAAAAACACAAATATTAATGACTTCTTTCCAAAAATATACCAAAAAATAGCGATTGCACACAACCAGCAGTACCCCTAACTTTGCATCGTGAAAATTTTAAAGTGAATTAGTTATTAGTTGAACTTTCAATTCATAGACTGGTAAAAACAGAAAATATTTGAAATTAGTTAAGTAAACAATAAAAGCCCTGCCCGATGTGAATCGCCGCAGGGGCTTTTTAGTTTTGCCGCTCAGCCTGACGGCTTCGCTAGTTAGCCGCTTCGCTTTGCTCGCTAGTTAGCCGTTTCACTAGTTTGCCGCTCGCTTTGCTCGCTAGTTTGCCGCTTCACTAGTTAGCCGCTGACGCAAGTTTGGCGCTTCATTACTGACAATTGTCACCGCAGTAAAGTCAAAAATCAAACAAAGATACCGTTATAAAAAACAACAAAAATGCGATTAAGCGAGACAAAGATTGAGCTAACAAGCAGACAAGGAACAAGCGAACAAGGCAATGGTAGTTTAGCAGCATGACACTTGTCTCGTCAGCTCGTCAGCTTGTTTACTAGTCAGCTTGATTGTTCTCGCTTAATCGCATTATTGTTTGCAATTGTTTGACAAAAAGTCAGCTAAAAAAATTATAAAATATTGCCTAGTTGAGGTATTGGTTGCAATAAAATGCTTACCTTTGCAGTTTATAAAGTATTTTTTAATAAAAATATATATAACATTATAGTGGACACAAAATACATTTTCGTTACTGGTGGCGTGGTGTCATCGCTTGGCAAGGGTATAATCTCGTCGTCGATAGCGAGGCTGCTGCTCTCTCGCGGCTTCAACGTGACGATGCAGAAGTTTGACCCCTACATCAACATCGACCCCGGCACTTTGAACCCCTACGAGCACGGCGAGTGCTATGTCACCGTCGATGGCCACGAGGCTGACCTTGACCTGGGTCACTACGAGCGTTTCACCAACATCAAGACCACCCGCGCCAACAACATCACCACCGGCCGCGTGTATCAGAGCGTCATCGACAAGGAGCGCCGCGGCGACTATCTGGGCAAGACGGTGCAGATTATCCCTCACATCACCGACGAGATTAAGCGCTGCGTGAAGCTGCTGGGAAGCACCGGCAAGTATGACTTCGTGATTACCGAGATAGGCGGCACGGTGGGCGACATCGAGTCGCTGCCGTTCCTCGAGGCGGTGCGCCAGCTCAAGTGGGAGCTGGGGCTGGGCTGCGTGGTGGTTCACCTTACCTATGTGCCTTATATCAAGGCGGCAGGCGAGCTAAAGACAAAACCCACCCAGCACAGCGTCAAGCAGCTGCAACAAGTGGGAATCCAGCCCGACGTGCTCGTGCTTCGCACCGAAAAAGAACTCCCCGTGGCACATTGCCGCAAGGTAGCGCAGTTCTGCAACGTGAGTCCCGACGCGGTGACCCAGAGCCTCGACGCTCCCAGCATCTACGAAGTGCCGTTGATGATGCACCGCCAGCGTCTCGACCAAATTATCCTTGAGAAGACCGGCACGCCTTTCAACAACGAGCCCGACTTGACAAAATGGAATTTCTTCCTTGACAAGATGCGCAATGCCAGCGAGGTAGTGAACATAGGTCTAGTGGGCAAGTACGTGGAACTGCAAGACGCCTACAAGAGCATCGACGAGAGTCTGCTCACCGCAGGCGTTTATCAAGACCACAAAGTGAAAATCACCTATATCTCCAGCGAGAAGGTCAACGACGGCAATGCCGAGGAGCTGCTAAGCGACATGGACGGCGTGGTGGTTGCCCCTGGGTTTGGACAGCGAGGCACTGAGGGCAAATTTGCCGCCCTCAAGTGGTGCCGCAAGCACGACAAGCCCACCTTTGGCATCTGCTACGGCATGCAGTGCATGGTCATCGAGTTTGCCCGCAACGTGCTGGGGCTCACCGATGCCAACAGCGTGGAGATTGACCCCAAGACCCCAAACAACGTTATCGACCTGATGGAGGAGCAGAAGAGCATCACCAACATGGGCGGCACGATGCGCCTGGGCGCTTACGCCTGCCACTTGAAACCTGGCACGAAAGTTGCAAAGGCTTACGGTAACCTTGACATCGAGGAGCGACATCGCCACCGTTTTGAGCTTAACGACGAGTACCGCACCCAGCTCGAGGCTGCCGGCATGAACTGCGTGGGAGAGAACCCCGAGACCCACCTTGTGGAGGTTATAGAACTTGCCAACAACAAGTGGTACATCGGCACTCAATATCACCCCGAGTACAGCAGCACAGTGCTCACGCCCCACCCTCTTTTCATGGACTTTGTGCGCGCCGCGATAGAAGATAAAAACAACAAACAATAATCTCAACAGCTAATTTAGGCAAAAAGCAAAACGAAACTATTATGGACAAAAACACGGTCATTGGAATGTTGCTGATGTGCGCAGTTATTTTTGGCTTCATGTATTGCCAGTCAAATAACGCAAAAAACGCTCAGCAAGGCAACAACAAACAAACCGCTAAAACCGAGAAAAACGATAAAAACAACGCCGCAGCCCCTATCGACTCTCTTACACAAGAAGACTGGGCGACATTAACCAAACTCGTAGCAGATAACGATAGCGCACTTAGCGATGGCAAAGTGAGCATCAAGCAGGTTGGCGACAAACTAGCTGGCACCGTCAAAGTGGGCAACTCCACCCTCAGCCTCGACAGCGTGAACACCGACGTCAATGCTGTAGAAGCCGTCAAGCAGTTGATTGCCAGATATAATAATGCGCAGATGTTTAGCGCATGTCTCACTGGCAGCAACCAAACAGTAACCCTCAAGAATGATTCTGTAAAGATAGAAATCAGCACCAAGGGCGGCATGATTTCCCGCGCTACTCTCAATGGCTACAAGGCTTACCATTCACCCGAGGACTACAAAAAGAACATCGACAGCATTCCCGACGTTGAGTTAGTAAGCCCAGAGAATATCATCTACAGTTTCATCTTCAACAACCGCGACCAGAGTTTCGACACCAAAGATTTCTACTTCGTGCCCGAGAACCAGCAGGGCGACTCCACAGTAACCATGTCGCTCGCAAACCTGCCTAACGGCGCCAAGTGGAGCATCAAATACACGCTTGAGAAAGGTTCCTACATGGTGAGAATGGAGATTCTCCAATCCAATATGGACAAAATCATGCACAACAACATCACCAGCATGAACTTCCACTGGAACCAGAAGATGCAACGCCAGGAGGCTGGCAAGCAGTTCGAAGACCGCTACAGCGCCCTCTACTGGAAGCTCCAGGGCGATGACGATGTTGACAACTTGAGCGAGAACAGCAATGACGATAAAAATCTCAACGACAAGATGAAATGGATCTCGGCAAAGAGCCAGTTCTTCTCGACGGTATTAATCGCCAACGACTGTTTCAGTGGCGACACAAAGCTGGAAAGCAAAGCCTACAAGGACACCGATCCAAACTATAAGAAATTCCTTAAAGAGGTGGATATCTACACCGGCTTCACCTACAATTACTCTAATGCTCAGCCAGCATCGTTCTACTTCTACTTTGGTCCCAACCGCTACGACTTGCTCGCAAGCTACGACCAGTATTCCAAAGATGAGGACCTCCACCTCACACGCCTCGTGTCGCTGGGCTGGAAATTGTTCCGATGGATAAACTCGGGCATCGTGATGCCAGTGTTCAACTGGCTGTGCAAGTTTGGCTGGTCGATGGGTATCGTCATACTGGTACTCACCATTCTCCTCAAACTCGTGCTCTGGCCCTTGACTTACAAGAGCTATATGTCACAGGCGAAGATGAAAATCCTGCAGCCCGACATCCAAGCCATCAACGAGAAATACCCCAACCAGGAAGATGCCATGAAGAAGCAGCAGAAGATTATGGAGCTCTACAAGCAGGCTGGCGCCAACCCCATGGGCGGCTGCTTGCCAATGCTGCTGCAGATGCCGTTCCTCATCGCCATGTTCTGGTTCTTCCCGTCGAGTATCGACCTGCGCGGGCAGTCGTTCCTGTGGGCTCCCGACCTGAGCGCTCCTGATGCTCTCATCTCGTTGCCGTTCAGCATCCCATTCTTGGGCGACCACCTGAGCATCTTCTGCTTGCTGATGACTATCACCAACATCGCCTACACCTATGTGAACATGCAGTCGCAGTCGTCGAGCCAGATGCCAGGCATGAAATGGATGATGTACCTGATGCCTATCATGTTCCTCGTGTTCTTCAACACCTATGCCTCGGGTCTGAGCTACTACTACTTCATCTCGCTGCTTATCACCATTATACAAACCTTCTTAACCCGCATGATGGTGAAAGAAGACAAGGTGCGTGCCGTCATGGCCGAGAACGCCAAGAAGCCCAAAAAGAAAAGCGGATTCATGGCACGCCTTGAGGAGGCGCAACGCCGTCAGCAGCAGACCCTCAATGAGCAGAAGAAGCGTCAGGGCAACAAGCGTCGTTAATCAACATCATTATAACACCCATGACTAACAACAACACAAATAGCAGAACGGGGATCGAGAACTGTGGATCGGGGAACGGGGATCGCTCCACTCCCACCTCTCGCCTCTCACCTCTCGCCTCTCGCCGAGGCAAGGTCTTCAAGCGGGTCATTGTAGGGCTTGCTGTGCTTCTTGTGCTGCTGTTAGGCTTTCTCGCCTACGAGAATCGCCACGACATCTACTATTGGTGGCATGGCGAAGTGGTGGTAGATCGCAGCAAATACCCCATTGTGGGCATTGACGTCTCAAGCCATAATGGCGACATCGACTTCTACAAGGTGAAAAACGACGGTTACACCTTCGTCATCATCAAGGCTAGCCAAGGCATTAAAGAGAAGAGACAACGAGACAAGAATTTCTCAAACAACTATGACCGAGCTAAGGCCAACGGCCTAAAAATTGGAGCCTATCACTATTTCGAGATGGGAGAAGATGGCGTCAATCAGGCCAAGAATTTTGTTGAAGCAGTGGGCTGGCGACATCTTGACTTGCCACTCATTATTGATGTTGAAGAAGACAACGAAACTAACAAAAACATAAGCGACGACATCACCATGAAGAACCTTAACGCCATGATTGACAACCTTCAATCACGCGGTTTTAAGGTGATGATCTACACCAATGGCAACGGTTATAAGAAATATGTCAAGGATCGCCTGCCCATCAACGTCAATTTGTGGATATGTTCGTTTAAGGATCCCGAGAAGATAAAACACATCCCAAATCAGCTACAACAATATAGCAAAAAAGGACGCGTTAATGGTATAAATGGCGATGTTGACTTAGATGTCTTTAACGGCAATGAGAAACAGTGGGAGCGGTGGCTCAACAACGCTGCACCCTTGCCCGCCGACACTACAACTAATATAATCGAAGATATTAACTATGAGATTAGCAAGTAAATACATGAAACACCTTGTCCTGATGCTGACACTCGCTTTCTTGTCAACATCGGCAAATGCCAAAGTTTATACCTGGGACAAGTATGACATCGCCTTCGATGCCCCAGAGGGTGGGCATGTGCCGTTCAGCTTCTTCCAGGATCCCTCCACAGCACAGGTCAACTGGGATGAGATGGTGATGACCCTCCAACGCTACGTCAAGAACGAGAACACCAACAAGAAAAACCTTGAGGAGCGTCTTAAAAGCCGTGCCATAGGGTTCAACATGTATGACACCAAGATGATGAAAATCAAGGTAAAAGGCTTTAAGAGCCATGCCCTTGAGGGCACGATGCCCGACGGCACACGCTGCATCATCGCCTATCTGGTAAGCGAGAAGACTCCTACTGTGCTCGAAATTGTGGTTAACTATCTTTACGGCAACCAAGAAGTTGTGGAAGAGATGATTAAGAGCTTCAGCGAGGGCAACAACCAAAAACCCAACGAACGAGAGAAACCCAAGCAGAAGATTCAAAAGAAAAAAGACGCCGAGAAAGAAAAACAAGAGCTAGAAAAAGAGAAAAAGCGCAAAAACGAGAAAGTTTATGAGTGCTGACAAGGAACGTGCTGACGAGCAAACGAAACAAGTGTAATTCGTTTATCGGGGATCGGAGATCGGGGATCGGGGATCGGGGATCGAGGATCGGAAAACTAGTGAAACGGCTAACTAGCGAGCAACGCGAGCGGCAAACTAGCGAGCAACGCGAGCGGCCTCTATATCAGCCCTGCCAGCACGTCGATATGCTCGATGGGCGTTGCCCAGCTGGTGGCGAAGCGGGTGATGAACCGGCCATCAGGGAGCTTGTCCCATACCTCAAAAGCGACATTGCCCTCTAGCGCATCTATCTGCTCCTGCGTGAGAATTGGGAACTGCTGGTTGGTGGGCGAGTCGATATAGAACTCAAATCCTTTGCTGGCAAACACATTCCTCAGCTCCATCGCCATGTCGATGGCGTGGCGGGCGATGTTCATATATAGATTATTGGTGAACAGCGTGTCAAACTGGATGCCCAGCAGTCTTCCCTTTGCCAGCAACGCACCATGCTGCTTGATGATGGTAAAGAACTGGCGCGGCGCGTTACCCTTAGGGAACACCACCGCCTCACCACACAAAGCTCCAACCTTTGTGCCGCCAATGTAGAAAACATCGCAGAGCGTGGCGAGCGTTTTTAGGTCAACATCGGCAGCGGGACTCGCCAAACCATAACCCAACCGGGCACCGTCGATAAATAGCGGAATCTCATATTCCTCGCAAATGCCCTTTATAGCCTTCAACTCGTCAAGACTGTAGATTGTGCCATATTCCGTTGGGAATGAGATATACACCATGCCTGGATAAACCATGTGAGGCCATGTGGGATCGCCGTGAAAATGCTTGAGGTATTCACGCAGCTCACCGGCATCCATCTTACCCAAATGATTGGGCAGCGTTATCACCTTGTGACCGCTGAACTCCACCGCCCCACTCTCGTGAACGGCGATGTGGCCCGTCTCGACAGCCACCACCCCCTCATAACGACGCAGCACGGCATCGATGACGGTGCTATTAGTTTGAGTGCCGCCCACCAAGAAAAACACGTCGGCATCGGGGCAGCCAATGGCTTGCCTAATGCGAGTGCGCGCATTCTCGCAGAACGGGTCCTCGCCATAACCCTCCACTTGGGTCATGTTGGTTTCAATCAGTCGGTTCAAAATCGCTGGGTGCGCTCCCTCAATATAGTCGCAGGTAAATGATATCATAGAAACAAGCAGTTAATTATATAACAATATGTGGCAAAGATAATTATTTTTTTACAACTACACATAAAAAGCTGTCTAAAATCAATCAAAATTGGAAATATGGATTTTTGTGACTACCTTTGTGCAAAATATTTTATATTATGAATATCAAGACAGCGAAATTTGAGATCAGTAATACCGACTACACTAAGTGCCCGATGGGGAATAAGCCCGAGTACGCGTTTATTGGGCGCTCTAACGTGGGCAAGTCGTCGCTCATCAACATGCTCACTAACCACAAAGGGCTGGCGAAGACATCTTCTACCCCAGGCAAGACTTTGCTCATCAACCATTTCCTGATAAACGATGAGTGGTACATCGTTGACCTGCCTGGCTATGGCTATGCCAGGCGCAGCAAGGACAGCCGCGAACAGCTCAAGAAGATTATCGAGGACTATGTGCTTGAGCGTGAGCAGATGACAAACCTCTTTGTGCTTATCGACAGCCGCCTCAAGCCACAGAAGATTGACCTGGAGTTTATGGAATGGCTCGGCGAAAACGGTGTGCCGTTCAGCATAGTATTCACAAAACTTGACAAACTTGGCAAGGTGGCTGGAGCGCAGGCCGTTGCTGCCTACAAACGCCACCTGCTGCACTCTTGGGAAGAACTGCCGCCAGTGTTCATGACCTCTAGCGAAGACGGCCGCGGCCGTGAGGAAATCCTTAACTATATTGAACAGATAAATTTGGCACTTCGTGCCGATTAGAGATTAGTTGCGCTACGCGCGATTAGAGATTAAAAGAGTGGAGAGTGGAGAGTGGAGAGTAGAGAGTAGAGAGGGAAGAGTGTAGAGATTTCCGATCTTCGATCCTCGATCCCCGATCTTCGATAAACCATAAACGATAAACGACAAACGAGAAACTGTTGATGATGAAACGCATAGTAATGCTTGGCTCGGGCAATGTGGCGACTAATTTTGCCTTGGCACTCAAGGACAAGTATCAGTTGGTACAGATTTACAGCCGCACACTTGCTAATGCCCAAGAACTTGCCGAGAAAGTGGGCTGCGAAGCTGTTGATGACCTGAAAAAGGTGGTCAATGATGCTCACGTTTATATAATTGCAGTTAACGATGACGCCATAGCCAACGTGATTGACCACACACCCCGCAATGACGCTTTGTGGCTTCACACCTCGGGATCTACACCCATCGAGGTGTTTGAGGGCAAACGCAACCACTATGGCGTGTGCTGGCCGGTGCAGTCGCTAAGCAAGAGTAATATCGTGAACATGGACGAGGTGCATCTCTTCATCGAGGGCAATACCGACACGGCAGCGCAAGAACTTGAGAAATTAGCCTCTGCCATTTCGCATAATGTTCATCAAGCGTCAAGTCACGACCGTCTATTGCTGCACATCGCTTCGGTCTTCGCCTGCAATTTCGCCAACCACATGTTCGCTCTCTCCAGCGAAGTCCTCGACGAGGCAGGACTGCCGTTTGATGTCATGCTGCCACTCATCAAGACCACAGTCGAGAAACTCGACCACATGACTCCACAACAGTCACAGACCGGTCCCGCCACACGTGGCGACATCAGGATAATAGAAAAGCACTTGTCGTCATTAAAAGGCGACAAGCGCGAAATCTATAAACTGCTCTCACGAAATCTAATGCAAAGACGAGAGAAAAACAATTAATGCACAATCAGAACTTCAACTTATAATTAATTCCCAAGATGTGTGAGTCACGGTTATTGAAGTTGTCATCGTCCATAATGTCCTGAAAACGATAAAATACCTCAAAGGCGTTATGCTTGCCTGCCGAGAATTCACAACCAGCGGTATATCGCATCTTCTCTATCCCTTTACCGTGATACATCTCCACCGAGACAAAGGGCTCTAGCCACAAGCCTTTCTTGTCGTAGCTTATCATCACACGCGAACGCCTCACATTCTTGCCCTTACCTTTCTTGGGCAGGAACTCATCATCTTCCCAGTCGTAGGTCACATCAGCAACCTCTGGGCGATAGGTGTATTGCCAGCGCTCACGGAGCGAGAACTTAACATTTTGATATTTGTAGCTGGCTGTAGCCGAGAAATAAAAGCGGTGCTTTGTTCCCCAGAAACCGCGACTTTCCCTATATTTCTCCACATTCCATTCGGCACATGAATGGTCGCGCATGAATTTATAGCCTGCTTCAAGCTTCAACCATTTGAGAACCTTATACTCGGCGCCAATGCCCAGTGTCCATCGTGCCGGCTCACCCCATGAGCTACCGTCGATATTGTCTTTCAGACGATACTCAAATTCGGCGCCAACACTCCATTTCTTGTTGATTTTCTTCTCGACATCGACACCCATCCACAGCCCGAAGTCATTGCCCGACTTGCCGGCAAACTCCTCGCCAGTGGGTTCCCATTCGGCTTTTGCAGGTATCGACACGGCTATCGCCACAAGTGCAGCGAAAGCATATCTCACTAAATTACTCATTTCATTTCTTCTTTTGGTATTTTCATCATTCTGTCAACACTGTTGCTGCCCTTGTCGGTATTGTGGTAGTGAACCCTGAGCACCGTCATGTCGCGCAGCATATCGATGGCACCTACTTCCACCTTCACGATGTCGAGCCCTGTGCGTTTTTTCAGGTCGGCAATCAGCTCCTCGCGCTTGTCAGGAGTAATGAGGTCGATTTTGTCATATTGTATGAGCTTCACACTATTGGTCTTCAGCCTCCACTCACACACAACAATGGCTATGACAACTATCAAGTTAGTGATTATCAGCTCTTCAACCCTCATCGACGACGCAAGAGCATTGACCACGGCAAGTGAGATGATGATGAACAGATAGGTCATTTCTCGCACTGGCATAGTGTCGGTGCGGTAGCGCATAATGCTGAAGATACCAAAAAGACCTATTCCCAGTCCAATACCCGCCTTGCCCTTCATGTCCTCGAGCACAAAAATCATGAAGAACACGAGGAAGAAAATCGACACGCTGATGAGCATAAAGGTGAAATAAAAGTCACGCCGTTTGCTCTTGCGGTAATATAGCTGGTCAATGATTATCCAGCTTACAACGATGCTGATGGCGAATCTAATCAGCATCTGCAAATATTGGGGCGTAAGAAAGCCCATGACAAGTTCTTGATTCATAGTTATGATATTTTTTTGTTATTATTTCGTTAATATGTATCGTTCTTTATGAGATGATTCACATAATATATTTTCTCTTTCAGCCGGTTCTTCTTCACTTCGGGGTTGGTCAATGCTGTGCCAATGCAGTATTTGCTGAATCCGTGAGGCTGGATGCGAAGGTCACGTAGCATCGACAGCAGCGGTGACGGCACATTGCCATCGCGTTTAAGCTCTATAATCACAGCCTGATTCAGTGCCTTATCTATTCCCGTCACCATGTTATGGTAGCGCAAATCGGTGTCGATGGTCACACGCTCGGTCTTACCCTTGTTGACCAGTGTAATGCGGTTGAACCAGTTGCGCAAAGCAGGCTTTAAGGAATCAACGTCATACCAACACAGCTTTTCCAAAAACTGGCGTTCCTCCTCACTCTCAATGCTGAAATCGTTGACGGCGATACGTTTCTTGCGGGTGCGGCGATGGTTGTTCTTGTTCTTCACCTCTAGGAAGGTGAGATCAGAGTCAACATATCGTCTCACCCTCACCTTCTGCCTGCCCAAGCACCCGTTGTGATGGGTAATATACATATCGAGTGCCGGCGTGTCGTAATAGAGCGTGGTATAGTCGCTGCTGCGCTTGCCATCTATCTCCTGCACGAAATAGTCGCCTTGAGCCATTTTCAAGAGCTGAATAAGCCGTGGCATCGTTGTGACAAACTTAGTATCAACACGATTCATTAGCTTGACAGCGCTCATCTCGTCAAGCCCTATATGGTCAAAGCTATTTAAAATCGTGTTCATAAGAGTGTGAGAAATAAAGGCGGAAAATTGATTTGTTATCTAATAAACGACAAAAATAGTCAATTATTAATCACTACACGCATTTTTTCAACCAGATAGCAAAAAATTTCAACAAAGCACAATGTTTCAAATCATTATCAAAATTTGCGCATAAGGTGGCGGCAGGCAAACTTCACATGGCGCAGCAAAGTGGGAACAGTGCCATAATAATGGCACATGATGCGGTAGCGCTCTCGCAGCGATTTCTTGTGGTTTTCGGTAGTAAGCCCCTCGCTAAGGTAGGATATGATGGGCTCATCGCCCACATAGGCACATCGGTCACTGTTCTTTAACACCTTTATGCACCAGTCATAGTCGGCACTGAAGCGGTAATCCATGTCGTAATGCGGACACAACTCGCGCCTGGCGACAAATGCCTGGTGACACACCAGCATACCGTCCTTGAAACTTTGCCATGTAAGTTGTGGTGGAGCGGTGAGGTGCCGCATGCCCACTACTTTTCCTGTGGCATCAACGAGTTGCGTCTGACCATATATCACGTCGGGGAGGTTTTGTGATTTCATGGCAATGCGCTCAAGAGTATCGTGGCTTGCAAAGGCATCGCCGGCATTGAGAAAAATAAGGTATTGGCCTTTTGCCCTGTCGATAGCCTTGTTCATAGCGTCATACAGTCCCTTGTCGGGTTCGCTCCACACCATAGTGCCTGGTATCGCCCACTGCTCCACAAGCGAGAGGGTGTCGTCGGTCGAAGCGCCGTCTATGACGAGATACTCGAAATCGCCGCACGACTGCTCTTTCACACTCTCGAGCGTGGCGCTCAGCACCTTGCCGGCATTGTAAGTAACTGTAATGATAGAAAAAAGCACAATTTTTAAGTGTTAAGTGTTAAGTGTTAAGTGTCAAGTGTTAAGTGTCAAGTGTTAAGTGTCAAGTGTTAAGTGTTAGGTGTCAAGTGTTAAGTGATAAGTGGCTGCGCATCAAATTTTCGAAGAAAAGACTTTACATTTAAAACTTATGACTTAACACTTAGTTTTTTTACCAATCTAGCACATTTCTCAGCACCCACCACAACACCACTATAATGCCAATAACGGCTATTGTGTAGTGGTGAGTAATCACCTCGCCCACCTTGCTGGGGATGAGGTTGGTGTAGTCGTTCAAGAGATAAAGTGCAATTATCGGTATTGCGACAAGGAAGAAAGCGTTGTAACGCACCGCGTCAAGGAAATTGCCGTGAAGCAGCGAGTGAACGGCACGCTGACATCCACAGCCAGGACATTTATAGCCTGTGATAGTGAGAAATACGCATCGCGGCACATACTTGCTGGTGGAAGGATTTATACTGAAGTAAAAAAACGCCGCCACCACAAGCACCAATACAAAAAGCCAAATCTTGACCGCGCGACTTTTGCTCATCAACCAAGAGCTTGAATGAAATAACGCGAACAAGCCAAAGGCGTTGACATAATGCCCAAGACTATCGACAAGATGATTGACCAGGCACCATATTCGCTGAATCTCGCAGCCTTCTGATAGTTACCTTCTCTGTAATGCTTCTTAGTTTTGTAGGCAAAGAAGATACCCAAAATACCTAAAGGCCAGCAACAGCAGATGGTGGAGATTATCGCCCACACCATATTGGTGGGAGGGCATTCGGGAGTTTCAGCTGCCGCTTGAGCCGCATAGCCGTTACCGCCACTGGCATACTGTGGGTTATAGCCTCCCTGCTGAGGTGCAGTGCCCATGGCGTTAGTTGGCTGACCATAATAATTGGGTGGCAACTCGGGAACATCATTTACCGTGTCGTCGCCTTGTGGCAATTCTGTCACCTGCGAAGTGGCATTCTCCACGCCAGCAGCCACATTCTCGAGCATCTCGTTCAACTCGGGAACCTTAGTGATTTTTACCCAGTCGTCAAGACCACTATGCCACACGTAAGCTGTCTTGTCAACACCCATATTCCTGAGCTCCTCCATCGAGAGAGGGCCAGATTGCTTACCTCTGAAATTTATCCAATAACGCTTCATTGTTCTGCTTTTTTAATAACTATTGCAAAGATAAGCAATAGATTTAAAATATAATGTGTTTATTATTTATTTCTTGTATATTTGAGTTTTCAAGCTTGCAAACTGACGAAACAACAGTATATAGACACCTGAAACTGATAACGAAATAATATCTATTGTCTTGTTTGCTTGTTAGCTCGTGACTTGTCAGCTCGTTAGTTATTCTTTTTCCAAATAGGTGTAGCCGTAAAGCCCTGAGCGGTAGTTGCGCACGAACTCGTTGCCTTCTTCGGCTGTGATTTTCTTGGTGCGGATGGAATCGGCAACCCAAGCCTCGACGTTACGCACCAGCTCTTTGGGGCTGAACTGCACATAGTCGAGCACCTCGGCAACGGTCTCACCGTCAATCACCTGATCTATCTCGTAATGGTCCTTATACACGTCGATGTGAACGGCATTGGTGTCGCCAAAGAGGTTGTGCAGGTCACCGAGTATTTCCTGATAGGCTCCCACGAGGAAAACTCCCAAGTAGTAATGCTCGCCTTCCTTGAGCTGATGCACAGGAAGGTAGTGCGAGAAGCCCTGGTTGGAGATAAAGTTGCCTATCTTGCCGTCGCTGTCGCAGGTGATGTCCTGGATGGTGGCGAAACGGTCGGGACGCTCGTTGAGACGGCCCAGCGGCACTACGGGGAACACCTGGTCAATCGCCCACGAGTCGGGCAGCGACTGGAAGAGTGAGAAGTTGCAGAAGTATTTCTCGGGCAGCATGCGTGCCACGCTGCGCAGCTCCTCGGGGGCGTGCTTCATGTCGCTGGCAATCATGTTTACCTCGCGTGCCACGCTCCAGAAGAGTTTCTCAACCAGTGCTCGAGTGCGCAGGTCAAGGAACCCGAGACTAAAGCGGTCGAGGGCCTCCTCGCGTATTTGCAAAGCGTCGTGCCAGTCCTCAAGCAGTCGCGCCTTGTTGATTTTGTCGTAGATTTCGTAGAGGTCACGCACCAGCTCGTCCTCATCATCGCGCAGCAGGTCGTTGTCGTCGTCCCATTGAGGCAGACTCGCCGTCTCCAGCACTTCGAGCACAAGCACCGAGTGGTGTGCCGTGAGGCTGCGCCCGCTCTCGGTGATGATATTCGGGTGCTTGATGCCGTTCTTGTTGCAAGCGTCAACAAGCTGATATACCGAGTCGTTGACATACTCCTGGATGCTGTAGTTCATGCTGTTCTCGCTGGCGCTGTTGCGGGTGCCGTCGTAATCTACGCCCAGACCGCCGCCTATGTCGATGAAGTCGATGTCAAAGCCCAACTGCGAGAGCTGCACATAGAATTGGCACGCCTCGCGCAGCGCGTTCTTGATGCGGCGTATCTTTGTCACCTGGCTGCCTATGTGGAAATGGATAAGTTTCAAGCAGTCAACCATCTTGTTCTCCTGCATGAACTCCATCGCCTCCTGCAACTCGCTGGTGTTGAGGCCAAACTTGCTGCGGTCGCCACCACTCTCTTCCCACTTGCCGCTGCCGCTGCTCGAGAGCTTGATGCGGATGCCAACGTTTGGCCTTATGTTCAACCGCTTAGCAATGGAAGTTATGAGTTTCAGCTCGTTAAGTTTTTCCACCACGAGGAAGATGCGGCGGCCCATCTTCTGCGCCAGCAATGCCAACTCGATGTAGTTCTCGTCTTTATAGCCATTGCAGATGATGAGCGAGTTCTCCGAAATCTTGCCCATGTTCATCGCCAGCACGGCATGGAGCTCGGGCTTGGAGCCGGCCTCCAGACCGATGTTGAACTTCTTGCCGTGGCTCACAATTTCCTGAACCACAGGCTCCATCTGGTTCACCTTGATGGGATAGATGATGAAGTTCTGCGCCTGATACTCATATTCCTTAGCGGCCTTCTTGAAGCAGCTCGAAATCTTCTCGATGCGGTTATCGAGGATATCGGGAAAGCGCAGCAGCACCGGCGCGCTGATGTTGCGCTGTCGCAACTCGTCCATCACTTCTACCAGGTCCACGCCCGCGTAGGTTTGCTTAGGGGTCACTGTCATGTGCCCCTTGTCATTGATTGAGAAGTACTTGAGGCCCCAACCATTGATGTTGTACATTTCGGCGCTGTCCTCGATGCGCCACTTGCTGATGCTGCTCGCCATGTGGTAAGCTTTTATAGGTGAATAACGCTGTTTTACTCTCTCGCAAGGGCTGGGCATATGCCTACTGCCCCAATTAATTTGCAAAATTACGATTAAAAAACCAAAAACAAGAATATTTGTGACGAAAAATCATTTATAAATCTAATCAAAACATTTTATCGGTGTTTTTTGAAAAAAAAACCGCATTATAGATGAAAAGTCACAGAAAATAGATACCTTTGTAGGCGGTAAGAAATGATTTTATGGGAGACGTGAAATTTATATGGAACAGGCTGTGGATTTGGGTTCGCAACATCCTTATCTTCTTCTTTGTCTCGTCGATACTTGCGGTGATAGCCTTCAAGTGGGTGCCGGTGTATCGCACTCCGTTGATGTACATCAGGTGCATTGAGCAGTATATCGATGGCAAAGACCCGAAAATCAAGCACCAGTGGGTGGATATGAACCAGATTTCGCGTCACATGCCCGCAGCAGTAATCAGCAGCGAAGACTCCCACTTCCTGGAGCATAACGGCTTCGACGAGAAGGCCATTCTGCAAGCACGCCTCGTTGCCCTAAAGGGCGGCAAAGAGCGTGGTGCCAGCTCCATCTCACAGCAGACCGCCAAAAACGTGTTCCTGTGGCAAGGGCACAGCTGGGTCAGGAAAGGGCTGGAGGCCTATTTCACTTTCTTAATCGAGAAAATATGGGGCAAAGAACGCATCATGGAGGTATATCTCAACTCCATTGAGATGGGCGACGGCATCTATGGCGTGCAGGCGTGCGCCAACGAGAATTTCCACAAAACCGCTGGCGAGCTCACGCAGAAAGATGCCGCGTTAATCGCCGCCACGCTGCCTAATCCACTGGTCTATGACTCTGCTAACCCCAGCAAATATATGGAGAAGCGCCGCAAGGCCATCATTGCCGGCATGAACTATATGCGTGCCAACAAGATAGACCCAGAGTGGGGTATCGACCCTGCCACTGTCAAGTCCAACGCCACCCCACAAGTGGAGAAAAAAAGCAGCAAGAATAATAAAAAAAGCAAAAAGAAAAAAAGATAGCTTCAAGTAGAGAGTTTCCTCTTTTGCTAGATTATCTAGAAAATCTAGATTGTCTAGAACTTCTAGAAAACACCAAACGATAAACAAACAACAAAACTATTAACTATTAACTGTTAACTATAATCTATAAATTATGGATTTCATTTCGCAAAGACTACAAGCGCTGTCGCCATCGGCTACACTGGCGATGTCACAAAAGAGTAATGAACTGAAAGCTCAAGGCATTGACGTGATAAACTTGAGTGTGGGAGAGCCCGACTTTTTCACGCCCGACCACATCAAGGAGGCCGCAAAGCAGGCGGTTGACGACAACTTCTCGTTCTACTCGCCAGTGCCAGGATATTTGTCGCTCAGGCAAGCTATCAGCGACAAACTCAAAAACGAGAACAACCTCGACTTCACCCCTGAGCAGATAGTGGTGGGCAATGGTGCCAAGCAGTCGCTGTGCAACACCGTGCTGTGCCTCGTCAACCACGGCGACGAAGTGATTATCCCCACTCCGGCATGGGTGAGCTATGTGCAGATGGTAAACCTGTGCGGCGGCAAGAGTGTGCTCGTGCCGGCAACCATCGAGACCGATTTCAAGATCACTCCCGAGCAACTCGAGAACGCCATCACCGAGAAGTCGAAACTGATAATACTATGCTCCCCCTCCAACCCCACCGGCAGCATCTACAGCAAAGAAGAGCTGGCTGCATTAGCCGCTGTGCTGGCACGTCATCCACAGGTGATGATTATCGCCGATGAGATATATGAGCACATTAACTATGTGGGCAAGCACGAGTCGCTGGCACAGTTCCCCGAACTGAAAGACCGCGTGGCGGTAATCAATGGCGTGTCAAAGGCTTACGCCATGACAGGTTGGCGCATCGGCTACGTGGCTGCTCCTCTATGGCTCGCAAAGGCGGTGAACAAACTGCAAGGACAATACACCAGCGGTGCCTCGTCAATAGCACAAAAGGCCGCCGAGGCTGCCTATCGTGGCTCGCAGCAGTGCGTTGAGGATATGCGCCAGGCGTTCATGCGCCGCCGCGACCTTATCACTGGTCTTCTCCAAGAGATTCCCGGCATGGAGCTGCGTGTGCCTCATGGAGCGTTCTACGTGTTCCCCAAGGTTGACGCGTTCTTTGGCAAACGCTGTGGCGACACCGTCATCAACGATGCCGGCGACCTCGCCATCTACCTGCTCGAGAAGGCTCACGTGGCAAGCGTGGCTGGCGACGCCTTCTGCTGCCCAGGCTACCTGCGCATGAGCTACGCCACCAGCGACGAGAACATCATCGAGGCAGTGGCTCGCATCAAAGCCGCCCTCGCCGAGCTGAAATAAAAACTTGACAACACTCTGGGTTCTGCCTGTTGCACACAAGGCGCACTGGCAGGACCCATTAAATAAAAGTATTATGAAAGACAAAAATGACTCACAGCAGGCCCAAGAACCAGAGGTGGCTTATCAAAGCTCACCAAGCAACGACATTGCCTATTCAAACAATGAAGAGGGGCTCAATCCTTCACAAATTCATTTACTCAGACTTTTTTCCATCAACAAAACCACAGAATCGGAGGCTGAGTTGAAAGAAGCCCTTTTTGACTTTTATTATCATAAACTTAAGCAAAAGGAGGATGAAATGTGGGCAACTGGAGCAATGAGCCAAGAATTACTAGACAGAATTAATAACACCGATTTGCACAAACTATAATGCAACACATTGTTCTTGATACAAACTGCCTTATCCAGTCCATTTCTTTTCATAGCAAGTATCATCCAGTTTGGCAATCGATTGTATCTGGAAAATACACCTTGTGTGTATCAACCGAGATTCTTGAAGAGTATCTTGAAATTCTTTTGAGATTTTATGATGAAGAATATTCCTATTTGGTGATTAATTCAATTGCCAACAACAAGCATGTCAAGTTTATTACACCTTACTACAAGTTTAACTTGATACATTCCGACCCCGACGACAACAAGTTTGTTGACTGTGCAATATCGGATGGTGCCAGATACATAGTGACTAACGACAAGCACTTCGACATCTTGAAAAACATCGACTTCCCTAAAGTTGACATCATCACATTGATAGACTTTTACAACCAATTAAAAGATTGACACATAAAGGAGAACAAAAAAAACGCAATCTGTTATTCAAGTTTCTAAAGTTCTAAAACTTTATAAAAATGCGACCCGAGCGAGGCAAAGTTTTAGCTTGCTAAAGACCTTGAGAGCGTGAGCATTTTATCTAAACTTGAAGGTTAGAGGTTAGTGTGTAGAGAACAAAGTTCAAGGATTTTTTTTTGAGATTTCGTGCAAACTTGTCTATAAACCATAAACTATAAACCAGTGAGCAAGTTAACAACTTGCGAAACTTAAGTTATAAACAACAAATATAGCAATTATGAAGAAGTTTTCTTTATTCGCTTTGGCAATAATGTGTTTTGCCTGCGCATGGGGCAAAACAAACCATAGCAAACTGCAATTCGACCCCACACAGGGTGAGCCTCGCACCATGACGATGCACGATGGTAGCACCGTGAACTACATGGCTTACGAGAGACTATACTATGTGACCAACGTGGAGGACTCGATGTATCAGTATCTTAATGTGTATGTGCCCGAGACGGCGGGCAGCAAGGCACCAATTCTGCTGCGCACCTATGTGGGTGGCTACATGGCCTCGCGAGCCGGTGGGCCACAGGCTGGTGACGCCAGCGGGCGAGCCCTCAAGGAAGGCATGGTGGTCGTGATCCCAGGCACTAGAGGGCGCAACTCGAGCGTGATTGCTACAAAAAACGATAAGAAAGCTGGACTGAAGAAGGGCGACAAGGTTTTCACTGGTCGTGCTCCCAATGCTATCCTTGACCTGAAGGCCGCCATTCGCTACATCCGCTATTTTGACGATGAGATTCCAGGCGATGCCGAGAGGATTATCACCGACGGCACTAGCGCCGGGGGAGCCATGTCGGCACTGATGGGTGCCACAGGCAATCATCCCGACTATGAGCCACTGCTGCAAGCGATGGGCGCAGCACCGGCACGCGACGACGTGTTTGCCGCGGTGTGCTACTGCCCAATCATCGACCTTGACCATGCCGACATGGCCTATGAGTGGCTGTATAACGGCACCGACAGCCGCCAGAATGGCGACCTCGATGTGCTTGCCGTGAGCGACGAACTAAAGGCGCAATTCCCTGCCTATATCGAGAGCCTGAATCTCCGCACAACAGACGGAACGCCGCTCACTGCCGACAACTACCTCGACTATATCAAGAAGGAACTCATCCGCTCGGCCCAGATTGCCAAAAACGCAGGAGCCGAAATCCCCGACACCTTAGGCTTCACTTTCAGTGAGGAAGCTGGTTTTGGCGCTCCTCCCATCAATGGAGGCGTGGATTCACCTGCCGGCAAGGCTCCAATAGGCGGCCAGCGACGAGCAATGGCGCCTCCTGCGGGTGGCAGAAAGCAAGTGGGCGACTATATTCTTGACCTTGATATGGCAAAATATCTTAACTATGTGGTATCAACACAAGCGCTCAAGACTGCGCCTGCATTCGACACTCAAGGCGTGGCAGGACAAAGGGGCTCGGGCGAGAATGAGGAGTTTGGCGACTGGACTGGCAGCAGCGTCAATTTCACCGACTATGGCGCGATGAAAGCAGGCACAACGCTCACTCCCGACATCAAGCGCAACGTGAGGATGATGAACCCCATGAACTACATAGGTGACGAAAATAGCAGTGTGGCACAATACTGGTACATACGCCACGGCTCACGTGACCGCGACACCTCATTCCCCGTGCCCATCAACTTGGCGCTCAAACTTGAGAATGCTGGCAAGAGCGTGGACTTCTTGCTGGCATGGAACCGACCTCACAGCGGCGACTATGCTCTCGACGAGATGTTCAAGTGGATAAAAGACTGCCTGTTCATGCAAGCTCTTAAAGAGTATGAAGGATCTAAAAAAGCCTTGATTGAGAAATATTAAAAACATGGGCAAGAACAGATTTTTCAAAAAAACTGATTCTTGCCTATAATCTTTCTCATTTTCCTTAACACATATTGTCATTTACAATTATTATGCTTAATTTTGCAGTTTGTGAAGCATGTCATTAGCACATTGACAATGCATTATTGCATTTTTATTTACTCAAACTTGAAAGTTACATGACAAATCGAGGTTTTATAAACCTGATGCTAACAATGCTGATTGTGGTTGTTGCCTGTGGCTGCAAACCCGAGCGCAAAAGCATCGACAACCCCAAGCCGGCGGTATATTATTGGCGCACGTCGTTCAGCTTTGACGATGTGGAGCGCCAGTTCCTGCGCGACTATAACGTGGGGAAGATGTATGTGCGATATTTTGATGTGGTGGTCGATAGCAAGACTCAACAGCTAAGACCTAACGCCACTATCCAATTTAAAGACCCGATGCCTGACGGCATTGAAGTGATTCCCACCATTTTTATCGTGAACGAGTGTGTGAATCACGGCATCGACACCATAGCGCCACTGCTCGTGAACAGGGTGCTACAGATGTGCGAGACTCACGAAATCAAAGGCGTGAAAGAGCTGCAAATCGACTGCGACTGGACTGTCAAGACCCAAGACGCTTATTTCAAGTTCCTCGAGCAGGTGCGACAGCTGCTCGCCGACAAAGGTATGAAGCTGAGTGCCACCATCAGGCTGCACCAACTCGCAATGACACCGCCACCTGTTGACTACGGAGTGTTGATGATGTACAACACCGGCGACCTCAAGAACAGCAAGCAGCGCAACCCCATTCTCGACAAGCGCGACGTGGAGCCTTACCTCAAATACTTGGCCGGATACAACCTGCCGCTCTGCGCCGCCTATCCCAACTTCGGGTGGCAGCTGCTGTTCACTGGCGACAAGTTCCGCGACATTCTCTACAGTGAGGACCTGAGCGACACCACGCTCTACCAGCCTGTGGGCGACGGGAAATATGTGGTCATCAGCAGCATCGACCTGCCCAACTACCTAAGCAGCAACAGCACCTACACCTATCTAAATGCCGGCGACACGGTGATGTTGGTTAAACCCGACGCCCAAACCTTAGTCCAAGTGCATGATGCCTTGAGTCACGAGCGCCCTGGCATCAACGACCAAGTGATAATTTACCATTTAAACAATAGCAGTATAAACAATTATTCACCAAGCGATTATGAGAAAATATTTAATCCTTAGCCTTCTTGCGGTGGCTACACTGCAAGCGTGGGCATGTGGCGGCTGGATAAGACCCAACTACTACATGTTCAGCGTGTTTAACCGCAACTTGATGGAGAACCCCTTCTCACAAGAGACAAAACAGTATTGGACAGACTACACTGGCGACGAATCGGCGGGGTGGGCGTGCGAACTTCTCGACAACTTAAAGCCCGAGGAGTTTGACAAGAGTGACAATAAGATAATTGCCACTGCCCGCAAGAAAGGCGACACCGAGACACTCAACTACCTGCGGCTGCTCGTGAAGTATCTCAACAACGACGGCAGCGACGACAACAGTTGGAACTATCCCACCAAAGAGCAGTTGGCGCAGCGCAAAGTGGCTGTTCAGCAAGTGCTCAAGCAGGCGCAGGCCTATAAGGGCACTAAATACAAGAGCCAGTATGCCCTGCTGGTGATGCGCTGCAACATGACCGCCGAAAACCATCAGGCCAACATCAACTACTGGGAGAAGACCGCCAGCCGCCTCAAGGACAACGTGTATAAACGCTGGATGAAGGACATCTATGCCGGCGCGCTTTACAACACGGGCAAGAAGGACAAGGCATGCGAGATTTATGCCGAACTTGGTGACATGACAAGCATCAAATACTGCGTGCGCAAGAAGCGTAACCTCAAGGGCATCAAAGAGGAATATGCCGCCAATCCCAACTCCCCCACCCTCGTTTTCCTCGTTCAAGACTTCGTGAACAACACTCAGGAGACCCTCGACAACGGCAGCGACCCCGAGATGATGCGTTATGTGGAGGCGACTGGCATCTATGAGAACGAGATGAACGATTTCATCGTTTTTGCCGGCAAGGTTCTTGACGAGAAGAAGACCAAATCGCCGGCGATGTGGGAGGCAGCCCGCGGTTTTGTCAACTATATGGCAGGCAATCAAGACAACGCCATCAAGCAGCTCACCAACGCCCAGACCCTCGACGGCACGCAGCGCATGAAAGACAATGCCCGCGCCTGCCTGATGCTCGCCAGCATCAAGAGCGCACAACCAACCGATGAGTATTTCGACTATTTGCTTGGAGAGTATAAATGGCTGGAGCAGAAGGCTGGATATGACAAGGACCACTATGCCACCGACCCTCATTACAACGATGTGTTTGAGCGCGTGACCTACGATGCTCTTGTGCCTCAATACTACAAGTGGGGTATGCCCAACCAGGCAACAGCTCTGCTTGGCATGGCGGCACACAACAGCGAATACTCCTCGGAGTACAGCTGCCAGCTCGACACTCTCAGCTCAAGCGAGTTTGAGGCTTTCAAATACTATCTCGACAATGGCACCAGCAACGCTTTCGAGAAATGGGCAGCCTCTTATTGCAGCATCGACAACGTCGAGTTCAACGACATGATGGGCACCAAGCTCGTGCGCGAGGGCGAGTTCCAAGCCGCCATCAACTATCTTGAGCAGGTTCCATTAAGCTATATCTCAGAGCAAGGCATCAGCTACTACATGGCACGAAAAAACTATAATAATGTAATTTGGATGAAACGTCAGTTCCTGAGCTTCTGGAATCAAGAGAACACTCCTGTGAAAGCTAACGCCAAACTGCAATACTGCCGCGACATGGTGGCGATCGACAACATGATTGCCAACAGCAGCGGCGAGGAGCGCAACGAGTTGCTCTACAAGAAGGCAAACATGCTCTACCAAGCCAGCCACAAGGGAGACTGCTGGTATCTGGCTCACTACCAGAACGGCGAGTGTTCCGAGAAACTGCGCAGTGAGTATGACTTCATAGGCACGGCACGCCGCCTCCTCATGGCTGCCGAGCACGATTCCGAGAGCATGGACTTCAAGCAGAAGTGCATCTTCGCCCAGACGTTCATAACTGCCGAGAACTACGGATATTGCGTGGTAAGCAGCTATGATTGGACCACAAAAAAATATACCTACTCAATCGACGAGGAGCAATATCCGCACATCCGCTCTATTGAAAGACTGCTCGACTTCGCCAACACCAGCGGCAACCCCGATGCCGACTACATGAGCAAATGCGACATCATCAAAGTGTTCAAGCAGTATAATTAACTCAAGTTTATAAAGTTGCTAATTGACTTAGCCGCAGTTATATAAAACAACAATCACAACCAAATAACAACAAAAATGCGGTTAAGCGAGCAAAGAACTAAGCTTGATTAAGTTATTTCGAGCGTGAGCATTTTATTCAATAACAACAAATATTTTTTCTTCGGTCTTAAATAATGATGTTGTTAGTGTTGTTACCCATGTTGTTTAAGTTGTTTGATATAACGCCCGGATATGGAGAAACGATTGACATCAAGCTTTTTTTACTTTATAAACATCAGCAATTTATATTATCACGATGAAAATACAATATGCCAGTGACTTGCATCTGGAATTTAAGGAAAATACCCGCTACCTCAACGAGCATCCTCTTGAGGTGGCGGGTGATATCCTGGTGCTGGCGGGCGACATACTGCTATTCGGGGAGAAACAGCTAAGCGAGCACCCCTTCTGGGACTGGTGCAGCGACCACTATGCCCACACCTTTATCGTGCCAGGCAATCATGAGTACTACAACCGCGTGGATGTGCTTGCCACACTCGCCAACTTCACCTACCCTATTCGCAAAAACGTCACCTACGTCAATAACCGAAGCATCACACTAGGTGATACAGAGCTGTTTTTCACCACATTGTGGAGCCGTATCAGCGACAACGACCTTGCACCGGTACAGATGTATATGAACGACTGCCACCGCATCGCCTTTGGCGACCACATCCTGCTCGCCACCGACTACGCCCGCGCTCATGACAAGTGCCTCTCCTGGCTCAAAGACGCGCTAAGCAAGTCCACGGCACTGCACAAAGTGGTAGTCACACACCACTGCCCCATCATCGCCGAAGACCCGAGATATGAAGACAACGGACTGTCTTCGGCGTTTGTCGTTGACCTAGAATCGTTTATCAAGCAAAGCGACATCGACTACTGGATTTTCGGCCACACCCACTGGAACGCCAAGCGCGGCACCCGCATAGGAAACACCACCCTCCTCACCAACCAAATGGGCTACCTCACCCACGGCGGAGAAGAAGGCTTCTCGCTCAACGAGATGATAAACATCGACTAAAACACAATCTCGGTTATATCAAACAATTACAAACAATTACAAACAATTATTTTTATTGCTCACAATTATTTATTGTTGCCTTTAGATAAAGTACTCAAGTGTCAAATGTACTAATGGACAAGTCGGAGACTTGTCTTGCCCCCACATTTTTGCGACTGAACCTAAAACAGAGACACAGCCGTAAGTTGCAATCGGCACCAATTAAGCAAAGATTTCGAAAAAAAATTTGCTGGTAACAAAAAAAGTTGTACCTTTGCAGCCGGGTAAGTCCTACACGGCCAGCTCCCTGCCAATCCCCCAGGTCTTGACCGAAGCAAGGGTAACAGGTTGTAGCGGCGCGATGTAGTCTTCTTACCCTTTTTTTGTGCCCATACGTCAAGGAATGCGGAATTAGCCACGAAATATAATAATCCCAACTCTAAGTTTTGAATTTTTAGAAATGTTCATTATCTTTGTGGCAGAAAACAGCATGATTACCAAGCATAACCCTTATGGATACACAGTATAAACTATTTTTTGGAGGTGCTTTTGGCTTCGACTATCGTGACGACGATTTTGACATTGCTGCCGCCGAGGACTATAGGGCACAGATCCTTGGCAGCATAGAGACTTTGCTGAAACCCAAGGACATGAATGGTGTACTAATCAATGACAACGTACTCTACGTAGGTCCTTTCTATTTCGAGGCCGAGAGCATGAATGCCGAGGACATCATTATGTGTGAGAAACAGATGATAGAGAATTGCACCGATGCCATTTTTGTGCTCGACGAAGCAGCATGCCCTGGCACAATAGCCGAAATCATGTATGCCAACTCTCTAAAGAAATTCATTCACCTGTTTTATGTGAGGCACAACGACGATGAAGAGACCGAGAGCCATCTGCACACGCCATGCTGGTATCCTCTGATATTCTGCCAGCAGACAAATCCCGAGGTCCGACTTCATGAATGTGAGAGCAAAAACGACGCGGCAAGAAAAATCATCGACCTGATAACTTTCCATTATAGTGAGATTTAGACGAGTTTTGCCGCTTCGCTAGTTTGCCGCTCGCAATGCTTGCTAGTTTGCCACTTCGTTAGTTTGCCAGTTTGCTACTTGCGAAATGGAGATTCCTTGAGTTTATCATACTCCCCCCTACCCCCTCTATCTTAGAGGGGGAGCTAAAATGCTTCGCATTTTTAGTTTTGCAACACCTTTAGCTAAAATGCTCACACTCGCAAGGTATTGAGCAAGCTCAGCCTCGTTTAATCGCATTTTTCTGATTAATCTGAAATTAACAAAAAAAAACACAATTTCCTGAAAATAAGTCGAATAAATAATCAGAAAAATCAGATTAATCCGTAGTTTTCTATTCTGTGGGAGTTTTGCAACAGCCTCTTACTATCTTCAGAAACCTATCCTCACCTCTTAAGTGTATGTCATTATCAAGCGTGACGCGTCAGAAGAACTTGTAGGCGAGGCGCATTTGTATCATGGGATAACCTTTGAACCATGAAATAAAATGTGTGATGCCCGACTCTTTTGAAGTGGATTTGATTTTCTTGCCGTTGTTGAACACAAATTCTGGTGCTCCCCAGAACAGGAGCCCGGCATCGACGGCGACGCTCAAGCGGTGGTGGCGTGCCATACTTTGCCCGAAGCCGATACCCAGATAGGGCTTCACAGCCCAAGTTTTCATCTTCACGTCGATGTTATAGTTCTCGTCGGCGGTGAAGATGTAGTCGCCAAACTTTAGTCCCACTGGCGGATAGTTGGTGTGGTAGAGGGTGTTGTAGTCTTCAACCTTTTTATTGGCATCGTAGAGAGATTCCAGTGCGCCGTCGTTGGTGTTGCGGAAGTGGAGGAAGGTGCGGTTGCCAGCGAAGATGCCGGCAGAAAAATAGAATGGCGTGGGGAAAGGATGAATCTCTGCCATGACAAATGCGTTCCAGAAACGAGGCTTGATGGCGAGTTCCACCTTATCAATCATCCTTGCACGATTGACGGCATCGTCCTCAACGAGCTGCGACTGCGTGATTTCGCTTGCGGTGTTGATTGCCTTGAACTTGATATCGCCAACGGCATTGCCCACGATGCCGGCACGCAGCGTGACGATGCGGTGTACTGGCATCGCCACATCGATGCCAGTGCCGCCCAAACCCGATTGGATACCCACGGCGAGGTGATTCAACATGCCGTTCTCGCTGTGAAGTTTCAGGTTCTCGTTGTCCTGCGCATCTATGGCAGCGGCGAAGAACACTATTGCTGCAGTCACCATCAGCACACGGCAAAACTGTGATTCAAAATGTCTAAACTGTTTCATAACGATTACCAACATATTGATTATTTAAAAAATTTCTTGTTCGACATGACAAGCAGGTTAGTCAGCGACTGGCTGCATGGATAGAAGCCGTAGAGATAGTCGCTGTTGTAGGGAGTGCCGCCATTGATGATACAATGCACGTAGTCGTGACACGACATGTCCATGGGCATGATACCCACTGTGCCCTCGTTGGAAAGCAGGTCCTCAATTACCCTGGGGTGGAGGTTAGAGGCGTTGGTGATATAACCCCGTGCCGAGACCTCGGTATAGGCGGAGCAATGGTTCACAATCCAGATGTTCTCGTCGCTCGCAGTTGCCTCGCGCGCGCTTTTCATCATGTCGAGCACGGTAGAAATCTTGGTTGCCATGCGTTTCTCGCTCGTGGTCTTGTAGTAGTCTTGCTTATAGAGTGTGGCTTTGATGCTAGGGTCTTCCATGTTGTAGATAGCGCAGCTGCGCTGTTGCTCAGGGTGGATCTCCTCATCGACATCGGGGTCCTCGTCGGGCCAGTCACAGTAGGCAACGGGATAGTGGAATGCGGGGTTTACGGGACGCAGGTCGTAGCGGCTGAGCCACAAAATCTTGCCTCGCATCTCGCCCACGGTGATGTCGGGACGCCAACTCTTGACAAACAGACCTTCGTACTTTGGCAATGAGAGCACCTTGTTGAGCAAGACAGTCCAGTTTTGCTGGCTCTCCATGCCATTGTCGGCTTGTATCTTCACTATGAAGAACTCCGAGGGGTGCGACTTGAGGAACTGCTGCATCCAGTCGATAGATTCCTCAAACGACACATTCACCTCGGTAAAACCGTGTGCGAGCCGCAGGATTTGCCGGTCTTCGGACTTCTCGGCCAGCGTGTCGATAGCCACCACAGGGCGGAAGTCGAAGAAACGAATGCCACACGTCATCTGCTCCTCAAAGGTCGAGACCTGGCTTATTGCCATGATGTTGGAGAAGTATTTGACAATTGGGGTGTAGAAACCCATGCCGGTCATGCTGTCGTGGGTGCCGGGAATGCTGAGCTTGCACACCTTCACGTCGTCGCGCACGAGCGACAGCCAGTCAGAGAGCGGCGTGTCCAGTTCATAGGGGTACTGGATTTTGTCTTGATACCCTTCGGAAAAGAGATAGGGTGCGTCGAGCGAGTTTTCGTCGTAGTAGGGCAATCCGTTATCTTCGTCACAACTGCTCAACATTGTGGTGCCGAGCATTGCGATTGTCAAGAAAACGGAGTAAATCCATTTTGTTTGTTTAAGATTGATTTTCATATTCTTTGAGTAATTAAATGATTATCATAGCAATAGCATTCACCCGTTGACACTTTGCCAGTTAGCCGCGCTTCGTGTTAGTTATCGGCTTCGCCGGTTTGTCGTTGTGCCAGCCTCTCAGGATGTTTTTTGATGAAGTCTTTCCAAGATTTGGCACCTGCGCTGGGAAAAGGCTTTTTGCTCTCATAGTAGTGGCAGAGTGCTGCCGCGAGAGCATCGGTGGCGTCGAGCAGGTCGGGCATGGTGGCGGGGTCGATGTTAAGCTGCCGCTGGAGCATCATCGCCACTTGTTCTTTGCTGGCGGCGCCGTTGCCGGTAATCGCCATTTTTATTTTACGGGGCTCATATTCGGCTATGGGCACCTGCCGACCGAGCGCGGCAGCCATCGCCACGCCTTGCGCGCGTCCCAGTTTGAGCATCGATTGCACATTCTTGCCATAGAATGGCGCCTCTATCGCCATCTCGTCGGGCAGGAACTCCTCAACGAGGCTCAACACCCGCTCGTAGATGCGCCTCAGCCTCATGTAGTGGTCTTCCATCTTGCTGAGTTGCAGCACACCCATAGCGATGAGCGATGGCTTGCCGCCCTTCACCCCCAGCAGCCCATATCCCATCACATTGGTGCCAGGGTCGATACCTATTATTATTTTGTCAAATTCGTCTTTAGCCATTTTTTAGTTTATCGTTTATGGTTTATCGTTTATGGAAGACAGTGACAAAATAAAATGCGCTACAATCTCTAACCATCAACGAAACCACTTAATACTTAAAACTTCACACTTAACACTTAAGAGGAATTTCTTCCATAAAGGTGGTGAACCCTGCCACTTTATCGCCAAATCGATCAATTATCGCCTGATGCAGCGCCTTGCCCACTTCCTGATTCCACTGCTGCAAGAGCTTGAGAGAGAAGGCTTGCAGTTGCAGAGCAAAGCATGCGCCACCCTCGTTGTGCCCCATAAGGCGCATAAGCCGAGGGTTACTCACGAGACCCTTCTCTATGGCACGTGGCAGGAATTCCTGTTTCATCCAGTCGATAAACTCGCCGCTGATGGAGCATTCCACATGATATGTAGTGTTGCAGATAATCATCAGTGCAAAATTACACAGAAAAACGGAAAAAAGCAATAAAAGAGGACAAGAAAACGAGAGGACAAGAAAACGAGAGGACAAGAAAACAAGAGGACAAGAAAACAAGAGGACAGAAAACGAGAGGACAGAAAACGAGAAGAGAAGAAAACTGAAAAAAAGCGCCGCTTCAAGGTTGCTTGAAGCGACGCCATTGTTGAGCGAAATATGAAAAGGAAATAATTCTAAGTTCTAAGTGTTAAGTTTTAAGTGTTAAGTGACAAGTTTTACACGCCGAAGGTGAGAACGGTGAAGAAGCGACCGCCGTCGTACATAGTGTTGAGGTTGACAAATCCGCTGCCGTCGCGTCCGTACCACGAGAAGTGGCCGTTGCCGCTGTTGATGGGTGTTCCAAAGGTGTTGCACAGCGAGTTGTAGATGCTGCGGAAGCGGTAGTCATCCTGATAAGAGGTTGAGGTGACAAACTCGGCATAGCACATTCCTCCATTGGTGTCGTATTGCAGCATCACGTCGGGCCAGCTGTAACCCATCATGTTCACGTCGCGCAGATACACTACATTGTCCTGATATCCATCGATGTCGTAGCCGTTGTAGTACAGGTAGTTGAGCGAAGCGTCTAGATAGGTGCCGAACTCCAGTCCCAGGACTCCCGAGATGATGGGTGCCGAGGTATAGTAGCGATAACCAGTGGGGATGATGGGACGATAGTACCACACGATGCGTGGACGCCACTGACGGAAAGGAGGAGCGATTGGGGCATGCCAACTCCAGCGGTTGTAGCGGTAGTAGTCATACCAGCGGTCGCGTGGTCCGCGAGGACGCATATCGCTGTGCCAGCGGTAACGGTTGTAGTCGGGACGTGGACCGCCGTGGTTGATGCTACCATGGTGTGGGCTACCAGGACGGTTGTATCCACCTTGTCCTCCAGGACGGCTGTTACCAGGACCATTTGGGCGGTCATTACCTGGGCGATAATTGCCGCCGTGATTGCCGCCGTTGCCACCAGGACGATGGTTGCCGTTGTTGCCACCAGGGCGGTAGTTTCCACCACCATTATTGCCACCAGGACGGTTGTTGCCGTTGCCTGGATTCACATTACCATTCCCGGGACGGTCGTTGCCGCCACCAGGACGAGCGTTGCCACCATTATTATTGCCGCCAGGACGATTATTGCCATTGCCTGGGGTTACGTTGCCGTTGCCTTTATTGGTTTGGCTACCCGGCTGATAATTGCGGATGCGGTCGTTATATTTGCTGGTGCTCTCAGGTCGGCCAGTGCTAGCGTTTGGACGCTGGTTTTGGTAGCCTTTGTTGTCGCCACCATAGTTTCTGCCACCGCTGGTATTACCACTGCCATGGTTGCCACCGCCACGAGGACGGTTGTCGCCACTGCCAGGAGCAGAATACGACGAGCGGTAGTTGGAGTTCGTCACGCCTTGTGAACTGCGGTTGTTGCTTGGAGAACTGGGGCGTGTTTGGGATGTTGACGTACTGCGATTATTGCTATGACTACTGGGGCGTGCCGAGCTGCGGTCGGAGTGGTTACTCGATGAAGAAGACTGCTGCATCGACGATTTTGGGCGGTCGCTACTGCCACCTGATCCAGGTCCTCCTGGTCGTCGGCCTTGTGCCGATGCTGGCACTGCGAGGGCTATCATTGCCGCCGAGAGCGCTACACTTGATAACGCGTGATAAAATTTACTTTTCATATTCGTAGGTATTTTGATGTTTGTAATTGTATTTTCTATATTATCAACCATTATGTAGCCGACAATGTATTGTTTTGACCATTTTTTACCACATTAGTTTAATTGTTGTTCTCTGATAACCTACCAAAAATGGGTGAGTAAAGCTTTTTTATAGACAAAAACGCTAAAAGCATAGAAGTTTAAAAATTAGTTTTGCGAGGCTTGCCGTTCGCTGCACTGCGGACACAGCCCTTTGAGCACATAGTTGATGCTGTGAACCTTGAAGTTCCCAGGCAATGCCACCACTGGTGCGGCGATGCGGCTTAGACAAAAGGTGCGCTGGCAACGCTCGCAGTAGAAATGGGCATGCATGTCGTCGAGGTGCTCGCCCTCCTCACCGCAGTGGCAGTCGGCATGGCACACGGCATACTTGAGCGAGCCCGTGCCGTCGTCGATGGCATGGATGAGGTGATGGGTGAGAAACAAGGTGATGCAGCGGTATATGGTAGATTTATCGACTGTATCAAGCTTGTCTTCAAGGCTCAGCAGCGAGAAGGCATCGTCGCTGTTGGTCATCGCTTTGAGGACGAGGATGCGCATAGCAGTGGGCTTGATGTCGCGCTGCTCAAGCATGTCAATGATATGTTGGTCCTTGTCCATAATCACCATCTTTGCCAGCCTCCTGACTGATTATTGTTTGGCATCCTGCGGGGGCGATCAAATGGCGACTGCTGCGAGGTGCCACCGCTGGCACTGCCAGTTGCCGAACTTCTGTTTTGAAGTTTGCTCACCTGATGAGAATTGTCGCCCAGCTTACGCTGCTCCTTTTTGAGCACCACAAAAGCGAAAATCACACCAGGAATCCACCCCAAGCACGTGAGAATGAAAGCCACAAGATAGGTGCCACACCCCTTGTCAACAACGGCAAAAGGAGGAAACACAACAGCCAATATTTTTCTCGTTAAAGACAAACTGTTATAAGTGTTAAGTTATAAGTGTTAAGTGTTAAGTTTGCGCCGCAGGCGCTTGAATTATTAATTGAGATTATGCATTGTGCATTATGCATTATGCATTAAGTTAGCGGCTCACTCGTGGCAGGGGTTTCTTCTCGGAGGCGTTGAAGTAGTAGTTAATCTGGAACACACCCTTCTCATAACCCATCACCACCACGCAGCCGTCGTCGCTGGTGAATGAGCCGTCGTCATTCATGCCAAAACCCTTCTTGCCCATCTGCTGGGTGATAAGCTGCAATATCTCCTCCTCGGTGCCTGGCTTGCACTCCCTGACGGGGTACTGCAACGTCACACCACGAACCACAGCGTTATAGTTGAACTGCGCCGCTGGCTGAGCAGCCGCCACAATGCTGTCGCTTGGTGCAGCAGCTTTTACTGAAGCTATCTCTCGGTCGAAATGATAGGTGAAAATCAGCGGTGGCAGCGGACCAGTAAGATCGGTAGCGCCCACGTATTGGTCAGGGTCCATTCCCACTGCCTGGTTTATCTCCATCAGTGTAGCACCCTTGCGCACGTTGAACACGGCGTCCTTGTCAAAAAGCTGCAGCATAGTCGCCGCCACCTTTGCGGGGTTCACATATCCTCTACCTGCCGCCTCTTCAAAGTTGTTGCTGTCGATGAAATCAACAAACTTGGCTTTGCCCACCTGCTTTCCCTTCTCGTCAACGATCATCATCACCGAGTCTTGGGCAACGATAAAGCGGCTGGGAGTGAGATTTACAATGCCATCATAGTTGATGCCGATGAGCGTATCGTTATTGTTATCGACGAGTCCCATGCGGTCGCCCTTGATGACCATGTAGCGGTCATTGCCCACGTGCTTCACGTCGCGGTAATTGACATCTCTTATCTTCTTAGGCAAGACCAGCGTGTCGCCCGTCTCTTTGCCCTTCTTGTCGAGATATACTATTTTCTGGTCTTTTGCCAGCATCACCTTGAGGGAGCCATTGATGAAATAGCGGTTTATGGGCAGGTACTTCTCGCTGTCGAAGTCAAACAGCTTCTCGCCCTTCTTGTCGATAACCACCAGACTCGACACAGCAGAAGTGTCGGCAACCTGACTCTCCGATACCAGTGCCGCGTCATCGAAGAGGAAGGCGTTGGCGAGACCAAGACGTGGGCTTATCACTGTGTCGCCCTTAGTGTCGATAAATCCGCTCAACCCCATGTCGTCTTTAACGATAGCGAGGTCGCCGAGGAACATCGACGCCGAATTGATGCTTGGCGGCAGCTTCTTCACCGTCTGGCAGTTCTTGTCAATGACCTGCAGGTCCTCTCCAGGCAGGCAGGCTACGGCATAGCCGCCGTTGAAACTCGTCGCCGAGCAGTAGGGCTCGCTGTTCACTGGCTTGGAGCAGTCTTTCACGTTGTAATAGTTGATGCGGGCTGTCTCGGTGTCATAGACGTAGAACATATCTTCATGCACCGCCGAGGGCATGCCACTGATAGCATTCTTGGCGACAATGTCGCCATTCTCGATGTTGATAACGCTCCACTTGTCGCTACCCTGCAACCTAACAATAAGGTATTTGGTCTCTTCCTCAAAAGGATAAATACCTTTGTCCTTGCTGCCACATGCGCTCAACGCCACTAGAGCAACGAAAAATGTGCAGATATAGAAAAATCTCTTCATAATTAAAGACTGAATTTGTGTCTTTATAATACTAACAAGCTGATAAGGAACAAGCTGAAAAGACAATGGTCGTTTTTGATCGTTTCTGGTCGTTTGACTCCACATTTGTCTCGTCAGCTTGTTTGCTTGTCAGCTAGTCAGCTAAAAGCATGATAAATTACTCGGCTTTGCCGTCGCTACCGAGCACTTCGATGATTTTGTGCTTGTAGAGCTTGGTCATCTCGTCGCGGGCGGGGCCGCAGTACTTGCGTGGGTCGAACTCGCCTGGTTTCTCAGCGAACACTTTGCGCACGGCGGCAGTGAACGCGAGGCGGCTGTCGCTGTCGATGTTGATTTTGCACACCGCGCTCTTGGCGGCCTTGCGGAGCTGCTCCTCGGGGATGCCTACTGCATCGGGCAGGTTGCCACCATACATGTTGATAGTGTCAACATACTCCTGTGGCACTGACGATGAGCCGTGGAGCACGATGGGGAAGCCAGGAAGTTTCTCCATGATGGCGTCGAGCACGTCGAACGCCAATGGGGGAGGAACGAGCTTGCCAGTCTTGGGGTCGCGGGTACACTGCTCGGGTTTGAACTTGTAAGCGCCATGGCTGGTGCCAATGGAGATTGCCAGCGAGTCGCAGCCGGTGCGGGTGGCGAAGTCGATAACCTCCTCGGGCTTAGTGTAGTGCGACTCCTCGGCCTGCACGTCGTCTTCCACGCCGGCGAGCACGCCAAGCTCGGCCTCTACAGTAACGTCAAACTGGTGAGCATACTCCACAACCTTCTTTGTCAAGGCAATGTTCTCCTCATAGGGCAGTGAGCTGCCATCGATCATCACGCTCGAGAAGCCAAAGTCAACACAGCTCTTGCACACCTCAAAGGTGTCGCCGTGGTCGAGGTGGAGGCAGATTTGTGGATGCTCCCATCCCAGCTCCTTGGCATACTCTACGGCACCCTGTGCCATGTAGCGCAGCAGGGTTTGGTTGGCGTAGTTGCGCGCACCTTTCGAAACTTGCAGGATTACTGGCGATTTAGTCTCGGCGCTAGCCTTGATGATAGCCTGAAGCTGCTCCATGTTGTTGAAATTGAAGGCGGGAATAGCATAACCTCCATTGATTGCCTTAGCAAACATCTCGCGGGTGTTGACCAGGCCTAATTCCTTGTAACTTACCATAATAATAATTCTGTTTTTAAAGATTGAATAACTTCTAATCTATTGTCTCTACTTTTTTACGACTGCAAAGTTAAACATTTATTTTCTCTTAAACAAATTATTTTTTCCACACACACTAGCTGGCGCTTAGTATAGGTGTTTTTTTATTGATATATAATTTAATGGTGGGTTTTTACGTTATTTTATATATACTTAAATTAAGAGAACAAGAAAACAAGAAAACAAGAGGACAAGTGGACAAGAGGACAAGAGGACAAGAGAACAAGAGGACAAGTGGACAAGTGGACAAGAGGACAAGAGGACAAGAGGACAAGAGGACAAGAGAACAAGAGGACAAGAAGACAAGAGAACAAGAAGACAAGAGAACAAGAAGACAAGAATACAAGAATAAAAGAAAACAAGATATCAGATAACAAGATAACAAGATAATAATGAAAATAAAGCTAAAAGCTCCATTAGGAATAAGTGAGAAGGGGCGATCGACGGTGCAGTGCAACTCGTTGTTCCCGCATCTCGTTGACGTGAAGGCCAGCGACCATGTGTTTGTGCTGTGCGATGGCGTTACGGGTCATGCTCACAGCGAGGTGGCGAGCGCCGTAGTGGCGCAAGCCCTCGGCGAGTGGATGAACACTAGGGTCGATTTCTCGCAGCAGCTCACTGGCGTGACAGTGCGCCGTGCTGTGGTGCATGCCCAAGAGCAACTCGATGCCACCTATAGCCGCTTTGAGTCGAGCCGTTACCCTATGGGCACCACGATGGCGATGCTCGCCGTTGGCAACTTTGGCGTGGCGGCAGCCCACATTGGCAACAGCCGTGTCTATCACCTGCGCCCATCACGCCGCGAGACACTATACCGCTCCCGCGATCACTCGCTAGTCAACGACCTCTTTGCCGCAGGTCGTCTCACCCGCGCCGAGGCCGACGCGTCGGCAAAAAAGAACGTTCTCACCCGCGCCATGCTCCCCAGCCCCAGCACTGCGGCAGTGCCCGATGTGGCGTTCATTACCGACATCCAAGCGGGCGACTACTTCGTTCTGTGCTGCGACGGCATCACTAGCGCGCTGAGCGACAAGAAGCTCAAAGACGTGTTATGCAACAGCACGTTGAGCAACGCCCAGAAGCTTGCATCGCTCAAGATGCTCACCGATGCTGTACCCGCCTGCCATAGCATCCTGCTCATTGAGGTGGAGAGCGTTGAGAAAGAAGAAGGCGACCACCTGCTCGTCAACACCGAGCGACTGATGTGCGACAAGATGGTGCGACGCAGCGTGATTCTCGCACATAAGGAGCCCGCAGCAATCACTCCTCCAGCGCCCACAGCAATCATTCCCCCTCTGGCGCCATTAACGGCTCCTGGCACAGAGGCTAGCGAAAGCATTGAGCCTATCGAGGCACCATTGGAGCAAGATTTGGATATGAGCGCATCGGCTGGCGAGGAGCAACCCGTCACAGTCACCCCTCCACTACCTGCCCAACCTCTGCCAGCAGCAAGCAAGAGCAAGTCGTCGAAGCGCACGCTATGGATAATAGTTGCCGCTCTGCTGTTTCTTGGCGCCATAGCTGCCCTGATGCTCTATAACGGCAAGAAAAACAGCGATAAGGAAACATCGGAGGTGAGCAAAACCGAGGAGAAAAGCGACCCCGATGTAATCGTGAGCAAAGACATTCCTGTCAATGACGTGGTGCCCGAAGATCCTTTAGAGCCGTTTGACAACGATGGCGAGCCAGCCACTGCCGGCGAACCAGCCACCGGCAGCAACGTGGCAGTGACTCCTGCTCCAAGAGTCAACAACATTCCACTGCCCACGGGTAGCAACGTGCGAGTGCCTAGAGTAAAGGAAGGCGACCCATATCCCGACGCTTTCGACAACAAGAACGACTATAACGAACTTGAGAAAGAGGTGCCCGCGACTCCTGCTGCCAGCAACGATGAGCCCAAGCCTCAGGCACAGCAAGGCGGTGGCGTGCCTCCACCCAAGAAGGCTAGCAACGACCCGACCAAATCTAACCGCGGCGTGGCTGTGCCACCTCCACCAGGCAAGCCGCGCAGGACAGAGATTCCATAATTTCTCGATTGCTCGAAAACTCGAATGCTCGAAAAATCGAAAAATCGATTGCTCGAAAACTCCTAAGCTCGCCCCTTAAAAACGTTATAACAATGCAAGACATCAACAACGGAATTATCAAGCTGGTATCGTCGCTGGCTGTGAAGAAATACCGCGACAAGGAAGGACTCTTTGTCGCCGAGGGATGGAAATGCGTGCGCGACACATGGCGTGCCTTCAACTGCCGCTATCTCATCGCCACTAAGGCGTGGTATGAGCAGCAAGGAACCGCCGAGCATTACCCCAAACTCGTGCTCGCCCACAAGAGCCAGATGGCGCGCATGTCGCAGTTCACCACACCGAGCGACGTGATGGCGGTATATGAGATTCCCAAAGTCGATTATAGCGACGACGAGGTCCGCTCAGGGCTTAATATTGTGCTCGACAACATCCAAGACCCTGGCAACCTGGGCACTATCATGCGACTCGCCGACTGGTTTGGCATCAAGAACATATTTGCCAGCAAATCGACAGTCGATGTCTATAACCACAAGGTGGTGCAGGCAACTATGGGAGCCATCAGCCGGGTGAAGGTGCATTACTGCGACCTCGACTTCTTCCTCGACGACTTCAGCGACATGCCAGTCATGGGCACATTCCTCGATGGAGACAACATCTACAGCGCCAAACTCCCCGACGGAGGAGCCTTCGTCATCTTCGGCAACGAGGGTCAAGGCATCAGCCCGAAAGTGGCAGAACATGTGACCCAGCGCCTCCACATCCCAGCCATGCCCAGAAAAGGCACCCGCAGCGAGAGCCTCAACGTGGGCATCGCCGCAGCAATCACCATCAGCGAACTATGCCGCACAAAGCTCAAATAGTTTATAGAACCCACCTTTAAATGGCAAACAAGATTTCCATACGCTTTTACAACAACCGCGAGGTGCGGGCCATTTGGGACAACGAGAACAGCAAATGGTGGTTCTCGGTGCTCGATGTGGTCGCCGCCATCAACGAGCAAGACGATTACACCCGCACCCGCAACTACTGGAAGTACCTCAAGACTAAACTCCGCAAGCAAGGAAGTGAAGTGGTTAGTGTCACTAACCAGTTGAAACTTCTTGCTTATGAAAGGTATCGACTACTCTTATTATTACGAGCAAGTAGATTGACGTTATTTAAAGAGATAATGCCACCGGCGCTTTGAGCATCGGTGGCATTTATTATAGGGTTATAAAAAGCTATTAACGTGCGTTGTAGGCTTCGAGAGCTTTCTCGAGGACTACTAGTGCGCGCTTGAGGTCTTCGATTTTGAGGACGTAGGCCATGCGCACGATGTTCTTGCCCTCGCCTGGGGTAGCGTAAAAGCCTGTGGCGGGAGCCATCATCACTGTCTCACCTTCGTAGCTGAACTCATCAAGGCACCAGCGGCAGAAGTCGTCGCAATCCTGCACTGGGAGCTTAACCATAGCATAGAAGGCTCCTGTGGGCATTGGCGCAAAGACGCCGGGAATCTTGTTCAGACCCTCAACGAGGCAGTCGCGGCGAGCGATATACTCGTCATAAACGCCCTGATGATAGGCTTGAGGTGCGGCAAGCGATGCCTCAGCAACAATCTGCCCAATCAATGGAGGACTGAGACGTGCCTGGGCAAACTTCATCACTGTGGTGAGCAACTGCTTGTTGCGGGTAATGAAAGCGCCGATGCGGATGCCGCACTCGCTGTAACGCTTCGATACCGAGTCGATGACGATGGCGTTGTCCTCGATGCCCTCAAGGTGCAGGGCACTCAGGTAAGGCTTGTCGCTGTAACGGAACTCGCGATACACCTCGTCGCTGATGAGGTAGAGGTCATGCTTCTTCACCAGGTCGCGCAGCTGAAGGAGCTCCTCGTTGGAATAGAGTGTGCCAGTGGGGTTGTTGGGATTGCAAATCATGATGGCGCGGGTGCGGTCGGTGATCAGCTTCTCAAACTCCTCGATTGATGGCAAAGCAAAGCCGTTCTCAATCTGCGTGGTGATAGTGCGCACTTTCACGCCCATCTCACAGGCGAAGCCCATATAGTTGGCATACACCGGCTCAGGAACGATGAGTTCGTCGCCAGGATTGAAGCAAGCGAGGAAAGCAAACTGCAACGCCTCGCTGCCACCGCAGGTAACGATGATGTTGCTGGCGTCGAGCTTGATGTCGTAACGGCCATAGTAACCCACGAGCTTGTCGAGATAGCTCTGATAGCCCTGCGAGGGCGAATACTCAAGCACTTTGCGGTCCACGTTCTTGAGAGCGTCGAGGCCCTCTTGTGGCGTGGCGATGTCGGGCTGACCGATGTTTAGATGATACACTTTGATACCTTTCTGCTTTGCTGCCACAGCAAATGGCGCAAGTTTGCGAATTGGCGATGCGGGCATGTCGATGCCGCGTTGTGAAATAATAGGCATAGTTGTTTTATAATTAACAGTTTATAGTTAATAGTTCATAGTTTTGTGAACGTGATCGTTTCTTGTGTGCAAAGGTAGGCAAAAATCACCGACCTGCCAAAAAATATTGCGGGTAATTAGTGAAATATTGTAAGCTGTGTGGTTCAAAAACAGGCAAGCCAGGCATTGACCTCACAAAACTTAAAACTTAACACTTATCACTTAACACTTAAAACTTAGCTCTCTACTCTCTAATCAGCCTTTTGAACTCGACCTGCTTCTCTTTCATGAGTTTCAGCACGTCGGCAGGCTTTTTAATTACCTGAGGATGAAGGCTTTCATAGTCATCCTTGGGCCACTGCTTGAACTCAGGGTCGGCCTTGATGAGCTTGTCGTTCTCGAAATAGAAGCGATATTCCTTCTTGGTGCCGCCTTCGTCACGCACAAGCAGGGCAAACATGGGGTCACCTTCCATCGAGTCCCAAAGAAACTCCCAATACCACTTATGCATTCCCATAGTGTAGGTGACGGTACTGGTAGCGAAGTAGAGTTGGCTGCACATTGAGCCATCGGCACTGTACTGCTCTTGTGTGAAGTAGTATTTGTCATGCACCTCACGCATCCCCGAGCCAGGCATGTTCTGTGCCACATCAACGCTGATTTCGTTAAAAGGCATATCCCCGTAGGGTTTGTTATTCATTATCTCCAGCCTGTCGGCGTAGGCCTGACGAATCTGCGCCATGCGCTTGCTGTTCTGCGCGCTGAGCATCGAAGCAGTAGTAAGCACTGCAAGTAAGATAAGTGTGAATCGTAGTTTCATAATAGTTTATAGTTTATGTATAGTTCACAAAGATAAGTGGAATTCTCAAAACCACAAAAAATGAGACAATAAAACTGAAGAAAACTGCGATAAATCTCGTTTTAAGTTACATTGCTGTGACCTCTCCACGATACAGGTCATCGGCGATATGGAGGATGAGATCGTGCATCTCCAAGTCGTCTTTGTAATACTGCGGGATGGCATCGTTGCCAACTGCGGAGCCGAGGATATTGCCTGTCACGGCTCCGGTGCTGTCGCTGTCGCCACCGTGATTTACCGATGCGATGAGAGCGTCCTCAAAGCTGTCGAAATGACGTAGGCAGCAATATATCGCTATTGCCAACGCCTCCTCGCCAACCCATCCTTCGCCAAGAGAGATGATGTTCTCGAGGTCGAGACGCTCATTCTCGGAACAGTCAATTGCCCGCTCGACAAGAGCCCGCATCTCTTGAACATCGTTAGGATTCTCAGGATATAGTTTTTCTATAGCCTCCATGCCTTCAACGATATATTGTTCCAGGCTTAACCGGGTAGGCCACTCATCAAGTGCCAAGCGATAGATGAGGTGTGCCATCAATGCGGCTGGGATATAGCCGAGAGGATGCTGATGAGTTATCTCGGCGGCATCGCCAGCCAATCGATCGGCATCTAACATCTCTATCCTTGAGTCAGCAGCCGCATAGAGGGGAATTGGCGCGATGCGCATCACGCCTCCACATCCCTTGCTGTTGTTGAAGGGCTCGCCGCCATTATAGATAGCATATAGAGACGACAGGCATGTGTTGCCGGGCGCGCGACGCACGTTCAACTCAGGCACACCGCTAATCCAGCAGTCGCTATATTTGCTGGATTTCTCGCCCGTTTGGGTAAGATACCACTCGATATAAGCACGGCAAATGCCATCCTTCATGCTAATGCCTTGTTGTTTAGCATTCAGCAAACCATTGGCGGTGAACAGCGTCATCTGCGTGTCGTCAGAGACCACCGCTTTTCCTCCTTTTTTCTCAACGTTGAGCCGCGTGATGCCACGCTCGCCATATTTGGCGTGTATGCCTTCAAAGGAGCCAGTAAACTCCACTGGATATCCCAACGCGTCGCCAATGGCACCGCCAATTAGCGAACCTCTGATTCTGTCTTGTAATGTGTCCATTTTCTCGTTTATCCCTAATAGGTCATGCCTGATTTCCACAAGCGTCCACAAAATCCTTTGGCAAGATGATATTGGGAATGTCTATGGCATCCACAAAGAGAGGAGCAATCTCATCGGCTGTGAAACCTGCTATTCCGCAACCTATGCGGGTCACAAAGAACTTGAGTTCAGGGTGCGAGGAAGCAAACTCAATGAATTGGTCCACGTAGGGTTTGATGGTTTCAACGCCGCCTTGCATGGTGGGGATGGCATAGCACTGCCCTTGCATGCCTACTCCCTGCCCCCACACAGCACCAAAGCGATTGTAGGCCAGCCTTGCCGCTCCGCCGCCATGTGCTCCAGCAAGGTTGCTGCCAAACACGAAAATCTCATTAGATTTCAATTCAATAATTCTCTCGGGTGTGTAATCTCTGTTGTACATAGTAAGAAATTATTTATGTTTTATGTCTTTATCATCACTTACAATAAATTCTCCGGCAAAATTACAACACATTTTTTTATCTTCCAAATATTTTGCGTAAAAAGTACGCATAAATGTATTTTTTCTTTTTTAGAAGACAAGGGGACAAGGGGACAAGAGGACAAGGGGACAAGAGGACAAGAGGACAAGGGGACAAGAGGACAAGAGGACAAGAGGACAAGGGGACAAGAGGACAAGAAGACATTTTGTTGTTCTTGGGCGTAGAATGGTGGCGATTCAACAATAAAAATCTTTGTTTTTTATTTTACTTGCCCTAATTTTCATTACCTTTGTGGCAGAAAAGAAAATGTTATGGCAAAGAAGACTACAAAGACTACATATTTCTGCAAGAATTGCGGAGCTGAGTCGCCTAAGTGGATTGGCAAGTGCCCATCGTGCGGCGAGTGGAACACCTATATCGAGGAGCCTGTGGTGCCCAAGTCTAATAAGGGTGCATTGTTTGGCACCGACGACAGTGGCCACCGCAAGAGTGCTGTGCCAGTGAAAATCAACGACATCAAGGCAGAGCAGCTGCCGCGCATCAAGTTGCCCAGTGGCGAGCTCAACCGTGTGCTCGGTGGCGGACTGGTGCCAGGCTCAATAGTTCTTATTGGCGGCGAACCGGGAATCGGCAAGAGCACACTGGTGTTGCAGAACGTGTTGCGCATCCGCTCTCGCAAGGTGCTGTATGTGAGCGGCGAGGAGAGTCCCCAGCAGCTGCGCATGCGTGCCGACCGCATCGCCGGCAGCGACCAGGACTGCGAGTGCTACATCATCTGCGAAACATCGCTCTCGAGCATCTTCGCCAGCATCAAGGAGAGCGCCCCCGACCTCGTGATTATCGATTCCATCCAGACCATCGCCAGCGACGAACTCGACAGTGCGGCAGGCTCGGTGAGCCAGGTGCGCGAGTGCGCCGCCGCCTTCCTGCGCTATGCCAAGACCAGCGGCGTGCCAGTGATTCTCATCGGCCACATCAACAAGGAAGGCACCATCGCCGGTCCCAAAGTGCTGGAACACATCGTTGATGCCGTCTTGCAATTTGAAGGCGACAGCCATTACATGTACCGCATCTTGCGCTCCATCAAGAACCGCTTCGGCTCCACGAGCGAGATGGGCATCTACGAGATGCGCGAGACGGGACTGCGCGAGGTCACCAACCCCAGCGAGATGCTGCTCTCGGCAATGGACCAAGACCTGTCGGGTACCGCCATTGGCGTGACCATCGACGGCGCGCGCCCCTTCCTCATCGAGGTGCAGGCATTGGTGAGCACGGCAGCCTACGGCACCGCCCAGCGCTCAGTCACAGGCTTTGACCAGCGGCGCATGAACATGCTGCTCGCTGTGCTCGAGAAGCGAGTGGGATTCAAACTTGCCCAGAAAGACGTGTTCCTCAACATCGCCGGCGGGCTCAAAGTCAATGACCCGGCACTCGACCTGGCGGTCATCTGCGCCATCCTGTCCTCTAACGTCGATATCGCCATCCAAAAGGGCGTGTGCTTTAGTGCCGAGGTGGGGCTTAGCGGCGAATTACGGCAAATCACCCGCATCGAGCAACGCATCGCCGAGGCCGAGAAACTGGGCTTCAGCACCATCATCATCCCCCGCAACAACCTCAAGGGAGTGAGCACAAAGGGCTTGAAAATCAAGATTGTGGAAGCCTCAAAAGTAGAAGAAGCATTCCAGTACCTCTTCGGTTAATGCCACCACTGAGCAATGATAAGGAAGCTGACGAGCTGACAAGGCAAGTGTAAAGTCAAACGACCAGAAACGATTAGAAACTACTTTATCGGTTATTGGTTATTGTTCGAGAGGCACTTAACACTTGACACTTAATGCCATTGCCTTGTCAGCTTGTTCCTCGTTAGCTTGTTAGCTCTATTGCCTCGTAGGCTTGCAATGGTTAAGAAAGGTTAAAGTCGTTTTTTTAATTAAACCGATTGCATAAACTTGAGTCATAGTATCGAATAATAAATCTAGCTTCAAACTTTTTTAGTTTGTAATTAACTTTTTCGTAATAAAACAATATAAGTTCAGATGCAGTGAATGCACCCCAGAACGTGAGAAAAAACTCCAGGCGACGCTTGGAGTTTTTTTATTGTATTGTTAATTTCAAAACAGATGTTGGTTGACGAAATGCAAAGGTTTGCATTTTTTTTTATTGAAAAAGTGTTGTTTTTGAGTTATTTAATAATATAATCTTTCTATTTTTGTCGTTGTAAATAACGCCTTTATCCATTACGATAGGGCAAGAGATATATAACCTTAATTTATTAACTTAAACTTTACATTCTTTTATGAACAAAAAGTTACTTAAATCGTTGTGTGCGATTGTTCTTGCTTTTGTAGGAATTTTCGCAATCTCTCACTACGCTAATGCGGGAGTGAAGGGCGACGTTAATGGCGACGGCAGCGTCACAGCAGCCGATGTGACCGCAATTTATGACATTCTGCTTGGTAACAACAATGACTATGAGACCACAGCCGACGTGAACGGCGATGGCAGCATTACCGCAGCCGATGTCACCTTTATCTACGACATCTTGCTCGGCAATTATGTGCCCGAGCCCACCGACGTTTACATCCTTGGCGAGGTGAACGGCAACAGCTGGGATCCTGCGGTTGGCGTTCAGATGACAACTGAGGACGGCAAGATCTTCACTGCCACTATCACTACCAAAGAGAGTGGTTTCAGCTACTTTGGCTTCACCAAGATGCTTGCCGACGCCGAGAGCGAGACCGGTTGGGACGACATCGCAAGCTATCGCTTCGGTGCTCAGGGTGACGGCAACTACCTCGTGACCGAGGAACTGCTTAACACCGAGATTCCTCTTACCGCCGAAAACTATCAGGCAATTCAGATGGCACCCGGTACTTTCACCTTGACCCTCGACCTTGAGAACATGAAGCTCACTATCACTGGCGAGTTCACTCCTCAAGAGCCAAGCGGTAATGGCTGGTACCTTATTGGCACTCCCAACAACTGGTCAGCAAGCGACAAGAGCTATCCTTTCGTTCAGGATGCCGAGAACGAGAATGTTTACAGCATCCACGTTGACAACGTGAGCGGTGACTTCTGGTTTAAGATCGCTGCCGAGGGCAACTACGACCTCGCCGACTTCTGGAGCGGTGACTTCTTGAGTGCCGCCACCGACGGTGAGAGCGCACTTAGCGGAAATCTCGTAACTGGCAACCAGGGCGCATTCTGCATTCCAGGCTCTTACAACTGCACTTACCTAGACATCACTATCGACGTTGAGAACCTCACCTACACCATCACTACCGATGGCCAGGAGCCACAGGTTGATCCCGAAGCGGCTGACTGGTATCTTGTAGGAACCAATAACGGCTGGTCAACTACCGACATGAGTTATCCTTTTGTTCAGGATGCCACCAACCCCAACATTTACTCAATTCATGTTGACAACGTGAGTGGCGACTTCTGGTTCAAGATTGCTGCTGGAAGCAATTATTCTGGAAGTTTCTGGAGCGGTACTTTCCTCAGCGCCGCCACCGATGGTGAGAGTGCATTGAGCGGAAATCTTGTACAAGGCAATCAGGGTGCATTCTGCATTCCAGGCTCTTACAACTGCACTTATCTAGACATCACAATCGATGTTGAGAATCTCACTTACTCCATCTCAACAGATGGACAACCCGCAAACTAATCATTTGCACAATAATTAATGCTTTTAACAAATTAATTTTATTTATTAATCACAGTTAAAGGGTTAATTCATTATTTATTAGTCATCTACCACAATGGCGAGGTCGCGGTGACCTCGCCATTGCTTTTTCCACTCCTACTGTTGCACCTGCCCACAACTTTCTTGAAAAAATGGTTATGATTCGCAATATAGGTTAAAGGGGCTTGTGTTTTAAGCTTAAGTGGTTTTTATTACCTAATTTTGCGCCCGAAAAGGACTTGAAACGATAATTGATATGAAAATGAAACAAAAAGCAATTTACCGCATCCTTAATGAAGATGAGATAGAGAGCCTAAAAGCTAACGGCTGCCAAGCCGAGAATTGGAGCTACATTAATGTTAGTGCCAAATTCGACCCTAGCTGCATCCACCGCGTGACATTCTACGGCCACGTCACCATTGGCGACTGCAGCGGCAGCATCGAGGTGAGCGACGGCTTTGTGAAACGCTGCGGCATCAACAACGCCACGCTGCGCAACGTCACCATTGGCGACAACTGCCTAATTGAGAATATTGGCAACTTTATGAACAACGTGAAGATTGGCGACAACTGCCACATCTCTAACGTGTGTACTATTGAGAGCACGGGTCCCGACGCCACCTATGGGCAAGGCAACTTGATATCGGTGCTCAACGAGGTGGGAAAGGGAAACCTTGTTCTCTTCGACGGTCTCAACAGCCAGCTGGCAGCACTCATGGTTAAGCAGCAGGGCAACACCGCCTTCCAAAAGGCGATCACCAAGCTCGTGGAGAAGTTCATAGCATCAAAAAAGGCAGAATGCTGCACTATAGGCAACAATGTGACCATCATCAACACTAACGAGATTACCGATGCGCTGATAGGCGACGGCAGCCACATCAAGGGCGCCTCGCGCATCAGCAACTGCACCATCAGCAGTGCCATCAACAACCCCATCACCATTGGCACCGGCGTGATTTGCGAGAACTCGATAATCAGCGGAGGCTCCACCATTATCAACAGCGTGAAGATAGTAGATTGCATGGTGGGCGAAGCGTGCGAGCTGAGCAACGGCTTTACAGCAGCAAGCAGCGTGTTCTTCGCCAACAGCTACATGTCGAACGGCGAGGCATGCGCCGCCTTCTGCGGGCCATTCACCGTGAGCCATCACAAGAGTTCGCTGCTCATTGGCGGACAGTTCTCATTCTACAACGCTGGCTCGGCGACCAACTTCAGCAACCATGCCTATAAGATGGGTCCCATGCACTACGGCATCCTCGAGCGCGGCACTAAGACCGCCAGTGGAGCCTACCTGCTCATGCCTGCCAACATAGGCACCTTCAGCGTGCTGTTTGGCAAACTGATGTATCACCCCGACACTCGCGACCTGCCATTCTCCTACCTTATCGCTTACAGCGACACCATGTATCTGGTGCCGGGACGCAACTTCGCCACAGTGGGACTCTACCGCGACATCCGCAAGTGGCCCAAGCGCGACAAGCGCCGCCTTGCCGACCGCAAGAGCATCGTCAACTTCGACTGGCTCAGCCCATTCTCTATAAGCGAGGTGCTTAGAGGCAAGAAAATCCTCGAGACTCTGCGCGCTGCCAGCGGCGATAACGTGAGCACCTATAACTACCACGAGTATGTTATCAAAGCCCCGTTGCTGCGCAAGGGAATAAAATACTACGACCTGGCGCTACGCATCTACATGGGTGCTGTGCTCAAGCGCCATCGCCCTGTGGTGCCCGCATCAAGTGCCGGCGAGGGCGACTGGACCGACCTCTCGGGAATGTTGCTGCCCGTGAGCGAAGAGCAGCGGCTCGTCAACGATGTGATCGATGGCAAGCTTGAGTCAATAGAGGATGTGCTCACACGTTTCATCAATATTCACAAAAACTACGACGAATACCGCTGGGCGTGGACCTATCGCATGATTCTCGACTACTACCACATCGACAACCTCGATGCCGAGACGGTGGAGCATATCCATGCCTACTACGTAGAAGCCCGACGTGAGTGGATTAATCTTATCCGTAAAGACGCTGAGAAGGAGTTCAACCTCGGCGATGTGGAGCGCGACGTCCTCAACGACTTCGTCACACAACTTGAAGGCGAAGTGGATTTCGAGAACCAAAAGCTTTACATGTGATTTTAAGCGTTAAACTGCTATATGCTTGATAATCTAGAGTTTCTAGAGCTTCTGAATGAAACTAAAGACAACAAGATGCACCTGCAAAATTTTGCAAGTGCATTTTGTTATTTATAGATGAAAATTTCTTACTTAATCACAACTTTCTTGCCGTTGTGGATGTAGATGCCACTCTCGAAGCGGATTTGAGTATAAAAAATATAGCAAGACTTACGATTTATACTTCTGTCAGGAGAAATGCCAAATACAGAGGCAAAGTCAACAACTGCTCTTTTCTTCCGACGTTGTAATCTCCAATTTTAATGGCTCTTGCAACGTGATATTTCTCGGGGTGCTTCAAAACTGTGCGCATTGATTTGGCATTGCCAGTGGAAGCTTTACATTCCACCGGTGTGCATTGACCCTTATAACGTATGAGAAAATCAAGCTCCACGCCTCCGTCTTTATGAAAGTAATACATTTTTCGCCCCATTTTGCCAAATATATCGGCCACAAGGTTTTCGATGATGGCACCTTTATAACCGAGCAGGTTGCCCTCCAAGATACTTGACTGGGTGCCGTCTTCAAGCATCGAAACGAGCAAACCTACGTCGGCCATATACACTTTGAACTCACTGTTGATGCGGTTGCCATCAAGCGGCAGCTCAGTTATTGTTGTATTATAGCAGCGGAGAATGATTCCAGCATCTTCAATCCATTGCAAACTCCCAGTATAGTCACGGCCTCGACCGCCTGGACGAACCACAGTATAGCTGAACTTCTTATACTCACGTGCTAGTTGAGCGGGTATTGATTCAAAACACTCACGTATTCGTGACTTGTCGGCTGATTGGGCATATTTCACCATATCTGCCTTATAATCATCAACTATGCGCCTCTGCACTGCGAGCACTTTTCCTATTTGTTTTGTTTCGATAAAGGTGGTTACAACCTCGGGCATACCACCCACAACAACATACTGATTAAGCAGCTCTCGGAACCGATAATGCAACGCCTCTTCAACTGGCGCCTCATTGTCAAGACATTTCTTCAAATGCTCAATGTGGATGTCCTTAATGCCATTGGCCCACAGCCATTCCTCAAAGTCCATCGGGTACATATTGACAATTTCTTCAAACCCCACCGGAATAGAGGCATATTGTTCCTCATTCTTCTCTGATGGGCTATTATATCCATTAACACCAAGTAAAGAGCCAGTGCATATCACTTCATAGCGGCCATCCAAGTGGAAATATTTGAGTGAGCTTCGTGCCATTGGACAATCTTGAATCTCATCAAAGACGAAACAAGTCTTTCCCGCCTCAACTTCAACACTTGGCATGGCAGCAGTAATGCGCATCACGATAGAATCCACGTCCAGATTAGGAATGAAGAATTTCTTATACTCAGGATGCTCATGAAAATCCAAATACACCACACTTTTAAAATGTTTATTTGCAAAATCCTTTACACTGCTGGTTTTGCCACACTGTCGCACTCCTTTCACAACAAGAGGTCTGTGAGAAATGTCATCCAACCAAGATTGAAATATGCTTTCTATTTTTCGCTTATACATAAGTAATTATTTCACAACGATTTAACATCAGCCTAACACATTTTCCACCCGAGTTTTATCGTAAAATTACACATTTTCCACCCGAGTTTTGCCGCAAAATTACACATTTTCTGCTAAAAACCAAACATCTTTTCTATATTTTTCACAAGTTACTGTACTAAAGTGGACACTGAGTTACTTGAGATCAGAAGTTTGTGGTTATTAATATAAAAATGCACCTGCATAATTTTGCAAGTGCATTTTGTTATTTATAGATGAAAATTTCTTACTTAATCACAACTTTCTTGCCGTTGTGGATGTAGATGCCAGGTGCAGCAGGTTTGCTCTCGAAGCGGATACCGCTGAGGTTGTACCAAGCGTTGTCCTTAGCATCTTTGTTAATAGTTGTGATGCCAGTAGAAGTCTGAGTAACAATCATTGAGAGAGGCTCATTGACAGCCTTTGCAGGAGTAGCGCCCACAACCTTGATATTGTAGCTTCCGCCATTCTCTACCCTGAAGTTTGCACCGTCGATGAGGCTGATTGGTGTGTTGAGTATATCATTGTTGATCAAGAAGTAGCCAACGTTGTTGTCGTCTTGACCACCAAACCACTGCCAACCATTCTCTACTGGAGTGATAAGTTTGAACTCTGCCTCGGCAGCAAGCTCTACATCGGCCGAGAACTCTCCATCATTCTCAACAAATGCAATCATGCCATCAGTTTGGCTCCAGTTGTTGAAAGTACCAACAACATAAAGCTGCTCGATGCCAACAGGCTCCTCGCCTGGAATCTCAAAGTAGTACTCCTCAACGCATGGAGTGGCTATAGCAGCTTCATTAGGCAGCTGAATCATGCCAAATACCTCGGCACTGTTATCGCACGCGATGAGGTTGTTGGCATAGTCGAATGCGAATTGGTTCCAGCCTGTGAAGCTTGGGCAGCTGTATTCATAGAGTTTGGTGAGAGCACCATTATCAACAGAATAAACAACCAGTTTCTTGCTGTAACCCTCACCACGAACCATCAAAGTGTGGTCCTTGTTGAATGCCATACCGCCGTTGCGGCTGTAAATGTCGGTAATGAGCTCGTCAATCACCTCAGTCTCTAGGCTAGCATGAGCATAGCTGGGCTCACCCTCTGTTGGGCTACCACGCCACTGGCTCATCCAGATGCCACCTGCGCCGTCGTAAGCGAGATTGATACCAGCGTAGTTAATGGCCTTGCCGTCGAAGGCAGTGAAGTTGTGGCTTGGAGCCTCGCCCCAAGAAGTTGCGGTGCCGAGGTTATACTCGTTGGTCTTGTACTTTGTAACATCGGTAGTGGTACCAGGAGTACAGGTCATCATCATAAGCTTGAGGTTCTCACCACTGCCAATAACGTCGAAAGCAACGCCCACACCAGCTGCAACCTCCACATCGCCATTGGTGACGATACCTGTCGAGGTGTCGAGAGTTCCATCAAAAAGAGGAGTGGCCTGCAAAGTCTCGCGGTTGATTTCATACAGTGGATAACCAGTGTTCACACGCTGCGAGAGAATGAACATGCGGTTGTCCTCGCTAATCTGGATGCGTGCTGGACGCCAGTCAACTAAAGTTAAACCAGTGGACTGCATACCGCAGTTGAAGCCGTAAGTGTCATTCTCATTCTTGATACAATTGAATTGTGGGTCAAACTGGTAAAGACCAATACCAATTGAACCATTAACTGGTGCAGTAAAATATGTTGTAGTATTTTTTGCTGTTGACTCAGTTACATATATCATACCAAAGTTCTTACTCTCAGGATTTACATCAACTGCCACACCAGCGGGCGAGTAGAACTTGAGCACCTTGCTAGTGAGTTCTACAGGAGCCTCAACTGGAGTACCTGTCACGGCAACCTTCCAAGAGATAGGCTTTCCAGCGGGAATCTCGGGATTCTCGGCAAAGTTAAGCACATAATCATGATCGCCAGCTGTGAGCATCTCGGCTGCCATGTCGATAGACTTCACTGCTGTCTCGCCGTCAAAGAGCTGGATTTGCACTGCCTGTGCAGCAGCATTAAGTGTGTAATGAATAGTAATGCCCTCATCGTTCTGGTCACCTGCGCTCAACTTATAAGCGTAGGGATTCTGGGCGCTTACACCAATGATTGTTGCCATCATGGCAACCAATAGTAATAATTTCTTCATTGCGTTAAGTTTTTAGTTAATAAAAATAGTGAATAATTATGTGAAATTTTATATGTCACAAAATTACACATTATTTTAAAAAACAGAAACAATTTGAAAGAAAAAAAACATGACAACACCCAAAATTGGTAATGTCATGCAACGAAACTAGAAAACCAGCGAGCACCGCGAGCGGATAACTAGCGAGCAAAGCGAGCGGATAACTAGCGAGCGCCGCGAGCGGATAACTATCCAAGCGCTGCCTCGTCCTCCTCGGTCCAGAGGGGATTCTCGTCGTCGAAGTCGTCGAAATCAAGGAATGCCTCATCGGCAAACGCCGCCATCTCGCGGCCTTCCTTCTTGGTGGGGCGACCCATTCCCTTTTGACGACGCACGAAGCCTCCAATGCGCGCCATCTCAAGAATCTTGTACTGGTCGTCGGGAGTGAGGTTTTTCAGGTAATTGGGCACCAGCTTGGCACCCACACGGTTGTTGAGCAGCCCCACCACCTCAAAGGTGAACGTGATGGGCGGCTTGCGCACCTCTATCACGTCGCCCACCTTGATGTTGTGCGACGGCTTCACGTTCATGCCCTTGATGGTCACGCGCCCAAGTTTGCACTGGTCAGTGGCGAGCGAGCGAGTCTTAAACACCCTCGTTGCCCACAGCCACTTGTCAATTCGCATCTCTGTCATTTTCGTTTATGGTTTTTAGCTGAAGAGCTAACGGGCTGACGAGCTGACAAGGCAAGTGTTATGCTGCGACACTACCATTGCCTTGTTTGCTTGTTTGCTTGTCTGCTTGTTTGCTTGTCTGCTTGTCCCTAGTTAGCTTGTTAGCTCCACTACTTATTATTGTAATTCGTCATCGCAAAGCTCAGGCCACTCAGGCAGAAGGCTTTGACGGCTTCGGAGGCCTTCTGCACTCGCTCGGGGAGCATTTGGCGCTCCTCGGCGGTGAGAGGACCAAGCACATAATCAACTTGCGCCCCTTCGGGGAAGTCGTTGCCTATGCCAAAGCGCAGACGCGCATAGTTTTGCGAGCCCACCAGCTCGTTGATGTTCTTCAGGCCGTTGTGGCCGCCATCGGCACCCTTGCCACGCAGTCGCAAGGTGCCAAAGGGCAATGCCAGGTCATCGACAATCACCAGCAGGTGGTCGAGCGCGATTTTCTCCTTCTGCATCCAGTAACGCACCGCCTCTCCGCTACGGTTCATGTAGGTCGATGGCTTCAAGAGCACCAGTTGCTGGTTCTTGAGGCGCATCTGTGCCACAGCGCCATAACGCGCCGAGGCAAAAACAACATTGGACGCCTCGGCAAAGGCATCCAATATTGTAAAACCTATGTTGTGACGGGTATCTTGATACTCTGCACCAATGTTTCCCAGTCCAACAATCAAGAACTTCATAGTTTGTTCTGTAGTTTCTTGAGATTCGGTTGCTTCACTGCTTGAGTGTCGTGAGAAAATGCGCTTGAGTAGATTACTCAGCAGCTTCACCTTCTTCACCCTCCTCGGTAGCGGCTGCGGCAGCTGCGGCAGCACGGGTAGCACGAACACCAGTGATCACGAGGTCCTTAGAACTTGCGAGCTCATAGTTGTCGAACTTGAGGTCGCCCACCTTGATAGAGTGACCAATGGCGATGTCGTCAACATTAACCACGATGCGCTCAGGAAGCTCGGTGTAGATGCCTTTAACCTTCACCTTCTTCATGCTCAGGTAGAGCTTACCACCAGCCTTAACACCGGCAGCGTGACCCTCGAGCTTAACAGGCACCGATACAACAACTGGTTTCTCCTTTGTCACCTCAAGGAAGTCGAGGTGCAGGATGCTGTCGTTAAGTGGATGCCACTGAATGTCTTTAAGCACAGCCATCTTCTCAACACCGTTGAGGTTGAGAGCTACTACATAAACATCGGGGGTGTAAACAAGCTTGCGGATGTCGCTGAAGTTTACTGTGAAATCGGTGGTAAGAACAGCCTTGCCGTCACGGCCAATCTCAATGACCTTCTCGCCCTCGGCGAGAGTGCCCTCATACTTACCATCTTTTAACTTTACTACCTTGCCGCCATTGAGGACGCAAGGAATTTTCTGGCTGGCGCGGAGCGCCTTTGCAGCCTTCTTGCCAAGGTCGGTTCTTGGCTCACCATTTAATTGAAAAGTCTTCATTTTTAATGATTTGTGTTACTAAAAATTAAGTTGTTTAGCTTAATTTCCCATCACACGGGAGCTTAAAGCGGTGCAAAGGTACAACATAATTTTCTAATACACAAATATTTTTTCAACTTGAAAGAAAAAAACTAGTTGTGACAGTTTTCAGTTGAGAGTTTTCAGTTTTAACTAGAAATTCTAGAAAATCTAGAAGATCTAGAAATTCTAGAAAATCTAGAAAAAACCAGCTCGCGCAGCGAGCGACAAAACCAGCTCACGCAGCGAGCGGCAAACCAGCGAAGCGACAAAACCAGCTCAGCGGCTACTACGTTTTTCTTCGGCAGAAGTCGGTATATCGGCAGAAGTGACAGGAGTTGTCGTCGGTTGAGGGTTCAAAAGGAATCTTAGTGTTGAAAAGAGAGGCAATCTGCTCGTTCATCTTTGCCTTGAACTCGTCGTTAATCTCATGGTAGTCTTTAAGCTGCGAGCCGTTATATATCACTCCCGCCTCATTCATGTTGCGCAGTTTGTAGATTACAGGCATTATTGGCGCATCGGTCTTCTTCTCAAGAGCGTAGGCATTGCAGTAGAGCATTAGCTGGAGAACACCTCGCAGGTTCTTGACTTTGGTAGTGACAGCAAACAGCTCATCAACATTCATGAAGCTTGTTGTGTCCTTGCCGGTTTTGTAATCTACTATACGCAGCGTGCCATCAGGGAGCCGGTCGATGCGGTCGGCAATATAGGTGAAATTGAAATCCACATCGCCATATTTGAGCGATATGTCGTGCTTGCTCTCACATTCCAGCACGGTGAAAGCCTTAGTGTCGATGTTGTCGAGCAGTGCAATGTCATAGTTGAGTGCCGACATCACATATCTCTTTATCGCGACACTCACTATCGAGGTCTCGCCCACCAGTGAGCCACTGCTGCTGTTGCGCAGATATTTCTCATTGACCAGACTCTCGATCACGCTGTCGAGTCTATTTTTTATGAAACTCTTGATATCACCACATGACACGGTGTAGTCACCAGTGCGTGGCTGACCAGCCACCTTAGGATAATAGAGATGCTGCAGGGTGTCGTGGACAATGGTTCCAAAGGTGCCGGCATCCATGAAATCGATATCGTCGTCACTGGCACGCAGTCGTTCTATCTTGTTGAAATAGAACATAAGCCTACAATTTATATACTCCTTTATGGAGCTTGCCGATAGCGAACGTGTTCCAACGCCGCAACGGAAAGAGTTGAGCTGTTCCAGGGCATGGTCACGCTTAGGCATCAATATGGTGATTGGGTCGTTTGTCGCGCTGGTGATAGTGAACATGCGTCGCTGCACTGGGCGGTGATATACCATCTCGAGCTGTTGCACATAACGCGTCTCCTCGCCTCCGCTCATAGGTTGGTCGCTGGTGTCATAAACCATTATCAGCCGCTTGGCACGCCCAATGAGGCGATAAAAGTTGTAGTTCCACATCATCTCCTGATCGGCGACGGTTGACATGTTGTAATTATATCGCATGAAATCGCTGATGAACGAATTGCTGCGCGTCTTGCCCGGCAGCAAGCCCTCGTTGGCCGAGAGGACAATCACATTATCGAAGTCCAGACAGCGGGTCTCGAGCATTCCCATGATCTGCAAGCCCTGCAGCGGCTCGCCCTCAAAGGGTATGGAGAACGCCGCTGCCAAGCGGTCGATAAGGAAGAACACCGACGATTCGCATGGCGGCACCTGGTGTCTCGTCAAAGCATCAATAAGTTGGTTGAGAACCTCAATATATTGGTTGAGGAAAGCTTCCTGGATGGTCATTACAGGCTGCCCGGCATCGTGGCTCGCATCCTCATCGTCTATTTCTCTTTCCTGAGTCTTCATCATCTCAAGCACCGTCTGGCAGAATTGGATATACAGTTTCAGAAGCTTGTTCACGCCCTCGGCATCATCTTCCTTGCCGAAGGTGGTGAAGAGCAGCGCCAGCTTGGTGCTTGCGAAGGTGGACTGCGGTATGGCAAACGCCCCCTGCTCAGCAATGACTCGCCGCAGCTCCAACGCCTCGGCGCCAAAAAAGTTCTTTACTATTGGGTGCGAGAGCACTATCTTCACGTCACCACGATAGAATGTCCATTCGCCGTCGGCATTTTTGCGTGCTTGGCTGTGCATCTTGGCAACGACTCTCATGAGCGACGCTATATCACTGGCACTCAACGGATAGCCCATTGTCACATTCTTCTTCTCGATTTTTGGTGGCAACGAGTTCAGTAATGGCACCAGCAAACCGTCATCGGGGAGGACAAGGGCGGTGTTGATGGCATCCGAAGCATTTATCACACCATCGTCAACAAGTTGGTTAAGAAGATGATAGCAATATTTTGCCTGTCCCACATTAGAAGGCACTCCCACCACCTCTATCTCGGGAAACGCTGCGATTGTCTCGCAAATGAAATCGATGGGCTCGGGGAACTCCTTCCTGAAGAATTTCACATATCTCGAGCCGTTGTTAATGTTGTCATCTCTATTGAACGCTGCCGCTGCCAAGTCCCAGAAGAACAGCGCCCTACCCTGCTGCTTGAGGCGCTTGAAGATTGCCACCTCACTGGTCGAGAGCATATTGAAGCCCACAAACACAAATTTCTCGTTGCTCTTAAACTCTCGTTCCTTTACCGCCTGCACCGCATCGCGATATACCCTTCCCATTGTGCAAAGACCGCGCGATTGGAGTTCTTTGTTGAAATCCACATAAAGTTTATGTAGGCTCTGCCATAGTTTCAGATAGTTGGCTTTCACGCTATCGTCGTCATCGACACCGCCTTCATAGTTTCGCCAAAATTTATCGTTATCGGCATCCTTGCCTTCTAGCCCCAGTTTAAAATAATGCGAGATAATCTCCTTGAGGTCGTCATCAAGGTAGTTGGCCTGTATCTCGCGCTGTTCTTTCACATTGTTGAAAAGCTTCTCGGGATCGACGAGATACATGTCCACATCGTTGAAGTCGTTGAGCACCACATTACCCCAATAGACAAATTTGTCGAAATCGTAATTCTCGTTTCCGGCAATGCTGGTGTAGCATTTATATAGCAAGAAAAGCGCCTCGACGGGTTTCACGGGCACTTTGCCAGTGAACGAAGCAAGGAAATCGGTGATAGTCATCACTTGTGGCATGAGATAAACGCCGTGGCTTGCCATGTCGAGCTCACGCTCCAAAAACTTGCAGCTACGATGATTGGGCATCACAAAACAATAGTCGTGAACAGCAGGCTTAGCCTGAAAATATTGCGCTACCTGGCGAAGGAAAGAAGGCATAGTTAAGTAAGAAGTAAGAAGTAAGAAGTAAGAAGTAAGAAGTAATAAGTAAGAAGTAAGAAGTAAGAAGTAAGAAGTGATAAGTGATAAGTGTTAAGTTCTAGAATCTAGAAACTCTAGAAACTCTAGAAACTCTAGAAATTCTAGAAGTTCTAGAAAATCTAGAAAAACCAATGGCTATTTCTTAATTAAAATAGTTATCCTCACAGCTACATCAAAAAGTACGATTTTGGCGTTGGCGTTGCCGCGGATGTCGCGGGCGGCGTCGCTGAAGAGTTTGAGCATGCGCTCCACGTTCTCCTCAGTGATGAACCGCGCGAAGTTCTTGCTGAACTGCGACTCCTCTTGCGTCTCATAGTTGAGGGCGCCGATGTGCAGGTTGTAGATATAGTTCTCGCGCACCATGCGGGCGGCATAGTTGAGGAAGCGTTGCGACTTCTCGCGCTTGTATTCGGCAATGGCCTCGCTCCAAGCTTTCAGACCCGCCATGTCGCGCATGTAGGCTAGACGCATGAGGGCGACAAACTGCTGGTGGAAGTCGTGAATCTCGCTGCTGTGGTCCATATTGCGCATCGCCAGCACCACATTGCCGTCGGCAGGGGCGGCGATGGCGAGTGCCTCGGTGATGTCGATACCGTGGGTGCGTGCCAGGTGCTCGGCAATCTGCTGTGTCGAGGGTTTGCGCAGCTCGATGCGCTGAGTACGGGAATAGATGGTAGGAAGTATCGCTTTCACGTTGTCGGTGGTGAGCAGGAAGATGCTGTCGGGCTCTGGCTCCTCGATGAGTTTGAGGAGCTTGTTGGAACATTCTTTGTTCATCTTGTCGGCCTGCCACATGATGAGGACCTTATATTTGGCGGTATAAGCGCTGAGGCTCATCTTGCGCACTATGTTGTCGCTCTCGCTGGCATAGATGATGGGCTGGGCATTCTCATTGCCTATTATCGTGAGCCACTGCTCATAGTCCTCGGCTATCACGCCACTCTCCACAAATTTCTTCCACTCACTGCCAAAGTCTTCACTCACAGGCTTTTCGCCCTTTTTGGTAATTGGATATGAGAAAAATGTGTCGGCATGGTTCATCGACTGGTGCTGAAGGCAGGAGGGGCACATCCCACAGGAGTCGCCGCCAGTGCGATTGGTGCAGTGGATATACTGCGCCGTAGCCATCGCGAGGGCGAGTTTTGGCACGCCTGGCTCGCCATGAAAGAGGAGCGCATGAGGGATGTGGTCGCTGTCAACCATGCGCCGCACCTGCTCTATTGCTTTCTCGTTTCCTATTATATCTCTGAATTTCATCTATTTGACAATTTAGTGTGGTTCTATTTAAGTGTTAAGTTATATGTGTTTTGCTATTAAATTACAAATATAAGCTTTTTTTCTGAAACAGCTCACACAAACTGCCATGAAAAATCTCTTTTTTACACCTAATCGGGCATCGGGATTAACCCCAGCAGTCTTCTTTTTTTTATTTTTTTGAAAAAATCTCATTTTGTTGCAACATTTTGCCCATGATGTTGCGTCTAATGCATGAAAACAATTAATTTTGGCATGAATTTGACAAAAACTCATCCAAGACAATAAAAAACTCAAGAATATGAAAAAGATTTTTATCACAATGCTAGTGGCTGTGCTGGTGCTCGCCACTGCACAGGCAAAATCTGAGAAAAATGGCAGCCACAAGAATGTCGCCACCGAGCAGACCGCTGCTAAAGCTTCGGAGCAAGAAAAGGCTGAGCAAGCCAATGCCGAGAGCGACGAAAGCGAAACTAATGTCGCCGACAAGGTGACAATCACCAAAAACGGGTTAGTCGTGAAGGACCGCAACGGCAATACCGTAGAAATAAGCACTGGAGACCTGAGCCGCATCATCAACGAACATCTCGACGACACTGTGCTCAGCACCGCGCAGGATGAGGGCATAGAGATTGACTCCGAGAATGTGTACCCGATGGCACAGCGAGGTATGGATCTTGCCGAAGATATTGCCCGAGCGTTCTTTGGCGCGATAGTGTGTATAGTGTTCTTCTCGTTGCTGTTTTACTATCTGCACCGCCGTCGCAAGTACAAAACCGTGGACCGCGCCATACAAGCTGGCTATCCGCTGCCCGACGAGTTCTTCGGAAAACGCTCACAGCACATTCCGCAGCAGCCCACCAATGTCTATGTCACTCAAGTGACACCCCCTAATGCGACTAATGATTCTCAACAAGCCCCAGGTGCGGTGCCACCAAGCTTTGGTCAGAGCAGCAATCCCCTCAACAACATCACCGACTGGACTCCGTTCAAGAAAGGCATCAGGATTACCGCCTGGGGACTCGGACTGCTGTTCTTCTTCTGGATTTTGGGTGCGCAACCTATGGCAGCTCTTATGGTGATAGTGGTGTTCATTGGCTTAGGCAAACTCTTCATCACCTACCAAGAGCAGCAAGCCCTCAAAAACCAATGGCAGCAACAGCAGTGGACACAGCAGCCACAGCAGCCTCAACAGGGTGAGCAACAGCAGTGGCAACAATGGGGACAGCAGCAAACCCCTAACAACGTGCCTCCCATGCCACAAACGCCACCAGAGTTTAACCAAAACAGATAGTTTTTCGTTGTGTGGATTCTAGAAGTTCTAGACAATCTAGACCGGCAATCTCCAAACTCTCCACTCTAAACTCTAAACACTAAACTGCGCAAAGCGCTCAATTAATAATTCTGTGTTATCTAAAGTTGAAGAACTGAAACTCATTTCCCGATGCGTGCTTGCCGACGACAGGCGCGCTTTCGGGACGCTCGTCGAGGCCTATCAGCCGCGACTGAGGCGGTTCTTCATGAACCTCACTCTGGGCGACGAATATTTGAGTGACGACCTGGCACAGGAGACATTTGTCAAGGCCTACATCGAACTTCGCAGCTTCAAGGGGATGGCACGCTTTGGCACATGGCTGTTCCGCATAGGCTACAACGAGTTCTACAGCTACAAGCGCAGCCAGCATACCACCGGCGACCTCGAGAACGCTCCCGAACAGTTCTCAACCCCTATCGACTCCCGGGAGATAGAGATGGATGTGAAAACGGCAATGGCGCAGCTTTCGGAGATAGAACGCACAGTGGTTACTCTTTTCTATATTGATGACTTACCAGTCAAGCAGATAGCAACAATCACTAGCTTGAACCAAAACACAGTGAGGTCACACCTCCACCGAGCGAAAGACAAAATGGCTAAAACGCTGAAAATGTAGGGACAAGGCGTGCCTTGTCAGCAAGTATAATATCTAGACAATCTAGAATTTCTAGAAAATCTAGTTATTCTAGAAAAAAATGACAACTAAATAATTATGAAAACTCGCGACAACAAAGACATAGAGCTGGGCAATTTGCTCAAGCAGGAAGCATGGGATGCTCAACAAAACGAGTGGTTCACCCACCGTGTGATGCACAAACTGCCCGCCAAGAAAAACAACTCGGCGCTGCATCTGGCTTGGATATGCTACATCGCCGCTGTGCTGGTGTGCGTAGGCTTTTGGATATGGACTTTGGTTTTCAACGACACCACTGTCATCACCGTGCGCGACATCATCTACTTCGTCGTCGCCATCGGGGTGACCACCATGCTTGCAATCTCACCCCTAGCGGCATTGTTCCGAAGGGACTGAGTCGTTAATCGGGGATCGGAGATCGAGAATCGGGGATCGGGGAGGTGGAAAGCCATTACTCGATCCTCGTTTTTTGTTTTATGTTCCACTTTACACGCCCCACGTCCCACGCCGACGAGGCACTGCGTCACAACCTTTTTTCCACAATTAGAAATTATTTCTTGTGACATTATTCATTATGTGGCGAATTATGACTACCTTTGCACAAAAATAAACAACTATTAGCATTAACAAAACCAATCATGACACATTACATTAGCGCCGAGCACCTCTCTATAGAGCGTGTGGGCGAAATAATTGAAAAGAACATCCAGCTCGCGTTGAGCGATGACGCTCGTGAGCGCATAGTGCGCTGCCGCAAGTACCTCGACGAACAGATTGCCGCCAGCGACGTGCCAGTCTATGGCGTGACCACCGGCTTTGGCTCGCTGTGCAACGTGAAGGTTAGTAAAGACCAACTCTCGCAACTGCAAATCAACCTGATGATGTCGCATGCCTGCGGCGTGGGCGAGCGTGTGCCCAACGAGATAGTGCGCATCATGCTGCTCTTGAAGATTCAGTCGCTGAGCTACGGCTACTCGGGCAGCAAGCTCGACACCGTGGAGCGACTTATCGACTTCTTCAACGAGGGCGTGATACCCGTAGTTTACCGTCAAGGCTCGCTCGGTGCCTCGGGCGACCTCGTGCCGCTGGCTCACATGAGTCTGCCATTGGTAGGTCTTGGAGAAGTGGAATATGAGGGCAAAGTGATGCCCGCTGCCGAGCTGCTCAAGCTCAAAGGCTGGGAGCCCATCGAGCTTGCCAGCAAGGAAGGCTTGGCACTGCTCAACGGCACCCAGAACATGAGCTCGTTTGCCGTGTGGTCGCTGCTGCAAGCCGAGCGGCTGAGCGACTGGGCCGACCGCATCGCCGCCATGTCGCTCGACGCCTACGACGGCCGCATCGAGCCGTTCACCGAGGCAGTGCATCTGGTACGTCCCCACAAGGGCCAGCTAGAGACTGCCGCCCACATGATGGAATTGCTCACTGGCAGCGAACTCATCGCTGGCCACAAGGAGCATGTGCAAGACCCCTACTCCTTCCGCTGCGTGCCACAGGTTCACGGCACAGTAAAAGACACCATCCGCTATGTGAAATCGGTCATCGACACCGAGATCAACAGCGCCACCGATAACCCCACCGTATGCCCCGACGAGAACCTCATCATCAGCGCCGGCAACTTCCACGGCGAGCCTATCGCTATGCCTATGGACTTCCTCGCCATCGCACTGAGCGAACTCGCCAACATCAGCGAGCGACGCATCTATCGCCTCGTCTCTGGCACACGCGGCTTGCCCAGCTTCCTCGTTGCCAACCCGGGTCTCAACAGCGGCTTCATGATTACCCAATACACCGCCGCCAGCGTGGTGAGCCTCAACAAGTCGCTCGCCGCACCGTCGAGCCTCGACAGCATCCCCTCATGCCAAGACCAGGAAGACCATGTGAGCATGGGTGCCAACGCCGCCATCAAATTATATAAGGTGGTGCTCAACACCGAGCGTGTGCTCGCCATCGAGCTGTTCAACGCCGCCCAGGCGCTGGAGTTCCGCTTCCCCAAGAAATCATCGCCAGTCATCATGAAGATGCACGAGGACTTCCGCCGTGAGGTGCCGTTCATTGGCGACGACGTGATAATGTATCCCCTCATTGAGAAAGCTATACAATTCCTGCGTAAATGAAACTTTTAGTCAAGAATATCGCCACCCTCGCCGGTATCGACGGCGGGGGTGTGCTGAAAAAATGCGGCAGCGAGATGGCGCAGTTCGACGCCATCCATGACGCTTGGATGCTCGTGGAAGACGGCATCATCACCGAGTTTGACACCGTAGCTCACCGCCCAGTGCCAACCGACGTGGACCGTACAGTAGATGCTGGCGGCGGCACCGTGATGCCCAGCTGGTGCGACTCCCACACCCACATCGTGTATGCCGGCAGCCGAGAGCGCGAGTTTGTCGATAAAATCAACGGACTCTCCTACGCCGAGATCGCCCGTCGCGGCGGAGGCATCCTCAACAGTGCCGACCGCTTGCACGAGATGAGCGAGCAGCAGCTCTACGACCAGGCGATGGAGCGTGTGCGCGAGGTGATTGCCAAAGGCACCGGTGCCATCGAGATAAAGAGCGGCTACGGCCTCAACACCCAAGACGAGCTCAAGATGCTGCGAGTGATAGCCCGCATCCAGGAGAGCACTCGTCTGAGAGTGGTATCGACCTTCCTCGGCGCTCATGCTGTGGGCCGTGAGTATGCCGGCCGCCAGGGCGACTATGTGAATCATATCATCAACGACATGCTGCCCGCTGTCGCCGCCGAAGGTCTCGCCAACTTCGTGGATGTGTTCTGCGACGAGGGGTTCTTCACTCCCGAGGAGACTTCGCGCATTCTTGAGGCAGGCCTCAAATATGGCATGCGCGGCAAGATTCACGGTCAGGAACTCGCACCGTCGGGAGGCGTGGAGGTGGCATTGAAGCACAACGCCCTCTCGGTTGACCACCTGGAGAGCATGACCGACGACGACATCGCCATGATGCGCGGTCGCGACACCATGCCCACTGCCCTACCCGGCACCTCGTTCTTCCTGAACATGCCCTTCGCCCCTGCCCGCAAGATGATCACCGCCGGGCTGCCAGTGGCCATCGCCAGCGACTACAACCCGGGCTCCACGCCCAGCGGCGACATGAAGTTTGTGGTCTCGCTAGCATGCATCAAGATGCGCCTGCAACCCGCCGAGGCGTTCAACGCCGCCACCATCAACGGCGCGGCAGCGATGGCGCTGAGCAACGACTACGGCTCTATAGCTCCCGGCAAGGTGGCAAACTTCTTCATCACCCGCCCCATCTCGAGCATCGACTTCATCCCCTACGCCTACACCACCCCCCTCATCGCCCGCACCTTCCTAGCCGGCGAAGAGCAGGCTTAATGCAGCAACTCACAACAAGCTCGCAACGCTACTGGCATAAAAAACAACAAACAACAACAAGCTCGCAACGCTACTGGTATAAAAAACAACAAACACAACAAGATAACAACAAACACAACAAAAATGCGATTAAGCGAGTAAAGAACTGAGCTTGCTCAAGTTCTTTCGAGCGTGAGCATTTTATCTAAATATTTTTAAGACAGACAGACATACTGAACACACGTCTGATTGTCTGTATGTCTGTCTGTCAAAAAACCACACCGCGGCGACAGCATTATGTAAACTTTGAGGCGTGGGGGCGACTAAGACAAGTCGAAGACTTGGCGTTGTGCGAAAAATGCGATTAAGCGAGTCAATGCACGATTCAGCCGGAGGCTGACCTTTGAGTGCCCCCTTTGACGCTTGTGGAGCGAGCCGAGGCGGCGAGCGGAATAAGCGTCAAGGGGGGTATTGGCTAACGCCACCTAATCGTCGCCAGCGGCGACCCCCTTGTTTATAGCGCAGCCCATGGGGTCGCTTCCAGCGACTATCCCTAGGGAGCCGTTACACCCCCAATGCCGATTTCCTTCGGTTCTCTGCGCTCACCTCGGCAATCGGTATTGTTATCCAGAGTTCAGCCTACGGCTGAGACTACATAAACGCCGTAGATTGTTGTTTTAGTTGTTAAGATGTTGTGCTAGTTGTTTAATATAACTGAGTCGTTGTTTGATATACCCGCGGCGAGGTGTGAAAAAACCAGCGTGGGGGAACAAAAAAGCGCCCCGAAGGGCGCTAAATTGTGCATTATGAATTATGCATTTATCAATCTCCCAGCAGGATATTGTAGATGCAAGTGATATCTACGGTAGTCACTTCGCCGTCGCCGTCCACGTCGCTGGTGGCGAGATAGGTGGTGTCGCCGTTGAGCAAGTAGTTGTAGAGGCAAGTGATGTCGATAGTAGTTACCTCTCCGTCGCAGTTCACGTCGCCATAGAGGTGTGAGCCAGATGCAAGAGTAGTGACACTGATGATGTTAGACCACTTGGTTTGCTTAGCGCCATATACCGCCTTAACGTTATAGAGGTAGGTAGTAGCTGGCAGCAGGTCAGTAACCTTGTAGCTATTGGCGGTGATGCCGGTGATGGTGATGCCGTCCTCATCGATGGCGTTGAGGGTAGCAGTGCTATGGTCGCCATCCTGAATGTGCATACTAGTGAGTATCACGCGCTTGCCCTTGGTAGTGGTCTCGAAGGTGATAGTTTGACCAGCGGCAACGTTGCAGTCGAGCACCACGGTGTAGGCTGCCTCGGTGTTGTCGGGCACTGTCACTGTCTCGCTAGCGTCGCCACATGACACCTTGAGTTCGCAGTCGGTGTCGTTGTTGAAGGCTTGAGCCTTGAACTTCACGGTGAGCTTGCCCTCGCTCGCGCTAAGGTCGATAGCGGGAGACGTCATCGAGCCAACCGAAGAGCCGGTGCCCAAGCGTGCGCCGCCTACTGCCTCATAAACCTTAGAGCCAGTCCAGCCAGCATTGTCCATATAATCATCAAGTTTGGTGCCGATGTCTTGAGCGCCAGTCTTGGTGAACTTCGAGAATCCCTCAGTGAGGATGTCGTAGTTCTTAGGCATCACGCGCAGGATGTAGCTCGTTGCACCCTCGCAAGCGGTCCAGTTAGCGACGAAGCTGTTGTCGGTAATGTCGGCGGCAGCGGTAGCCACAGGAACCTCGAGTGAATTAATCTCGGTCTTGAAGCCCACCTCCAAGAGGTCAGGATAAGAGCCGCCTCCGGCAATTTCCACCTTATAAATCTTGCTGTCGTCAAGCTCGGCCGAGGTGATCACGCCATTGCTGCCTTGCACGGTGCTGACTGCTGAAGTTGATGCAGTAAGCGAGCCATCGGCATTGAGGGTACACTCATATATCGACAACGACGCGCTGGAGCTTGAGTAACTGCCACCCTTAACGTAGGCCTTCACCTGCGAGCAGTTGGTCACATAGAACGTCTGGCTGCCGCTGCCATAAATCGAATAACCCTGATTGGAGCCGAAGTAGGCGTCATCGCCAGGGAATATATCTGTCGCATCCCACGAATTGTTGTATTGCGACAGCGATGAGGTCTCAAGCCAGTTTTGGTTAGCATCGGCTTTTGATGCGCCATAGTTAGATACTGTGAGCCAAGCGCACTCCTCGTCTTCATACTCGGTGTATTTGTAGATAGCGCTCATGCCGCTTACTGTGGCACCTGCCTCGTCGATAGTCTCATACTGAGCGATGTCGAGATATGGGTCGGTAGCTGCTCCACCGTCTCGTGCTCTACCAGTGAGCGCTACCGTCTTAGTCTCGGCACCCTCGCTGGCAAAGGTGATAGTGCCTGAGAAGTCACCCTCTACAGGCGAGTCGAAGGTCACCGCTACGGCAACAGGAGTGTTCACATCAGTGCTGTTTTGAGATATTGTGGTTGGGGTAACAGTGAACACGCCATTGTTGTCGGTGAGCGTCACTGTCACATCGTTGGTCAAGAAAGCGCCAGTCAGGGTGATGGTCTTGGTCATTGGCTTCGACAGCGCAGCGCTGTAGTCAAGCGATGCGGGCTCCACAAGGATGGTGGGCACTCGTGGCATTGCCACACCGGTGATGGGCACGGTAACGGTCTCCACATCCTCATCGGCACACGAGAGTGTGATAGTGGCGCTGGTGTTGCCAGCCTCGGCGGGAGCGTAGGTCACCACTACATCAACACCATTGGCTGCCTCGGCGGCTGTGATGGTGGTGTGGCTAATGCTATAAACATTGTCGCCAGTAAGCGCAATATCAACATTGCTCTCGAGGTTGCGGGCCTGAACTTTCACAATCTGGGTATAGGTCTCGCCGGCAAAGCCATTGAAGTTCACCTCACTGGGGGTGGCTTTAATCACGCCCATAGGAGGCTGGATGCCGATAATCATCTGCTGGTCGCTGTTGAAGGTGTAACCACCGTAAGAGAAGGCGTTCATGGCATACCAGTTGTTGCCGTCGCCGCTCCAGCCGAAGTTCACGTGATACTTGTTGAGGCTAGAGTCGTAGCCGTCAACGTTGAAGGCATGACCGCCATTATAGCTGTCAACTGCCATAAACACCACTGGGCGTCCCTCGGCAATCTCCTCTTGCAGGAGCTGTGCCCACGACGCTTCGGTATATTCCGACTTATGCACCAGGCGTGTAGTGGTCTCGTCATAACCAAAGCTTATGTACATGTCGGCGACAATCTGTGCAGCGCTGGTGTAGATGCCACTGCCATTAACGCCATACATCATCTCCTCGGCCTGACCCACATAGCGCATGAGGGTAGCCACGGCATTGCCCTGCTCGGTGGTATATCCGAGGGCGGAGCCGCTGGTGTAGTCGTCAAGCATATTGTCCCAGTCGAAGGTCACTTGTGGCAGTGCGGCATAGGTGAAGTTCACCTCGTTGCCCCAGTAACCGCCACCGCCAATGTCGAGAGTTGAGGTGTAGGCAGGTACTGGCCCAACTGGTCCAGTGGGATATTTCCAGTAATAAAGCACCATCGACGCCGAAGTGGCGGGGCAACCTGTCAAGCAGGTGTAGGTGGTGCCGCTATAGGTGAACTTGCACAGGTTGTTGTAGGGAGCTTCCTGGTCCCAGAGCGCCGTCATCAGTGGGCCAACGGCTTTGGCCTTGAGTTTTGGCGACTTCACGGCAACGGGTTTGTCAACCTTCACGTCGGGGTTGGTGAGCAGCCAGTCGAGTTGTTCTTTGTACTGGTCGAGCAACACCTGCATGTTTTGGGGGATGCGGTCGAGGTTGAGGGGCTTGTCGCCAATGGCGAGGATTTCCTCGGCACGGTCGTCACCCGACACAATCACGAAGGTGGTAGCTGTGTTGAAGATGTAATAAACTGGAGTCTGAGCTTTCTCGCCCATCTCGGTCTTGATCAGAGTTGCTTCAGTGGCTTTGGGAGCCATAGTCTTGCCTGCATATACCTTTTGTGCCAGGTACTGCTCGGCCTTAGTCTTAGCTGTTGTCACATCAACAGGCGCTGCCATCAGTTGCATAGCAACCATAACGACAGTCAGTAGAGATAAAAGTTTTTTCATTAATGGTGTGTTTTTAAAAAATAGTTGTTTTATAAATATTTGCTTAATTGGTCATAAAAAGTTGCCAAAGTTAATTATAATTATGGTAATCACAAAGGCAGTGAATATTTTTTAGGAGTTTTTTTATTGTTTTTAGTAGTCTAGTAGCTAACGAGCACAATGGGTTTTGCCACTCGCGTTACTCGCTAGTTTGCCGCTCGCGTTGCTCGCTAGTTTGCCGTTTCACTAGTTTCCCGATCCACGATAAACAAATTACACTTGTCTCGTCAGCTTGTTCGCTCGTCAGCTTGTTCGCTTGTCAGCTTGTTCGCTCGTCAGCTTGTTCGCTCGTCAGCTTGTTCGCTTGTAAGTTTTTCGGTCGATTTGGGTTAAATTATCTCAATAATTTTGGTAAGTACATACAATATACACAAAAATATGTTATATTTGTAGGTTTTAAGAAATGCGCCGCATTTTATAAGCCCATTATTAAAAAACTAATAACTAATTTCTACAACTTAAAAACCAACAAACCATAAAACCAGTCATTATGTATAAAATTGACAAACATCCCATTCTTGAGCTTCCAAAAGAAGAATTTGTGGAATTCCAGTTTGAAGGGAGAACCGTTCGCGGTCAGAAAGGCAAAACCATTGCCGCCGCCCTTCATCAGGCAGGACTAATCGTACACAGCCACAGCACCAGCGGCCGCAACCGCAGCCTCGAGTGCGGCATCGGCAAGTGCGGCGCCTGCGAAATGCTCGTTGACGGCACGGTGCGCCGCATCTGCATCACCAGCGTTGATGGTGTGAAAGAGGTGCGCGAGATACCCAAGGACTATATGCCCGAGGGCAAGGCTCCGACAGCCCACGAGACTAAGATTTACAAGACTACAGTCGCCATCATTGGCGGCGGTCCCGCCGGACTGGCGTGCCGTGAGCAACTCACCGCTCTGGGCATCCCCAACATTGTGGTTGACAACAACGCCACCGAGGGCGGTCAGTTCAACATGCAGACCCACCAGTTCTTCTTCTTTGAGAAGGAGCAGAAGTTTGGCGGCATGCGCGGCTTCGACATCGCCAAGACACTCGCTGGCGACAACCACGACGGCATCCTGCTCAACAACACCGTGTGGGACCTGCTCGAAGGCCGCCGCATAGCACTGAAGAATATCGTCACCCAAGAGGTGAGCTACATCGACGCCGACCATCTGGTAGTGGCTACTGGCGCCGTGCCTTTCATGCCAGTGTTTGAGAACGATGACGTGCCAGGCGTTTACACCGCTGCCGTGTTCCAAAAGATGATGAACCAGGAGCACACCCTGCTCGGCAAGCGCGTGCTTACCGTGGGTGCCGGCAACATAGGCTACCTCACCAGCTACCAAGCCATGCAGGCTGGCGCGACCATCAAGGCGATTATCGAGGGTATGGACCACGAGGGCGGCTTCCCCGTGCAGGCCAACCGCGTGCGCCGCTTGGGCATCCCCATCATGACTTCGCACGTGCTCATCCGCGCCATCCCTAACGAGGATTACACTGGCGTTACCGGCGCTGTCATTGCCGAGTGCAAGAATTTCCAACCTATACCCGGCACCGAGCAGGTGATTGACGACATCGACATTATCAACATCTGCACTGGTCTTATTCCCGACAATCAACTGCTTGTGAAGGGTCGCTCAGTATTCGGCCGCAACGTGTATGGAGCGGGCGACGCAGTGCGCATTGGTGAAGGCACCAGTGCTGTGCTGCGCGGCAAGCAGGTGGCATACGAGGTGGCTCAGGAGATGGGCATGCGTTTCCCCTACGAAGACTATCTCGAAGTTTCACGCCAGTATATCGACTCACAGCAGCGCCCCGTGCGTCTGCTCGACGAGCCCCGCATCCCCAATGAGGAGCGCATGGCGGCAAAGCCCTACGTGAAAATCAACTGTCTCTATGGCTTCGCTTGCAACCCTTGCACATTCTCTTGTCCGCAGGGCGCGATTTCAAAACCCACCACATCGTCGGTTCCCATTGTCGATTATGACAAGTGCATAGGCTGCATGCAGTGCGTGAACCACTGCCCCGGCCTCGCCATCTTCGGCTACGACAAGCGCAAGAATGTGATGTTCCTGCCTGTGGAATATGAGGTGGAAGAGGGCAAAGAGGTGTTCCTCGTTGATGACAACGGCGCCAAGGTGGGCGAAGGTGTCATCGAGAAAGTGCTCAAGAAAGACAACAAGACCAATGTGGCACGTGTCAAAGCCACCAAGGCCGATGACCTGAACCAAGTGAACGGCTTCATCCTCAAGGATCGCTATCCCGAGCCGTTGAACCTGCGTCCTCTCACTAACCCCGAGGAAGGCAAGGCCTTCGTGTGCCACTGCGAGGATGTGGATGTGAAGACTCTGCTCGCCGTGATTGGCGACCGCAAGTACATCTCGGTTGACGAGCTCAAGCACACCACTCGCATGGGTATGGGTCCCTGCCGTGGCAAGCGCTGCGTGTCACGAGCCAAGCAGATTTTGCGCGCTCATGGCATTGAGGTGACTGGCGACAGCACACCACGCGCTCCTCTCGCCAACCAGGTGACTCTGGGCGATGTGTATAATGGTGAATCCAAAGAGACATTCGTCTTTGAGCATGGCTCAGTAATCGAGAAAGCCGAGACCGAAATCCTCGTCGCTGGAGGCGGTATGGCGGGTAGTGCCGCATTTCGCTATTTTGCCGAGGCAGGCAAGCGCACCGTTCTGGTCAACTATGACCGCGGCTCGACTTGGCGCTGCATCGGTGGCGGTCGCCCAGCATTCTCCAATCCCGACATCAGCGACATCGCTATGCACAACTTGGAGATTTTCCGCGATGACCAGGAGCATTGCAACATCGACCTGAAAATGACCCGCTATGTGAACCTCGTGCATGACGATGCCACCTACCGCTCTCTCGACGCCTCACGCGCCTGGAGCGAGGCCTACATGATCGACCGCAAGGACTTCACCAAGGAGATTTCGCCTTACTGGAACCCTGACGACAACATCTACAGCCACGCCTTGATTTCCAAGAACTGCTGGCAAGCCACACCTGGACGCACCATCGACTATGTGCGCACCGTGGGCAAGCAGCATGGCGGCGAGGTGCTCGAAGACTGCGAGGTGCTCCACGTGGAGCGCGTGGGCGACAAATTCCGCGTGCTGGTGCGCCGTCACGACAAGCACTATGTGCAGTACACTTGCGACCACTTTGTCAATGCCATGGGTTGGGGCTCAGAGAAATTCACCGACATGCTCGGCATCGACACCCAGCTCTTCCCTGTAAAGCATCAGGCGTTCATCACCCGTCGATTGCCCAATATGGGTGTGAACGGTGATTCGCTCGACATGATTATCGACCGCCGGCACTACAAAGGCTTCAACGCCGTCTATGGACAGCAGTTCTTGCACACGGGGCAAATCATAGGCTGCGCGTCGCCCGACTGCGACCCCTACGAGGCACGCCAGAACCTGAAGTACAACAGCCAGGCATTCCTCAAGATTGTGAGCGAGATGTTCGCCCAGTGGATTCCTAACCTGGCATCGGTAGGCTTCCACGCCGTGTGGGCGGGCTACTATATCGAGCCACGCTACATCATCGACCCGGAAGTGGGACTCCTCACTGGTCTGCGCGGACACGGCTTCATGCTCGGTCAGTACCTTGCCAAGCTCTATGTGGACAAGTATCTGGGCAAGCCTGTTCCTGCTTACATGAAGGATCTCGCCCTCGGCGGCAAGGGCCTGAGCGAGAACGCATTCCAGTAATTCAGCGTCCAATTCAAACAAATTTCCCCTCCGAGAGTTATGCCTTTACTCTCGGAGGGGTTTCTTTAGAACACACTAAGCCTAAATCAGTCATTAGGCTCGGAACTGCCTTACTTCACATGCTTCTTTCCGTGTTGGATGTAGATGCCGTGCTCGGGAGCATTCTGGAGTTCGCGGCCCTGGAGGTCGTAGATGCGGCTGTCGCCCTGATTGTCAGCTCCTACAGTGCCGATGCCGGTAATTGACGAAACATAAGTCGCTGCTGTCCTGCTCTTCTCTGTAACACTGTCGCCTTGCTTCGAGAGGGTGATCACCATTGGCTTGTCGAGTTGCCAAGTGTGCTGTTCCTCCATAAAATAATCCAAAGCGCCATTCTCGGGGGTGTTCTCTGAGTAAAGCTCATATTCTCCATCCTCAAGTCCTGACATGTCGATGGCAAACTTGCCCACCTTGCCTGGATAATCGGGATAGTGGCGGCAGAAGTACGCGTTAAGGACCTCTATGATAGTGAGTTTTTCATCTTGCACACTGCTCTGAACATCGCAGCAGTGGCTGCAAAGCTCCTCGAGCAGCTCATCGGTAATCTCCACCACGTTATCTTCATCATCAACATACCCCGTTGTGCATGCCATGATATAAGTCCCGTAACCCTGAGTGGTGAAATAGTCATTTCCCGAAACCTTCTTCCATGTCGCGCCCTCTGGCTTCGCGATCTTGAAGTAGAAGCCGTCAAGGTGAACGCTGTTATTCTCGCTCAGACCTAGCTCAATCTCTACATTTGAGGCGTCTTCGCCGTCGAGTAGATACATCATCGTCTTTGTGGGGCACTCCTGCGCCGATGCTGCCAGGCAAACTAATGCCGCAGCCAATACTGTGAAATTTTTTCTCATAATGCTTTTTGGTTTTAAGTTGTTGTTTTGAAAAATATCTTTGCCACTCCTAGAGTAGTGCAAATAAAGCTTCGCTAAAAATATTGTTGCGCTGTTATTGTGCGTAGCACCATATAATTGCCGCGATGGCGCCATCACACATCCTTACTGTAATCCCAATATCACGTTGTAGATGGCGGTGATGTCGGCGGTGGTGACAACGCCGTCGCCATCCACGTCATAGGAAGCTGGCACTTCTCTGCTGTTTCCAAGCAAAAAGTTGTAGATTGCAGTGACATCGGCCGATGTCACATCACCGTCACCATCCACGTCTGCTTTCTTATGCTTCAACCGTTGAGCCACATCATACATGCAACCTTTATACACCAGTTCTCCGTTCTCATAAACAGCCGAGAGACCTGCATTACCATCCATTCCAGTAGAAAAATGTCTAAATGGTACAAGCAAGTCGCCAAACATACAGTCAACACCAATACCTTCGATAGTTTTAAAATCTCCTAAAGCACCATCATTGCATATATTATAACCTTTCCTTATTGTTTCTCCAATTCCAAGTTCGATTTGTGAGCAGTTATTATAATCATATGGATAAGGAACATCGTAAAATTCGAATGGGGTCAAGTTCGGCAAAAACATAGGCTTATTGAAGTCATATAATGCTCCTGGTATTTCACACCAATAAAATAGAGTATCAAAATAATCAGTATCTCCAGTATACACATAATCATTCTTAAGAGATGTCACCACCTTATTTTCTTCTCTTAGGCACGTCACAAGATAAGGCTCTTGGGGATTGCCTTTCAAGTCATAGTTGGTACGGTACATATTATAATACACTAAGCCGTCAACTGTTGTCGTTCCATTAAGTTCAAGGGTGTAAAGAGACTCAAGATTAAACTCTATAAAAGAACCCTGTTGTTCAATACCCACATATTCCCAAAGAACTCCCTCGCGCACGAGGGGCACATATTCATATTCGGCTGCACTGGCGTTGGTCATCATCAGCACTCCCAACAATAAAAATGAAATCTTTTTCATAACTATATAAATTAATAGTTTTGTTAAATAATAATCTTTATGTCAATAATTTTACCGCAAAAATAGAAATCAACGGTTAATAATACAAATTATTCGTCAATAAATTGCGTAAATTCCACTTTTGAACCGAGTTCAGCAGTGAACTTACCAATAAATTCAACATTTCCAGCTT
>CALGGO010000034.1 GCA_937916085.1 uncultured Prevotellaceae bacterium | reverse complement strand
CTTTCCTTTCCTCTTTTCCCTTTCCTTTCCTCTTTTCCCTCTCCTTTCCTCTTTTCCCTTTCCTTTCCTCTTTTCTCTTTCCTTTCCTCTTTTCCCTTTCCTTTCCTCTTTTCCCTCTCCTTTCCTCTTTTCCCTCTCCTTTTAAAAGTATAAAATCACCCGAGGCTCGCCTTGGGTGATTTTACGTTTTGATTTGGTATAATTTATATATTTCTATATAAATCAAGTTGATAAGTATTGCCTATTGTTTGCGAAAAGGCAATATTTTTTACAAAATTAATATTTTTCTGAAAAGTAAAAAGGTTTTTGTCAAAAAAGTTATTAACAAGCTTTAGGTTTTTCGTTTTGATTTGTCATTTTATAGAAGACCATGACAAGAGGGCACTGTCGCTGAGTTTTGTGGCTTCCTTGCCTTTGTTACTTGTTGTGTTCTCACTGGTTTTGGAGAAAGGGAAAAAGGAAAAATCCCCCAGGCAAAAGTGTGTAGCCTGAGGGAAAACCAACTTATGAAAAAGAAAAAGTGTTTACTTTATCACGCCGAGTTTTTTGCCCACCTTGATGAAGGCGTTGATGGCTTTGTCGAGGTGCTCATGCTCGTGACCTGCAGAGAGTTGCACGCGGATGCGCGCCTCGCCCTTGGGCACTACGGGATAGTAGAATCCTGTCACATAGATACCCTCTTCCTGCATAGCGGCAGCGAAGTCTTGGGAGAGTTTGGCGTCGTAGAGCATCACGGCGCAGATGGCGCTCTGAGTGGGCTTGATGTCGAAACCTGCCGCCATCATCTTGTCACGGAAGTAGTTTACGTTGTCGATGAGTTTGTCGTGCAGAGCGTTGCTCTCTTTGAGCATCTTGAACATCTCGAGGCTTGCGCCCACGATGACAGGAGCCACCGAGTTAGAGAACAGATAGGGGCGCGAACGCTGACGCAGCATGGCGATAATCTCCTTGCGGCCAGTAGTGAAGCCTCCCATAGCGCCACCAAATGCCTTGCCGAGGGTGCCGGTGAACACGTCGATTTTGCCGTAGAGGTTGAACTGCTCTGCCACACCGTGGCCAGTGGGACCAACCACACCTGCCGAGTGCGACTCGTCAACCATAACCATGGCGTCGTATTTCTCGGCGAGCTCCACGATTTTGTCAACTGGAGCTACATTGCCGTCCATCGAGAACACGCCGTCGGTGGCGATGATGCGGAATCGCTGCTCTTGAGCCTGCTTTAGGCACTCCTCGAGCTCTTCCATGTTGGCGTTGGCATAGCGGTAGCGTTTTGCCTTGCACAGGCGCACGCCGTCGATGATTGAGGCGTGGTTGAGCGCGTCGCTGATGATAGCGTCGTCAGGACCGAGCAATGCCTCGAAGAGACCGCCATTGGCGTCGAAGCACGAGCCGTAGAGGATAGTGTCCTCAGTTTGGAAATAGTCGCTGATGGCAGCTTCGAGCTCTTTGTGGATGTCTTGAGTGCCGCAGATGAAGCGCACGCTCGACATACCGAAGCCACGCTTCGCCATCATGTCCTGAGCGGCATTGATCAGGCGTGTGTTGTCGCTAAGTCCCAGATAGTTGTTGGCGCAGAAGTTGAGCACATCGGTCTCGGGTTTCACTTTGATGGCAGCCTTTTGGGCTGTGGTGATTAGTCTTTCTTCTTTGTAGAGTCCAGCTTCTCTGATAGCAGCCAGCTCATTGCTAAGGTGTTCTTGAAATTTGCCGTACATAGTTAAATCGTTGTTTATTTAGGTTATGTTTTCTTCTTTAGGCACAAAGTTCTAAAAAAAATGCGACATAGAACAATTTTTTTGCCGAAATTTTATAAAATTTGATTGTTGTTGAGTAATTTTGCAAATCATAACTTTAAAACAACTATTTTTATCACGAAATGAAGAATATTTTAGTAATTGGGTCAACAGGGCAGATTGGCTCTGAACTCACCATGAAGCTAAGAAGCGTTTATGGCAACGATGCCGTAGTAGCCGGTTACATCCCTGGCGCAGAACCCAAAGGCAAGCTTGCCGATTCTGGTCCTAAAGAGGTGGTTGACATCACCAACGCCCAGCAGATTGCCGATGCCGTGAAGAAATATGACATCGACACCATCTACAACCTCGCTGCGCTGCTCTCGGCGGTAGCCGAAAGCAAGCCCCTGCTGGCGTGGAAGATAGGCATTGGCGGCTTGATGAACACCCTCGAGGTGGCTCGTGAATGCAACTGCGCTGTGTTCACCCCTAGTTCCATTGGTTCCTTTGGTCCCAATGCCCCCAAAGACGGCACTCCCCAGGACACCATCCAGCAGCCCCGCACAATGTATGGCGTCACCAAAGTGAGCGGCGAGTTGCTGAGCAACTACTACTTCACCCGCTTTGGCGTTGACACCCGTTCGGTGCGCTTCCCAGGTCTTATCTCCTATGTCACCCCTCCTGGCGGCGGCACCACCGACTATGCAGTTGATATCTACTACAGCGCCGTCAAGGGCGAGAAATTCAAGTGCCCCATCAAGGCCGGCACCTTAATGGACATGATGTATATGCCCGACGCGCTGCGTGCCGCCATCGAGATAATGGAGGCCGACCCCAGTAGGCTCGTACACCGCAACTCGTTTAACATTGCGTCGATGAGCTTTGACCCCGAGATTATCTACAACTGCATCAAGAAGTACATCCCCGACTTTGAGATGGAATATGAGATTGACCCTCTACGTCAGGGCATCGCCGATTCATGGCCTAACCGCCTTGACGACACCTGTGCTCGCATGGAGTGGGACTGGAAGCCGGAGTATGACCTCGACACCATGACAGAAGACATGATAGATAAACTGCGCATCAAGTTCGGGAAATAATTATTTCTAACATAATGGCAAACGCCGCCTGGTGGGGACAACCTGCTTGGCGGCTATTGTTTTTTTTTGTCGCAAAGCTGATGCCTGCAACGCTCTTGCAGCACAATAACCAAGAACAGAATTAAAAACTAACAACTAAAAACTTGGTAACAGAAAACTTTTTACTAATTTTGCATTTTGATAATTGCGCAAGAGTATATGGAAGAAGATTTTGACATACGTCGGGAGCGGTCTCAGGGCGACCGCGATTTTGAGAAGGCTCTGCGACCGGTGAGGTTTGACGACTTTGCTGGTCAGGAGGCTATTATCAACAACCTAAGGGTGTTTGTCGCTGCAGCCCGTCAGCGTGGCGAGGCACTCGACCACACATTATTCTATGGTCCTCCTGGACTTGGCAAGACCACGTTGTCGAGCATTATCGCCAACGAGATGGGCGTGGGCTTCAAGGTCACCAGCGGTCCCGTGCTTGACAAGCCTGGCGACTTGGCAGGTCTGCTCACCTCACTTGAGGAGAATGACGTGCTATTCATCGACGAGATACATCGCTTGAGCCCTGTGGTAGAGGAATATCTGTACTCTGCTATGGAAGATTACCGCATCGACATTATGATAGATAAGGGTCCTGGCGCCCGCTCGGTGCAGCTCACGCTGGCTCCGTTCACTTTGATAGGCGCTACCACCCGCAGCGGTCTGCTCACTGCCCCGTTGCGCGCCCGATTCGGCATCAACTGCCACTTGGAATACTACGGTCATGAGGTGCTGGAGGGCATCATCAAGCGCTCGGCGCGGCTGCTGTCGGTACCCATCTATGACGACGCTGCCCGTGAGATAGCGTTGCGCAGCCGTGGCACGCCACGTGTCGCCAACTCGCTGCTGCGCCGTGTGCGCGACTTCGCCCAGGTGAAAGGCAGCGGCAAGATCGACAGCGACATAGCGAAATATGCCCTTGAGGCTCTGAACATCGACACTTACGGCCTCGACGAAGTGGATCACAAGTTGCTGACCACTATTATCGACAAGTTTGGCGGAGGTCCTGTAGGGCTCTCCACCCTTGCCGCAGCCCTCAACGAAGATGCTGGCTCGATAGAGGAGGTGTATGAGCCGTTCCTGATAAAAGAGGGCTTCATCAAGCGCACTCCTCGCGGTCGTGTGGCTACCGATTTGGCATTCAGCCATTTGAAACTCGACCGTCCACAGAGCAAAGATGGCCAGCAATCGCTTTTTTAGTTCACAGTTTTATTGCTCTGTCCCTTGTTCTCTTGTTTCCTTGTTTCCTTGTTCTCTTGTTTCCTTGTTCTCTTGTTCTCTTGTTCTCTTGTCCTCTTGTTTTCTTGTTCTCTTGTCCTCTTGTCCTCTTGTTTTCTTGTTCTCTTGTTCTCTTGTTCTCTTGTTCTCTATAAAACTCAAAAAGGTACTCAATTATGGCAAATTTAAAGTCTTTAGCCAAGGATACCGTGATATATGGCATGACGGGCATGGTGGGTCGTTTCTTGAACTACCTGCTTGTACCGCTATATACCGCCAAGATTAGTGCTTCGTCGGGAGGGTATGGCATTATCACCAATATCTATGCCTATACAGCGCTGATAATCATTATCCTTACCTTTGGTATGGAGACCACCTTCTTCAGGTTTTCAAACAAAGATGAAGAGAACCCCAAGGCGGTGCTGTCCACCTCCTTTTTGTCGGTCGCTGCTGTCTCGGCCTTTTTTGTGCTGCTGGTGTTCCTGTTGCTGCCGTGGCTAGCACCGTGGATGGGTTATGCCGACCATCCTAGCTATTTGTGGGTGATGGCGGTAGTGGTGGCTCTTGATGCCATTCAGTCGATTCTATATGCCTACTTGCGCTACCAGCACAAGGCAATTAAGTTTGCCGCCCTGAAATTCTCTTTCATCATTCTGAACATAGGTCTAAACTTGATTTATTTCTTGCTGCTGCCGTGGCTATATGAGAAATTCCCTTCTGAAATAGGCACGATTTATGACCCCAGCATTGGTGTGGGCTATGCCTTCTACCTCAACTTGGTGTGTACTGGCTTGGTGACTCTGCTCTTTTGGAAAGAGCTCACGAGCATAGAATACAAGATGGACTGGAAGCTGCTCAAAAGGATGCTCGAATACACGTGGCCCTTACTGGTGCTCGGTATCGTGGGCATCCTCAACCAGACCGCCGACAAGATATTGTATCCCTTCATTGATGACAGTGCCAACGGTCGCGCGCAGCTTGGCATCTATGGTGCGGCGTGCAAGATAGCGATGATTATGGCGATTATCACCAACGCCTTTCGCTGGGCTTATGAGCCGTTTGTCTTCGGCAAGAGTCGCGACAAGGACAACCGCGAGGCTTACGCCGCCGCGATGAAATATTTCATCATTTTCACGCTGCTGGCATTCATGGTGGTTGTAGCGTGGATTGACGTGCTCAAGTATATCATTGGCCGCGACTACTGGGAGGGCCTGAAAGTGGTGCCCATAGTGATGGCGGCCGAGATAATGATGGGAGTGTATTTCAACCTGTCGTTTTGGTATAAGCTTGCCGATAAGACCATTTGGGGAGCATGGTTTTCGTTGATAGGCTGCGCTATTCTTGTGGCAATCAACTTCCTGTTTGTTCCGCATTATGGCTATATGGCATGTGCCTGGGGCGGTTTTGTGGGCTATGGCGTGTCGATGGTGCTCTGTTACTTGGTGGGAAGGAAGTATTATCCTATTGATTACCCATTGAAAGAGATAGGCTTCTACGTCGCTCTGACGGCAGTGCTCTACGTGGCTAGCGTGCTGGTTGACTGGGGCAACACCGTTGATAATGTGATTTACCGCACGCTGCTGCTGATGGTATTTGTGGTGGTGTTGATGCATAAAGAGAAGGTGATGGATAAGATAATTGAGTTCAAGCGCCGCAGGCAAAATGCTTGACGTGGTTGCTGCCAGTTGTTGCCAGTTGTTGCGATGGCATCGCAGCAGACGGAACTCAATAGATAAAAATGAGACTCGAGGCCATGAAGCTTCGAGTCTCATTTTTTTTGGTTCAGTTCTTTTGATTATTCTGTTCCTAGGAGGATGTTATAGACAAATGTCACATCGTTAGTGGTGATTGAGCCGTCACCGTTCTGGTCGCCATTGACCATGTAGCTGGCGTCACCATTGAGCAGGTAGTTATAAAGAACAGTGACATCTACGCTGGTAACCTCACCGTCGCCGTTCACATCGCCAAGAACGACTTGCTGTTGCTGTTCCTCGCCAGGCAGCGGTATGTCGTCATGGTTGTCAAGTGCCTCAATCTCCTTGAAATAGGCGCGGAACGATGCCACAGCTTGTGGGGCGCTTTCCCACTTGGCGAGGGAGCCTGCCGAGTTAACGGCATAGATGCCTTCAAGCGACTGGTTGATGAAAGAGCCTGCCATCAGGTATTTCTCACCGCTGGTGTAGGCGATGGGCTCGGGCTTGAGCAGCACATTATTAGCCGCCCAGGTGATGGGAGTGCCAGTGAGACCTGCGGTCTTGTTGATAGCGATGATGTAAGGCACGTTGGCCTCCATGCTTGCAACTTCATTGAATACTACCTCGCCATCACTCTCTTGCGCAAATCGCTCAATCCACATATTGCTGGCACTTGCCGAGCAAGTGGCGGGAGTGAATGGCAGCACGATGGTGCTCCAGTTCTCGGCAACGCCGTCTTGACGAGCCTTGTCGAAGGTGCGGGTGTAGCTGATGTTCTGAGCTGTGAAGCTCTGCGGAGTGAAGTAGGGATAACCGTCGGTGAGAGCAATGCTTGCTGCGGTAGTTCCCACCACCACGTTGCTGCCGTTGAGGCTTGCCGGAGCAGTTGCGCCCTCGTCGAGGAAGTAGAGGGTGTTGGGGTTGTCGTTAGGCTCGATGTTGCTCATAGTGAGACCCTCTAGGCTCACGGCAGCCACACCGCTGGCAATCTGGAAGCCCTCAACAGGCTTGTAACCGTTGCGCTCGCCCTCGGCAGTCCAAGTGATGATGCCGGGGAGGATGTCGTAGTAAACCGATTGTCCTGGCTGCACGATATTCTCCAGATGTGTGCCCTCCTCGTTGTCGGGGACATAGTTTCGGGCATACACGTTCATGGCGTAGGTAGAGCCATAGGCGAGGTTGTCGAAGTCGAAATAGAGAGTCTTCGACTCGCCAGCGGCAAGGTTCAAAGTGCTCTGCTTGTAGGTTACCATAGTGCCGCCAGCTACTGTGCCGTCCTCGTTCTTGGTGATGATAAACAGGGGAGCGAGCACATACTTGTTGTATTCGCCATTGCTATTGTTGGTAATAGTAGCGCTGAAGTGGGCGTGGCTGTCGTAAATCACGTCGAAGTCGCCAGGGTTGTCGGCTGGCACCGCGTTCTCGGCAGCGATAACCACCGAGAGGTTGAGCTCTTGAGCCTCGGCGCTCTGGGCGATGGTCACCGAGCCCGAACCGATATTTACGTAGCTGCCATACTTGTCAAGACGCATGAGTCGCACGGTCTTGGTTCCCGACGAGGTGGGTGTGACGTTGAAGGTCACTACCGACTCCTCACCTGGGAGTACCTCGGCGGTAACAACGGTGGTATATTGCGAATACTCGTCAATCTGCTGTCCGCCAAAGTCGAGATACAGGTCGCCGAAGAAGCGGTCGGCACTGTTATTCTTTACGGTGACGTTAACCTGCTCCTTGACACCCACGCGCTCGCCGCCAGTGAACTCCCAGTTGGTGGTCTGGAGGTTGATTACCGGATGCTCGCTTGCTGTTGCCGAGTAGTTGGTCAGCACCACTTCAAGATAGTAGCGGTCGCTCTCCTTCATCATTTTCCACTCGCTAGTTCCTTGAAGCTGATAGGCTCCCACCAGACGGTAGGTGCCTGTCATGCCAGCGCCAAACTTGATTACGTTGCTGGCGTTGGACTGGATGCCCGAGCCAAACGAGGTGGTCTCTCCGAGTGCCGAGGTGGTAACGGTGAAGTAGCCATTGCTTTCGGAGTTCTCGCAGATGGTGAATGAGTCGGTGCTTGGGTCATAGAGAGCGAGTGCGGTCTTGAACTTCTTGCCCGAGTTGGCATGGTCGCTGTAGCTCACCTTCACGATCTTGCTCTTGTAGATTCTGAAGGGGTAGGAGAGTCCGTCACGATCCCATCCACTAGGACCACTGATGGCTGTGCAGGTAAGCACAGGATCTTCCTCCTCGTCATCGCCACCGGGAGTAGCGCCACCTGGGATGACGTTATAGACGATGTTCTGCTTCATGTTGTAGCCTTCGGCACTTGATGAGCCACCGATGCCGCTGGCGTAGGGGTTCATGACTGCGAGCTGGAAATATCCGTTGCCCATGCCTGACCATCCCCAGTTGATGTGGAAATAGTTGCCAAACTCATATCCGTCGCACACGAAAGAGTGTCCTCCACCGCTGCCTGCGGTACCGTTGTAAATCATGGGTCGTCCGGCAGCGAGCTCTTGATACACCATCTCGTCCCACACATCTTGTGTGTAGTCGTTGCGATAGGCGAGTTTAGAGCCGTAGCCAAAGAGTTTGAAACCACCAGGAATGTCGTCGGTGTAGGCACCAGTTGACGACACGCCATACTGCGACTTGACGGCGCAACCCACGTAGTACATGAGGTGAGCTACTGCCGAAGTGTAGATTTCGTCCTCGGCACCAGTGTAGCTGTCCTTCATGTGAGCCCAGTCAAAGGTGGTGATGGGCAGCTCTTCCATTTCAACGGTGGCATAGTTGTAGTTGCCATCGCTATAGGTGAAGGTGTAGGAAGGAATCACCTGTGTGGTTTGTTCGGGATAATTGTGGAATTTCATCAGTTGCGACATTGAAGTTGCCACGCAGCCAGTGTAGGCGAGCTCGTAGCCCTCCTCCTCGGTCGTGCCGTTCATGAACTTTGGACACTCGTTCCAGTAGGGAGTCGCCTGGTCCCACTTAGTGGTGAGCATTGGGGCGATGGAATTGCGGGTGTCAACCACGTTCATCACCCTTGGAGCTGCCAAAGCCTCATTGAGCTGAGAAGGTGCAACTTCATCAATTTGAGTGATTTGGAGTGCATACTCGTCGAGCCAAGCCTTCATGTTGGCGGGAATTTTAGCCTCGTCGAAGTAACCCTCGTTGCTGAACCCCAAAATGGGGTTAGTGCGGTCATCGCCCGAGACGATTACCCATCCTTGGTTGTTGCCAACGTTGAACACATAGTAGGCTGCAGAGGTTGCAGCTTTAAGTTTCTTGTTAGCTTTAGAAGCGAGCGTAACGCTGTTAGTCATCTTCTTGTCAAGCAAGAACTTCTGTGCTTCCTGCTGAGCCTGTTGTTGAGTGATTGGAGCAGCTTGCGCAAGCAATCCAACACTCATGCAGAGCATAAGCAGAAGTAATAGACGGTTTTTTGCCATAAAAACTAATTTGGGTTAAAAAGTTAAGAAATAGTTATTTATAAATAAGTTTGGTTTGATTCTCTATATATTAGCTAGCAAATATAATCTAAATTTCTTAAACGCAAAAATATATTCAGTATTTTTATTCAAAATTTCAATGAATAATGTGGCGCATGGTATTTCTGTTCCCTTTTTTCGGCAGGATACAAATGTGAATAGTTTACAATGGCAAAATATTGGACCAATGCAAGGAAAACACTATCAATCAACACATTAAAAACTTATCAACAGGATTGTTAATAACTTTTTTGTAAATAAATGAAAATTCTTTTGTTTGGATTTGTAAATTTCAGTTTTTGTTTGTAATTTTACACCCTCAAAGCGAAAGTCGCAAAAATGCTTTAAATAAACGAGTAAAATGACCACTACAGAGTATCATATTCCAGCCCTCCTTGAGGAGACTGTTAATGGGTTGAATATCAACCCCGAAGGCATCTATGTGGATGTCACTTTCGGGGGTGGGGGTCATAGCCGTGCCATCATGGAAAAGTTGGGTGAAAAAGGCCGTCTTTTCTCGTTTGACCAAGACATGGACGCATGGGCCAATCGTCTGAATGACAGCCGATTTACTTTTGTACACAGCAATTTCTCATTTTTGAAGAATTTTTTGTGCTATTATGGCATAGAGAAAGTCGATGGCATCCTCGCCGACCTGGGCGTGTCGTTCCATCACTTCGATGACAGCGAGCGCGGCTTCTCGTTCAGGCAGGACAGCAGTCTCGACATGCGCATGAACCGCGACAGCAAGGCCGATGCCGCTATGGTGGTGAACACCTATGATGAGGAGCGCCTTGCCAATGTGCTTTACCTCTATGGCGAGCTCAAGCAGTCGCGACGCATGGCGAGCGCGATAGTCAAGGCTCGAAGCAGTGAGGAGATAACCACTACTGGTCGCCTGGTTGAGGTGGTGTCGCCCTTCATTCGCAAGAGTCAGGAGAAGAAAGAGCTTGCTCAGGTGTTCCAGGCACTGCGCATCGAGGTGAACCATGAGATTGACGTTCTCAAGCGGTTGCTCAACCAGTCGCTCGAAGTGCTCAAGCCTGGAGGGCGTCTCGTGATTATCACCTACCACTCGCTCGAGGACCGCCTGGTGAAGAACTTCATGCGCAGCGGCAACGTGGAGGGTAAGATTGACAAAGACTTCTATGGCAGGGTAAATACCCCTTGGACACTCATCAACAACAAGGTGATTACCGCCAGCGAAGCCGAGGTGGAGCGCAACCCCCGCTCACGAAGCGCAAAGCTTCGCATTGCCGAGAGGGTGCTGCGCACCGATTAGTTGGCGCTGTGCGCCGATTAGGGATTAGTTGCGCTGTGCGCCGATTAGAGATTACTTGCGCTTCGCGCGATTAGAGATTAGGCACTTTTTTAGACCACACGATTTAAGATTGTAAATTATATAATAGCACATCACTGATATGGCAAAGAGTAGTAAGAAAAAACAGAATAAAGAGAAAAGCGAGGATAGCTTTACCCTCAACCCCATTGTGCTGATTCAGCGCGTGTTGCAGGGTCGCACCTTTCTCACGCTTGTTTTTTTCAAGCGCTACTGGATTTATGTGGTTGCCGGCACGGTGATGATGCTGATGTATATCTCCAACAAGTACGTTTACCAGAGCGACAAGGCAAAGTTAGGAACCATGAAGGTGATGCTCAACAATGCGAGCACCGATTTTGTTGACGCCAGTTCGCGCTACAACTCTCGCATCCTCGAGAGCCAGATGAAGACCTACGTTGATTCGATGGGAATAGATCTTAATTTATCAAAGGAACCACCATTTAAACTTAATGAACAATGAAAACATCCAACAAACAACACATCCTGCTTCGCTACCTCTTTGTAATTGCGGTGATTTTGCTTTTTTCCTCGGCGATTATCTACAATATGTTCAAGATTTCGGTTGTAGATTCCAAGTCATGGAACAACAAAGCCGATAGCCTGCTAACCAAAGAGACCATCCTGCCTCCAGAGCGCGGTCGCCTGCTCTCGGACAACGGCAGTGTGCTAGCCGCCAACCTTAACTATTATACCGCACGCATCGACTGGTCGTGCGAGGGCTTTGCGCGCAGCGAGTTCAAGGATAGTGTCAATGCGTTATGCGACAGTCTTCAGGTGTTCTGTGAGAATAAGAAAAGTGCCAAAGATTGGAAGAAAGAATTAATGGCTCAGTATGAAGCCCACAAAAATAAAGTCTATCCATTGTTTACCGGATTAACACATGCACAGTTTTTACGCCTTAAATCATTTCCGTTCCTCAACATGCCAAAGAATAAGAACGGCTTCTATTCCGACCCCACAGTAAAACGAGTAAAACCCTATGGGTCGATGGCTTCACGAAGCATTGGCAATGTGGGTGAGGTGGAAAACATGGAAGGACAGCATGGCCGGTCGGGGCTGGAGATGGCCCTCGACTCACTGCTCTACGGTGTGCCTGGCGTGAAGCGCCGCATCCAGCTCACAAATCGCATTGTTGACTGGGAGAGCACACCGGCAGTGCCCGGCTATGACATCACCACGACCATCAACGTGCAGTTGCAAGACATCGTGGAAAACGAACTTTACAAGGTGTGCAAAGAGACCGATGCCGTGTGGGGCACCTGTGTGTTGATGGAGGTGCACACCGGCGAGATTAAGGCTATCTCCAACCTGGAGTGGAGCGACAAGCTCCAGGACTACTACGAGGGCCGCAACAATGCCGTGCTGGGCTACGAGCCTGGCTCGGTGATGAAGCCCATCTCGATGATGGTGGCTCTGGAAGACGGCATCGTTGACGACATCAACGCGGTTGTTGCCAATGGCAGTTCGGTAATGGAATATGGTGGGAGCATAATCAAGGACTCACATGGTGGTGCCATGACGCCACGACAGATTATAGAGATGTCGAGCAATGTGGGCATGGCGAAGATTATCCTCAAGAAATATGAGAAAAACCCTGATGGTTTCAGGCAGAGGCTGGAGGAGATGGGATTCTTTGACCCCTTCAATTCAGGCATTGGCGGCGAGCAGGAACCCAAGATTGCAAAACTGGGGCGTGCCAATTGGGACCGTGTGGCACTCACGCGCATGGCCTATGGCTACGCCACTCTCATACCGCCGTTGCACACCCTCGCCATGTATAACGCTATTGCCAACGACGGCAAGTATGTGCGTCCCCACCTAGTAAAGAAGCTCACCCGTCCCGGCAGCGACCACGACTCTATCGTTCCCGTCACCTACGTGCGCCAGCAGGTGTGCAGTCCCGAGAATGCCGAGAAGTTGCGCATCATGCTGTATGATGTGGTGTGGGGCAATTCAGGCACCGCGCGCCGTTGGGTTCAGGACGATAATGTGAAGATTGCCGGCAAGACAGGTACCGCCTATACCGTGCGTGAAGATGGCACCTATAGCGAGGAGAAGCGTCTGGCGTTTTGCGGTTTCTTCCCCTACAATGCTCCCAAATACAGTTGCATCGTGCTGATGCGAGGCGCCAACCGTGGCGCTGCCGCCAGCAGTGGTCTGGTGCTGCACAACATTGCAGCAAAGATGTATGCCCGTGGCATGCTTGACATTAACGACAACTACGATTCTTCATCAGCGCTTAATCGCACTACCTCCACCAAGACTCATTACCAAAAGAATCCCACCTTGTTCTATCAGAGCAATGGCGGTTTGCTTAGCGACTTGCGCAGTTTCCTGGGTTCGTCGGAGGCAACGATGTTCAGCGCTCCCTCGCGCCCGGTATCGGGAGTCCCCAATGTGTGTGGCATGACAATTCGTGAGGCGCTGGCTTGTCTTGAGAAGGTGGGCTTGAATGTGCGCTTCAACGGTACCGGCCGTGTGGTGAACCAGAGTCTTCCCGCAGGCACAGCGTTCAACAAGGGTGCGATGATAAATCTGACCTTAGATATATAATTATATTAGGAGATAAAGATATGAAGGCTAAAACAATAGAAACACTGTTAAGAGACATCGAGGTGCTGCAAGTGACTGGCGATGCCTCCAAGATGATAACCAACGTGGTGTGCGACTCCAGGCTGGTGACCGAAGGCTGCCTATTCGTGGCGGTGCGCGGCGTGACAGTCGATGCTCATCAGTTCCTGGGGCAAGTGGCTCATAATGGTGCCGCCGCGGTAGTGTGCGAGACGCTCCCCGAGGAGCTGTCGCCACAAGTGACATACATCCGTGTGCCCGACAGCAACGTTGCCCTGGCGCATCTTGCCAGCGCATGGTATGACCACCCGTCGTCGAAGCTTCGCCTGGTGGGCGTTACCGGCACCAACGGCAAGACAACTATCGCCACCTTGCTCTATGAGCTCGCCCGCTTGCTGGGATATAAGGCTGGCTTGCTGTCAACCGTTCAGAATATTATCGACGAGAAAGTGGAACCCGCCAAGCAGACCACGCCCGACCACCTGACCCTTAACCGCTTGCTCCACGACATGGTGGAGGCTGGCTGTGACTATGCCTTCATGGAGGTTAGCTCTCACGCTTGTGACCAGCACCGCATCGATGGCTTGAAGTTTGCCGGCGGCATCTTCACCAACCTCACACGTGACCACCTCGACTATCACGGCACCGTTGACAAATACATCGCCGCCAAGAAGATGTTCTTCGACGCGCTAGGCAGCGACGCTTTTGCTGTAGTGAATGTCGATGACAAAGTGGGAACAGTAATGGTTCAGAACACCAAAGCCAAGAAATATACTTACTCGCTGCGGTCGCTTGCCGACTTCAAGTGCCGAGTAGTGGAAGACCGCCTTGACGGCACCTCGCTCATCATCAACGACACCGAGCTTGAGGTAATGTTCACTGGCAGGTTCAACGCTTATAACCTCACTGCCGTTTATGCGGCAGGACTGCTGTTGGGATGGAATCGCGACGAGGTGCTTGTGTCGATGAGCAAACTCGTGCCTGTGGCAGGACGCTTCCAGACGTTGAGGTCGCCACGCGGCTACATCGCCATCGTGGATTATGCCCACACCCCCGACGCACTCATCAATGTGCTTGACTCGGTAAACGAGGTGCTCAAGGGCAAGGGACAGCTCATAACGGTGTGTGGCTGCGGCGGCAACCGCGACAAGGGGAAGCGCCCCATCATGGCCCGCGAGGCCGCCCTGCGCAGCGACCGTGTGATACTCACCAGCGACAATCCCCGCAATGAGGACCCCGACGAGATTCTGCGTGAGATGCAAGTGGGCGTGCCTGCCGAGAAGCAGCCCACTACCCTCACTATCACCGACCGCCGTCAGGCTATCAAGGTGGCGTGCCAGCTTGCCCAGAGTGGCGATGTGGTGATGATTGCCGGCAAGGGGCATGAGGACTACCAAGAGATTAAAGGTGTGAAGCACCACTTCAACGACCGAGAAGAGGTAACCAAGATTTTTGAGACCGAGAAACTTAGTTTAATGCACAATGCATAATGCACAATGAATTTCTCAACTTAAAGCTAAGAACTAAAAACTATAAGCTATGCTATACTACCTTTTTAGATTTTTAGAGCAATACAATATTCCTGGCGCGCACATGTGGCAGTACATCTCATTTCGTGCGCTGCTCACGCTAATTTTATCGCTAATTCTCTCGGCATGGTTGGGAGAGAAGTTCATCCACTACATGCGCAAGCGCAAGATTGGTGAGACCCAGCGCGACTCTTCTATCGACCCCTTCGGCGAGAAGAAGGTGGGCACGCCCTCGATGGGTGGCTTGGTGATTATCACCGCCATCCTGCTGCCGGTGCTGCTGCTGGGCCGCATGCGCAACATCTATATTATCTTGATGATAATCACCACAGTGTGGCTAGGCTTCCTGGGCTTCTGCGACGACTATATCAAGATTTACCGCAAGCACAAAGAGGGCTTGAAGGGAAAATACAAGATTGTGGGTCAGGTGAGTATAGGTCTCATTGTGGGTCTTGTGCTGTGGCTCAGCCCCGATGTGGTGATGCATGAGAACATAGAGCGCGTGACAGTCACCACGCAAGAGGCTGTGATCACGTCAAACCCACAAGACGTTGATGCGGCAGCCTCTGACTCCCAGAATGACACAAAAATCGAGAACAAAGCTGTTGTAGTGCATAAAGACAAGCCCGAGAAATCGCTTAAGACCACCATACCTTTTGTGAAGAACCACAACCTTGACTATGGCTACTTCACCAAGTGGTTGGGAAAATGGGGCGGTGCAGCAGGATGGGCATTGTTTGTGCTGATGGTAATCCTGGTGGTTACTGCGGTGAGCAACGGTGCCAACCTCAACGATGGCATGGATGGCATGTGTGCAGGTAATTCGGCGATTATCGGTGTAGCATTGGGCATACTCGCCTATGTGAGTTCCAACATCGAGTATGCCTCCTACCTCGATATTATGTATATCCCCGACAGCCAGGAACTTGTGGTGTTTATGTGCGCCTTCGTCGGGGCATTGATAGGTTTCCTGTGGTATAATGCCTACCCCGCTCAGATGTTTATGGGCGACACGGGTTCGCTCACCATTGGCGGTATCATTGGCGTGTGTGCTGTGATTATCCACAAGGAGCTGCTGGTGCCCATTTTGTGTGGCGTGTTCCTGATGGAGAGCCTCACAGTGATTATCCAGACCCAGGTGTTCAAGTACTACAAGCGCAAGGGCAAGAAAGTGAGGGTGTTCCGTTCGACCCCCATTCACGATAATTTCCGCAAGCTCGACAAGGATTTGGACCCCGAGTGCAAGTATGTGTTCCGCAACTGGCCCCATAACCGGTTCCACGAGTCGAAAATCACGCTGCGTTTCTGGATTTTCACCATCATTCTTGCGGCATTGACGATAATAACACTTAAAGTGAGATAATAGAGATAAAACGAGATAAAAAAATTGAGTCATCATAGAAAACGAGTTTTTAAAAGTAATGAAAAGTTTAGTAGTAATAGGAGGCGGAGAGAGCGGCGTTGGAGCTGCCGTGCTAGGCAAAGTTAAGGGTATGGAGGTGTGGCTCACCGATATGGGAACCATAGCTCCGCGCTACAAGGAAATTCTCGACAAGTGGGAAATCGCTTGGGAAGAAGGCCACCACACCGAGGAAAAGGTGCTGGCAGCCGACGAGATAGTGAAAAGCCCTGGAGTGCCCCTTACGGCGCCGCTTATCGCCAAAGCGATGGCTAAAAACATTCCTGTGATCTCTGAGATAGAGTTTGCAGGCCGTTATACCGATGCTAAAATGGTATGTATCACCGGCAGTAACGGCAAGACCACCACAACCTTGCTCACCTATCACATCTTGAAGGAAGCAGGGCTGAATGTGGGTCTTGCCGGTAATGTCGGCAAGAGTCTGGCTATGCAGGTGGCAACCGAGAAGCACGACGTGTATGTCATTGAGCTGAGCAGCTTCCAGCTCGACAACATGTATGACTTCCGCGCCAATATTGCTGTGATGCTCAATATCACCCCCGACCACCTCGACCGCTATGACTACAAGATGGAGAACTATGCCGCTGCCAAGTTCCGCATCATGCAGAACCAGACCAGCGAAGACGCCTTCATCTACTGGGAGGACGACCCCGTCATCTCGGCTCAGCTCAAGAGCATCCAGAGCGAGGCGCGCTTCTTCCCCTTCAGTGCCCGTGACGACAAGTCGTGCACTGCCTACTTGAGCAATGGCACGCTGTGCTTTAACGTGGAAGGCGACGAGTGGGAGATGCCTAGCAGTGAGCTGGCCCTGAAAGGCCTTCACAACATCTACAACTCGATGGCGGCAGGTATCAGTGCCACCTTGCTCGATATCAAGAAAGAAAACATCCGTAAAGCGCTCGCCAACTTCGAGGCTGTGGAGCACCGCCTGGAGTTTGTGCGCACGCTTGACGGCGTGAGATATATCAACGATTCCAAGGCCACCAATGTGAACTCCACCTGGTATGCCCTTGAGAGCATGACCGACCCCGTGGTTCTCATTCTTGGCGGCAAAGACAAAGGCAACGACTACAGCGAGATAGAGGAGTTTGTGAAAGAGAAAGTTGTCGCCTTGGTGTGCTTGGGAGTTGACAACAGCAAGCTGCATGCCTTCTTCGACGGCAAAGTGCCCGTGATAGAGGATGCCCGCAGCATGGCTGAATGTGTAGAGAAATGCCATGCGCTGGCTAAAGACGGCAACACTGTGCTGCTGTCACCATGTTGCGCCAGCTTCGACCTGTTCAAGAGCTACGAGGACCGTGGCGCGCAGTTTAAGGAATGTGTAAACAATTTAGAGTAAGGATTCTGATATGAGTGAGAAAGAGAAAATATCGAGATACAGGGAAATGACCATGCGCTATGGCGACCCATGGATTTGGGGTATCTACCTCACCCTGGTGGTGGTGTCGATAGTGGAGTCTTATTCTGCTTCGAGCCGCGACGTGGCTCTGATGGGAGTGTATGAGCCCATCATCAAGCAGGTGGCGTTTCTGCTCTTAGGCTCATTTTTCGTCATTGGCTTGAGCCGCATCAACTACAACAACAAGGTGCTGCTGCTTGTGCTTATCCCCTTGCTGTGGATTTTCACCATGGTGGCACTAATCTATGTGCTGGTGGCTGGTGAGGTGGTCAATGGCGCGCAACGTGCGTTCACGATACCTTTAATAGGCTTGTCGGTGCAACCGTCGGAGTTGGCAAAGCTCTCGGCGGTAACGGCCCTAGCCTATATCATGGCTAAGAACCAGGGCGACCGTGACGTCTCGACTAAGGGAGTTGCCGTGTCGGCAGCCTTAGTGGCAGTTTTTGGCGCGTTGATGATTAACAGCGGTCTTACCAACACGCTGCTGCTTATGGCCATCAGTGCGGCAATGTTTGTAGTGGGTGGAGCGCGTGTCAAGAAGTTGCTTGCCGTGTTGGCGATATATGCTGTTGTGGGTGGATTGTTCTGGGTGTGGAAAGACCTCAGTGAAAAGCGCGAGGAGAATATGCGTCAGGTAACAGCTATTCAAGACAACAAGGGTGCTAATGTCGATAAAAATAAGGTTGTGGATCGCCACAGCATGCGCAAAGGCCGCATCTATAACTGGCTTCACCGCGATGAGCTTATCAACGACTCGGTCAATAGCGAGAACTCCCAGGAGATGTTCTCCATCATGGCACAGGCGCATGGCGGACTGTGGGGCGTGGGCATAGGCAACTCGCGTGAGTGCAGCCGCTTGCCTCTTGCCTTCAGCGACTACATATTCTCTATTATTATGGAGGAGATAGGTTTTGTGGGAGGCATCTTCTTGATAATCTTGTATCTGTGGCTGCTGTCGCGAGCGGCGATGATAGCGCGGCGATGTCACCGTGTGCTACCGGCGCTGCTCATCATCGGCATGGCGGCAATGATCACGTTCCAGGCGCTGTTCCACATGGCGATTAACACGGGGGTGTTCCCCGTGTCGGGCGAGCCGTTGCCGCTAATCTCCAAGGGTGGCACATCAATATTAGTTAACAGTATTGCTATTGGTGTGATGCTTAGTGTGAGCCGCACTATCGCCAACAATGTAAATGGAAAGAACAAGGATGACGGCAACAATCTGCCTAGCGGTCTTGATGCCCGTAATCCATCAGAAATACCTGTAAAAAATGAGTGGAAATCATAACAAACTGAAAGTGTTGATAAGTGGCGGCGGCACAGGCGGGCACATCTTTCCCGCCTTGTCGATAGCCAACGAAGTAAAGCGCCGCGTGCCGCAAGCCGATATCTTGTTTGTGGGCGCCGAGGGACGTATGGAAATGGAGCGCGTGCCGGCGGCGGGCTATGAGATTAAGGGTCTGCCGGTGGTGGGCTTTGACCGAAAGCTCCTGTGGCGCAATGTAAAAGTGCTGTATCAGCTCAAGAAGAGCATGACTATGGCTCGCGACATTCTCGATGAGTTCCAGCCCAATGTGGCAGTGGGCGTAGGTGGCTATGCCAGCGGTCCCATGCTGCGTGAGTGCCAGAAAAACGACATCCCCACCTTGCTGCAAGAGCAGAACTCCTTTGCTGGCGTTGCCAACAAGCTGCTTGCCAAGAAGGCGCAGTGCATCTGTGTGGCCTATGAGGGCATGGAACGCTACTTCCCCGCCGAGAAGATTGTGCTCACGGGAAATCCCGTGCGCCGCTCGTTGCTCGAGTGTGAGGCATCGCCCGAGGAAGCGCGTAAGGCGTTTGACCTCGACCCTGAAAAGCGCACAATATTGATAGTGGGCGGTAGCTTAGGTGCCCGCACTATCAACGACAGCATCATCGCCGGGCTACGCACCATAGGCAGTCACGACGATATCCAGGTGATATGGCAGTCGGGAAAAATCTATGATGAGCGTTGCCGCGAAGCCCTCATCTCCTCGCAGGTCACCAATATCAAGCAGATGCCGTTCATCAGCAATATGGACTTGGCCTACCGTGCTGCCAATCTGGTGATCTCACGTGCAGGGGCAAGTTCCATCAGCGAGCTGCAGCTGCTAGGCAAGGCGTCGCTGCTGGTGCCTTCGCCCAATGTTGCCGAGGATCATCAGACCAAGAACGCGATGGCACTTGTAGGCCGCAATGCCGCCTTGATGATACCCGACAGCGACGCTGGTTTCAAACTTGTTGACGTGATGCTTAACACGATAGAGGAAGAACGCGTCATCGAGATGCTTAGCGAGAACGTGTCGAAGATGGCTCTGCGCGACTCAGCCGAGAAAATAGTAGATAAAGTGCTGCAAATAGCGAAATAAATCCTAAGTTTTAAGTGTTAAGTGACTCTCAACTCTGAACTCTGAACTCTCAACTCTGAACTCTCAACTCTCAACTCTGAACTCTGAACTCTGAACTCTGAACTCTGAACTATTATGAAAGATTACAAGTCATTATATTTTGTGGGCGCTGGAGGCATCGGGATGGCTGCCCTGGAGCGCTATTTCCTTGCTCAAGGCAAGAAGATTGCCGGCTATGACCGCACACCAAGTGAGTTGACTCATGCCCTCGTTGATGAGGGTGTGGAAATCGTCTTTGACGAGAACCCCGATTTGATTCCCGATTATTGCAGCGACCCGGAGACCACGCTGGTGGTTTACACTCCTGCCGTCCCCGACAGCCATGCCGGGCTACGATATTTCCGTGACAACGGCTTTGAGGTGGTGAAGCGCGCTAAGGTGCTGGGGCTCGTCACCGAGAGCAGCAAGGGGATGTGCTTTGCCGGCACTCACGGCAAGACCACTACGTCGAGCATGGCGGCTCACATCCTCACCGTGGCAGGAGTAGGGTGCAACGCCTTCCTTGGCGGTGTGCTTCGCAACTACAATAGCAATTTCCTGCTGGCTCCCGACAGTCCCTATTCGGTGATTGAGGCCGATGAGTTTGACCGCTCGTTCCACCACTTGAAACCCTATATTGCCGTCGTTACCAGCACCGACCCCGACCATCTCGACATCTATGGCACCTACGAGAACTATCTCGAGAGTTTCGCCCATTTCACCGAGCTTGTGCGCAGCGATGGCGCTCTCATAGTACACACTGGTCTCGACTTGAAACCCCGTGTGGCCCAAGGAGTTAAGATTTACACTTATTCAAAAGACGACGGCGATTTTCATGCCACCAACGTGCGCAAGGGCAATGGCGAGATAGTATTTGACCTGGTGACTCCGTGGGAGACGATTGCCGACATCAAGCTTGGCGTGCCAGTGGATATAAATATTGAGAATGCGATAGCCTCGATGGCGGCGTGCCGTTTGGAGGGCATCTCGGCCGAGGCGATGCGTGGGGCGATAGCTTCGTTCCAGGGTGCCAAACGCCGCTTTGAGTTCTGGCTCAAGGAACCTGGCGAGAAGGGTAAGGTAGTCATCGACGACTATGCCCATCATCCCAACGAGCTCTTGGCGAGCATCAAGAGCGTTCGTGATCTCTATGCTGGCCGCAAGCTCACGGTGATGTTCCAGCCTCATCTCTATACCCGCACTCGCGATTTCGCATCAGAGTTTGCCGCCTCTCTCTCTCATGCCGACGAGGTGATTTTGTTGCCCATTTATCCCGCTCGCGAGCTTCCAATCGAGGGAATTACGAGCGAAATTATATTAAAAGATGTGAAATGTGCGAAAAAATCAATTTATTCTAAAGAAAATTTGATTAAGTCGATACATTTGCTTAACTTTGATATTTTATTAGTGCTTGGGGCAGGCGACATTGTTGATATGCTGCCTCAGATTTGTGAAGAAGTAAAGAAACAATCTTTGTAGTAGAACGATAGTTACTTGAAATACTTACGCTACATATTGCTTTTAGCGCTCTTGGCGTTGCTCATTGGCGGTACCTTCTGGGCAAGGAACAAGGGGCGCGATGAGACATGCACCGAGATACAGGTGGAGATTGAGAACAACGAGGGTTTAAATTTTGTCACGCCTGAATATGTCATCGAGGAGCTTGAGCGCAAGCACGTTGTCGTCAAGAACGTGCCCGTGTGGCAAATCAATGTGGAGGAAATTGAGAATGTTCTCTCCCAGTCGCAGTATATCGAGTCGGTAGAGTGCATGTTTGTAAACGGTGGCGTTCTGAAAATAAACGTTTCGCAAATATTGCCTGTGATGCGCGTGTTTGACGGCGACCAGTCCTACTATGTCAATAAGCAGGGCAAACGCATGACAGCCGTCGCCAACTGCAACATCGATGTGCCTGTGGTGCAGGGACATTTCACCAATAAGTTCACGCCTATGCGCTTGTTGCCTCTCGTGCAGTATGTTGAGAGCGACTCGGCGTTGAAAGCCCTGGTGACGATGTACTGCATTGGCGACACTAACAACATAATACTGGTGCCATCGGTTGAGGGCCATGTAATAAACATAGGCAACTGCAGCAGTTTTGAGTCGAAGTTCAGGAAGCTCAAGCTGTTCTACAAGAAGGTGATGCCGGTGAAGGGGTGGAAGTATTACGACACCATCTCGGTGAAGTGGGACTATCAGGTTGTTGCCACACGCCGCGACAAGCTGGTGGAGGTGAAGAAGGTTTATGATCCAGATGAGGACGAGAAAGCCGATGACCCTGGCACCATGCGAGTGAGCGACAACAGCAAGGCTCCTGTCAACAAGATGGCAACCGAGAAGCCCTCCTCCAAGCCTGTGACCACCACTCCTGCCGAGAACAAGGGCGAAGCCCAGAAACCTCCCGAGACATCGCCACCAAAGGAGAAAACTAAGGAAAAAGAAAAAACTAAAGAGACTTCTAAAGAGAAGAAATCCACTTAAACATAACACTTTGTACTAAATACTTAACACTATTATATATATGAGCAAGTCACAATACATAGCAGCTTTAGAGATTGGCAGTTCGAAGATTGTGGGTGCCATAGCCGAGAAGACCAATGCCGGATATGTGCAGATCAATCATCTCGAAGTGGAAAAACTCATCAACAGCGTTAGGCATGGATGCGTGCAGAACGTGGAAAACACTAAAGGGTGCATCAACAGCATCATCCGCAAACTGGAGAATCGCATTGATGGCACTATCGACGAGGTGTTTGTGGGATTCAGCGGACGGTCGCTGCACAGCGAGCCCACCGAGGTGAACCACACCCTCGACGCCACCGTACCCATCACCGACGAAGTCCTCGACCGCATAGTGGCAGAGGCTGGTCGTGACCCCATCAAGAACTATGAGACTATCAAGGTGGTGCCACGCACCTACTACGTTGACAAAAACGAGACCAAGAGCCCGAGCGGCCAGTTTGGCTCGAATATAAACATAAAGCTCAACCTGATAGTCGCCAAGCCAAACCTCAAGCTCAACCTCGACCGTGTGATGAGTGGCTCGACGCGAGTGCGCGAGTATCTAGTCACTCCGCTGGTCGTTGCCGATGAGATACTTGAGCCATCGGAGAAGTCGCTGGGATGCATGCTGGTGGACTTGGGAGCCGAGACCACCACGGTGTCGATTTACAAAGATGGCTCGCTGGTGTATCTAACTACCTTGCCACTGGGTGGCCGCAATATCACCCGCGACATCACAGTGGGTCTTAACATACTGGAAGACACTGCCGAGCGTGTGAAGAAGAACATCAGCAACCCTCTCGACAAGAACGTGGACCACATCTCTATAGAAGGTGTGAACTCTACCGATGCCGCTAACTATATCACCGCCCGCACAGGTGAGATTATTGCCAACATCAAGCAGCAGATCTCCTACGCTGGCGTGAAGATTGTGGACCTGCACAACATTGTGCTGATAGGCGGAGGCGCACAGCTTCAAGGCATCGCCCGCCGCATCGAGGATGAGATTAAGCTCAAGGTGCGCATGGGCACTTATCCTAAGGCACTTAACATCCTCGACCATAACATCAACCGCGCTGAGTATGTGCAGCTGTTCTCGCTGCTCTCGAGCGCGGCACAGTCGCTGCCCTACAACCAGTCGTGCGTGCGCCTGAACACCTACGGCAACACCGATGACGATTTTGTGGCTCCCGACTACGGCAATCGTGCCAGTGACGATGGTGGCGATTACGGCTATGGCCGCTTCCGCGAAGAGGAACCCACACGACCCAATAAACCAGCTCGTCCTGAGCCCAATGAGCGCCCAGAACCCAAGCGCCGCAAGGGGTTGTCGTGGCTTGATAAGGCCCGTCAGAAGATGGAGAAGTTGATGACCGAAGACGACGTTGACGATTAAAAAACCATTACTTCATCAAGCAAATTCTTCAAAAGATTTTTTCACTAGTAAACAACATCAACAGATATGGATAAAAAAGACGGTATTGCAGGCAATGTCAAAGCTAGCGAGAACAAGACCCCAATGATGCCCGAGCAGAAAGACATTTTTGGAGAGATTGACGCCGACCCTGGGTTTGGCAATCGCGAGACTCCCGATGGAGGGAAAGAGCCTTGTTTGATTAAGGTGATAGGAATTGGTGGCGGTGGCAACAATGCCATCAACCACATGTATAAACAAGACATAAATGGCGTGTCGTTTGTGGTGATGAACACCGACCGGCAGGCCTTGAACAACTCGCCGGTGCCCAATCGTGTGCTCATAGGTCCCAACACGACCTTTGGACTGGGAGCCGGCAACAAGCCTGAGTTGGCAAAGCAGGCTGCCGAGGAGAGCGAGAAAGAGATTGCCGCACTCTTCGACGACGAGACAAAGATGGTGTTTATCACCGCTGGTATGGGTGGCGGCACAGGAACTGGCGCTGCTCCCGTGGTAGCTCGCATCGCTCGTGAGAAGGGCGTGCTCACCATTGGTATCGTCACTATCCCCTTCCTCTTTGAGGGTAAGAAGAAAATCATCAAGGCGCTTAGCGGTGCCGACGAGATGCAGAAGTATGTCGATGCTCTGCTCATCATCAACAATGAGCGGTTGAGCGAGATTTACCCCGATTTGAACTTTATGAACGCCTTTGGCAAGGCCGACGACACGCTGTCGGTAGCTGCGCGCAGCATTAGCGACATGATAAATGTTGACGGATATATCAACCTCGACTTCAACGATGTGAACACCACCTTGCGTGAGGGCGGTGTGGCAATCATCAGTTCGGGTTACGGTGAGGGAGACCAGCGTGTAACCAAGGCTATTCAAGACGCCCTTAACTCGCCATTGCTCAAGAACCGCGACATCTATGGCTCGCAGCGCATATTGATGAACATCTACTATTCTCGCAACGCTAAGGATGAGTTCAAGATGAGCGAGATTGACGAGATGAAGAACTTCATGACACAGTTCACCCTCGACCACGACATGATTTGGGGTGTCGCCTATGATGACACGCTTGGCGATAAGATAAAGATCACCATGCTCGCCTCGGGATTCAACGTGTCGCTCGATGCCGAGACGGCTTTGGCTGAAGGCGAGAAGAAGGGTGAGGCAAAAACCGTGTCGGCTACCAGCCGCATCGAGCAGGAGTATGGCGACAAGTTCAACGATCTCGACCTGGAGCGTGCTATGGCGCAATACATCGTGCTGCGGCCTGAGGATATCGACAACGACGAGATAGTTGACCTGCTCGAGAAGAACCCCGCCTTCAAGCGCGACCAGCAGGTGAAGAACGTGTTCCGCGAGTTGCAGAGCGCCCCCTCCAAGCCCGCGCCTTCCAAGCCCGTATCGCCCATCGCCAAGAAAAAAGGCAGCACCACAGGAACGATATCGTTTGGAGACTAATCAGTTCATAGTTAAGAGTTCATAGTTCAAAGTTGACGTTTATGGCAGACAGTTTAGTTTTTCAGAAAAGTAAGGTTTTTGCGGTCAGAATTGTTAAACTCTATAAATGGTTGACTGAAGAAAAACGTGAATATGTGATGAGCAAGCAATGTTTGCGCTGTGGTACAAGCATAGGTGCTAATTTGGCTGAGGCATTACGGGGACAAAGCCGTCCCGACTTCACGTGTAAGTTGCAAATTTCATTGAAAGAAGCCAATGAAACCCTCTACTGGCTTGAACTCTTAAATGCTACTGACTATATTACGTCCGAAATGTTTGACACACTTAACAATGATTGTATCGAACTTGTTAAAATGCTAACATCCATTATAGTAACCACAAAGCAAAATGACAAAAAACTATAAATCCTGATTTGTGAACTATGGACTATAAACTGTGAACTATGAACTATGAACTATGAACTATGGACTATAAACTGTGAACTATGAACTATGAACTATAAACGAACTATAAACTATAAATTATATGTTACAATTACAAGTAATCAACGAGAATCCCGAGCATGTGATAGAGAGGCTTGCAGTAAAGCACTTTGATGCCCGAGAGCCAATAATGAGAATTGTAGAACTCGACAAGCAGCGCCGTGCCGCGCAGAAGCAGCGCGACGACAACGCCTCGCAACTCAACAAGATGGCTGCGCAGATTGGCGCCCTGATGAAGCAAGGCAAGCGCGATGAGGCTGAGCAGGCAAAGGCCGCTGTAGCTCAGCTCAAAGCCACCAATAAGGAGATTGACGACACGATGACTGCTGCCGCCAACGAGATAACCGAGATTTTGCTCACTATCCCCAATATGCCATATCAAGGTGTGCCCGAAGGTCGCACCGCCGAGGACAATGTAGTGGAGAAGAGTGGTGGTCCTGAGCCGCACCTCGGTGAGGATGCTCTGCCACATTGGGAACTCGCAAAGAAATACAACCTCATAGACTTCGACCTGGGCGTGAAAATCACTGGCGCCGGCTTCCCCGTGTATGTGGGCAAGGGTGCCAAGTTGCAGCGTGCCCTCATTCAGTTCTTCCTCGACGAGGCTGGCAAGGCAGGCTATGTGGAGATAGAGCCTCCATTGGTTGTTAATGAGGCGTCGGGTCTCGGCACTGGCCAATTGCCCGACAAGGAGGGCCAGATGTATCACTGTCAGGTGGATAACTTCTACCTCATCCCCACTGCCGAGGTGCCCGTGACAAATATCTATCGCGACGTGATTCTCAACCCCGAGGACCTGCCCAAGAAGAACTGCGCCTACAGTGCATGCTTCCGCCGTGAGGCTGGCTCCTATGGCAAGGACGTGCGTGGTCTCAACCGCCTGCATCAGTTCGACAAGGTGGAGATAGTGCGCATCGAGCGTCCCGAGGACAGCTATGCCGCCCTCGAGGAGATGAAGGACCATGTGCAGGGACTTTTAGAGAAACTCGAACTGCCGTGGCACATCCTCCGTCTGTGCGGTGGCGACATGAGCTTCACTAGTGCCATCACCTTCGATTTCGAGGTGTGGAGTGCGGCGCAGAAACGCTGGCTGGAGGTAAGCTCGGTATCTAACTTCGAGACCTATCAGGCCAACCGCCTCAAGTGCCGCTACCGTGGCGACGACAAGAAGACCCACCTGTGCCACACCCTCAACGGCTCGGCACTGGCATTGCCCCGCATCGTTGCCGCCCTGCTCGAGAACAACCAGACTCCCGAAGGCATACGCATCCCCAAAGCCCTGCAACGCTACACAGGCTTTGAGATAATAGATTAGGGTGATTCAGTTCACTGTGCCACGGCTTAGAAGTGGTGGCATAAGGCTTATTCCTAATTGTGGATAAAAAACCATCCCAAGGACATTCTTGGGATGGTTTTTAGTCACTATACCTTGATGACTTTTTTGTTGTTCATCAATCTAGGTCAATTAATTTAAATCTGTAAGCCTTACCTATTAGTTCGGCAACGTTGCGCGAGTCAGTCTTGTGCAACAATTGCTTGCGGTGATACTGAACAGTATTGATAGAGATATACAGCTTCTCAGCTATCTCGCGGCTGCTCAAACCCTCGACAAGAAACCTTAGAACTTCACGTTCTCGCACCGTTAAATCTTTACTGGTGTTTGTCATTTGATTGTCATGTATTAAATTTCAATAATTTGCATCGCAAAATAAAAATATAATTACATTATTTCCAAATAATTAGAAAGATTTTTATCGTTTTTTTATCAAAACTACCCCTTTTAGTAGCAAAAATGTGATAGCATTGACAAATAAATGTATTATTGCAGTTTTTGTGTATAAATATAACCTATAATTTGTAATAGCAGAGACCAAAATAACACAGAAAAGCATTTTTTTTGAAAAAAAAGTGCTAAAAAATTTGCCAGTTCAAAAAATGTGTGTAACTTTGCACCGCAATTCCAAACTGGTGCGTTAGTTCAGTTGGTTAGAATGCCTGCCTGTCACGCAGGAGGTCGCTGGTTCGAGTCCTGTACGCACCGCAGTGGAGAGAGGAGAAGAGCGAAGATGTGCTTCGGCACTATTCGCTCTTTCTTTTTTTATTTCTTTGTCTTCTTGAAGTATTCTCTCTCGGCTTTTACTACTCTTGGTGAGAGGAGCAGAATGGCTGTCATGGTGCAGCATGCCATGAGGAAGAATGCGATGTCCATAAATCCCACCACCACTTTCAGAGGAACTACTGCAGCCACCACAATCATCGCGAGATAGTAGTAGTTGTAATATTTTGCGTTCTTTGCGCCAAAGAGGAAATTGGTACACTTCAAGCCGTAGTAGCTGTAGGTGAACATGGTGGAGAAGGCGAAGAAGAACACGATAATCATGAGCAGGTAGTGGCCAATGTTTGGTATGAGTTGTTGCCAGGCTCCGAGGGCTATAGCCAGGCCTTTAGGGTCATTGCCCACGCCTATGTAGTTGCCGGCGATGATGATGGGGATGGCGGTGAGGGTGCAAATCAGTCCTGAGTCGATGGCTGGCCCGAGCATGGCGATGAGTCCCTCGCGCACTGGCTCGGTGTTCTTGCTGGCACCATGCATCATCGAGGCGGTACCGATACCTGCCTCGTTGACGTAGGCGGCACGCCGCGCGCCGATGAGCGCCACATAGGCAAAGCCTCCCAGTCCTGCCTCAAAGGTGAACGCTCCCTTGAAGATTGACCCGAAAACTCCCGGTATCTTGTCATAATTCATGACCATTATCACCAGTACCATAATGAGATAGAGCGCCACCATGAGAGGCACCATCTTAGATGCTATGGCGGCGATGCTCTTGATTCCTCGCAGAATCACGGCAGCCACGATGGCGACCATGATAACACCCATGATGAAACGCAGCCAGGGGGTGTTCTCAATGCCCATAGGAGTGGTGAAGACCGTGGTCACCGACTCCACGAGCTGGTTGGCTTGCCACACGCACAGGGTGCCCACCAGTCCGAAGATGGCGAACGCCACGGCAAGGGGTTTCCATTTCTCTCCCAGTCCTTTAGTGATGATATACATGGGTCCGCCCTGCACCTCGCCGGCGCTGTCTTTGCCCTTGTACATGATGGCGAGGGTGCCCTCAAAGAATTTGGTGGTCATTCCCACCAGCGCGCTCACCCACATCCAGAATATCACGCCTGGGTTGCCGTTGCCCACGGTCAATGCCACCGCTACGCCGGCGATGTTGCCCATTCCCACCGTGGCGGCGATGGCGCTCATCAGAGCTTGGAACGAGCTGATTTGTCCTGTCTCTTTGCCGCTGTCGGCAGCTTGCTTCTGTCGCAGCACGCCAATGGCTTGTGGCAGTCGCCTGAGCGACACCGCCCTCGAAAAGATGAACAAAAACAGTCCGCCGCCTATTAGCAGCAGGAACTCGGGATACTCGCACAGCGCGTCGGCCGTGGAGATAATAGCATTTCCTATTTTATCGAAGAAATCGGTCATGATACAATTATGTCTAAATTATTATAGAGGACAAGTGAACGAGAGGACAAGTGAACGAGAGGACAAGTGAACGAGAGGACAAGTGAACGAGAAAACGAGAGGGCAAGAAGTGGATTAAAATTTTGCGCCAGCGCCGGCACCGCCAAAGTCGCCGCCGCCGTACTTGTACTTGTAGGGCTCGGGTTCGTCGGGCTTAGTGTCGTCATCGTTATTGTCTTCTTCCTCTTGTTGCTCTTCTTCCTCAACAGGCTCTTCTTGCTCAGGACTTGCCGCCATTGCCGAGGCAGCACCCGTTGCTGCCATTGCGGCAGTCTCGGTGTCGCTGTCGCCGGCTGGTTGCTGCGGCAGGTTCTTCTTGTTGCGCTTTCTCAGGAATGAGAGTCCGCCAATCGCTGCGGCTATTCCACCCAGGATCCACCATCCGTTGCTGCTCTTACCTTCATTGTTACCGCTTTGGCTCGCGGCAGCTTGCGCTTGCTCATATTCTTCGATGACGATAGGCTCGATGTAGTTGACTGCCTCATCGATGCCACTGGCATAGTCGCCATCCTTGAAATGCGGCACCATGAGAGAGTCGATGATGTAACGGCATTTCACATCGGGCAGAGCGCCTTCAAGCCTGGGACCAGGTTCGATGAACACTGCGCCACCTCCTTTGTCGTTCCTGGGTTTCACAAGAATTATCAGGCCGTTGTTAGACTTTTTGTCGCCGATGCCCCATTTCTTGCCGAGCTGGGTGGCAAACTGGTTGGCTTCGAGTTTGCCCAAGTCGTTGACGGTGACCACCACAATCTGGTTGGTGGTGCGTCGTGATAACGTGTCGAGCTTGGTATTGAGGGCATTTACTAACGAGTCGTTCTTAATGATACCCGCCATGTCGATGACGGGCATCATGCTATCGGGTCTCTCTGGCACCTGAGCCAAGCTCACTTCCCCGACCATGAGGGCTAATGCAATTAATACTATTTTAAAAAGCTTCATCTCAAAGATAAGTGTATATTGTTAAGTCTTAGATAAACTAGAATTTCTAGATTATCTAGAGTAGTTTCTCGAAACAAAAAACTATGAACTATAAAATTACCAGCTACCTCCTGCTCCGCCGCCGCCGAAGCTGCCGCCGCCGAAGCCGCCCCAGCCGCCGCTAGAGCTGCCACCGCCCCAACTGCTGCCACCGCTGGACCGTCCACTGCCGAAGCTTCCCGGGAAGATGACGGGTCCGCCGGTGTAGGTGCGGGTGTTGGTGCCGGTTCCTGTGCCGCCTTTCTTCATTGCCACCACAATGAGGCAAATAATGGCAATCATCACGATGAGTCCGAGAACAGCGTCGCCTGCGTCATCGCCCAAGTATTCCTCCTTGTTGAACTCGCCCTTCATGGCGGGCATGATTACAGCAAGGGCGTCCTTGATGCCGCCGGCGTAGTCGTCTTCCTTGAAGTGCGGCACCATCTCCTTCTCGATGATGCGTTTGCACAGTACGTCGGGCAGTACTGCCTCTACGCCGTAGCCAGTGGCGATAAATACGTTTCCTCCCTCACTCTCGGTCTTTACCTTGATGAGAATCACCACGCCGTTGTTGTCGCCTTCGTGGCCCACGCCCCAGTCACGCCCTAGCTGGGTGGCATATTCCGATATGTCGGCTCCACCTATCGAGGTCACCGTCATCACCAGGATTTGATTGCTTGTGGTGCGAGAGAAGTACTCCAGCGAGTCCTCGATTTCCTGCGCTGTGGCAGGGTCGATGACTCCTGCCAAGTCCCACAGCAGCTTCTTCTCGGTGGGCTTGTCGGGGACGGCAGTCACGGTGCCGTTGTCGCCTATCGCGGCAGCCGGCATTTTCTTCTCTACCTCTTTTTGACGCTCCGGGGTTGACGACGTGGACTCACCACGGGCTGGCAATGCCACAAAGAGCAGCAATACCGCTACGAGGAAATGTGTGATTGTTTTATTCTTCATAGGAAATCTCGTTGCTAAGTTCGTTAACGTCGTCGTCATCACTGGGGAAATAGGCTTTCAGCTTTGCGCCCACGCGGGCTATGACGGCGCACAGACCGGTGGCGGGGTCACCCTGCTTGAAGTGGGAGAGAAGAATGTCTTTCTCCTCGTCCCAATAACTTGGTGAGACCACTTCGTCGATGCCGCTGTCGCCAATGATGGCAAACTTGCGGCTCTCAAACGCCACGAAGATTAGCACGCCGTTGCGGTGGCGCGTCTTGTACATCCCCAGGCGGTTGAAGGCGCTGATGGCATCGCGCATCACGTCGTCGCTGCACTCGGGAGTGAGGTGTACCCTGATTTCGCCCGAGGTCATCTTCTCGGCCTCGCCAATGGCCGCCACCACACGTCCCTGGTCAGCTTTACTGATAAAGTTGTCGAGTTGCATAGTTTTGTTAGTTAAGTGGGGAGAGGAGAGAGTTAAGAGTGGAGAGTTAAGTGGAGATAGGTTGATAAGTGTTAAGTGCATAGAGTTAAGAGTATTTGGGCTTAACACTTTACACTTTACACTTAACACTTTACACTTATTGCTTATTGCTTATTGCTTGATTATTTAGTCCTCAAGCATGTTTTCCACGTTAGGCACTTTGTCGGTGCCTTCCTCGGCCTTGAACTGTGGTTTAGCCTTGAAACCGAAGATGCCGGCAACGAGATTGCCTGGGAACAGGTCGATGTTGGTGTTGTATTCTTTAACTTTCTCAATGTAATCCTTTCGAGAAGTGTTGATGCGATTCTCGGTGCCTTCCATCTGTGCCTGGAAATCTTTGTGCAGGTCTTCGGCCTTCAGGTCGGGATATGCCTCGTGAACGACATTGATGGCAAGATTGAGTTGCTCTTTCAGCTTCTTCTGAGAGTTGAGATAGTTCTGGATAGACTGCTCATCGTTGGGGTCAACTTTCACACTCTTGAGTGCCTGAGCCGAATCAGAGAGGGCCTGCATCTGCTGCAATGCCTGGTCTTGCTGCTCGTTGTTTCTCACGCCGGCACGTGCGTTGGTAACACCCTGGTAGGTCTCTTTCTCGTGCTTGTCATATTTCTTCACGTTGGCAGCAATAGTGGTATAAAGGTCGCTGCGGCGTTGATAGTCGGCCTCAACCTTCGACCATGCGGCGTCAACTTCTTTTTCTTGAGTTACAAAACTGTTGCGCTTGCTGCAACCATATCCGCAAAGAATAACCGCAAGTGCGATTAAAATAACGAGACCCTTGCTGAGTCCGAAGCAGCCCTTAGCAGCGCCACCCAAAGAGAGGTTGTTCACTGGAGTTTGATTGTTTGCTCCCATGTTTGCAGGTTGTGGCATGGGATTGTTGTTAGTGTTCTGATCCATGATTTTAATGTATTAAAATAGTGATTAAATATTTTTTTGTAAAAGTAGTGCTTTTTCTTGAAATATGCACAAATTTTGGGGCAAAAAGTGTGATAAATCACCTTACTTTATCAAATAAGTCATCAATAAGCACCTCATTTTGCTAAGTTGTAGCCTCTTGTCTTTTACCATAACGACCAATAGCTTAGCAGTTTTCTAGAATGTTGTTTTTGTTAAAAAGGGTAATATTGTTGCATTGGGGGTTAAAAAAGGCGCATTTCTTAGCGGTAGCACAATGCGCTTAAAATATATTACCTACATTTGCAAAGAATTCAAAAAATAGGTAATTAAACTTAAAATAAAGGGTAATATGAAGAAAATTTTTTTCGTGCTGTCGTTACTGGCAGCGGCGGTGAGCGCCCAGGCTGGCGGCTTGCTGCATAATACCAATCAACACATCGCTTTCCAGCGCATGATGGCGCGTGGAGCAAGTCACGAAATCGATGCCGTTTACACCAACCCCGCAGGTATCGCTTTCATGGACCATAACGGTTGGGCACTATCGCTCAATATCCAGAGCGCTTATCAAACCCGCAACATTGATGCTACAGTGATGACTCCTGCCGGAATGGGATTGTTCCCTAACGATACCTTTAATAAAAAATATAAAGGCAACGCTGCAGCTCCTATTCTTCCCTCGGCCTACGCTGTTTACAAGACTCCAAAATGGGCAGTTTCAGGATTTATTGGCGTAGTGGGTGGTGGCGGCAAGGCAACTTTCGACGATGGTCTGCCACTCTTTGACGTGGCAGTGATGGCAGGCACTTATATGGGATTATCATCTATCGGTACCATAGGTCCCGACCAATATGACATTGATGGCTATATGCGTGGCAAGCAATACATCTTTGGTGGTCAACTTGGTTTCTCCTATAAGTTTAACAAGCACTTCTCGGGATATGCCGGATTTCGTGCCAACTATTTTAGTGGTAATTATAAAGGCTATGTCAAGGCTACAGCCCATCAGGACCTGGCCGCCAAGCTTCAAGCCATAGGTGCGGCTACGGTCAACCAGCAGCTCGTGGACATGGCTGGCGAGAATGGTATCGCACACATCGCGCTTAATTGCGACCAAACAGGATGGGGCATCACTCCAATCCTGGGTGTCAACTTCAAGTGGAAAGGCCTCACCGTGGCAGCAAAATATGAGTTTAAGACCAACCTGAACATTGAAAACGATGCCAAGGAAGAACCCATAGCACGGCCGGAGCAATATAAAAGTGCCATCGAGCCCTATAAGCACGGCGTGAACACCCCAAGCGACATCCCTAGCGTGCTCTATGCCGCTGTGGGCTATGAGTTTATCCCCCGCAAGCTGCGCGGCACCGTGGAGTATCACTACTATGACGACCGTCACGCCGACATGGCAGGCGGCAAGAACAAGGAGCTCACTCACGGCACCCACGAGATTCTCGCCGGAGTGGAGTGGGACATCAACAAGACCTTCACCGTGAGTGCGGGCTTCCAGCGCACCGACTACGGTCTGAGCGACAAGTACCAGAGCAACACCTCGTTCTCGTGCGACAGCTACTCCATAGGTCTGGGTGGCGCCATCAACGTCTCAAAAAATGTGAAGGTGAACCTGGGCTACTTCTGGACCACCTACAGCGACTACAAGAAAGAGATGACAGCCGCCTATGGTGGCTACAACGGCATTGCGCCAGCGATTACCGGCACCGACGTGTATAGTCGCACCAACAAAGTCTTTGGCGCAGGTGTTGATTTCAAGTTCTAAGCTTGTAATGACAGGTCAGAAAAGAGAGCTTGTAAAAACTTCCTCTAAAATACAAACAACTGAATTATCTGATTGTTCTGATTTTACACAAAAAATGAGACACTTGGGATCAAAGCCCAAGTGTCTCATTTTTTGCATAAAGGTTGCAAATCAAGGCAATACCATAGCACCTTTTAGCACGAGATACACCACGAGCAAAACGGCTAATACTATAAAACCAATGCTGATGATTCTGTTTTTATTGTCATAAAAACAATCACCTTCTAACTCAAAGGAGTTCATGACGTTAAAGAGACCGCCGGCAAAGATGATAGAGGTTATAATCGCACTTATACCATAAGGTATAGGTTCTTCTACCGGGTGCTTTACGGCAGCTATGTCCTTAATTGTTGATGCACATACAAAATAGTAAAGCACAGCTCCAATAATTGCAAAAGCGACACCTGCTGCAATATAGACTTTTTGTCGTTGAGTGATTTTCTCTTTCTCGCTTCGTTGCATTGACAATCTGTCATTGACTTCTTCATAAATGCCTTGTATGAATTTAAAACCAACAAATAAGAAATTGGCAGAAACGATGAATAGAATTACAAGTGTTTTCATTATTATTTCATTTTTATGGTTCGAGTTCTAGTTTCACTGCTGCTTCTAATTCTTTTTTGATATTCCTGCAGGCATCACGTAGTTCCTCCGATGGGTTCGCATCAAAAAAACGATAAATGGCGAGCCCGATAAACAATAGTAAACCAAAGAAAATGATCATGTTTACTGTGTCATCTCCCTTTGCCAAGATTTTTGAGCAACCTATAAATAACACAAAAAGAAATATTGATAGGTAATAAAGCCAACTAATACTCGATCTGGAGTAATAAATCTTTAACCTATATCTGTCGTCAGTGACCTGAATATCGCAATGCAGATTATATTCTATTAAGAACAGACGTTTCTTTGAAAAAATCAACATGTTGCTATTAAAACTATTATCATAATAACCGTAAGGATTGGCGATTTTGTTTTTGATAATGTTTTTGGTTTCCTCTTCACTGAATTTTGATCTAAAAAAAATCTCTTCGGCATGTTGAATGCCGTCAAAAGCTTCGTCTTTCATAATTGTGTCATTTTTCTGAGTTTGTTATACGATATTCAATTTGAAAACTGCATGCAAGATGAGTGGGGATTGTCAAAATGGTTTTATAGTCATTTATATGCCACTTGTAAATGATTCCATCTCGACCTTCTTTCTCTTCATCGGGTTCACCAAATTCGGCGCGAATGGTATTAACCAAATCTTCATATTCTGTGCTGAAGAAGTTGCGTTCAGCTTTAAAGACAGGAGGAACACTATCGGTGTAAACAGAAATGTGTATAGATTTCACGTTGTATCTGCCCTCTGTACTGATGTGACAGGACTTTACATCGATGAAATCTTTTACTCCCTCTGTCTCCCATCCTTCCCATGTCCTGAGCCAGTCGCGGGCAAAGGTCTTGATGTCGGCAGTTTTGTTCTGGTCACAATAGTTCAAGAATGTGAGACACTCTTCACGCAGTCCTGATTCGTGTCCAACTTTGGGTTCAACTGTATAGGTTGCGGGATCATACTTCTTGTGTTGGCAAGAGGTGACGAGTCCTAAAAGGCATAGAAAAACAAGTATTTGTCGCATAGCAAATGAAAGAATTTTGGTTAGATGAGAATTTTTGGGGGGATTAATGTAAATACCTAAATCCCCCCAATGTGAGAGTCAAAGAGTACCATCAAAAAAAGATATTTTGACACTTGGATCAATAATCTTAGCTCACCCTACAATCAATCATTTAGGTGTTCATAACCAAGTTTCATTAACGCATTCATCCTTTGAAGAGAATTTACAGCTTTTTCGAGGTCATTATTAATTGATGAGACATCGAAAAGTTCTTCACCTGTCACAGTGTTAACATAAATAGTACCCCAGGCTTGACAATATCTATATCCGTCCCATATATTCCATTCGGTCCACCCTATAGTTGCTTCACATCTCATATTACTGCCGTTAACTCTTATGGATGAAGGGTCAATTCTATACCATCCATCTTTGCCACTAAGGGGAGAAACTGCATTCATTGCTTTTTGAGTAAGGCGACTTGCAGCGTTTTTGGCGGCTTCTTCGTAGGTAAGCGCTGCTGAGTTGAAATTTAGGCATCCGATAACCAAAATCAAAAACGAGAGTAAAAATCTGTCTTTTTTCATATTCAATTTGCTTTAGGTGGGTTCTATGAATTCTTTTTTGAGCCGCAGAAAAGGCGAACCCATTTTACCCTTTCCTTGGTCTGTTGATTACAATTGCAAAAGTTGCTATTAATCAGTTTTTATATTTGCTATTTGTTCATGAATCTTGGTAGTGAAAGTCATGGGGTGGCTGATGTACTTGTATTTATTTTCCACTTCACCAGTTGTCACATTCACGGTGCCAAAGTCAAGGATGCGTCCGAGTATAGACTGGTCAACCTGGACACCCTCACACTTGCGCAGCAATAGCTCATGTGACTTCCTGTTAATAATTCCACGCTTGAAAATCAGTCGATGGGATGTGACAACATATTGGCGACCACCATAAATCGATACCGCCCAGCCAAAAGCGAAGATAAGGATAATAGCGCAAATGCATACTACCGCCACTGGATCAATTGGCAGAAGCATAGCCCCAAAAGCAAGTAATGCGACAAGGCACGGCCCAGTATAAATGATGCCATGCTGCTTGGCTTCATAGATGACTTTTTCTCCAGTCATCAAATGTCTCTGAATATAGCCCATATTCCAATAAAATATGTTTTACGGGGGAGTTACTTCTATTCTACTATTTTAGATGACATATCAAGCGTTTCTCCTATTAAGTTTAATACTCGTTCAACTTCCTGCCTTACGACTCCACGATCATATTTCTCTTGAATGTCATCAGCAATCTTCCATTTTTCAGGGTCGTTACGATATGCCTTTTCCAAATTTGAAGCCAATTCATGCTCAAGTTCTGTCCACTTCTTTGCTTCTTCGGTAGTTTTCACCTTTTTTGCTTCATTATAAAGATACTGGCACATAGCTTCAGCGTCTTTCTCTGGGTCACCAGTGATGCCCGGTTTTTGGGCAGTAGCTTTAGATTCGTCAATGGCTGCACCCGAATTCTCAATGGTGGTACCTGGGTCGTTGGCGGTAGTGCTTCCGCTGTTCATCTCGTCAATGGTCTCGCCCGAGTTCTTAATACTGGCACTTGAACTGCCAGAGGTGCTGCTGTCAGATTTTGGGGAGCACGCTACAAAAGCAATCATTGCTGTAGCAAAAATAGTCATAAATAAAAACTTTTTCATAATCAAAAAATATTAGAGTGAATAAAATAGTTTGTTTTTGCTAATATATATATCGTGAGTGGTTACTATTGTGAAGCCCTTTCAGGCAAACGATAGGGCCACAGCGTGGGTTGTTAACCTAATCGTAGAAAGTTATGGTGCGTGTGGCCGTAATCGCCTCGTCGTCACCTATCAAGTAATGCTTGTTCACTTCGAAATGCACCTCATAGGTATTTCCACCCTTATCAAATACATAGGCTTTAAAGGAGTCATCGTTATGCCTGATATTGCCCTCATACGAGTGACGACCCACAACTACCATGTCGTAACTCACCACACGGTCGCCTTCGCGATTCTCTTCATGCACATACATGTTGTCCACAATCAGACTATCGTCGAAGTAGTCGCGATTAAAGCAGTCATGGTAATATTTCCGGCAAAATTGCTCCAGCAGTTGCCTATAAAACTCTTGAGGCTTTTTCTCTGCATCAGGAGCATAATTGTCGTTATCGGGGTTCACCACGTCTCTCTCATAATTGTCAAGAGCACGCTTGGCATAATTCCCTGCTTTGTCGCACGAGACGCTTGTCACCGCCACAGCAGCGACAAGCATTACAGCGATTCTTGAAATAAATCTACTCATAATCAATTGGTTAGTTGTTGCGGTTTAGTTTGCACTCGCACAGGACGCACCGTGATGCCATATCCACGCTTGTTATAGTGAATGCAGTCGTAACCTATGTACAGGAGCAGGTAATAGGCTTCATTCGAGGCGTAAATGTTGAGTGAGCGCGACCAGCAGATGCAATCGCTGCCTTTATAAATAGCGTTGTCTTCGCCACGAATCCCCGCTGCGGGAATGAAGATGCTGTTGCCGTTGCGCTTACTGGTGATTCGCTTGCCTGAAACACCGCTTATTGTTGCCCATTCTATGGTAGTATTTTCTTTGTCAATCAGCTCCCTGAACTGTTCTGTGCTGGGCATTTGCCAGTTGTCGCCCCAATTGACTGTGGCGGCATCGTCTTCGCGCAACAATTCCACAAGATTATCGGCACGTATCCCCCAGGCATCAGAATCAACATATTTGGTCATATTGTAATTTCCGCCTTGGCAATACTTGTATGTGTCCCAATTATAAACAGTTTTAGGCTCGGTTTCGCCCCAGGCAAAGAAATCGCCGTATTCCTCGGGGCGGGTGGCCCCCACATTACAGGTAGCCCAAAGCGTTCCGCTCGGTAGGTCAAGGTCAACCCACTCGTGGTCAGCATCAAGGGTTTGTGACTCGGTTTGAGGCACAGTTACACTCTCTGTTTGTACCGCCGAGTGCCGGTGCTTAAACAATGCTGCAAATAATTTCTTTAGATTCATAATTCCATTATTTTTGGGGTTATTTTTATGGGACTATTGTCCTAGTACATGGACCTTCCCAATGACCATCGTGCAATGGATCGGCTTCGTACCATTTCCAGAATTTAATTTTTATACCAGATCTTGTTTGTGAAACTTCTGCTTTAAAACTCACATCTTCATGCGTAATTCTTCCAAAGCCATAATTCTTCCCCTTATAAGAGTGTCTGCCTCTTATAAGTAAAATGTCTTCTGACTCGTCTGACTCTACAGATGTCACATAAAGTGATCCTTCAATGTATTTTTTTCCATCAAATGCATTGCTGTAATAAGTCTGACAAAAGTCTTCTAAAATTGCTTTCCAATATTGTTTTGACGTTTGAGCATGTGCCACATTACCAATACCAATAGTAAGTAGTAGGGCAAGAGTAAATAGTTTAATAGTTCTCATAAAAAAGTTTTAAAAGGGTTAATAATAAAAGTTATAGAGTTTGATTTTTATAACCATAGGGCATAGTCTTGCCAGTCGGTGATCATGTGTAGCACTAGACCCACGCCAACTGCACGTAGCCACCAGGGCCAGTGCAATTTCTCGTATGGAATAAAACACATTATTACATAAATGGCGATAGCAAAATATGAATGTAAAGGATGAAAACCAATGCTCATCCTGTTAGGGTCAAAAATGGGGTCTGCTAACAAATGGTCTAGATCTACAACCATAGTAGCAAGCATAATAAGATAAGCTTTGAGGCGGCGTTCTTTTCTGAAAAAAAGAGCAATCAACATAGGAGCTAAAAAATGAAGCCCATAATGAGTAATTGTCCTCCAAGGTATATTCTCTATCATAATAAATATGTGTAAAAAAAGAAAGGCGTGTAACCATTCGCGACTTGCTGTCTATCGTGGTTACCGCCAAGTGACCATGTCCCTTTGCAAGTGTTGAATAGTCCACACCCTTGCGGTGCGAACCTTCACGCAGCTTGTCTCAGGAAAAAGTGCAACTATTGGTTGCTAAGAATATTGGCGGTATTCCGATAGAGAGACAAGAGCAAAAAAGCTCATATCTAATAAGTTCGAATGGGAACGCAAACGCCAGTCTTTTGGTTATTAACTACGTTTTGTTTCCCGTTTGGGAGTGCCTCGACTAGCAAGACAATCACCCGAAAAGCTTGTTTCTATCTGTTTCTTATTCTAAATTGTTGTTTGTTATACTCTGTTGTTGCCATGTCATTTTGCAACTATCGGCAAAGATATATATTTTTTTTATAATTCTCAAGCGAAAAATAAAAAAAATGATTTTTGTCAAAAAATAAGGATTGAGCCGGCGGTAATTACCATTACATCATTTCTCGGCTGAACCACAGTTTGAAAAGTGGGTCGGCGATGTAGATGCCTTTCTCGGAGGTCTCAATTATCTCTCTTTCTACAAGGGCCTTTATTATCTTGGGAAGGTTTGACCTACTGCCTAGGTTGTAGCGGTTTGTAACCTCTTTTCTTCCGAAATCGGTACTGTATCCGCTGCACAAAGCTCTCAAGAAGTTTAGCTGATAGGTGGTTAGGTTTGCCGTCTGCTCGACAAAGAGTGGAATCACTTGCGCCAAAGTGGCCTCTACCCCTTCTTGGAAACTGTCATTGGTAACCTTTTCCTCACTTAAAGCCAGCACGTTCCACGCCAGTTGCTGCACATAGGCCGAATAGTTGTCGGCAGTAGTGCAAATCTCTGTGGCAATCTCACTGCTGATTTCTTTGCCTGCAACCTCAAAGCGCTTGATGATGAAAGGTACCCATTTTTCGGTGGGAATGCGCTTGAGGAAAAACATGTCACCAAACTGGTAGAATGGCATTTTGCGGCTGTAAAACAGATTAGTCATCAAGTGCTGCTTGCTGCCAAAGAGGCAATAGCTCACATGCTGGTGATGCTGCCAAGCACTCCTGATGGTGCGCTGCACACTCAATGAATTAGGCATCTCTCCAATTTGTTGGAACTCATCGATGCACACGACAATGCTGATGCCCCGCTTAATGGCAATTTTCTCGGGCAAGTCAAGAATTTCTTCGGCAGTGTTATTTTGCTTGTTTATGCCCAGCGATATCGAGAAATCAGTGTTAGGCTCTGGCGAGTAGGTTATTTTAGGCGCGATGCTTGTAATGAAATCTTTAGCGTCTTCGAGCATCTTGTCAATCTTTGTTGCGGTCTGTTTCAGGAGAGAAGAAGCAAACTTCTCATAGAAGTCAAACTCGGTGCGGCACTTGTAAATGTCGATATACACGACCTTGATTTGGGGGTCATCTATCAGGCTTTTCACTTTTTTCACTAACGATGTCTTTCCCATTCGTCGCGGTGAAATGAGAATGGAGTTGATGCCGTTCTCAAAGTTAAGTTTGAGTCGTTTGGTTTCTAACTCGCGGTCGGTGAAGTTTTCACCTTCAACCGACATGCCATAAATGAATGGTTTGGTACTCATGTCTTTTTATGCTTTTGCCGCAAAGTTAGAAAAAAAAATAATGTACACCAAGTGGCGTGTACACCAAGTGGTGAATATTATAGATTTTTAACTATAATGTTGATAAAAAGGGAAATAAATGCTGACTAATAATGTACACCAAGTGGTGTGTACACCACTTGGTGTACATGTGCTGATTGGTGTTTTGCGTTTTACTTCAAGTTTTGGAATGGGCTGTCTTACTTGAAGAGTTGTGTGATTATGTAGATGGTGAAGGCTATGATGACGGTATAGATCAGGCATCCTGGCAGTGAGAGGGTGCAGGAACGGGTCTTAATGTGCTGTTGCGGGTTGGGGTTGCCGTTTTCGTCGAACTCGGCATTTTGTGGGTCGTATTTTTCTCTTACTGGTGCGTGGCTGGGTAGCCCTTGATAATGGTCGATAAGGATTTTGCGAGGATGCATGCCGTCGTAGGGCGACACCACGCCGTTGTTCTCCAGCTGCTGCATGATTTGCTCGGCGCGCTCGGGAGTGATGCCAAAGTAGCGTTGCAGCATGGGCAGCGATATGGCGTTGCAGGTGCGCAGGTAGGCCACTGCGGCGTTATAGAGCGGGTCAAGGCCTTCGGTCTGGTGGCCGTGGGTCTCGTAGTAGAATTCGCCTTTAAATTGTGGCGGCTCTGGGTCGGGGTGGCGTAGCTCGTCGGCAGTAGCAATGTCGTTAGGGATATAGGCAATGCCGTCAACAATTTTCAATGAAGACCTACAACTGGGGCATGTGATGCAATAGTTGAGCTTCGCCAGCTCTTCCTCACTCTGGATGGTGATGTGTCCGCACTTAGGGCATTCGATTTTCATGATGAAAGTTCAAAGTTATGAGTTCATAGTTCACAGTTTAGTGATCTCTTCGCAATATATTTTTAGGGAAGTTGCAGTCTTTACTCGTATGTTACACCTATTATTATATATATAATAAAAAACAGAGCCACTGCCACGATGGTGACGGTGAGGCATCCACCGAGGCTTAGGATGCTGAACTTCGATGGCTTGGAGCCTTTGCTGCTGTTGCGGCTATTTCGTGCTGAGTAGCTTGTGCGTTGTTGTTTCACTGTGGGGGACTGATAAGTGGATTGTTGTGGTGGTTTGTAGGTGGATTGTTTGTTCTGGAGGACCTGACGGGCGGGTGTTGTGCCAGCTCTCAACCTTGCCGCTTGCTGCTGTGCTGGCGTGAGCGACGGCTTTGGTGGTGGTGCTGTCACTCTCACATATTTTCCGCACTTGGGGCAGAAGTTCACGCCTTCCTTCAAGAACGCGCCACAGTGCTTGCAGTAGCGCATCACGTCATCGATGTGTGGCGGCTGAGCGGGCGGAGTGACGGCATGGGGTTGCTCGGCTTGCGGCGTGGCAACAGGTGGTGGTGTCGAGGGCAGAGCTGGAGGCGTGGGGAGGCTTGGCGGTTGCTGGCTTGTCGTTGCGGCATTCTCGTCGTTAGTGGGCATAGTGGTGTCTTTGCCGTTGAACAGATTCTGGTCCACGTCAATCTCAGCGAGGCACTGTGGGCACACGAGATGCCCATTCTGGTTCTCAAGTTCCTCGAGCGACACGTCAATATGTTTCCCGCATTCGGGACAGAAAATATGCACGCCAGTGTAAGTTATAAGTGTTAAGTTATAAGTGTTAAGTTATAAGTGTTAAGTTATAAGTGTTAAGTGTTAAGTAGTGGAGCAGTAAAGCAGTGGAGCAGTGTAGCAGTTAAGGGAGTAAGAAGAAAAGCTATTCTCTATTGACTATTCTACTATTCTACTATTACACTGCTCCACTATTTTACTAAAAAACTACTCGTAGTGAACGATGGCTTTGACCACGATGTGCCACTTGCCGTTCTCGAGTTGAGCGCGTCCGGCGCGGTCGGTGACGATACGGGTCTTGCCAGCGGTAGATTGGATGTTGTTTCCGGAGCAGGCTCTAGCTAGGGTGTCGCCAGGCATGAGCAGGGCGAGCTTGTGGGCTTCGTTCTTGCTGATAACGGTGAACGAGCCGCTCTTGCCGTCCATAGTGGTGAGCTCGAAGATGGAGTTTCCTGGCTCGTAGGCCGATGCTGAGCGCGAGAAGTTGTCGTTCTCGTCGGGCTTAGCCATAAAGAGGATGCGTGGCTCGCCAAAGGTGGCGGTAGCTGGGCGTGGCTCCTCTTTCTTCACTTCTTCTTTCTTGGGCTCTTCTTTCTTCACTTCTTCTCTCTTAGGCTCCTCTTTTTTCTCGGCAGGCTTGTTGTCTGTCGGCTTGTTGAAATCTATCTTCTGAGCTTGTGCGAGGTTGTCGTTGGTGTTTTTAGCCTCAGGTTTCTTTTCGTGCTTAGGAGCTGGTTGGTTGGTGTTGTCCTGTCCTTTCATCCTGCCGCGCAGCTTGTCGATTTGCTTCTGCAGGTTCTTGATGTCGTCGTTGGCATCGCGCATGAGAGCTTGGTTCTCCTTGCGTGCCTGCATAGCGAGGAAAGTGCCCAGGGCGCCCAGAGCGAGGCCCAGCAGCGAGATGAAATACAGGAATCCGTGTCCGCCGTGGCTTTCTTCCTTGCCGTTGTCGTTAGTGGCGGCAGCCTTGGTGGTGTCGTTGGCGGCAACCACATTGGCGCCATCGGTGGCAGTAGTAGCTGTTGTGGCAGCGGCAGTCTCGGTGCTGGCAGCGGTGGTGCCGCTCTGCACCTCATTGCCGTCGTGCTTGGCGTTGTACTTCTCGATGTCTTTCTTCACCTGGTTCTTGATGTGACCTGGGTCTTTGTACTCGGCGGTGATGGTCGAAACCAGTTTGTCCACATTGCCGCTCTCGCCAGCGTGAGCGTTGAGCTTGTCGTAGTAGGCAACCCAATTAGCTTTGCTGCCATAGAATGCCCTGAGGTCATCGAGCGAGTAGTTCTCGCCAAGTTTGTTGATAACTTCACTCTCGGCCTTGCCAAATCCTAAATCGATGGCGATCCACTGTGCCCCCACAGCCAGGCCATGTTTCCACTGTCCTTCGGTGAGGTTGCCGTTTTGAGCTTTCAGGCTCACTGTGCTCATGGCTGCCATGACGCACATTAAAACTACTAAAATTTTCTTCATTTCATTAAATGATTTTGATGGTTATTATTATGTTGTTTTTTTATGTTGTCATTGAGATGACCTCGTTGCAGAGGTTTTTGAGCAGGTTGTGGCGGATGATGCCTATGATGGGGTAGAAGAATGGCACGTCCTCGATGTGCTCGTCGCCCTGGTAACGCCCCTTGAGGTAGCTGTTGATGCCTGCGGTGAGGTAGTTGTCGATGTCGTCGCCGACCACGTTGCAGAATATCTTGAACACCTTGTTGTCAATGCCAAACTCGTCTTTTGTGACATTGTCGCACAGGTCAATGAAGAACTGGTTGTAGCGCTTCACCTGGTCGATGAGCCTGCTGCGAGTATCGATGTCATAGACCGACTTGATGGTGAGCGGTTTCTCGTCGAGCATCGAGTAGCAGTACTTCATGGCGTTGACGTTGCCCATCATAATGCGCTCAATGGCGCCATTGCGGTAGATGTAATTGCCGCAGTAGTCACGGGTCATGACTACACGCTCAAAGTCGGTGTATATAGGGTCCAAGCCTGGGTGCACAGGATCCACGACGCCTCCGCCATTTAAACCGTACTCATTCCCGTCTAAACCAGTCAACCCTCCCGGTCCTACTATGGCATGCCGCAAATCAATCTTGTATGTCACATTGAGTTTGCGGTCATCTGCGGCATAGGTGATGTAGGTGACATGTCCGTCGCTGTGAATGATTTTCTCAGGTAGATTGAGAACATTGTACTTTATCTGTGTCAATCCCTTGTTCTTGTCGCTTGTCATGTTGCCGTTGGCATCCCAAGTGTATTCCACCTGCTTGTTTGCCCCGTCCTTGAAGTCCATGGCTCCGGCGTAGGTCAGCTCCTCGCACTGGTCGGTGACCTTCTTTAACAGGTTGCCGTCGCGGGTTATTGACAGGTTGTCGATCAAGCCGTAATCGTCGAATGTGATATCGTCAATGACTTCTATGGTGAACTCATCGCTTTTGCCGTAACGCTGCAGTGCCGTTAAGTTGCTGTTCAGGTCATAGTTATAGCTGGTGGAGTAATTCTCTTGATTGTTGAAGCCCATGCCAGCTAACGGGTAATAAACCATATATGATGCTCCCGTGAGGCGGTTCATGCCGTCGTAGCTGTAGCAATAGCGGTTCAACTTCATGTCGAAGTTGTTGATTTCCGTATTCCAGTCCAGTCCGCTGTGATGACCGAAGAACTCAAAGTATCGGTTCTTTTTAGGATATATTGGGTGGATGTGTGAGTTATGATTGTTCATAAATGATGTGGAGAATAGTTTGTCAATTACAAATTTAACAACTTTTATCAAGAAAAACAACTGATTTAAAAAAATTGCTTGTAGCATGGTCTTTTTAATCGAAAAATTCCACGATTGTATGCTTCTTTTCTTTTCTTACCTATTTTGTTAAACCTTTTCTTTTTTTTCTTTTCAGCATCTTTTAAAGTAATAAAGTCTTCATTGGCTTCTTGAAACATAATTACTTCAATATATTCACATTTTTCACATAATAAAACTTTAGTTGGCTCAAAACAAACCGCCTCAAAACTTATTATATAAATCGAATCAGGGAGATTAATTTCAAAAGTACCACAATGATCACCATAAATTTTAGTTTCTCCTATCTTGACTGTATCATTGATGATAATTTCCACTAAGGGAATTGGCTCAAAGTCTAAATCATCAATGACTAATCCTTTAATCGTTTTTCCAAACAAATCAATATTGATTAGAGGAACAATTAATATCATTAAGACAATTATTTTTCTTAATTCTCTCATTATCATTAGTATTAAAAGTGTTTATTCTTCTGTATAATCATATTCTTGTGGCTTATCTTGCCCCTGACTTCTATACAAAATAATAAATCTTGCATTATGAAGCGTTTGCCGATTTCTCGTCATAATTTCTATATCTGTTGAAATTTCAGGTGCATAAAAAGTAGCTCCTAATTCACCATTTGGATGCGTATGAAAAGTAATAAGAATTTTGTCTAAAGAAAAATTGTCTATATATTTTTTAGCTAAAGCATTCGTATTGCCATATGATGATGTATAAGTATTATGTTTATATTTATTTATAAGAATGTCACTCACTTCATTAGTTGAATTTGATGAATAACAAAAACCTTTTATTTCTTTACCAACAAGTTCAGACATTTTTAACACAAATGATTTAACCCCATCAACTGATGCTTTGTTTTCACCTACAGATATCACAATATTATTTTCTTTAAAATTAATGCCGTCCTCTAAGATTCCTTTTTCTATATTATCCATTAAGACTTTTCTCTGAAAGAATCCTGTATTTTGTTCAAATTGTTTAGTTTTTTTATTAAAATGATAAGCAAGTACTCTGTCTGTTGTCTGGTCTGTTAATCCCATAAGGTAAAACGCTCCAGTTTTTTTATCAAATCTATAGTCATCAAAACCAGTTGGATCTATTCTATTGACTGGATTTCCCGAACAATAAACAAATGGACTAATCCGCGGCTTTTTCTCTGACAGAGGATCAACACTTGTGAACATTGGCAACATCGGGTCATACATTCTCGCGGAGAAGTCATATAGGTCGAGCCCGTTTTCTCGGTCGAGTTCTTTTGAACTGTATTTGTAAGGCTGGTGCTGGTTGTCGCTGGCGTTGATGAGGCCGCCGTAGGGGTAGTACTCGTTGCGCTCCACAAGGTTGCGGTTCTGGTCAAGGACAGCTCGCACGTTGCCCTGATAGTCCTTGATCTGGACGTAATAGACGCTGTCCTGAATGAAGCCGTTGCCCATCATAATGCGCTCAATGGCGCCATTGCGGTAGATGTAATTGCCGCAGTAGTCACGGGTCATGACTACACGCTCAAAGTCGGTGTATATAGGGTCCAAGCCTGGGTGCACAGGATCCACGACGCCTCCGCCATTTAAACCGTACTCATTCCCGTCTAAACCAGTCAACCCTCCCGGTCCTACTATGGCATGCCGCAAATCAATCTTGTATGTCACATTGAGTTTGCGGTCATCTGCGGCATAGGTGATGTAGGTGACATGTCCGTCGCTGTGAATGATTTTCTCAGGTAGATTGAGAACATTGTACTTTATCTGTGTCAATCCCTTGTTCTTGTCGCTTGTCATGTTGCCGTTGGCGTCCCAGGTGTACTCAACCTGCTCATTGGCTCCGTCCTTGAAGTCCATCGCGCCGGCGTAGGTCAGCACCTCGCACTGGTCGGTGACTTTCTTGAGCTGGTTGCCGTTGCGGGTTATTGTGAGATTATCAATTAGGCCGTAACCGTAATATCTGCTACTGCCCACTCCGAACTGCTCGTTGCGTCCATATCGCTGCAGTGCCGTGATGTTGCTGTTCAGGTCATAGCTATAGCTGGTGGAGTAATTCTCCTGATTATTGAATCCCATTCCGGCCATCGGGTAATACATCATATATGATGCTTCCGTGAGGCGGTTCATGCCGTCATAGCTGTAGCAATAGCGGTTGAGCTTCATGTCGAAGTTGTTGATTTCCGTATTCCAGTCCATAGCACTGATGTTGCCGTTGTAGCACGGTGTGGAGCCGTCAACAGCATCGGCATAATGCAGCGACTGTTTCATTATGCACTCGCCGGCGTCGATGCTTGTAATCCAGTTGCGGATGTTGTAGCTGTAGCTTGTAGTCTGCTGATTGCTCAGGCACGACTGCGAGGCGAGCCGCCCCAGGTCATCGTAGGTGTTGGTGATTACATCCACCTGCTCGCCGTCGTGGGTGACGGTGGTGGAGAGCAGCCTCTCCATAGCATCGTAAGTCATGGTATTTATGTCAACATGGTGGGTCGAGTCGGTGGAATGCTCGTGTCTGACAATGAGCGGCTTGCCGGTGAACGTGAGGTGCATATAGTCGTGGTCATAGCCACCCACAGCATTGCTCTCATGGCTCTGGATTACATTACCGTGGCAGTCATAGTACAGGCTCTTGACAAGCACAGTCGTGTCGCCCAGCACGCGCGTAGCCGTGCCAGTAAGATAGCCTTTGGCCGATTGTGAGGCTAAATTATTATATCTTTCGTCATATCCAGTCATTTGCCTAAACTGAAGTGAGTCATTATGAGTTGCAAAAATACTAATAAAATTATATTTATCATAATAATTAACAGATAATGGCTCTGGTTCATTTAGCGCCACATTGGCAATATAGCCACATGAGTCTCTATAATAGCTGGAGAAGGATAGTGTTGATTTCGCAAATATAGCTTGTACTTGTTCGTATGTAAAATCTGGAGGATTTGCGTTTGAGCAAATTCCAGTAACAACATTTCTACCCATAATATCATAAAGTTTGTAAAGCCATTTACCTTTATCTCTTAAATTTCCATCTTGCAAAAAAATCAATCTATGTGCTTTATCATATCTCATAAATACAGGGGCGCAATCTGGAGATCTCTTATAGATGCACAAACCCCTACCATCATATTTATAGAAATAACAATATTTTTGAATGGTTTCATTATTATCACTCCAAGTGCCAGATGTCAATTCTGAGCTAGCCATGGGTGGCAACACATAACAAAGATTGCCACGATTATCATATACATAATAAGTGTCATGCTCTTGATTAGAATTCTTATTATCAATAATTCGCTGAAGTACTAATAGACCACGCATATCTTTAAAAGAAATAACTTTGCTATTATCTTCATCGGTTTCAATTATAACGTCAAGCTCACCATTTTGCCAATAACCTTGCGAACTCAAAGAATAGTCGCTAGTGGAAACAACATATTTCCTGCATTTATTAATTGTACTGCTATTGGCAGAATAAACTATCTTTTTACTTTTGTGGTTGTTGTGCCATATGATGCCAGCACCATATTCTTCAGTTTTCCGATTTAAAGGGGAGTCTTCATAATTGATTTTTAAATAGGGAAAGCTGTCACTATAATAATCAATGGCTGTCTGTCTAAAAAGAATTGTGTCACAGAAAGCCCCATTACCATTTATGGGGATTGTCAACCAGTTTTTCTCCACTTTGCCTTTAATGTCATAATCAGTCATGGTTATCTGATCATAGCCATTTGTTGCAGCATCTTTAATAACTGTCTGACTTTTTCTGCCTAAACCATCATAATAATTTATAGCCACTATGCTACTAACGCTGTCTGTCATACTTCTTTGCATAACATAATTAGCGTCTATTGATTGTGACATACAATCAAGGCAACAAGTGGACAACAGCATCAAAAAGAGTATTTTATGAGTTATATTATTCATTTTCTATAATTGTATTGAAATCCTTTAATGGTTTTGTAATTATCATCAAGGATTTTTTCAAGTTGATTCTTGAGGTTATATTGGAAATGTTCTGTAATACCGTTGGCAGATATTTTTGAACGTAAGCCAATATCTCCAAAATAAGAATATCCCGTTATGAAATCTCCCTCACAATTAATAATCCTTGCTTTAAGCATATCCGAGAGATTATTATTATCCTTAAAAACATCACTTTCACTGAAATTCTGGTCATATGGATGTATTCCAACCTGACTATAGATAAGATAATTATCGTTGTAAATCCATCTCAACGTTGTATTATCTTCTCCTAACCTTTGGAATTTCCTTAAAGCCCCAGATTTATAGTATTCTAAATATGTTACAGTTGTATCAATTATACCACCATAATCAACTAGTTCCATTTTAGGCATAACGTATTTAATAGGTGTGTGGTTAATTGTATCAACTGGAAATTCGCCAAATACAATTGAGTCTTTCCTATTAAGCACATTATTATAGAAGATACTAGTGCTAATAGGATTTAATATATTGTATTCGGAAGTAAGAGTCTTTACCAAATTTTTATTTGACTCAAATGGATAAAGAAATGTCTTAGTCATTGAAGACGTTCCTCTTGTATCACTTATTGCGGACAAAGTCCTTTCACGAACCATATGTGTGAAAGGAGAATATACTGAGATGTTATTGTCTTTGTAAGTGATATCTTTTCTGCTGATAGAATAAGATCCATCGAAATTGAATGTTGTGTCAATTTGACAACATACATCGTATCTGTCTGGGAACAAACGGTACAATCTGCCAGCAAGATAATATAGACCGTCAGTCATTATTGTCTCATAAACGTCCAAGGTTTGACCACTCCGGTAATTCTTTTGTAACGTCAAAGAACTGGCATATGTCTTATCGTTTTCCAACCCTACTGTATGATATAAGAATTTAGAAGAACACACTTTATGTCCCAGATTGTCATAATCGGTCTTCCCTATTATCTTTCCTCGTCTATAACTTCTGTCTGAGAATTTATCAAAAGGAGTGGCATTATTGGTATTCAAGTTCCCTTCTACAAACAGCATATCATTATTACCCTGTAGACCACTGAAACTATATTCAGAACAACTGCCGTCCTCAAAAGTTTCTTTTACATTTGTATAGATGACAGAAGCACCCATAGCGTTGGATAGAGAGTGTATAGATGTTGACCTAAATATTGACATCTTTGAGGAAGCATTGTATTGCCCATAAGTGATGATTGGGGCATACCAATTTTCCCACAGATAAACAGGAATAGCTGTCAGTTGTCCGCTACTGATATTTGTATTTGGTTTATTATAGGAGTAAGTTCTCCTTTTTAATAATTTTGAACATGTTGAATCTTCAAATTCACTAATACTTTTGATTCTCATACCTCCACCAATACCTACGCTGTCCTTTATTGACTGCCTGTTCAAAGACACTGTTTGTGAGAAAGTGTTGTTTTCATATTCAAAAGCAGTGGCACCTCCTGTTGGATATGTAATCTTCGTCAAAAGCCCTATTCCAGCCTTGTTTGTTACAGGATCACGTGACGATTTGTAATTTCTCATAAGAGTAACCGAATTAGGTCTTAAAGAATAGTTACCATTGTAATATCCCCAATGGTCAACAGTTTTTGTCAAGCAGTCTGTAGGTAGACTATCTTTATTATTGTATTCAAATTCGAAACTTTTAATATTAGTAAGTTGTCCCAATTCATTATAATATTTATATTTAATGTTATCAAGCATCATTCTTCCTGCATAATTATAATTAAAAACTATTGCTTGTGAATTTCCACTAGAAATGCATGCGTTATATGTTACTAATATTCTATCCAGTTTTTGAGTGCAAACTCTATCAAGTATATAGCCAATGTCTGAACCGGCTGTCGAAGGAAGATACTGTTGAAAAGCGTCAGTTAGATAATAAAAAGCATTGGTGATATGACTCATACTTTTAACTCTAGGCCACAGATAACCATACAAACCTGCCTCACCAGTAAAACTTGATAGGTTTCGAAATAAGTCCCACATGCTTTGATCGCCTTCACTAGAGGTGAAATTAATTTTAACTCCATTTAAAGCATTTATTGATGTCAAAAAAACTGGCGCGTCAAGTTGACCATCATATTCTGTGGTTGGATTATTATAATCATAACTGCTATATCCATATATCATGCTAAGTCCCGAATGCCAGTTTGATATCGACTCGTCATAAACATAATTCTCAAATATATTATAAAACTGAGCACAAAACTTTCCTCGTGTATAATTAAGTTTATATAGTTCATTGCCAAAACGATCTTTTACACTTGTCAGATACCAGCTTGTCGCAAGCCATGAATCTTTATCTTCATAATCGCTCATTGAGAAAAAATGAGTAGTGTATTCAATGGCATCGGTAGTATATCCAAATTCATAAATGATACCATCATTATCTCTTATTCTAAAACCTGGGATTGTAAGAGGGGCGTTCCTATAATTGGCATTAGTAAATGGAAATTGAGCAATGAAAGGTGCAATAAGTTGAGTTGAGTCACTGACATCATAGATGATTTCAAGATTCTCATCGCAAGAAACTCGCCATTGACCATCATTGCCCAAAAAAAATCTTCCACTTTTCCCCATAAAGTTAAAGTAAAAAATGTCTGGCTCCAAATCACGAACTCTTTCGATTGCATCCGTAACGATTAAATATGGGTTACCATGCATATATGTTTCGAGACGACTATGCCCCTTGAAATAATTAATAAAGTTAACAATAGAACCGTTCTTTGAGTATTCATATTCATCAGGATTCCTATTTATGGTACGTGTGATTACGCCACCAGCACTAAGGGTCCAATTATAGCCAGTCCAACTTGGCAAAGAGTTGAGTTTTACACCTGTAGCATCGTAGCATAATGTGATGGGCATTTCTACTCCCTTTACCGTTGTACTATATAGTGGTATTGATATATTTGGTTTTCCAGTACTTAAAGACACCGGGACATCACCCCATGAACCTAATGAGGCAGCATTAGGTGTTGGTAAATGGTCTGGTATTATTAAACTTGCATTAATTGGCCATGTATTTATAATAATATATGACACACATATAATAATTCTAACATAGAAACAATATACATGGTTAAACAATCTCATTGTATTTTCTTTGTTTTTTACTTTACATTAATTCTTTCAGTTCTAACATTCTCTCCGTCATTGACGTAAAGAAGATAAGCTCCTTGTGGCAAGCGTGAGGTATCAAATGAATGCGCAATCTTGCCTTTTGAAGAACCATATACCCTACCCTGTAGGTCGCTCAGGATTACCTCGGAAATCATGCCGCTATTTGTGGGGATTGTAACATCAATATGACCTTTGGCTACATTTATTGCCACAGCATTAGCTTTGTCGGCAAGCATCTTGTCATTCATGTTGTGATTACTATAACTATTATAGCCATATCCACCAATATTGTTCGGGGTTTGTGGTGTTTGCATCTGTCGTTGCTGGCGCACGTCACCGAGAGCATAGAGCTGTGTCGCAGGAGGACAAAGATAAGCGGTCTCATCTTCTCTCGTCATGTTTGCTCCATTATAAAAGCTGTCTTTTGTGATTTGAGCCAATGGGTATCGGAAATCACTGCTATACCAGCTGTAGGTGTCGCAAACGTGGCGCATCAACGAATCATTATCTGCACTAATGACTACTTCTTTTGCCCAAGGACTCACACTCATCTTTGTATCAAATCTCTCATGAATACGAAGCACGTTTCTTATCGTGTCATCAGGTAGGATTAGCGTCCCTTCTCCATCAACCACCATTGAATAAATCCCAGCAGTGGCAATTGCATTGTTTCCACAATATTTTCCACGGTAATAAATAGGAGAAGAAATACTGTCGCCAAACGTTAAAGGAAACACCATCTTCAATGCAGGCAGAGAATCGGCAAGATTTGACAATGCTGTCTCCTGGCTACGGAGCAACACACTGTCGCCCTTAATCTCATAGACATACTGATGCCGCCCCTCCACTCGAGCTACCACACTGTCGCCAGAGTTGAAGAACCGCATCGTGCACCCGTCCTCAACCACAAGGGCATGACTCATGTCCCAAATAGCTTCTTGACCACGAGCACCAACTTCAACCGCCTCAACCCGCTGCCTGTCAACCCTGTCGCCATTCATCGGCAACATTATTGCCTTGTTAAGTGTCACTTGAGAAGATGAGATAAATGATATTGATAGGAAAAAAAATGAGACAGAAAATTTCATTAAAAAGAAAGTTGCTAATTTATACTGTCCTAGATATCACCTCGTTGCAGAGGTTCTTGAGGAGGTTGTGGCGGATGATGCCTATGATGGGGTAGAAGAAGGGCACGTCCTCGATGTGCTCGTCGCCCTGGTAACGCCCCTTGAGGTAGCTGTTGATGCCTGCGGTGAGGTAGTTGTCGATGTCGTCGCCGACCACGTTGCAGAATATCTTGAACACCTTGTTGTCAATGCCAAACTCGTCTTTTGTGACATTGTCGCACAGGTCAATGAAGAACTGGTTGTAGCGCTTCACCTGGTCGATGAGCCTGCTGCGAGTATCGATGTCATAGACCGACTTGATGGTGAGCGGTTTCTCGTCGAGCATCGAGTAGCAGTACTTCATGGCGTTTACGTTGCGTGGCGTGAGCTGCTGCACATCCACATTGCCGTCCATGCGCAGGGTCTCGAGCTTAATGCCGCCTCGGCAGGTGATTTGCTTGGGGCTCTTCTGCTCAATCTTGATGAGGAAGCGCTCGGTGTATTTCTTCTCAAACACGCGCTCGAGGATGAGCTGCGTGAACTCTGTCACCTGGTCTTTGCTTCCCAGGATGTTGAGAATCTTGGAGCCTGTGCCACTGAAGTATATCTGCTTGGGCATCTCGTAGTTGCGCGCCTTCATCGACTGAGCGATGTAGTAGATGATGGCGGCATAGAAGTACATGAATATGAGCTTGCGCTGCTGGTCGTTGCGCAGCAAGATGTTGTAGCTGTAGATGTTGCGGTCCACCTCGCGCAGGGTGCGCAGCTGCTCCACGTTCTCGATGGAGAACAGGAAGGCATTGACGTCTTGCGAACGCTTGCGCTTGAGCACGTCTTGGAGGATGCTGTTGAGGTAGCCTATGTCGCTGTTCTTGGAGATGAGGCGCTTGAAGTACTCGCCATAGTGGCGGATGAGCGGGTTGTTGTCGGCATCGCGCTCGGTGAAGGCGTCGCCAAAGATGGCGTCGCCGGCAAAGCGGAACGACGAGATAGCCACCGGAATGGTGTCGAGGCGGTCTTCGGTGGGCTGATAAATCACCGTGTCGGTAGTGCCGCCGCCAATGTCGATGGAGACGAAGCTGCCTCCGCTCACGTCGTCGCCCTTGTAGAAATAGGCTGGCGCGATGCTCTCGGGATAGGCGTGGAGGTTGCTGGTGTCGTCGCCAAAGTAGGTGTGGTACAGCTCATTCCAGGTGTCGTCGAGCTTGCGTCGGTCGCTGCCGCCCATGCTCACGGGGAAGAAATAGACGATGCTGGTGCGGTTGAGGTCGCCGTTCTCGAGCAGCACCTTGGCCTTGATGAGCAGCACCAGCTCGCGCAGGAACTCGCGAGAGAGCGTGATGTCGCCCATCCACTTGAGGTTGGTGGTGATGTCGTAGCCGTCGAAATACTGGCGCTCATAGAGGAACGGGATGTTGATGTCGCCAAAGAGCTTGTGACCGCCAATGCTGATGGCGTTGCGTGCCAGCGCGCTGCGCAGGGGGAAGCCATACACGTTGTCGATGTCGCTGGGCAGGAACTCCACACGCTGCAGCTGGTCGGCAAAGAGCAGCGTGCCGCGCTTCAAGAGCGAGGCGATGAGCACCTGATGCTCGCCGTGGGCAAACTCCAGCGTCTTGGCGTCCTCGCCACGCACCGACCACTCCACGTGGCTGTTGGTGGTACCGAAATCGACGGCAAAAATCAGCTCCTTGCTGCTTGCCATGTAGGGTTTCCACAGCGGCACGATATATCCAGTGAACTGCCCCGATGGGGTGGTGATGGATGCCTGCACCATGTCGAAGGCTCCCTCGATGTCGTAGTAGCTGGTGGTGTAAGAGCTCTGCGAGCGCAGCTTGCTGCTGCACTTGAGCTTGTCATTTGTCATGCCGTCGTTGAAGAACGACAATTGCGCGCTGCCGCCGTCAATCATCGAGAACAGCTGCACGGTGTAGTCGTCTTTATAGTCGGTGCGCACAAAGGGGAAGATGGCTGCCGACATCACCACATTGGTGATGATGCGCCCGGTGCCACGCTTCTCGTCGAAGTGCCACGATGGGTCGTCAATGGGGTAGTAGTTGCGGGTGAGCTCTATGAAGCGTTTCTTGAGCGGCACTCTTATGGTGACGTTCACCGAGCCGTCGCTCATCTCTTCCATTTCGAGCATATTGCGGCCATGAACCTGCTTGGTCACGTCGCTGGCGTTGAAATATTTGAAGAACTCCTCGGTGAGTGGCAGTAGGTAGCCGTTGTTGCTGTTCATCATCTTGTTGATGATGTTGCCGGCGAAGTAGTGGTCGCTGTCGATGGGACCGCTCAGGCGGATGAGGGTGTCTTGCAGGAAGTCGCCGGTGGTAAGGAAGGGATACTCGATGCTGGTGTCGGGGAGTTTGCGCTTCGCCACGGGAATGCCGTGGGTGAACACCTGCGTGGAGCTGTCCCACTCCTTGTCGATGTAGATGTAGTGATCGACGCTGCCGTTGAAGTTGTTGCGCAGCACCAGTGGCAGGGTGTCGCCCACCTCGCGTGTGGGGGCGATGACGAAGTCGCTGCTGGCGGCTGCCGTGCGTATGTCGCGTGCGCGCTTATGGTAGAGTCTAGCTCCAAGCACTGTCACCTCGTTGTCGCCCACAAAGGGGTCGAACTCCAGGTCGAGCCTCTCCACCAGTCGTGGCGCCAGCTCATAGCTCAGTGCCTCGAGGTTGGGTATCACCTGTGTGAGGCGGTTGTAGAGCAAGGGTTTCTGCTCCATGATGATGTTCTTGTTCTTGAGCATGTAGTCATACACGCCCTTCACGGCGGTGCGCAGCGTGGGGAAGGCGTTGAAGAGCATGAACATGTAGTAGATGAAGTCGTCGTCGCGCTGCCACAGGTCGCGGGTGTCGCTGTCGAAGAGAGAGATGCCTTGCTCCACCTTGATGGCGTTGATGGGTCTCTCACTCTCGCGTGGTACGGCGATGGTCATCGACGACGGCGAGGTGGCGCCTATCACCTGACTGTTCCACAGCATGATATACCAGTCGGTGAGCAGGTTGAAGTTATACTTGGTGTCGCTGGCGAGGAAAAGCTCAAGGGTCTCGCCATAGAGGCGGTGCTCAGGCTCGCTCTTGAGGCGCTCCAGCTGCTCGTCACGGTTCCAGCGCACGATGTGGAGGTAATCCTTGTGGTTCTCGAAGTCGAAGAACAGCTGCGCCACGTCGAGGGCGTTCGACACCAGTCGCTTGTCCATCATCGACCCACTCAGGCGCGCATTGCCGGCGAGATGCTCAAAGGCGTTCTTCACCAGGTCGAGCTGAGCGAAAGGACTGGGTATTGCGGTGCGCGGGTTCTCGCTCATACCACCGTTAGGATCCTTTATCTGCTTAATGTCGTCGTCAACGTAGGGCGTCACAGGAATCCAGTCCTGCGCGCTAGTCTTCGTCGTCTTGTTGTTATATGATAGTACTTGACTCATAAGTTCACACAGTGTCGTTTCACTCCACAATGTGTTTCGCACATTGCCAAGTCTACGACTTGTTGTTATTTTGTTATCAATTATGAATTCTTTCTAGAAATTATAGATTGTCTAGATGGTCTAGATAAACTAGATAATCTAGTATCGATTGGGCTTAACACTTAAAACTTTACACTTAACACTTATTAATTCAGGTTGTTATATCGTTCGGTGATGATTTTCTCGGCGGCGGTGTAGAAGAGGTCCATGAGTTTGAGCTCGGGGTTGGTGCCGTAGCGGTTGCTGTCGCGGCTGAGGCGGTTCATCTCGGCCTTAAACACATCGTTGTCAACTTTCTTGTTGCCGAAGAAGCTTTTCTTGGTCACCACTTTGTGGATGGCTTTGTTCATGTCCATCTCTCCCTCGTTGAAGAGGGTGACGTGGCGGCGGTTGTGCAGCAGCTCGGTGAGCCACTCGATGTAGCTGTCGAAGAACTGCTGAGTGAGTACGCGGTAGAATTGTGTGCCGGTGAACTCGCGGGTAATCTTGGGAGCGTCTTCGGTGAATCCCTGGCCAATGATGTCGTTAAGACCAGTGCGCAGGAAGATGTAGAGCAGGTGCAGCTTCACTAGCGGCCGGTAGATGACCGAGCGGGTCTCCTGTCCGAAGGCCGAGAAATCCACGAAGTCGGTATCTTGGTCGAGGCCATACTCAAATGCCTTGGTGGGCAACGGGTCACCAGTGGCAAGGTCGGTGAGTTCGCTGTCGCTCAGACTCATGAATTTGAATGGTGCTAAAGCGCCTATCATCTCGATGAGGTGGGCCGGGTCGTGCTGGTCGCGCTTGTCGCCCGGGTCATAGGCGTAGGGTGCGTTATGACCGTGGTCGCCGAGGTAGAAGATGGCGTTCACGGCGTTGCGTCCATTGCCAGTGAGGGTATTGTTGTAGTACTCCAGCGCGCTTTGAGTCTTCACCACGAAGTCGGCGTTGTCGATGCGCTTGTCGTTCTTGTCGTCGCTTTCCATAAGCGAGAAGTAGGGCAGCACGGTGAGTCCGCCTATTGGCGCCTTCTGGAGGAACGCCTTGTTCTTGGCATCGATGTTCTTGGCTTGGCGTATGTTCTTCACGATGATAGGGAAGCCTGCCGCGCCCGTGCCGCCAAAGATGCTGCTGATGAAGAAGATGCGGTCGCCGTCGGCGAAGACGTTGGCAAACGCTTTGAACTCATTGCTGTCCTTCACGCCGTTGAGAGCCACGCTGCCAATGTTTGGCGAGCCTACGAAGCCTATGCTCATCTTGTTCTCAAGCTGATAGTCGGCAAAGAGCAGCGAGGTGAGAGCCTGGTTGGGCTCGTTCATCGTGTTGTAACTGATGAAGTCGCGGAACTTGTAGTTCTCGACGGCAGCGAGGTTGAAGATGAACGAGTCGTCGAGAGGCACTTGGCTGCTCGACACCACATCCTTGAGGCTCGAAATCTTGGTGGCGAAGAAGCCTTCGGCATTGGCGTTCTTGCCGTAGAGTTTCTCGCGGATGGTGCTGTAGGCGCTGAGCAGCCGCTCGGTGCGCTTGAGGTCGGCATTCGACTTGTGCGGGTCGATGATGATGGGCACTATCTCCACGTCTTGCAGCGGGTGGCCGTTGGCGTCAACAGGTCTCACGCCGGCGGCGCACAGCATGATCATCGACTTGAGCACGCGCGAACCAGTACCTCCTATAGCAAAGATGAAAAGTTTCATTTATAAGTTCTTAGTTTTTAGTTCTTAGTTTTAGTTGAGAGTAATCTCATTGTGCATTATGCATTATGAATTGTGCATTGTTATTGCGGGATTGGTGTGTGGCGGCAGTTGCTGCTCCACCAGCGCATCGAGAACGAGGCGATGACGAAGGTGAGCGCCGTGAACAGGATGTTGTAAACCTCGAAGGTGAACTCGGCGGTGCCATAGTCAAAGCCATCAAGCATATTAGACACAACAATGTAGCACACCACAGGCGTGAGCACGCTAGTGATGCCCAGCATCGCCAGCCAGTGGTACCAGCGGTCAAATTTCACAGAGTTGATGACATAGTAGTAGATTGCCGCCATGCCCCATGCCATAGCAATGGTGATGACAGCTACCGAGCCGTAGGCTCCAGTGTTGTACATCTGGTCGCTGAAACCGTTCACAGTGTAAAGAGCCTCATAAAGCTCCACCCTGAAAACCCAGAACAGAACACTTACCACAGCTCCAATCACTAAAAATATTACTTTATCTCTCATGTTTTTAATAATTATCGTTTTATTCTATTTTTTCCAGAAATTCTAGATTGTCTATATTTACTTGAGGGTCTAGATTACTAGGGTTTAATTTTCAATTTTAACAACGATTTTCCCGTAGGTGGCGTTGCCTGGGGCGAAGGCGTCGTAGATGCCTTGCAGGAAGCGGTCTAGGCCGAAGGTGGTGGTGGCGAAGCCAGCTGCTGCGGGGTTGATGTCGCTGCTTGTTGACGACTCACCAATCCATGCCGGGAACTGGTTGTTGATGGTGATGGATAGCTCGTCGTGCGATGTGTTGAGCTTGCCCCGTGCGGTGATGAGGTGCGTCATGCCCTCAAGATATGCGCGGTTGTTATTGTTGATGTCGGCAGGCGCGATGGGGCGAATGGTGATTTGAAATCCCGATTGCGACTGCACGGTGTAGTTGGCGATGTTGGTCAGGAACGCGTCGTCCTTAGCCAACGGCTTGAAATTGGCGGCTATGGTGAAGCACATCACTCCCGTCTCACGGTCGCCTTCGCACTTGGTGAGTGTGTTTTGGTCGTCGCGCGAGATGCGGAAGCGGCCCGTGTTGTCCTTCCAGTCGGGGACAATCTTGAAGTTGATGTCGCCCGGAGCCTGGTTAAAGCGGTAGGTGTTCTTCACGCCGTCGGGGTGCAGGAACTTGGCATATTTGTCATCGTTTGCCATGCGGTCGATGGTTGAAGCGTCACCCACGATGATGACATAGAAGGGTCGCTGCCCGTTATATGCCACCGGTGCGTTGTTGTAGGGGTAGTACATGCCGTTGTAGTCGCCCATTAGCTGGTTGACGATGATCGACTTGCCCTTATAGGTCTTGAAGATTGCCGTTGCCACGCTGTTCTCCTCGTTGAGAATCTTCTCCACGCTCACGTCGGCGGTGTTTTGGGGCGAGTAGATGAGGTCGGTGATGAGCACGCTCACGTTGCCGGGCTTCTGCGCCTGGAAAATCTTCTCGAAAATGAGCTTGAAGTCGGTGTAGCTGGCGTTACCGGTGCCGCTGGTGCTCTCATAGATGTTGCGGTCTTGCAGGAACGAGTCAACGGTGCCGCTATAGGGGTAGATGTTGTCGTTCACGATGTTGATTTTCACACTCTCACGGTCGGGGAAGAAGTTGATGAGGTCGTTGACCGCCTTCTTGAGCTGCCCTCGCCCGCTGGTGTGGTCATAGGGCGTCATCGAACCGCTGCGCTCAAAATAGATGGTGAGCGAGAGGTTCTTGAGACCATAGGCTCCGATGTTCCACGACATGGGCGGTCGCAGCTTGCTGCCCACTTCGTTGATGTATTTCCCTAAGGCATCGACATTTATCTCGCCGTTCTTGTCGAGAAAGTCGCTGTATTTCTCGGGGCTTCCCTTGATGATGGAGCAAATCGAGTCGTAGGTGACCTGAGTGGTGTCGCCGTTGATTAACGCCTTCTTGATGGTCTTCTCCAAGCCTCCACCGCCGCACGAAGTCATCGCCAAGCTTGCTGCAAGTGCCACAATCATCATGACTGCCCAAGTGCGCATTCTGTTTATTTTGTTCATTGTCAATACTTTTAAAAACAAAGTTTTTAATTATGGCAGCAGCCACATTGTGCTACTTCACCTTATAACTTGCAAAGTTACAAAATATTCTTCATCTACACATTAATTAAGATATATTTTAGATAAATTTTATGTTTGATTATATTTTGATTTAGAAAAACATTGGCAAGCGAGGAGTTTTTATGCAATAGATGTGAAAGTTAATCGTTTTTATGTTAGGTAAAATAGCCTTAAATGGAAAATTACCCTTGTCATATGGCACGTTTGGCGGCATCATTCCGCGGCATGGCACTAGTTGTGGCTGTGCTGCTGTGGTGTGGCTTTAGTGTTGATGCACAGGTGATTATCAATGGCGTGAGACCCTTTGCCGATGAGGGCAGCAATATGTTGCTTTACAGCGTCCCCAAGTCCACATTTGGCACTGATTTCACTGCGCAAGTGCAGGTCGATACCGCCTCTAATTGGCAAAACATAACCGTTGCAGGTCAGCCACTTACTAATAATCCCATAACATTCAGCGCTGTGAGCGGCGACAAATTTTATGTGGTGAGGGCTATTGAGAATGGCAAACTGGTGGTTAAACATTTGATGTTCACTTTTTTGCCCATTATCGCCATTGACGGCGACATGGGCTATGACTTTGTTGATACCCATGTGACGCTTATGGACCCCGATGGTACTACCGATGAAGCGATGCTCGCTCAGGTGAAGTGGCGTGGCGGTTACACCAACACCGAAGGCCGCCACAAGCGCAACTACAGCATCAAGTTTATTGACGAGAACGGTGATAAGCAGAACCGCAAACTGCTGGGTCTGCGGCGCGACAACCATTGGAAGCTCGACGCCGGGCAGGTTGACTTGTCGCGGGTGCGCAACCGCTTTGCTACCGACCTGTGGCTCGACATGGTTCGAGAGCCGTACTACTATGACCAGGCTCCCGATGTGCTGTTAGGAGCCCGAGGCAAGATGGTGGAGGTGTTTGCAGGCGGCAGGTATATAGGCATCTATTCGCTCATGGAGTGCATCGACCGCAAGCAGCTGCAAGTGAGGAAATATGATGAGGACACACACCAAATTCACGGCATGATATGGAATGCCGCCGAATGGAGCAAAGTGGCAGAGTTCAAGCAATATGTGGGCTACAACAATAATAGTCCCAATTACTCCACTTTTGTTGTGGAGTACCCCAATTTTGAGGATGTTCACCCCACTCACCACGAGGATTTATACAATGCGGTGAAATTTGTCGCCACCAGCGATGTCAGTAGCTATAATACCCATGCCCACGAATATTTCGACATGCCTGTGCTGATTGACTATGCCATCTTCATCCAGTTCCTTATTGCGGTGGATAACAGCGTGAACAATATCTTCTGGGCGATTTATGACCGTGAGGCCGACAAGCGTCTCACTCTGGCAGCTTGGGACCTCGACTGGTCGCTGGGCACCAATCGCGACTCCCCCGACTTCCGTGGCGGCAGGGCAGAGCCCGACCATGACCTCAAGTTCTCGAGCCGAGAGTTCAATATGTTTAAGGACCCGGAGTGCATCTACCACAACGAGATGATAGAGCGATACTGGCAGCTGCGCGACACATGGCTCAGCGAGCAGAGTCTCGTCAACCGGCTTAACACTCTCGTCAATCCTTTGGTGGAGAGTGGGGCAGTGGCACGCGAAGAGGAACGATGGAGTGGCGACAGCGACATCAACGGTCTGACGCTCGACATCGTAGGCGAGAAGGAGTATATCATCGACTGGATACACAAGCGCCTGTCGCACCTTGACCGCACTCTCATGCGCCACCCGTGTGACGTGAATGGCGACGGTGTCGTCACCGCCTATGATGTCATGCTGCTTCAACAATATTTGCTCTATGGAGAAGGCTACGACAGCAGCCTTGACGTGAATGGTGACGGCAATATTACGGCAACCGACCTCTCCATGCTTTATGGATATATTTTAGGATATTAAGATTATGACACAGCAAGTTAATAAACTCTTAGTGCTGATGGCTTTATGGCTCATGGCTGGCATCGGCGGCAATGCAACTGTGAAGCTCACGATAGATGGTAGCCCGGCGTTCTGCGACAGCGCGGCTGGCACCTTGCTGGCATCGGTGCCGCAGCAATGGTTTGGCGGCAGTGAGACAGCTGTTGTTCAAGGCGTGGATGGGTGCCAAGTGTTGAGCATTGATGGCGTGCCTCTTGCCGGTGACGGCTCTTTCACCTTCGACAATATCTCGGGCAGCAGGTCGTGGGCTGTGCTATGCGCCGACGGCAAGGAATACGCATTGCAGTTCACTTACGTGCCTATAGTGTGCCTGGAAGGCGATTTCGGCTATGACTATGCTGCTGGCACAGTGCTACTTGCCGAACCTGGCGAGAGAGCCAGCGAGGTGATGACAGCTAAGATAAAATGGCGTGGCAACACCACCAACACCCCTGAGAAGCACAAGCGCAACTACAGCATCAAGTTTGTCGATGCCAATGGCGAGAAGCAGAACCGCAAGTTGTTGAATATGCGCCGCGACAACCACTGGATTCTCGATGCCGGGCAGCCCGATATGGCACGGGTGCGCAACCGTGTCGCCACCGAGTTGTGGCTTGATATGTCCCGGCCACCATATTACTACGACCAGGCTCCTGATGTGCTCACTGGCGTGCGGGGCGAGGTGGTAGAGGTGTTCTTAGGCAGTGAGTATCGTGGCATCTATTCTCTCACCGAGGCTATGGACCGCAAGCAGTTGCAGCTTGTGAGGCACGACACCTTCAACAATGTGTTCCACGGAGGACTGTGGAAGACCGACGAGTTCAATCCCCAGACTGGATTTCGCTACACCGAGCCGTTTAACGACTCCCTCCCTGACTATTGCAGCTTTGCCGTGAAATATCCCGACATTGACGAGGTGTTCCCCACCAGCTACCAGGTGCTATATGATGCCATCTACTCAATGGAAATCAGTGAGTCTATCTATGTTTATAACGATGTGGTTGACGACCATTTCGATATGCCAGAGATTATCGATTACACGATATTCTACCTTACCCTTAATGCCAACGATAACTCAGCGCGCAACATCTACTGGCTGTGCCATGACCGGGCTGTGGATGAGCGACTGTCGATAGCCGTGTGGGACCTCGACGCCTCGGTGGGGCAGACTTGGTCGCCTGTTGACTGGCGGCCTCCGCTCACGGCTTACAATTTCTTCAAGATACCTTATAACTGGCTCTTCAAGATGCTGTTTCACAACATGTGCAAGTATCGCAAGGCTTTTCTTGACCGCTACGACGAGCTGCGCACCACATGGCTCAGCACCGAGAGCCTTGTGAATCGATATGCCAGCGCCATCGACCGTCTCATCGACTGTGGCGCCGCGACACGTGAGGAGCTGCGATGGAACGGAGATAGCGACCTCTATGGGCATCCTTTGAACTTCGTCGAGGAGAAACAGTACATCACCGAGTGGTTCACCAAGCGAATGCCGCTGCTTGATGTGTGGATGCACCACCACATCTGCGACGTGAACTATGATGGCGTTGTCACCGCTGCCGACATCACCAGGCTCTACGACTATTTGCTCTTTGGTCAAGAGGCGGGCTACGACGAGCATCTCGACACCAATTTTGATGGTGAGATCACTGCCAGCGACATCACCAACGTCTATAACGTGCTGCTCGGGAATAGTGAGTGATGAAGGTGTGTCAAAATAGATGAGTCACGCTACGCGTGAGAACCACGAAGTGCTCACGACCCGCAGGGGAGCCCGAAGCGCACTAAACCAGAATCTGACATTCCCTCTTTATCCCAAATCGGTCATTGGAATTATTGACTATTCCTCAATGTTTTGTGGAATTTTGTAGTCTTTGCGATATTCGCTGGGTGATTGGCCTGTAATCTTGGTGAAGAATTTTCCCATGCTTGACTGGTCCGAGAAGCCATATTCGTAGGCGATGCTCTTTATCGACTTTCTCGACATGATGATTTCCTGCTTGATTTTTGAGATCAGGAATGACGATATTATTTCCTTGGCTTTATGGCCGCTCTTGAGTTTGCACAGCTCATTCAGGTACTTTGCTGAGATGTGGAGCTTCTTGGCATAGAACGTCACGCCATGCTCTTCTTTCACATGCTCTTCAATAAGCTCAATGAAATTCCTGTAATAAACATCGCCGTGGTTATAGTAGGACTGCTCAAGCTGCACTGTGCCGCGAAACGACGCCATGAGCAGCGCCACCGAGCGGAATGCGAGTGCTACAAGTTCTATGTGCTTCAATCCCAAGTTTTTGTCTTGCATGAGGCAGAGGGTGTCGAAATGCTTGTTGATGAGCTTCCACTCTATTTCATCTGAGATGTTAATGATAGGATTTGTATAAATTGACTCAAAAAATCCCGTGGGAATGCCAACTATGTTGTCGAAGGCAAACGAGCTTTTGCACACCAGCACTCTTCCCTTGAAGTCGTCGCTCATTTTCATCGTGCGCTTATACAATATGTTTCCCATGCATATACAGTCGCCCTTCACAAACTCATATTTCCGCATATTGGCCTCGAAAGTCGCTTTGCCCTCAACGCATAACATTATTAATGTGTATCGAAACTCGATGGGAGTTGTGGCATCGGCATCGCTGTTCTTTGTCAAATCAAAGATGCAGTATCCGTTTTGTAAAATTATTTCTTGATGGGTCATTTTTCAATGGATTTCTGATTATGACCACAAAAATATATCAAATATGCATAAAGGCGCAATTTCTCACGAAATTTTAACCATTTTTTTGTATCGCATCTAGGGCTTCCACGGCGAGGCGATAGCTGTCGAGGCCAAAGCCGGCAATCACTCCCACACACACAGGAGCGAGTTCGGAGTGGCGGCGCACCTCCTCACGGGCATGCACGTTGCTGATGTGTACCTCTATGGCAGGTGCCGCCACTGCGCTCAGTGCGTCGGCGATGGCTAGGCTGTAGTGGGTGTAGGCTCCAGCGTTGATTATGATGCCGTCGCTGTCGAAGCCCACGCGGTGGATTTCATCTACAATCTCGCCCTCCACGTTGCTCTGGAAAAACGTGAACTGCACGTCGGGATAGGCGGTAGCTAGTAGTTGCAAGTAGTTTTCTAGCGATTGTGTGCCATAGATTTCGGGCTCTCGCTTGCCCACTAGGTTAAGATTTGGACCGTTGATGATAGAAATTTTCATAAAAACAGATTTAACAAACTAATTATCATCAAACAAACTCAACAAAGAGTAACAAACACAACAAAAAATTGTTCTCGAAAAATCGTTTAATAAAATGCTCATGCTAGGCACTCTATTTTCAAACAAAGTCAACAACTGTTTTTGTTGTTTTTGTCTGGTTTTGTTTTCCTTGTTTGATAATGTTGATATCGTTGAACAGTTACTAATTGCTTCGATGGCGATGAGGTAGCTGTCTTTTACAGGTGCAAAATTACCAAAAAAACGAGAGAAAAACGATTTTTTTCATCAAAAAAAGCACTTTTCCCGTTCAAAAAACGGCAAAAAAAACAGGTGATTTTTCGGAAAATTACAATAAGCTGAAAAACAATTAATTGCCTATCAAAAATGTCCTCACAGTTACAAAAAATGTCCTCAAATTTACAATCATTGTCCCCATTGTTACAAAAGTTGTCCACGCAATTATAACACGTTGGCGAGCCGAAGTTGTTATTTTGCAACGTCAAAACTCACCAAGCGGTGCGTTGAGGCAAAACCCGAGAACTGGACTTTAGATTTTTGGAAAGAATTAAGACGAAATAGAAATAGGGTTTTTTTAAAATATTATTTATCATTATCTATTAAAATTTATTGTTATGAAAAAGTTAGTTTTATTATTCGCAGCAGTTTTTGCAATGACTTTTGTTTCTTGTGAGACCAAACCAGCTAGTGACGCCGCAACCAGCACAAGCGCAAGCGCACCAAGCACCGAGAACGTACAGAGCGCTCCTGAGGCTTCGGCCAGCGCTGTAGTATCGGAGAACAAGGATGCTGAGGTTTCGGAGAACAAGGACGCAGCTGCTCCCGCCGAGGGCGAGCAGGTATCTGCCGAGCAGAAAGAAGAGACTAAGCCCGCAGCTTAATACTCTCTCCTGAGACAAGTCATAAAAAGGGACCGTGCCGTGATGGGCAGGGTCCTTTTTTTTATGACTTGTGTATTATAATATAATTATTTTCAATACGTTTAATTAATATTATAAATAGCCTTGAGGTTGTGTGAGAAAAAAATAGCTCGCGTTGCTTTGACGCTGTTGCTGACACTGCTTTGTGCCAGCAAAGTCAGTGCGCTCGACCTCTTGGCAGGAAACTATTGTTTTGACAATAGCAAGCTACACTTCTCTCAAGTTAAAATGATCGTGGGCAGTGTGTCAAGGCCGTTCACCCAGGTCTATGACATGACGCCCGTTCCTGACCGCCAATGGTGGCAGGCGACCCTTGACGCCAACGTTTATAACCTCAGCTATTTTATCTTTGTGGAGACCGATGTGGAGTCGGGCACCTACTACTCCCGTCTCAACGAATTTCTCGACAGCCTGAGACTTGCCAACGGCGGCAACTTGCGGCGCACCAACCTCAGCTCAAAAACATTCATCGACTGGAGTAAATCACCAAGATGGGTGTTCTGTCCCATTAACGACAGAATTCAGAGCAACGGCTACTGGCGTCCTGACTACAGCTATGACGCCACCATTTCAGGCACGCTACCAGTCATCTATCTCAATACTCAAGACTCTGTGACCATCGCAAGCAAGGACTATTACATCAACGGCAGCTTGTGGATTGACGACGCACAGCAGCCGCTGGGCACCAGCCAAGAGCCGCTTGCCATTGAGGTGAAGGGGCGTGGCAACTGGACCTGGCGGAATTCCGACAAGAAACCTTACAAGATAAAGTTTGCCTCCAAGCAGTCGCCTCTGGGACTTGACCACAGCCGTCATTTTGTGCTGCTGGCGCACTACAACGACTTTAGCGGATACCTGCGCAACGCCGTCGGCTTTGAGATGAGTAGGCTGCTCGATATGCCCTACACGCCCACTCAAGTGCCAGTGGAGCTGGTGCTCAACGGCGACTATGCGGGGCTGTATTTCCTGTGTGAGAAAATCAGGGTAGAGGGCGGCAGAGTGGATATCATGGAGCAGGCCGACAATGAGACAATCCCCGACAACGTCACGGGCGGATGGCTGCTTGAACTAACCGATGACGGCAATAAAGTAATTGAACAGCACCAAAATAACGACCCTGCAAACTCCGTGTTCTGCTTCGTCACCCAGTCGCCCGAGGTGCTCTCGCAGGTGCAACGCAACTATATCCACGACCTCATCTATCGTGCCGACAGTTGCGTCTATGTCCCCGACAAGAACGACCAGGGCTGGGAGCAGATTCTCGACATCGGCACATTGGCACGTTTTTATGTCATCCACGAGGTGATGGAGAATGTGGAGGCGTTCTCGGGAAGCTTGTTCATGTATAAAGACCTGGGATGGAACGAGAAACTCAAGTTTGGTCCTGTGTGGGATTTCGACAACAGCTTTTTCCAGGAGAGCACTACCAGCGACCATTTCATCTTTGATTACGATACACAGTACAATTTTCTGTGGATAAAGGAAGTTCTCAAGTTTCCGCGATTTCAGCAGGAGGTGAGGGCGGTGTGGCATGAGTTCTGCGTCAATCACGTGCTCAATAGAATCATTGACTACGCCTGGCATTGGCGTCGCTTGGTTGCCGATGCCGAGCAGCAAGACAGCTTGCGATGGTTCGCCTACGCCAGCAGCCATGGTCCAGAGAAGCCGCAAGAGTTTCTTAGCGTGATATATAAGAAAACGGCGTGGCTCAACACTCAGTGGGGCATCGTGGGCGACGTGAACGTGGACGGCGTGGTTACCGCAGCCGACCTCTTGGCCCTTCTTGACTGTCTCCTCAACGACAGCCAGCAATACAGCATCACCTGCGACTTGAATGGCGACGGCAATGTCACCGCCGCCGACCTTAGAATGCTTTGGGATATCCTTTTTGGCACTGACATCCAGAGTGGTGGTATTGCAGGCGACGTGAACCAGGACGGTGTTGTCACCGCAGCTGATGTTATAGCCCTTTATGACTGTATCCTAAACGGTGACCAGCAATATATCAGCACCTGCGACGTGGATGGCGACGGCAATGTCACCGTCGCCGACATCGTTGCTCTCTACGATATTCTACTTGGGAGGTGATTCGGGTTTATGGAACCAAACTAAAAGATATGTTTTGTGCGCTAAGCATCAATATTACAAGAGATTATCGAAAAATCCTTGATTTTTTCACGAGCGATATCGCACTTTTTTTGCTCGATATCGCTCAATGAATGGTTGAGTTTTTCAAAAAAAACATCTAAAAATCACTTAAACAGGTCGTCCATCAAGACTTGAGCCGCCACAATTCCGGCGTGAATATTATTCTTAACTCCATAAGTGGTGACAAAAGTTGTGAGCAAGGCCTTTTTGGTTTTAGTTTCCATTCTGAATACCGTCATCTTTTCTCTCAAATTTTGCTCATAATTTTTATCAATGACAAAGAGTTCTTGCGAGAACTTCATTTCGCATAAATGTATCTGTCGGTCGGAGCGTTCTATAACGAGGTCAATTTGTGCACGGCGTTTATTTCCATTATCTACCTCTTGTACCGAGGCGCTGCGCCACGCGCTTTGCTCTGTCAAGATTCCTGATATACCCAAGCTGTGTTTTATTTGTTCCACATGCATCATCCCAACAAGTTCAAATGTCAAGCCTTGCCATACCTTCACCTGCTGTTTGGCAAGCATCTGATTCCAGTAATTCTTGTCAGTTTGTATCCCAGCGTTTTCGACAAAACGTAAATAGAATAAAGAAAAGAAATCAGTGAGTCGAAAAATAGTGTCGCGTTGCTTACGACCATAATGCCTATAAGCCATAATGAAATCACAACGCCTCAAGTTCTCAAGCATCTTTGTCAATCCACCTCCACTACTTGTTCTCTCTGCTATTTCGCTATGGCTCAATCCTTGTCTGTTTTGTGCTAGCAATCTCACTATTTCAATATATTTCTCTGAGTTTTTAAAAAGCACAGAATACAAGTCATCAAACTCATTCTCTAACCTGGAGTTTGAACAAAAAAACAATTTAAAAATATTTTCCTCGAGCGACTTGCTATAATCAAGTAAACTTAGATAATAAGGCACACCACCTAAATACATATAGTATTGCGTTATAGCATATCTGTCCCATCGGCACTTGTGGTGACGTAGATAGCTCTCACATTCTTTAAGTGTGAACGGTCGTAGATGAATTTTTGATGTCACCCTGTTATAAAGTCCACCTTGGTTTTTTAATAAGTTGTTTACCATCCAAGACGTTGCCGACCCAGTAGCCACAAGCATGATGTTTCCTTGTTGTGCTGCCCATCCATTCCAGAAATCCTCTAATGCTGTCACAAAATTAGAGCGGCTGGCATCAATCCATGGCATTTCATCAAAAAAAATCACATGCTTAGTTTTAGTCTTTCTTTTTTTCAACAAAGTTTTAAGAGTATCAAAAGCGTGAAACCAATTATCTGCGATTGGAGGGGATTTTAACTTGCCACTCTCTTGTAGTGCTTGTGCAAACATCTCAAGCTGTCTAGCTTTGCCTGCCCTGTGCGATCCGGTAAAACTCAAGAAAAAATTATTGGCAAAGAAACTATTTACAAGAAACGTCTTTCCTATTCTCCTTCGTCCATAGAGTATAACAAATTCCGAACGCTTGGAGTTCATGCATCTTGACAATTCTCTTATTTCCTCTTCACGACCTATTAAAGTTTCCATAATTATTATCTTAATTTTGCGCAAAATTAATGACTTTCAATGTAATGACCAAATTTTTCCATAATTTTCACGAGCGATATCGCACTTTTTTTGCTCGATATCGCTCAATGAATGGTCAAAATTGCTAAGAGAAGTCACAAGAATTTTTATCCCAAATCGGTCATTCGGGTTTTAGACAGCCCTTAATTTTGGGGCAACAATTGTGCATTGTTAATTGTGTCGTATATTGTTCATTCTTCTTTTTTCTCTTTATTTCAAGAAAATCGGTCTATAATATGGTCAATTGAGAAATTCTCAGTAATTTTGCACTTGTTGAAAAAATGAGACTTTTTGAAACCAACACATAACCTAATAATATTTTTATGAAGATCAAGTTTTTATTTGCAGCGATTGCTGCTTTGCTCGTCACTACGGCGCTCGCTGAGACTCCGTTGTGGCTGCGTTATGCCAAAATCTCGCCCGACGGTAAGGAGATAGCGTTCTGCTACAAGGGCGACATCTACAAGGTGCCTGTGGGTGGCGGACAGGCTGTTCAGCTCACCACCCAGCCCAGTTATGAATGTAACCCCGTGTGGTCGCCCGACGGCAAGAAAATCGCCTTCGCCAGCGACCGTAAGGGCAACCTCGACGTGTTTGTGATGCCCAGCAACGGCGGCACAGCCAAGCAATTGACTTTTAACAGTGCCGGCGAGACACCCTGGACTTTCACCCCCGATGGCCGCTACATCTACTTCTCGGCAGCCATCCAAGACCCCACCACCAGCGCGCTGTTCCCCTCGTCACGCTTGACCGAGGTGTATCAAGTGCCAGTGGAGGGTGGTGTTAGCACTCAGGTGCTTGCCTCACCAGCCGAGGAGATTACCTTCAACCGCGACGGCAAGTTCTTTGTCTATCAAGACCAGAAGGGTATGGAAGACGCCCTGCGCAAGCACCACACCTCGAGCGTGACGCGCGACATCTGGAGCTACGACACCCGCACTGGCAAGCATGTCAATCTCACCAACCATGCCGGCGAGGACCGCAGCCCCGTGCTCAGTGCCGACGGCAGCACAGTCTATATCTTGAGCGAGCGCGACGGCGGGTCGTTCAACGTGTATTCGTTCCCCATCAACGCGCCGCAGAGCATCAAGGCTCTCACCTCGTTTAAGAAGAACCCGGTGCGCTTCCTCTCAATCGCCAGCAACGGCACCTTGTGCTACACCTACGACGGCGAGATTTATACCCAGGTGCAAGGCGGCAAGCCCGCAAAGGTGAAGATTGACCTCATCCACGACGATGCCGACCAAGTGAAACGCCTCACCTTTACTAGCGGCGCCAAGAGTGCGTCGGTGTCGCCCGACGGCAAGCAGGTGGCATTTATCGTGCGTGGCGAGGTGTTTGTCACCTCAGTGGAATATGCCACCACCAAGCGCATCTCTGCCACAGCGCAGCAGGAAGCTGGCGTGTGCTGGGCTCCCGACAACCGCACCATCGCCTACGCTACCGAGCGCAACGGCATCTGGCAACTCGTGCAAGCCACCATCGAGCGCAAGGAAGACCTGAATTTCCCCAACGCCACAATAATCAATGAGGAGATTTTGCTGCCTTCAACCTCCATTGAGCGCGCTTATCCACAATACTCCCCCGATGGCAAGGAGCTCGCCTTCATCGAGGGTCGCAACAAGCTCATGGTTATGGACCTCAAGAGCAAGAAGGTGCGTCAGGTCACCGACGGCAGCACTTGGTATGAGACCAACGGCGGCTTTAACTACGAGTGGTCGCCCGACGGCAAGTGGTTCGCACTCGAGTTCATAGGCAACCAGCGTGACCCGTATAGCGATGTGGGTCTTGTGAGCGCGCAGGGCGGCGAGATTCACAACCTCACCCAGAGCGCCTACTTCAGCGAGAGTCCCCGCTTCGTGCTCGACGGCAACGCCATCCTCTACAAGACCAACCGCTACGGTATGCGCAGCCACGCCTCTTGGGGCTCGCAGGACGACCTCGCCCTCATCTTCCTCAACCAGGAAGCCCTCGACAAGTATCAGCTCAACAAGGAAGACAGTGAGTTGCTGAAGGAGGCCGAGAAGGAAGAGAAGAAAGCCGAGGAAGAGAAGAAAAAGGAAGATGAGAAGAACGGCAAGAAGAAGAAAGAGATTGTTGGCGACAGCAACAAGGAGAAGCCCGATTACATCGTGGTGGAGCTCGACGGCATCGAAGACCGCATCGTGCGCGTGACCACCAACTCCAGCGACATCGCCAGCGCGCTCATCACCAAAGACGGCGAGAACCTCTACTACCTCTCGGCTTTTGAGAAAGGCTATGACCTTTGGAAGATGGACCTGAGGAAGAAGAGCACCACGCTCATCAACAAGATGGGTTCGAAATGGGCTAACATCGAGAGCACGAAGGACGGCAAGGAGTTCTTCATCCTGGGCAGCGGCACGATGCAGAAGCTCACCGTTGCCAGCGACAAGCTAAAATCCATAACCTACAGCGCCAAGATGAAGATGGACCTCGCCGCTGAGCGCGAGTACATGTTCAACCACGTGGAGAAGCAGGTGCAGGAGCGCTTCTACAACACCAACTTCCACGGCGTGAACTGGAAAGACAACTGCAACACCTACCGCAAGTTCTTGCCTCATATCAACAATAACTACGACTTCGCCAACCTCCTGAGCGAACTGCTGGGAGAGCTTAACGTGTCGCACACTGGCGGACGTTACTACCCCAGCGGTGGCGAGACTACCGCCAACCTGGGTCTGCTCTACGACATGAGCTACACCGGCAAGGGTCTGAAAATCGCCGAAGTGGTGACAGGCGGACCGTTCAACAAGTCGAAATCAAAGGTTAAGGCTGGCTGCATCGTCGAGAAAATCAACGGCGAGGAAATCACCTACGACAACGACCACACCGCTTTGCTCAACGGTCAGGCTGGCGTGAAGACGCTCGTCTCGTTCCGTGACCCTGCCACCGGCGAGACATGGGACGAGGTGGTGAAACCCATCAGCCGCGGCGCGCTCAACACCCTGCTCTACAAGCGCTGGGTGAAGCACAACGAGCATATCGTTGACAGTATCTCGGGCGGCAGGCTGGGATATGTCCACATCGAGTCGATGAACGACGCCAGCTACCGAGAGGTATATAGCAAGGTGCTTGGCAAGTACAACAAGCGCGACGGCATCGTGATCGATATCCGCTTTAACGGCGGTGGCCGTCTGCACGAGGACATCGAGGTGCTCTTCACGGGTAAGAAGTATTTGACTCAGGAGATTCGCGGACGCGACGCTTGCGACATGCCGAGCCGTCGCTGGAACAAACCCAGCATCATGCTGCAATGCGAGGCATGCTACAGCAACGCTCACGGCACACCCTGGGTGTATAAGCAGATGAATATAGGTAAACTCGTGGGAGCTGCCGTGCCAGGCACCATGACCAGCGTGTCGTGGGAGACCCTGCAAGACGACTCGCTCATCTTCGGCATACCTATCATTGGCTATCGCACTGCGCAAGGCAACTACCTCGAGAACAGCCAGCTCGAACCCGACATCAAGGTTCTCAACGACCCCGCCACAGTGGTAAAAGGTGTTGACGACCAGCTCATCACCGCCACCAAAGAGCTGATGAAACAAATCAAGTAAGCGCCTGTGGCGCGGGGATCGGGGATCGTGAATCGAGGATCGGAGATCGGGAATCGGGGATCGGGGATCGGCTTTAACTCTAATCACTAATCGCGCGTAGCGCACTAATCTCTAAACACTAATCGCGCATCAGCGCAACTAATCTCTAATAAGCGCGAAGCGCTCTACACTTAACACTTATATATCATGGTACTATTAAACAGTTTTTTTGACCCAACAGGGACTTTCTTCTACATTTGTGGCATCATTGCCTCGGTGGGATTGGTTCTGGGATATGTGCCTCAGGCTATCCAAACCATCCGCACTCGCAAGACCGATGACATCGCTCTGCCCACATTCCTCATGATTGGCATTGGAGGCATCGCTTTCATGCTGCAAGGCGCCATGTTAGGCATCTTCGGCGAGGGCTTCGCCATCTTCTGGACCAACTTAATCACCACCATCTGCAGCGTCATCATCTTCGGCATAAAGATGTATAACGACTACTTCAAGAAAGACAAGGACAAGAAGTAATCACTGTCTTGACACACACTAAATTAGCCGCCTCTTGCCATAGTGCAAGAGACGGCTAATTTTGACATTCATGCAGTATCAGGTCTAAAAATGTCTCAGTCGCAAAAAGGTGCATGCGAGACAAGTCTCCGACTTGTCTCAATGCAAGGAGGTGATTTACCTTCCCAGGAAGTCTTGAAAGGCTTGCTTGTAGCTGTCGCCGATGGGGATATAGACGTCTCCGAAGACGATGCGGTTGCGGTCTATCTCCTTGATTTTGCTCTTTTGGACGATATAGGAGCGGTGTACCCTGATAAACCGTGATGCTGGCAGCATCTGCTCCATCGCTTTCATGTTCATGAGCGAGAGGATGGGGTGTGGCGACTGCTCGGTGTAGATTTTCACATAGTCCTTGAGGCCCTCGATGTAGCGTATGTCGTCGAGGTCGATTTGCAGCAGTTTGTACTCGCTCTTTACAAATATGCTGGTTGCTTCGGGCTCACGCTGCTCCTCGGCCTGCTGCACCATGGTGAACCACTGCAGCGCCTTGTTGCAAGCCTCGAGGAACTCGGGGTAGGAGATGGGCTTGAGTAGGTAGTCGAGGGCGTTGATGCGGTAGCCGTCGATGGCATACTGGTCGAAGGCTGTTGTGAACACCACCCTTGTTGCCTCGGGCAGCATCTTCGAGAGCTCCAGCCCATTGAGTTCTGGCATCTGAATGTCGAGGAACACCACGTCGATGGGGTCCTCGGCAATGCCTTTCATGGCGTCAACGGCGTTGGAATACTTGCCGTGCAGCTCCATAAACGGTATCTTCTTCACATAGCTCACCAGCAGTTCCACTGCCAGCGGCTCATCGTCGATTATTGCGCATTTGATTATCATAGCTAGTTAACAGTTTAGAGTTTAGTGTTTAGAGGGGCATCCCCGATCTCCGATCTCCGATCCCCGATCCTCGATCCACTATCACCGAGACAAGACTATCTTAGAGAAGTATTTATTAGTCTCAGTGTCTAAGCCTTTTTCCCAAGTGTAGTGGTCAGGGTACATCAGTTCCAGTCGCTTGGCGACTTGTTCTAGCCCTATTCCCGAGCCGCTCTTGTCGTTGTCGCGCTTAGGATGGTTGGTATTCACTATCTCACATGTGATTTTATCGTCCTTATTGGTGATAGTGATGTCGATTTCCCCCTCTCCCGCCTGCGAGATGCCGTGCTTGAAGGCGTTCTCTAATAGCGAGATGAAGATTAGCGGAGCGATGGGTGTGGAGTCGTCATCGTTGATGTCGATGTTGGTGTTGATTTTCACGTTGTTAGTCACACGCATCTTCATCAGGTCGATATAGTTCTCGATAAACTCCACCTCTTTGTATAATGGCACAAAGTGCTTTTGGTTGTCGTAGAGCGCATGGCGCAGCAGTTTGCTCAGCTCGCCCACTGCCACCTGCGCCTTGTCGGGGTCGAAGGCGATGAGGGCATAAATGTTGTTCAAAGTGTTGAGCAAGAAGTGGGGGTTGAGCTGGTTGCGCAGGTTCTTGAGCTCGGCATCGGTGCGGATGCGCTCCGCCTCATTCTTCGCCTCTTGCAGCTTGTGCCAACGCTGGCTCATGCGAATGGCGACACTGAGTCCCACCACGAGGATGAGCATGAACGACATCTGCACAAAGCGTGTCCATCTAGGTGGCGCGTTGAGGATGGGGGGCTTGGGTCTAGAGTCGGGGAACAGGTTTCCCATCAAGTGCCACCACCATGTCATGGCGGCAACGAGCACAAATATGGCGATGATATTGTAAAGCACAAACCGCTTGCGCTTGTTCTCAAAGAGCAGCTTGGGAACGAGATAGATGTAGTTCAAGTAGAAAATTGTAAGCCACGACAGGGTGCCACCAAGTGAGCGCAGGTAGTGCCTCAGCATGTCGGTCATCGTGTCGTTCTGGCGGTACAGGAACAGCGGGAACGCCAGTACCAGTCCCCAGCACAGGAGATGTATCAAGGTGGTTCTATTAAATGTTACCTTCTTTCCCATAGTGCAAAGATAGTTGTTTTTCAATTATTTTTCAAAAAAGTGAGGCAAAAATCATCATTCGTAGCGCAGAGCCTCGATGGGGTCGAGGTTGGCGGCCTTCTTGGCGGGATACCACCCGAAGAACACACCAGTAATGGAGCACACCACAAACGAGAGTATCACAGTCCACCACTCGATGCTGATGGGCCAGTGTAGTATTGACTTGAGGACAAAAGATGCCGCCACACCTAAGATAACTCCAATTATACCACCTGTCACACTGATGAGGATAGACTCAATAAGGAACTGGCTGAGGATGTCAACTCCGCGTGCTCCCACGCTCATGCGCAGGCCAATCTCCTTGGTGCGCTCAGTTACCGACACATACATGATGTTCATGATGCCGATGCCGCCCACCACCAGCGAGATGCCGGCGATGCACGCCAGCAAGGTGGTCATCATGTCGGTGGTGGAGTTCATCATCGAGCTGATTTCCTCCTGCGAGCGTATGGAGAAGTCGTCGTCTTCGCCCTCTTTAATCTTGTGGTTGGTGCGCAATATGTCTGACACATCGTCGATGGCCTTTTCGGTCATGTCCTCGGTAATGGCGCTGGCATAGATGCTCGACAGATAGGTTTGCGCCAACATGCGCTTCATCACTGTCGTGTAAGGCATGAGCACTATGTCGTCTTGGTCCATGCCCATGGAGTTATAGCCCTTGCTCTTGAGCACACCCACAATCTTCATGGGAATCTTGTTGAAGCGTATTACCTGCCCAACAGGGTCGCTGCCGCTAGGGAACAGGTTATCGACGATGGTCTTTCCCACTACACACACCTTTGCGCTGGAATTGATGTCGGCTTCGGTAAACATCTCACCTTGCTCCACTGTGAGCTGGCGAATTGTGAGATATCCCAGGCTCACGCCACTCACGCTCGACTGGTAGTTGTTGTTGCCGAAGATGAGCTGCCCTCCTGTTGACACATAAGGACTCACGGCGGCGAGATATTTGTTCTGGTCAACGATGTCCTGATAGTCGGCGAGGGTGAGTGTCTGCATGTCGTCGGCGCTCATTCTCGCTCCGCCTGGTCCACGGTCGGCGCCGGGATTAATCATAATCATGTTAGAGCCCATCTCCGAGATTTGCTTCTGTATGCTCACCTTCGACCCCTGTCCTATGGCGAGCATGGCAATCACCGACCCCACACCAATGATGATGCCGAGCATTGTCAGGAAACTTCGCATCTTGTTGCTGTTGATGGCCTTGAGAGCTATTTTGAATAAATTGGCGGTATTCATGTTTGCTGGGTGTGTTCTAAATTATGTAATGTGGTGCTTAGAGTCAATCTTCCTGTACTGGAAGCTCGGCAAGTTTCTTGGCGGCATCAAGGACATTGTCGTTGGTGATGTCTTCGCGCACCTTGCCGTCTCTAAGGACGATGTTGCGGCTGCTGTACTGAGCAATCTCGGGGTTGTGGGTTACAAAAATGATGGTGCGGCCCTCGCGGTGCAGCTCCTGGAAAAGCACCAGAATCTCAAACGAGGTGCGCGTGTCGAGGTTGCCGGTGGCCTCGTCGGCAAGTATCACGGCGGGGTCGTTGACAAGTGCTCGCGCGATTGCCACACGTTGCATCTGTCCTCCCGACATCTGATTGCTCTTGTGGTTCAGGCGTGTCTCCAGCCCTACCCGTGTCAGGGCTGTGACGGCTCGCTCGTGTCGCTCTCGGGCACTCACGGCGTTGTTATACATCAGCGGCAGCTCCACGTTCTCGACGGCGGTGGTCTTGGCCAGCAGATTGTAGTTTTGGAACACAAACCCTATCTTGCGGTTTCGCAACACCGCGCGCTGACTCTTGCTCATGGTGCGCACTGGCGTGCCGTCGAGCCTATACTCTCCGCTGGTGGGAGTGTCGAGGCATCCTAGGATGTTGAGCAGCGTGGACTTTCCCGAGCCCGACGTTCCCATGATTGTGACGAATTCCCCCTCGTTTATGGTGAATGACACTCCGCGCAGGGCGTGAACCGTTTCTTCGCCCACGATGAAGTCGCGCCTGATATTTTCAAGTTCTATAATTGGTTTCATTGGAGAAATAGTAGAGTAGTGGAATAGTGGAGCAGTAAAGTAGTGGAATAGTCGAGTGGGAGAATAATTCATCTCGACTATCCCATTGTTTTATTTCTTCTTATTTTTTCTTGCCGGGTGGCTTGGGAGAGAATGGCGATGACTCGCTAGTGCCTCCCTGCTGGTCATTTGTTTGCGATGTCCCTCCAGGGAAATTGCCCTCTTGTGAGCCGGTCTTGATATCTACAACCACCTCTGTGCCTTGCTTCAAGCCGCCAGTAATCTCGGTGCGTGTGCCGTCGGTAGTGCCTATCTCCACGGCATGAGCGGTGAAGACGTTGTTCTCTAGAGTCCACAGCTTGTGCAAGGCTTTGGTGTCACGGATCTTGTACTTTTTGCCCACCACCGAGGCTTCGGGAGTGAAGCGCAGTGCCTTGGAAGGCACGCTTATCACGTCGGGAAGCTCAAGGGTGTAGATGGTTATGTTGGCTGTCATGCCTGGCTTGAGTTTCAGGTCATTGTTGGGGGCTGTTATCACCACCTCATAGGTCACGACGTTGTTGGTGGTAGTGGCTTTTTGTCGCACCTGCTTAACTTGTCCTGTGAAGGTGTCGTTAGAGAAAGCGTCAACGGTGAATGTCACGCGTTGTCCTTCACGCACGTTGCCAATGTCGGCTTCGTCAACGTTGGCAATCACCTGCATGTCGTTCAGGTCTTGTGCTATGGTAAATAGGGTTGGGGTGCTGAACGATGAAGCCACCGTCTGGCCTTCCTCCACGTCTTTTGAGATTACCACTCCGTCGATGGGAGAGTAGATGGTGGCATAGCTGAGGTTGGTGCGGGCTTTCTCTACATTTTGCTGTGCCATGCGCACCGACTCTTGTGCCTGTTTCACGCTGTATTGGTCGCCGGTGACTCCTAGCTCGGCCTGTCGCACAGCGGCTTGAGCCTTCTCGTAGCTCTGCTTTGCCACGTCATATTCTGCGGCGGCAATCAGCCCTTTTTGATAAAGCTCGGCATAGCGGTCGTAGTTCTTCTTTTGGTACTCCAAATCTACTTTCGCACTCTTGAGAGTGGCTTCTTGGGCGGCGGGCAGCGTGCTCTCCTGTGCTTTGCGGAGACTCTCCTGTGCACTCCGCAGGTTGGCTTCTTGGCTTGCCAGGTCGCTCTCGAGCGTGGTGCGGTCGAGTTCGGCAATGACCTGTCCTTTTTTCACCACGCTGTTGTAGTCCACATAGATTTTTGTCACTCGTCCGCTAACCTGTGTACCCACATCAACGGTGGTTACTGCCTCGACGGTGCCTGTGGCAGTGATGCTCATAGAGATGCTTCCTGTGTCGATGCGTGCGGTTTCAAACTGCACCTCCTGTGCCGCCTTCTTTCGGCTGAACACCAGAAATGCTGCCAGCAGCACTAATGCCAGTGCCACTACGCCAATCCAAATTTTCTTTTTCGATTTCTTGTTCATATCTTATTTATGTTTGTTTTTCTTAAACCCAAATCGGTCATTAGGCGACGAAGGGATGTTTTTTAGGTCTATTTATGCCATAACAGTTTTATTTTTGCATTTTGTTTGGATAAAATGCTCACGCTCGCAAGGCTTTGAGCAAGCTCAGCTTTGTCTCGCTTAATCGCATTTTTCAGATATTGTCTCACCATAGCCCGCTATGTCTTCGACAATATCTTCACAACCTGCTAAAAATAAATTCTGTTCTAGCATAAATCCTAATGACCGATTCGGGTTAAATGTTGATGGTTTCGCCTTGGTAGTACTTGAGCATTGCCACGTTGAGGATTTCCATATATTTGGCCTGTAGCATCTGCTGATTGGCCTGTGAGAGGTTGGTGAGGTCGTTCTGCAGCTCGATGATGTTCTTGATGCCTAGGCGGAACTGCTCGCTTGTGAGCTCTACGCTCTCGCGCGCATAGCGCACCTTCTCTTTGGCGGCGATGTATCGCTGTTGTGCGCTGTTGGCTTCAAGCCAGTAATTCTCAATGGTTTTCCAAAGGGCTTTCTGGTTGTTGGTGAGGTCGAGCTGGGCGCTCTCCTTTTGAATGCGTGCCCTCGCCACAGCGTTCTTTGTCTTGCCGTGGTCGTAGAGGGGAATGTTAAGCGACACTCCTATGCTGTTGTTCCACTGGCGGTAGAGCTGTTCAAAGAAGTTGCCGTTGGAGGTCATGTTGCTGGTGCTTATGCCGGCGTTGGCGTTGATGGTGGGGCGCATACTCGCCTTCGCCAGCTCTATGTTCACGTCGCTGCGGTCCATGGCAAGCTGCTGGGCTTTTATCTCGGGTCGCAGCATCAGCGCGGCGTAATACACGTCGAGTTTAGCCGGCACTGGTGCCAGCACGTCTTCATCAAGAAGCGGCACCACAATCTCTAGGGTCTCGTCTCCATCGAGTTCGAGCAACTGCTTGAGTTGAAGCTTGTAGTTGGCAAGCTGTGTCTCGTCGGCGACGAGCTGATATTGGTCGCTTGCCAGCTGAGTCTCCAGCTGCACCACTTGCACATGGCTCATCAGCCCTGCGTTATACACATCGTGGGCGCGGTCCACCTGCGCTTGCGACAGCTTGATTTGCTCATTGTCTTGTTTTATGGTCTCGATGCAATAGAGAATCTGCACGTAGAGCTGCGTGATGCTCTCCTCTATCGAGAGCTCGCTTTTCTCGAGCTGCAGTTGAGCTATCTGTGTGTCGATTTCGGCAAGACGTGTGTTGTTCTTGATTTTGCCGCCGTCATAGAGAGGCATTGATGCGTTGAGGCCATAGCTGCCGTTATAGGAGAACTTGCTGCTTGATGTGGTGATTTGGTCGCCACTCACTATGGCGCTTGACTCACGGAAAGGTCGAAATCCCACATTTTGACTGCTGGAGAAGCCAACATCGGGCAGACGAGATTTGCGCGCGTCGTCAAGAACGAGTTCCTGTTCTTTCACCGACAGGCGTTTTTGGCGTATGTCAATATTCTGTGCCTTAGCCCAATCAATACATTGTTGCAACGTCCAAACGCTGGGTTTTGTGAAGGTGTTGTCATCTTGGCTAAATGCCGGCTTTGTGGCAGCGACCATAACAATGGCCAGCATTACCACAAATAATAAGTGTCGTCTCATAATCCTTAGGTTTTGTGGTGCAAAGTTAAGACTCTTGCCGCTATTTCACAAATCCTTTAGACAAATCCAAAGCATCACATAGAAGAATATGCGATTTTAATAGACAAAAGTGTTAAGTGATAAGTGTTAAGTGATAAGTGTTAAGTGTTAAGTGATAAGTGTTAAGTGATAAGTGTTAAGTGATAAGTGTTAAGTTAGCTAGATAATCTAGAAGGTCTAGAAATTCTAGAAAATCTAGAAAAAACTCTCCACTCTCACCTCTCCACTCTCACCTCTCCACTTTCACCTCTCCACTATTTCACCGGTTCCACGTGCAGGGTGATGTGTGTGTCGTCGCCGAAGCGGGTTTTCAGTTTCTCCTCTACCTGTGTGGCGAGGTCGTGGGAGGCTTGCAGCGTCATGGCGCCGTCCATGCGGATGTGAGCCTCGATGGCGATGCGGGTGCCTATGCGCCGCGTGCGCAGGTTGTGAGGCTCGCTCACGCCAGGAAATGAGGTGATGATATCTTCTATCTCTTGCTCTGTCTCTTGCGGCAGCGAACTCTCGGTGAGCTCGCCAATGCTGGTTCGCAGCAGCTCCACCGCCACCTTCACCAGCACAAGCCCCACTACCACCGATGCCAGCGGGTCGAGTACCGTCCATCGGTCGCCGAGCAGGATGGCACCGCCAATGCCGATTGCTGCCGCTATCGACGACAAAGCGTCGCTGCGGTGATGCCACGCGTTGGCAATTACCGCCTGCGAGTTGAGTCTCTTGCCATGATAGGCGGTGTATTGATACAGTGCTTCCTTGACAGCGATAGAGAATAGAGCCGCCCATAGCGCCATCTTGCCAGGCGCCTCGAGGTCGCCGCCTTTAGCCCATTCCATCAGGCTCACAATTCCCGAGATGATGATTCCCGTCGCCGCCGCTATCAGTGCAATGCCAATGAAGAATGTGGCGATGGTCTCAAACTTGCCGTGCCCGTAGTCGTGCGACTTGTCTTGCGGCTTGGCGCTGACGCTCACGAAGGTGAGCACTATCACGTCGGTGACGAAGTCTGAGAGCGAGTGTACGGCGTCGGCAATCATCGCCGAGCTGTGCCCCACGAAGCCCGCAATGAGTTTGCACACCATGAGCAGCACATTGCCCAAACAGCCTACAAAGGTGACTTTCTGTATTTTACGTTCGCGTGTCATTTTTGGAGGGACAAATTTCCAAAAAAAAAATGACACAGCCAAATTTTATGATGAGAAAGGGACACCTCCAAGCCAGAGGTGTCCCTTGAGGGATTAAGGAATAATGAGCAACTGTTTTACACTTTCACGATGCGCATGTGGGCTTTGGGATAGCGCAGCACAAGGCAGCTGGTCTCGGTGAGCACGGTGGCATCGACATTGCGCACTCCACTCGCCTTGAGGTTGAGGGTCTCAGCACTGAAGGGCTGATGCACATACTTCTGCAAGTACTCTGGGTCGATGATCATGCCGTTGGCTGCCATGCCGCACTCGTCAAACACCTCGCTGAGCAGCACATAGAGGGTACCGAATTTCGACCTCAACTCGGTGAAGTCGATGCCCCACTTGGTGATGGTGTCGCTGGCGGTGATCACACGGTTGTAGTCGAGCTTGTTGATGGTGCCAATAAGCTCTGAGCCACCAATCAGGATTTTGCGCTTGCTGCCGGCATTGCCGGTGAAAGCGCGGCGCATCATGTCGATAATCGACTCTTGGTTAAGGCTTTGCGCATTGTAGGTAAACTCCTTGCCCGCCTGCTTCCAGATGCCGCCGGTGAGCATCACGTGCTCCTTCTTGGCGTTGTCCCAGATTTTTGCCTTCACGCCAAAGAGAAACGACTTCTCCATGCCCAGTCGCATGTCGTAGATGGCCGCCTCCTCCTGGTCGTTCATCGTCCAGGGCACTTCTTTGTTTGAGAGCTTCTGCAAAGTGCTCTGTTCCACCTGCATCTTAAATATCTGGCAATATTGCTGTGCCTTGTGTGGCAGCGCCTCAAACTGTGGAGACATTACATCGAGTTCGGTGGCGGCGCGCCCCATGCGAATGAGTATCGTGCCTTCCTCTATCGATGGCACACACCCTTCGATGGTGCCTATCTTCTTGCCGTTGACGGCCTGCACCTTGAGACCGTTGTTGTCGTCGCGGGCTATGACATAGAGCACGAGTTCTTCCTTGCTCTGCGTGGTGCCCGACTCGTCGTAGCCGTTAACACCCTGCACGAGAATGGTGTCGGACACATCAAACATGTCGTCGTTGGTGGTGCTGAGCGTGATGCGGGTGTCGTCGGTAGAGGCACTTCCTGCATCGGGCTCCACGTAGTCGTCGGCGACCTCGGCAGTGGTGGGTTTGGTATCTACGTTATAGTAATCGACAATCATGCTGCCCGCATGTTTCGAGCCAGCGCAGCGCGAGAGCTGGTCGATAGGGGTTGCCATAGGGCGTATTTTCACTATCTGCTGGTCAATCTCGTTGAGGAGCAGGTCGGGCGACGCACCTCGTGTGAGGTCGGTGGTGAGGGGCTCGTCATCGATGTGCTTGCCTCCTGCCACACCGGCAACCACCACGGCGAGCATGGCATGAGTCGATGACAGGCATCCACCCAGAATAAGCATTATCACAATAGCAAGCAGCAACATGAGAAGCTTGCGGTTCTTCTTGAGCCAATTGCGCACGGCAATGGCACGCTTGATGATTCTTTTGATAAACATGGTTTTTTTAAAAGTTTAGAGTTTAGTGTTTAGAGTTTAGAGTTTTTCCTAGATATTCTAGACATTCTAGATTTTCTAGACTATGGCTCTTTGTCCTTTGTCCTTTGTCCTTCATTCTTTGTCTTCCTTACTTGTCCCAGAAGCTTCGTTTGGTGTAGATGGGGAAGTTGAGGGGGCGGGGCGACTTGTCGTCGGGGGTGGTGCTGGCTGCGGCAATCACCTCGTTGCGACCGCGCAGGTAGCCTTGCGTCTCGGCGTTCTTCAGGTCTTCGTCGTGGCGCAGCGCCTGCACCACCAGCTTGACGATGTTCTCGCTCGAAGCGTTGCCTTCACGCAACGACTGCACGATCACTCTCGCCGAGGCGGCGAGGCTCTCGCTCACGCCAAGCTCCTGTAGCAGCCGCTGCACGTCGTCGCTCTGCGTGGCAGCCTCGGCATCGGGAATGGCTTCCTGCTGATGCTGCATGGCGGCAATCTCCTCTTGCCCGCCGGCGGCTTCCTGCTGTTGCTCGATGGCTGCATTTTCTTCAATAATGTTGTCGGTGTTCATTTCATTAAATTTAGGGTTAATTGATTGGGTTGATTGAAAATCACGTTGCAAAATTATGGCGGCAGCAACCAAGCTAACAATATTAAAAAAACAGGCGCGACGCACCCCAAAAATTTATGCAAATGGGCTTGTTGCACATATTTTTGTGACAAAATTCTCTCTTTATTTTGTCAATAAATAAAAAATGTCTATCTTTGCGTGCTAATTTTGAAAACAGCTTTTTAGAATAACAAAAATCATTGTTTTTGAACAACAAAAAACATAAAAATCATTTATAATGGCAGTACTAGAAAAACTTAGAAAAAGACCTAAATTGTTGATGGGACTTGTTGGCGGCGCTTTGCTGCTTTTCATCTTGACAGCCATCGACAATCCAATGTCTCTGTTTAAGCCCAACGAAACGTTGGCACTAGAGATTGGAGATGAGAGAATTGATTATGGGGCTTATCAAACGCTTGCTTCTCAATATCAGGACAAGCTGCAAAAGCAGAATCCTAACCAGAAACATGACGCGGCCGAAGTAAATCAGCAAGTTGTGCAACAACTCATTGGTGAGAAGATCATCGCACAAGAGTGTGAGGAAGCTAACATTAGCGTCACTGATGACGAGATTTTCAACGCTGTTAAAAACGACCAGGAAGTCGTTTACATGTGCTCGCAGAATGGCATGACTCCTGAGCAGGTGATTGAGGCTCTTAGAAAGAATCCTAACGCCGATGGCGAAGCGGTGAATTTCTTTAACCAAAAAATCAAGGATTACAACAACAATCTCAAGGGCTCAAAGCTGAGCCTTGCCGTTATGGGATGTCTTAAGCCTAACAAGCTTGACGCCGAGATTATCAATGAGGACAACACTCAATATGACATCGAATACACCAAGCTTGACTATGCACAATATGCCGACAAATATAAGGTGAGCGACGAGGAAATCAAAGAGGCTTACGAGCAGTTCAAGGAAATCTTCAAGATTGACCAAGATCAGCGTCGCATCAGCTTTATTAAGGTTGACCTTGACCCATCGGCTACCGACACCAAAACCGCTACCGACAAAATCGCTAAGATTTACAATGCCTTTGCAGGTCAAGATGGCATCAAGGGCATTAGAGACAACAAAGACGTGCAATTGTCGATCGACTCCCTCGTTACCAACAGCAAGAGCAACACCCTCACCGTGCTTGCTACTGGCACTACCGAGCAAAAAGATCCCGTTTACACCGAGTTGCTCGCAGGTGGCATCAACAGCATGAAGCAGCGCGACCCAAGCAATCCTCGCGACCGCCACACCTATATCTATAAGGTGACTAAGGCTGTGGAGTTCCCCGACTCACTGGGAATGAACCTCGTGCAGGTGGTTGGCGACAAGAAAATGCAAGATTCAGTATTTACCCTGCTCACCAGCGGTGTGACTATCGACTCGCTCAACAGCACCAACAAGAATCAGAACATCGCATTCCAGAAGTTTGACCCATCAAGGGTTCCTTCGGTTGACGGATATATCCACGAAGACTCTATTCGTGCTAAGGTCCTTGCAAACCTCGATGGCCGTTTCTTCCTCCTCAACTCTCAAACCCAGGGCGAGCAGAGTGTAGCAGTGTTTGCACAAGTTGTACAGCACAAGGCTCCTGTAACTCTCTATTCGGTAGCTCGTGCAACCTATGAGAACAACCCAAGCGAGAATACTGTCAACGACATTACAAAGAAGCTGCAAACTTATATCGACAAGAACAAGACTGCAGCCGACTTCAAGAAGAATGCCAAGGCAGCAAAATATGATGTGCAAGAATGCGTAGTGGATGCATCAACCGCTAAGATTGGTATGCTTCCTAATCCTTTCAGTGGACAATTGAGCGGCGGCATCGCTGGCTCACGCAATCTTATCAAATGGGCGTTTGAGAATAAGCCAGGCACAGTCTCTGAAATCAACGAGGGTGAGGATGGTGGAATAGGTTATCTGCTCGTTGCCGCTGTAGAAGATGTGTATGAAGACTACATCCCCTACACCGATCCTACCGTTAAGCAGCAACTCACCAGCTATCTCCTCAACAAGAAGATTGGCGAGGCTCTCTACAAGCAATACAATGGCAAGGCTAAAGACATCGAAGGATATGCACAGCAGTTCAAGTCAACAGTAGATTCCACTACTTACGTGCCCGGTTCACAGAACATGATTAACGACCGCAAGGTGGCTGGTCGCGTCATCGGTCTGGGCAAGAACGCTGTAGGCAAGATTCAGGTGATTGCTGGCGACAACGCACTCTATGTAGTGAAAGTCACCAAGCAGAATGCCCCACGTCCACTGCCTAAAGAGGAAATCACAAGAAACTTCTTCAACAGGATGGCTGTTGACGGTTACGGCATCCTCTGGAACAGCCGCAAGGTGTTCAACAACACTCTCAAGTTTGGAAGCTAATAAGCGAAACACTTGACACATCTTTATATAAAAAAGGTGCTGGACTTTTGGGTCCAGCACCTTTTTTATAAGTAGTAAGTAGTAAGTAGTAAGTAAGAAGTGCTACCTCTCCTCTCCACTCCTCTTCCCTCTCCACTCTTCCCTCTCCACTCTCCACTCTCCCCTCTCTTCCCTCTCCACTCCTCTTCCCTCTCCACTCTCCCCTCTCCACTCTTCCCTCTCCCCTCTCCACTATTCCCTCTCCACTCTCCCCTATAAACAAAAGCACTTTTTTTCTCAAAATCTTGTGAGAAACCAAAATTATGAGTAACTTTGACCGATTTATACACATCACTCTACAAAATGACTGAAATCAACCAAGTTCAAGACGAGATAATAGAGGAGTTTGCCGACCTTGACGATTGGATGGACCGCTACGCCTACATCATTGAGATGGGTAACGCTCTGGAATCTCTCGATGAAAGCCTCAAGACTCCCGATAATCTCATAGAAGGATGCCAGAGCCGTCTGTGGCTCGACGCGCAGTACAGCGACGGCGTTGTCACCTACCGTGCCGACAGCGACGCCATCATCGTAAAAGGCATCGTGGCGATGCTCATACGTGTGCTCTCGGGCCAGGCACCGCAAGACATCATCGATGCCGACCTCTACTTCATCGACCGCATAGGCCTGCGCGACCACCTCTCACCCACACGCAGCAACGGACTGGTGTCCATGCTCAAGCAGATGCGAGCCTACGCAATGGCATTTAATGCAATGCATAATTCATAATGCACAATGCATAATTAAGAACTATGTTAAAGGTATAAAACTATGAACTCTTAACTGTGAACTATAAACGAAATTAAATATTAACTTCAAAAACTATTAACTATGTTTAAAGGACATCCCAAGGGGTTAATCCCCGCCGCATTGAGCAACATGGGTGAACGCTTTGGCTACTACATCATGAATGCAGTGCTGCTGCTCTTCTTGTGCTCAAAATTCGGCCTTTCAGATGAGACAAGTGGTGTCATCTACTCAGTGTTCTACTGCTTAATCTATGTGTTAAGCCTTGTGGGAGGTATCATTGCCGACCGCACCCAAAACTACAAAGGCACCATTCGCTGGGGTCTTATTGTTATGGCTTTGGGCTATGCGTTGCTCTCAATCCCCATTATGGCGACCTCGGGCAATATCAGCTGGCTCTTACCTTTCACTTGTGTGGCTCTGCTGCTTATTGCCTTTGGTAATGGTCTGTTTAAGGGCAACCTTCAGGCCATCGTAGGTCAGATGTATGATAACGTTGAAGCCGAGGCAGCAAAGAAAGGTCCTGAGGCTCTCAAGGCAGTTCAAGGCAAGCGCGACAGCGGTTTCCAGATTTTCTATGTATTCATTAATATTGGTGGTCTTATCGCCCCCTTTGTGGCTCCCTATCTTCGCCAGTGGTGGTTAGGCGTTAATGACCTCACTTATAATGCTGAGTTGCCAGCATTGTGCCACCAGTTCATCAATGGAGCCAGTGCCATGACCGGTGAGGCAATGAGCAACCTCAATACCCTTGCTCAGCAGGTGAGCGGCTCTCTGCCAGCCGACATGAGCGCATTCTGCTCTAAGTATCTTGAAGTGTTCAACACTGGTGTTCACTACTCATTTATCGCTTCGGTTTGCGCAATGCTCATCTCTTTGGCAATATTCATCTATTATCAGAAGATTTTCCCAACTCCAGCCAAGAAAGAGGCTCAGGCAGCTGTTGACTACACTCCCGAGGAGAAAAAGGCTATGGCTAAGGAAATCAAGCAGCGCATGTATGCCCTGTTTGCCGTGCTTGGTGTGGCGGTGTTCTTCTGGTTCTCGTTCCACCAGAATGGCCAGTCGCTGTCGGTATTTGCCCGCGACTTCGTGAAGACCGATTCTATCGCTCCCGAGATTTGGCAAGCTGTGAACCCATTCTTCGTGATTGTGCTTACCCCAATCATTATGTTCATCTTTGGCTACCTTAGCAAGAAGGGCAAGGAGATTTCCACTCCACGCAAGATAGCCTACGGTATGTTTATCGCTGGCCTTGCTTATCTGTTCCTGGCAATATACTCTAACGTGAGTGGATATCCATCAGGAGAAGAGTTCAAGGCTATGGATGTTGGCGTTAAGGAGGGCATGAAAGCTGGTGCTTGGGTACTTATTGTGACCTACTTCTTCCTTACCGTTGCCGAGTTGTTCATCTCGCCACTGGGACTGTCATTCGTCTCGAAGGTGGCTCCCAAGAACCTGCAGGGCTTGTGCCAAGGCTTGTGGCTTGGTGCTACTGCCGTTGGAAACCTCCTTATCTGGATTGGTCCGTTGATGTACAACAAGTGGCCTCTGTGGCTCTGCTGGACAGTATTCCTTGTAGTGTGCCTCATCTCGATGGGCGTGATGCTCGGAATGGTGAAGTGGCTCGAAAGGGTTACTAAATAAGCATTTCGTGCAGAGTAGTGATTAGAGATTAAGGATTATTTCCAATAATTATCTAATCATTATCCACATATAAAGGCCGAGGGGCTGAGCATTATCAACCCCTCGGCTTTGTTAATAACAACCAACCACCTTATGTTCCGTATGTTGCGATGTCATCGCAACAAAAAACTAATAACTCATGTTTAAAAATCAACCTAAAGGCTTATATGCCCTGGCGCTTGCCAACACTGGCGAACGCTTTGGCTACTACACGATGATAGCCGTTTTTGCGCTGTTCTTGCGTGAGAACTTTGGCTTAGACCCTGGTAAGGCTGGTCTCATCTACAGCAGCTTCTTGATGCTGGTTTACTTCCTGCCAGTGATTGGCGGCTTGCTCGCCGATATCTTTGGCTACGGCAAGATGGTGACCTCGGGCATCTTGATTATGTTCTTTGGCTATGTGGCACTTTCTGTGCCACTTGGTGGCGACACTGTGGCTCTTGTGGCAATGATGGGAGCGCTCTTGCTGGTGAGCTTGGGAACGGGACTCTTTAAAGGCAACCTGCAGGTAATGGTAGGAAACCTATATGATGACCCTAAATACAGCGACCGTCGCGATGCCGCTTTCAGCATTTTCTATATGGCAATCAACATTGGTGCCATGTTTGCCCCTACTGCGGCAGTGAAGATTATGGAGTATGCCCAGAATAGTCTGGGCGTGAGCAAGGCCGACAGCTATCACTTCGCCTTTGGCGTGGCATGTGTCTCGCTTATCATCTCAATTCTCATCTACTATGTTTTCCGCAACACATTCCGCCACGTCGAGAAAAGTGCCATCTCCAGCAAGAAAGAAAACAAAGAAGCAGCTGCGGCAGCTGAGTTGGCTCCTGGAGAGACAGCAAGGCGAGTGGTGGCACTGATTCTTGTGTTTATCGTGGTTATCTTCTTCTGGATGGCGTTCCACCAGAATGGATTGACTCTGACATTCTTTGCCAATGAGTTCACTGCCAAGAGTTCTACTGGTTTGCAGAGCATGGCATTTGATGTGTGGAACCTGGTGCTCTGCATCTTGATTGTGTATGCTGGTTTTACTATCTACGACACCAAGAGCAACCGCACTCGTGGAATTGCAGGTGGTGTGATAGCTGCATGCTTGGGAATTCTCATTTATCGTTATTGCAATCTTGACGGACCGGTAAATGTTGAGGCTCCTATATTCCAGCAGTTCAATCCTTGCTTTGTGGTGGCTCTGACGCCAGTGTCGTTAGCGCTATTTGGCTGGCTCGCCAAGAAAGGCAAAGAGCCCAGCGCACCACGCAAGATTGCTTTGGGTATGCTTGTGGCAGCGTCGGCATTCTTGATTATGATTGTTGGATCTATGGGACTGCCTTCTCCCGACGAGCAAGCCAAGTTGGGCGATGCAGCGACTCTCGTGTCACCTAACTGGCTCATTTCTACTTACCTTGTGCTCACCTTTGGCGAATTGTTGCTCAGCCCAATGGGAATCTCATTTGTTACTAAGGTGGCACCTCCCAAACTCAAGGGTCTGATGATGGGTGGCTGGTTTGCCAGCACCGCCATTGGCAACTTCCTTGTTAGTGTGGGTGGTTACCTGTGGGGTGGACTCCCATTGTGGGTAGTGTGGAGCGTCTTCATCGGCGTGTGTGTAGTATCGGCTCTCTTCATGTTTATAATGATGAAGCGACTCGAGAAAGTAGCGAAGTAACCTTTTCTTTACAATATCAGTGAGACTCGAGGCATCCCTCGAGTCTCATTTTTTCAGTGTCCACTTTATGAGGTTAGTACACTGTGGGTCTGAAAACATGGATTTTTTCCTATTTTTTTAGCGGTTATTTTTTGAATTTTTCCTTTTTTTAGGGTAATATTTTTAATATTTTTCCTTTTTATTTTGTTTATAGTCATTATTTTGCTGAACAGGGTAAAACAGGGTTTCGTAGCAGAATAAAACGTGTTTTTTTGTGGCTTTAGTTGGTTGCTTGGAGTTGATCCAGCATCTGTTGGGCGGTGAGGTGGAGGGTAGGGTGGAGCCACTCGGGGGCGAGTTCTGCCATGGGGCGCAGGAAGAAGTCGCGGCGGGGCAGGTGTCGGTGAGGCACTTGCAGACTAGGCAGGTCAATGACAAGGTCGTCAATCGCCATAATGTCAATATCTACGAGGCGGTCCACATAGTTGCCGTCGGCATCGCGGTGGCTGTGTCCCTGATTGAGTTCGTACTCGATATCGTGGATGATGTTGAGTGCCTCGATAGGCGAGAAGCGGCTCTCGACGGCGATGCCCATGTTGAGGAAGCCGTTGTCGCTCTCAAAGCCCCACGGCTCGCTCTCAACAATAGTCGAGCGTGCCGTCACCAGCCCCAGGTCGAGCGACAGCCGCAAGTCGGCCGCCCAGAGGTTTCCCTCCCGGTCATCTAGATTAGAGCCTATGTTCAGATAATAAATCATCCTAAGTGTTAAGTGTTAAGTGTTAAGTGTTAAGTGTAAAGTGGTAAGTGGTAAGTGTAAAGTAAAAGTGTTAAGCATTTAAAGGTTGCCTGAAAATACTTAACACTTATAACTTAACACTTATAACTTATTTTACAGTGTCTTCTGTACTTCGATTTCCTCGAATGCCTCTACGATGTCGCCCACCACGAGGTCGTTGTAGCTCTGGATGCTGAAGCCGCACTCATAGCCGCTGGCAACCTCCTTGGCGTCGTCCTTGAAGCGCTTGAGCGATGCCAGTATGCCAGTGTGGCGCACAATGCCGTCGCGTATCACACGCACCTTGCAGCCACGCTTGAGTTTGCCGTCCTTGACCATAGCGCCGGCGATGGTTCCCACCTTGCTGATGTGGTAAACCTCCTTAATCTCGGCATTGCCAATGACCTCTTCCTTAATCTCGGGAGAAAGCATGCCCTCCATGGCGCTCTTAATCTCCTCGATGGCATCGTAGATGATGGAATAGATGCGGATATCTACACCCTCTTGCGCTGCCAGACGCTTGGCATCAACCGAAGGACGCACCTGGAAACCAATGATATAGGCATCGCTGGCTGCTGCCAGAGTGACGTCGCTCTCGCTGATGGCACCCACTGCCTTGTGGATGACGTTGACCTGAACCTCAGGTGTCGATAGCTTGATGAGCGAGTCGCTCAACGCCTCGATTGAGCCGTCCACATCACCCTTGACGATGATGTTCAACTCGTGGAACTCACCCAAAGCGCGCAAGCGGCCAATGTCCTCGAGGGTGCGGCGGTGCTGAGTGCGCTGCATCTGCTCACGCTGCAACTGCTCGCGGCGGTTGGCAATCTGGCGTGCCTCCTGGTCGGTGTCCATGATGTTGAACTTGTCACCAGCGGTAGGAGCACCGTTCAAACCCAAAATCAGGGCTGGTGATGAAGGTTTAGCCTCTTGTATGCGCTGGTTACGCTCATTGAACATAGCCTTAACCTTACCATAGTGAGTTCCTGCAAGCATGATGTCGCCCACACGCAATGTGCCGTTATCAACGAGCACGGTGGCGATGTAGCCACGACCCTTGTCGAGCGACGACTCGATGATAGAGCCTGTTGCCTTGCGGTTGGGGTTAGCTTTTAGCTCAAGCATATCGGCCTCAAGGAGCACTTTCTCCATGAGTTCCTCCACGCCAATGCCCTTCTTAGCCGAGATGTCCTGGCTCTGATACTTGCCGCCCCATTCCTCCACGAGGTAGTTGAGGTTGGCAAGTTCTTCCTTGATCTTCTCGGGGTTGGCGCCATCCTTGTCTATCTTATTGATAGCAAAGACGATGGGCACGCCAGCTGCCGAGGCATGGTTGAGGGCCTCTTTGGTTTGCGGCATCACATTGTCGTCGGCGGCAACAATCACGATAACGATATCGGTGACCTTGGCACCACGGGCACGCATGGCGGTAAACGCCTCGTGGCCTGGGGTGTCGAGGAAGGTGATGCGGCGGCCGTTGGGCAGCTTCACGTTGTAAGCGCCAATGTGCTGGGTGATACCACCCGCCTCGCCGGCAATCACATTACTCTTGCGTATGTAGTCGAGCAGCGATGTCTTACCGTGGTCCACGTGACCCATCACGGTGACTACTGGTGGACGCTGCTGGAGGTCTTCGGGATTGTCTTCTTCCTCGTGGATGGCCTCCACCACGTCGGCGCTCTCATATTCGGTCTTGAAGCCAAACTCCTCGGCAACGATGTTGATGGTCTCGGCGTCGAGGCGCTGGTTGATAGACACCATCACTCCCAGACTCATGCAGGTGCCAATCACCTTGTTGATAGGCACGTTCATCATCATGGCGAGGTCGTTGGCAGTAACAAACTCGGTGAGCTTGAGAATCTTCTTCTCGGCGGCTTGCAATGCTGCCTCCTTGCTTTCCTCCTCGCGCACTGCCTCGCGCTTCTCGCGGCGCCACTTGGCACCCATGTTCTGCTTCTTGGTGGTGAGGCGTGCAAGCGTCTCTTTCACTTGACGCTGAACGTCTTCCTCGTTGATTTGCGGACGCAGCGGGCGTTTTGCCTTCTTGTCTTTCTTCTTGCTCGACTGGCTCTCGTTATCCTTGTTCTTAGCCGTCTTGCCGCTGGCGTTGTTGATTTGCTGTGCCGCTTTCTCGATATCGACTTTCTCTTTTCCTATGCGGCGGCGTTTTTTCTTCACGCCGTCCTCTCCCTGACGCGCCTTCTCCTTGGCGATGCGCTCTTGCTTGCGCTCCTCCTTGGTTTTCTTCTTGGGGCGTGTCGATTGGTTTATCGCCGAGAGGTCAATCTTGCCAACCACATTGATGTTGGTCTTGAGCTCTGGGATGCGGGTGGTGAAGATTTCCTCTTTAGGTTCCTCTTGCTGAGTATTGGCAGGCGCAGTTTCGGCTGAGGTCTCAACTGTCGTAGGTGCCTTGGCTTCGGGCTTCACGTCGCTTGTAGGCTGCTCAGCTTGTGCCTTAGCCTTGGGTTCTTCCTTGGGCTTGGCGGTCTTCTTTTCGGCCGCCTTCTTGGCATTCTCTTTCTTTGCCTCTTTCTTTGACGCTGGTTTTCCTGTCTCGTCAAGATTGATTTTCCCTATTACTTTAGGCTTGATGACTTTTGTCTCAGTCTTGATTTCCTCGGGTTGCTTTGGAGTCTCGGCGGTTTCCTCAGCAGGTTTTGCCTTGTCTTTTTGACGGGCATTAGTCAGGTACTCCGACTTGAGTTTCTGCTCCATGTCGGGCTTGAATTCCTTGATGAGGATGTCGAGCACGTCTTCATCAATCTTGGTGTTGGGAGTGACCTCTATGTCGATCTTCTTCTTTTCGAAGAAGTCTTGGACGGTCTGCAAACCAACGTTCAAATCTTTGATAATCTTACTTAATTTTACACGCATAGATATTGGATAACGAGTTATAGGTGTTTTGTGTAATTTTAAAAAATCTGTGAGAGTTTTTCTAAAATATCTAGACTTTCTAGAAGTTCTAGATTATCTAGATTAATTATAAACTATGAACTAGTCCTCAAACTCTGCTCTCAGGATCTCAAGCACTTCATCAACGGTGTCTTCCTCAAGGTCGGCTCTGTCGATAAGCTCTTGACGTGGGGTGTTGAGAACGGCCTTGGCGGTGGCGCAGCCTATCGCCTTCAGGGCGTCGATAACCCACTGGTCGATCTCGTCGTTGAAGCCGTCGAGATATACGTCGTCCTCTTCGTTGTCGAGGTCACGATAAACGTCGATGGTGTAGCCCGAAAGCATCGAGGCGAGCTTGATGTTCAAACCGCCGCGGCCAATGGCGAGCGACACTTCCTCGGGACGCAGGAACACCTCGGCATGCTTGGTCTCCTCGTCGATGCGGATGGTGGTAATCTTGGCGGGGCTAAGAGCGCGCTGGATGAAGATTACTGGATCGGGAGTGTAGTTGATAACGTCGATATTCTCGTTGCGCAACTCACGCACGATGCCATGAATGCGCGAGCCCTTTACACCCACGCAGGCGCCCACGGGGTCGATGCGGTCGTCGTAGCTCTCCACGGCAATCTTGGCGCGCTCTCCTGGCTTGCGTGCCACGGCGCGAATCACGATGAGGCCATCGTGAATCTCGGGAACCTCAAGCTCAAAGAGTCGGCGCAAGAAGAGGTCGCTGGTGCGGGAAACTATTATCTTGGGGTTATTGTTCTGGTTGTCAACCTTGTGGATGACGGCGCGCACGGTGTCGCCCTTGTGGTAGATGTCGGTGGGAATCTGCTGGTCCTTGGGCAGGATGAGCTCGTTCTTGTCATCGTCGAGCAAGAGCACCTCGCGCTTCCAGGTTTGATATACCTCGCCGCTCACCAAGTCGCCTTCCAAGTCTTTGAACTTGTTGTAGATGGCGTCTTTCTGCAAGTCAAGGATTTTGCTGGCAAGGGTCTGGCGCAGGTTCAGGATGGCGCGGCGGCCAAACTTCGCGAAGTCAATTTTGCGGGTGTGCTCCTCGCCAATCTCGCAATCGGGGTCGGGGCTCTCCTCATCGTTGCGGGCATCGGTAAGGCCAATCTGCTGGTTGGGATTCTCCACCTCTCCATCGGGCACTACTTCGAGATTCTGGTAAATCTCGCAGTCACCCTTGTCGGGGTTCATGATAACGTCGAAATTCTCGTCACTGCCAAACATCTTGGCAATCACGCTACGGAACGACTCCTCCAAGACACTGATCATAGTGGTCTTGTCGATGTTTTTCAACTCTTTAAACTCCGAAAACTGATCGGCCATATCGACCGTTTCTACTTTCTTAGCCATAATTCTTTAAAACTGTAATATATTTTTAGTGTATTTTATTTCGTCATATATAAAGGTGTGTGGCACGTCAACCATCTCGGGGCGCTTCTTGCCCTCGATTTTGGTCTTGGTGGCTACGGTGACAGTGAAATTCTCGTCGGTCACCTCGCTAAGAGTGCCCTTGAGCTTCTTGCCGTTGGCGGTAAGCACTTCTACCTCGCCGCCCAGATTCTTGTGGTACTGCTTCAGCACCTTGAAGGGCTCGGTGAGGCTGTAAGAGCCTACTGTCAGCTCATAGTCCTCCACGTCTTGGTCAAAAGCCGCATGCACGGCATCGTTGACGGCGATGCAGTCGTCGATGGTGATGCTCTCCATGCTGTCGAGCTGCACGTCAATCACATTGTCGCTGCTCACCTTGAGGTCCACGAGAAACATCTTGGTGCCCTCTAGCGCCTTGTCTATTACCGATGTGAGTTCTTTCTTGTCGATCATTCTTTTATTACCTTAATGCGGGAAATCGCTATAAAATCTACGGCGTTTCCCATTTTATAACAAAATAGAGGAAGCTTCAGAGCCCCCTCCTCACGGAATTGCGGTGCAAAGGTAGTAAAAATCAGTAATATTAGCAACACTAAAGGCGCATCTAGCGGCTCAATAAACCGTAATTGGCTCAAACTTTAAATTAATTTAATGTAAATTAACAAATAACAACACATGGTGCTGTATTGAAATTATTCAGTGATAACACCATTGTCAAACAAAAACAACCAAAATCTGACAAAAGCAACAAGAAATGAGAGGTCTATATTTTTTGTTGAATTTGTATTTCTTTGTTGAGTTTGTTTGATATAACGAGGTGAATTGTTGAGTTCTGATTGATAAGTGGGATTTTTGTCAGAATAGCCTCTTGCCTTTTAGGTAGTAGTCGATGACGATGTTGCGTTGGGCACCTGGGAAGGTCTTGAGCAGGTTTTCCTGGGGCTGGCAGGTGTAGCGGCTCTTGAGTTTGCGGTAGTCGATATGCGCTTTGACGATGGCTTTGGCGTCGCCAATGTGCAGTTTGGCTAGTGCCATGAAAAAGGCGAGGGTGTCGTAGAGGCGGCGCACGATGAGCATGCGCTTGCCGTCTTTCACAGGCAGATTCTTGTAGAGCAGGAACAGGCTGTTGCGGAAGTTGAGGTAGGTCTTGCGAGGATTGCCTTGAGGCAGACTGCCACCGCCCAGATGGAATACCTCGCTGGCGGTGACGATGCGCACTGCGCTGCCAGTCAGGTGTATGCGCCAGCACAGGTCAATCTCTTCCATGTGGGCGAAGAAGTCTTCGTCGAGACCGCCCACTTTGTCGTATAGCTCGCTGCGCACCATCAGGCACGCACCTGTTCCCCAAAAGATGTCGATGTCCTTGCCGTCGTACTGGCCGTGGTCGTCTTCCACAGCCTCAAACATGCGGCCTCGGCAGTAGGGGTAGCCGTGTTTGTCGATGAAACCGCCGGCGGCTCCGGCATACTCAAACATGCGCTTGCCGTCGTCGCGGTCGTGCAGCAGCTTGGGCTGCACAGCACCCACCTCGGGATGGTCTTCAAGGTATTGATATAGCGGGTTGAGCCATCCTTCGGGAGTGCGCACGTCGCTGTTGAGCAACACGATGTAGCGGTAGCCGGTGGTAAGCTTTATAGCCTTGTTGTAGCCTCCTGCAAACCCGTAGTTCTTGTCAAAGGCGATAGTCTTGACCTGCGGGAACTCCTGGCTGAGCACCTCAAGACTGTCGTCGCTGCTGCCGTTGTCGGCGACAACAATGTCGGCAAGTGCCGCGTCGGTGCCCGCAAGCACCGTGGGCAGGTACTTGCGCAACAGCTTCGCGCCATTCCAGTTCAATATTATCACCGCTACAGGTTTCATTTTAGCACTATATGATTAAAGAATTTCAATCCAATCGTAGTTGAAATCAATCTGTTGTAATGTTTTTTCTACATTAAGTTTAGGAGGTTGTTTTATCCTAAATTTTATAGCATTTTGTGGGATCTTAGTGTGTATTGTGAATTGAGAACCATGTGGCTGCCATGTGAACTTTTTATTACCTGTTGCTATTTCATACCCCTCTAGATTGTTATTTTTGTTTTCTTCCCACCTATAAGAACTGGCGATAAAACGATGATTTTCTTCTTCAAAAATTGAAAACTTCAACAAGTCTTCACTTCTTACCAATATTAATGTTCTTACTGGGTTATAGTAATCTTGAGCAATGTTAACGCGTTCATTCCAAATATTTAGAACAGCACGTCCAGTTTTTTCTATATCATCGTGTGGATTGGATATACCATAAGAATAATCTGGAGAACATCTTCCGCTGATTAATCGTATTGAGGCATTTGTTCTGTGTGGATTTGAATTCTTAACAGTTTTTACAGACCAAGCCATCTTGTTATAAGTAACATCAGCAATGCCAATAGGTGACTGTAAATGAATACCGTCAATAGCCTCAGCAAATACGTTGCCCCAGTCATCACCGCTTATGTCTTTATATCCTACACAAAGCATATAAATTAATTTTCTACCTATTGCTTTGATAGTACTCTCTGGTATTTCATTTAAAGGATATAGTTCTTTTGTTACAAGACGTTTAGAGTCTCTTAATTTAGGATGATCCATCATTTAAAATTGTTTAATATGTTATCAATTTTTTTTGCAATTTGTCTAATCATAGGAACAGCTACGCTATTACCTGTTTGTCTCCTAATTTCCCCATGTGAAACCGCTATGCGGTAATTGTCAGGAAATCCTTGAAGTCGCAATAGTTCACGAGAAGATGGACGTCGAATGCCATTAACAAGAAGATAATTATATGATGCCCCTGTACGTAGTGCGCAAGCATAATTTAAAACCGACACATTACCAGCCTTATTCTCATGCCAAATAGATGGATAGAAAATTTCTTTGCCCATGGTCTGTTTTTTTCGTTTTTCCAATATCATATCCGATGCAAATAAAGATTGGTCAACATCTTCATCTTTTTCTAGTAGGCCTTCAAGTGTATATGGCATTTTTTTAAAATCGAAATTGAATGCTTCAATTTGTTCTTGTTTTCTAAATCCAACAATAATCACGCGTTCTCTTTTTTGTGGTAGTCCAAAGTCAAGAGCGTTAAGAACTTTCCACTTCACATGATAACCTAATTCTTTAAGAACTCTGAGAATTGTTGAGAAAGTTCGCCCATGGTCATGAGTGGTTAGCTGTTTGACATTCTCAAGTAATATGGCCTGAGGTTTATGTTTTTCAACTATGGATGCAACATCAAAGAACAAAGTACCACGTGTGTCATCAAATCCTTTCATTTTGCCCATTATTGAGAATGCTTGACAGGGAAATCCAGCCAACAACAAATCAAAATGCTCAGGAATGAAACGTTTTGTTGATTCCTTGGTTATGTCGCCAAATGGCATTTCGCCAAAGTTTGCAAAATATGTCCTTTGAGCATGTTTGTCCCATTCTGATGAAAATACACATTTATATCCAAGTTCATTGAACGGAAGTCTAATGCCTCCGATTCCAGCAAATAAATCAACCAATGTGTGAATTCCTTTAATTGGATTTGGGAAAGGAACATTATAAAAGTCAGAAAAGAGATTGTATTGAACTGGATTTTCGGCAGCAATTATTGCATTGTCTTCAGTGACATTAATGTCTGGATTCGTTTTTTTCTTATGTTTTAGGAAATCAAGGATGGCAGAAATGATGACATTTTTTTGTTCTTTAGTAAGGCTATAATAGTTGCCATTATTGTGAAGAAATTGACTTAAAACCGCAAGATGATTTTCATAGGAAGTTTCTCCATAGATTTTAATGCAGTTTAATTCATCTATTTCTTCAGGAAAGTTAGTGATTGTTATATTTGTATCTTTTTTTGACATTTTAGTTGCAAATATAATAGTTTTTTTGTTGTTTTGGCGTTGTAAAAAATTATCAATTCATATTGAATAAAACTCAATTTCGTTGTCTTTATTGTATCCTTCGGGGAAGGTGACGGGGCGTTTCCAGCGTTTGTGGGTCCAGAGCCAGTAGGCGGGTTCCTCTTGGATGCGACGCTCTAGCAGGCGGGCATAGCGCGTGGTGATGGAGCCTTGTGGCTCGGTGGCGATGTCGTCGCTCAGCGGCACGAGGGTACATTCGTAGTGGCCGCGCTTGAGCTTGCGCACGTCGAAGAACGCTGCCCGGCAGTGGAGCTTGCGACCTATCGCCTCGGCACCAGTGATGAATGCGGTAGGGTGGTTGAGGAAGTCGAGCACATGGTCCTCGTCGTTGGGCAACGGATGCTGGTCGGCGATGAAGCCAATGCCTAAATGCCGCCCTTCTCGCTCACGGCTTATCATCTCTCTCATGATGGCTTTCTTGCTGATGCACATGGTGTTGAACCGTTGTCGCAACTTAAGGAAGAAGCGGTCGAACCACTCGTTCTCCAGCGGCTGATAGACCTGTCCCTGCACATTGTCTTTGTGACCTTCGCTGTCAAACCACAGCGTTACCGAAGTCACCCACTCCCAGTTGCCGTAGTGTGCAGCATAGAGAACTATGCTCTGGTTGTTGTCGAACGCCTCGTCGATGACCTCGGCATTGTGGAACACCATGCGCTTGCGCATATCCTCATCGCTGATGTGCAGCAGTTTTATTGTCTCTACGAAATAGTCGGTGAAGTGGCGGTAAAACTCCTTCTCGATGGCTTTGCGCTCTTGGTCGTTTTTCTCAGGGAAACACTCAGCGAGGTTGCGGCGCACCACCTTCTTGCGATAGCCAATCAGGTGATAGACAAAGAAGTACAGTGTATCGGCGTGCAGGTACAGCACCCACCACGGCATCAATGCCAGCAGGTGCAAAGCCCAACCGATGGGCGCGAGCAATATGTTTTTAAGAGTTTTCAGTTTTTTATTTTTTTTCTAGAAGTTCTAGATTTTCTAGAAGATCTAGATTGTCTAGATTATCTAGAATGAATCTCTCCACTCTCCACTCTTCACTCTCCACTAAATATCAACGCTTAAATCGTCGTTTATCATCTTGCCTAGTGGCACTGTGGTCACCGTGTTCACCAGCTCGGCACGGTAGGGGGCGTTGACGCGGATGTAGTTGTCGGTGAAGCCGTGCATCACTTTGCTGCCATGCGGGGGCTGCTCAAAGAGCACGGGACGCTCGGTGCCGAGAAACCGCTCGATGAACTGCCGCTGCTGGCGGTCGCTAAGCTCCATCATGCGTGCCACACGCGCGTCGCGCTCGGCTTTGGGCACGATGTAGGGGATGCGCAGCGCTTGGGTGCCAGGACGCTCGCTGTAGGGGAACACATGCAGGTGCTGCACGCCCAGTGAGGCGATGAATTGCAGCGAATCGTCGAAATATTCGGGTGTCTCGCCACGGGTGCCCACCATCACATCCACTCCAATGAAGGCATGTGGCATGGCCTGGTGGATGCGCTCCACCTTGCGGGCAAAGAGGTCGCGGGTGTAGTGGCGGCGCATGAGTCGCAGCACCTCGTCGTTGCCGCACTGCAAGGGGATGTGGAAGTGGGGCATGAAGGCGCGCGAGGTGGCGCACCAGTCAATGGTCTTGTCGTCGAGCAGGTCGGGCTCTATCGACGAGATGCGGTAGCGCTCTATGCCGTCCACCATGTCGAGTGCTTTGAGCAGGTCGGGGAACTGCTCGCCGGTGTTCTTGCCAAAGTCGCCGATGTTCACGCCGGTTATCACAATCTCTTTGCCTCCGCGCTGAGCCACATCTTGCGCTTGCGCCACCAGCGAGGCGATGGTGCCGCTGCGGCTGTGGCCACGTGCCAGCGGGATGGTGCAGTAGCTGCAATAATAGTCGCAGCCGTCCTGCACCTTGAGGAAATAGCGCGTGCGGTCGCCACACTCGCACGAGGGCGAGAAGCGGCGAATGTCTTTGTGTGGGGTGACAACGATGGCATTGTGCTTGTCGCTGAGCCACTGCTCGATGTAATCTACCACCTCGCCCTTCTGCTCGTTGCCCAGCACGATATCGACACCGGGAATCTCGGCGATGCTCTTGCCTTGCAGCTGCGCATAGCAGCCCGTGACCACCACGAGGGCGTCGGGGTAGCGACGGATGAGGTTGCGAATGCTCTGTCGACACTTGCGGTCGGCAAGTGCGGTGACGCTGCACGTGTTGATGATGCAGATGTCGGGCTCTTCGTCGTTCTTTACTGTAGTGGCAATGCCTCGCTCAAGCAGTTGCTGGCCAATGGTGGCACTCTCCGAGAAGTTGAGTTTGCATCCCAGAGTCACAAATTTCACCCTATGTAAAGCCACATCGGTCATTGCTGAATGATAAAAGATGCGCAAAGTTACAAATAATCTGCAACACACGAGCAAGAACACATCAAGAATTTATAGAACGCGCATCAACACTTTTTCTTGCTTTATATAATTTATTACCATCATTCTACGTTAAAAAATATATTAATATTATCAAGACAATAAAAATGAGACACATAAAGCAATGGCATCGTGTGGCGGTTGTGGCAGCCGTCATGTCGCTGGTGTGCAGCGTGAGTGTGGGCGCTTATGATTTCAGTGCCGGCAATATCTACTACAACATCAACGAGAAGACTCTCACCGCCGAAGTGACGTATGCCAGCGATAGCTACAACAGCTATAGTGGTATGGTGGTCGTCCCCGCTAATGTGAATAATAACGGCAAGACCTATAACGTAGTGGCTGTGGGTGATAACGCCTTCCGTGACTGCACAGGGCTCACAGGCGTGATATTAGGACCAAATGTGGCGACTATAGGCAATAGGGCATTCCTCAACTGCTCAGCGCTCACCGCTGTAAACATTACGGTGGGAGTGACCGAGATTGGCGATTACGCCTTTGCGCAGTGCAGCACCTTGAATACCGTGATTATGAACAACGACGCGCCGCTGCAAGTGGGCAATGGCGCTTTCATGCGATGTTCTTCGCTGAATAGCGTGAAATGGAACTCTGCCGAGACTTTGGACGGCCGAGGCGGGCTTACTAGCTTGGGTACCAACGCTTTTGCTTATTGCACCTCGCTCACCAAAATCACGTTGCCAGGCGACATTCAGCATTTGGGCACAACCATCTTTGATGGCTGCACAAGTATGAAAAGCATATTCGTCATTGACGAACAGCCGTTGCCACTCAGTGGTGACCCCTTCGCCCTCGCCAGCTCGACGATAATCTATGTGCCATCGACGGGGCAAGCTGGCGTTACAGCCTCACTCTATAGGAGTGCTATGTGGTGGCGCAACTACAGGATTATCGAGATGGCCTATTCCTTCTATGACCACGATGGCTACACCTACCTCAAGACATCGTCAGGCACTGTAGCCCTAAAGGGCACAATAAGGTCGAAGAACGATGTGGTGGTGAGGAACAGCATCACTGATTACAACGGAAATGTCTATTATGTCACCAGCATAAGCGACCAGGCGTTTCGTGGCACAGGAGTCACTACCCTTAACACGAGCAATGCCAAGAGGCTCACAACTATTGGCAACAAGAGCTTTGCCGATTGCGCCAGCCTCACCGACGTGTCGCTTATCGAGGGCATCACGATGATGGGCGACAGTGCCTTTGCCTCTTGCACGGCACTAGACTCCATACAGTTGCCTTCCACGTTGCGTGTTGTTCCCAACGGAGCTTTTGATGGCTGTTCGAGCCTCGGCGATGTGGATATATGGCATGGCGTGACCACCATCAGCGAGCACGCCTTCGCCCATTGCACAAGTCTCACCTCGCTGAGTCTTCCCAGCTCGGTTTCCAGTGTCGAGGGCAATGCGCTATATGGCTCAACGGCACTGGAGGAGATATTTGTAGCCTCCAATAGCCCTTATTATGCCTCGATTGGCGGCGTGCTCTATGAGCGAAAGTATGGCCCAGAAGTCGCCCCTGACGAGATGGATGAGATGGAGAAACTGACTATCTACCCACCAGCCAAAACCGGCGAGATACTTTACATCCCTCCTGGCGTGACCGAGATAGAGGCATACGCCATACAAAACGCCGCATATCTCAAGCATGTTGCCATTCCTCCCACCACCACCGTCTTTGGCGAGAACTGCTTCGAAGGCACCGCTTTACAAACCATCAACTATCGCTGCAAGCAACCGTCTGATGACGGCACCGATGGCATTACTGCCACCCTCAAGGCTAATACCACTTTGCAGGTGCCTGTCGGCACAAGCAACGACTACAAAGCTCTCTCGGCATGGCAAGGCTTCAAGATTATCGTTGAGCGGTATGATGTGTGTGGAGACGAGGAGTTTGTCTATGACTGGAACTCAAGCCACCAAGTGACATTGGTAGATATAAAACCCGCTGCCGTTCAGGCAAGTGGCAAGGTGACCTTGCCCTTGGGCATGACCTTAAACGATAAGGAATACGTTATCACCGAGCTCAAGAACACCTCCACGGCACAAGTGGCGCAGCAGGTGAAAAATCTTGTTTTGGGATGCGACAGCCTCGCCATCATAGACCTGACCGATGACATCAATCCCCTCGCCGCCCTCACCTCGCTAGAGGCAATCTACATAGGCAACAATTCCCATTTCATGATAAGCGACAACGTCCTCTATAGCAAGAAAGGCAAGTTGCTCTATTACTATCTCCGTTCCAAGACTCAGGAGTCGTTTAATCTGCCAGCCGCTGTAGATACTATTATGCCCCAAGCCTTTGCCAGCAACGATAATCTTAAGGTGTTCACGGCTAGCAGGGCGCTCAGGCACATTGGCAACAGAGCCTTTGAGGGATGCGCCGCGCTGCTTACTGTGGATAACGTGAGATACATCACGGGAATAGGCAACCGCGCCTTTGCCTGCTGTGCTGCGCTGAGCACTGTAAATGGTGGCGAGCGGCTCGGCAGCATTGGCAGCGAAGCATTCTTGGGCTGTAGCAGCCTGCGGCAATTCCCATTCGCTCACGGAATGCTTGTGGAGATTGGCGACCACGCCTTCAAGGGCTGCTCGTCGCTCACGGTGGCTGTGCTGAGCAGCACGCTAGCCAAGATTGGCGATGGGGCGTTTGAGAATTGCACGGCGCTGAGCAGGGCGTTTTTCATCTCAGAGGTCAGCGATATGGGTCATCAGCTCTTTAAAGGATGCACGTCGCTCAGCGAGCTGTGGCTCAGCAACACCGTGCCTCCGCAAGTGGGCAACGACTACTTCGCTTCCCCTACAAGTGTAAAGCTCTATGTGCCTAAGAATGCTGTCAGTGCCTATCACAGCACCTCGCCATGGAGCAACGTCTCGCAGGTTAACTCCTGCCACTACCTCGACAATGGTCCTGATGTCAATAACGACAGGAGTGTCAATGCCTTTGACGTGACCCTTACTTACTCGGTGCTGCTCGGAGATATTGACCTCGAGTCAGTCAGTCACTGCGATGTGAACCACGATGGCGCTGTCACGGCAGCCGACATCACCATCATCTACGACTTCATCCTCAATAGCGACAATGCGTCGTTGGCTTATAGCTTTGTAGATCACTATGGCAACAATTTAGCTGATGACTTTTATGTCTCGATGGACGATGGTCATAAGATTGTGAGGGCTTTTGTGGGTGATACCAATGATTACGTCACCACAGGGCTGTCAGGAGTGACCGACAACACTAATGTGGCAAACGTCACACTTGGCACTAGCCAGGGCGTTCAGTATTTAGATTTAGTACCCGTCGCTCCAGGATATTTCACAATGGTGGGAATAGTGAACAACGGCACCTCTTACTTCTATCGCGCTTTCCCGATGGTGGTGCAGTAGCCGCTGACGCTAGTTAGCCGCTCGCGTTGCTCGCTAGTTTGCCGCTCGCGTTGCTCGCTAGTTTGCCGCTCGCGTTGCTCGATAGTTAGCCGCTCGCGTTGCTCGCTAGTTAGCCGCTCGCGTTGCTCGCTAGTTAGCCACTTGCTAAAGCATTAGAGGTAGATGTAAGACTACTATTAACTGAAAATTGTTTTTAATTGTTTGCAATTGTTTGACAAAAACTCGCATTTTTGTTTGCAATTGTTTGACAAAAACCGCTCGCAGAGCAATCGTTTGTCTTACATTTTTTAGGCAAGAAATAAGGCTATATTTTGACTTTTGCTAGGAATTCACTATTTTTGCAGAAAATATAAAAACACATTTTATAAATATTCAAAATAAAAAGAAACTATGAAGATTTCTAAAGTTCATGCAAGAGAGATTCTCGATTCTCGTGGCAACCCCACAGTGGAGGTTGAAGTAACACTCGAAAACGGCATCATGGGACGCGCTTCAGTGCCCAGTGGTGCTTCTACTGGCGAGAACGAGGCTCTTGAGCTTCGCGACGGCGACAAGAGCCGTTATCTGGGTAAGGGCGTGACTAAGGCTGTGGAGAACGTAAACACCATCATCGCTCCTCATGTTGAGGGAATGTGCGTCTTCAACCAGCGCGCCATCGACAACCGCATGCTTGAGCTCGACGGCACCAAGACCAAGAGCAAACTCGGCGCAAACGCTGTGCTCGGCGTGTCGCTCGCCGCTGCTCACGCTGCCGCCGCTGCCCTCCACATGCCATTGTATCGCTACATTGGCGGCACTAACGCCTACGTGCTTCCCGTGCCCATGATGAACATCATCAACGGTGGCGCTCACAGCGATGCTCCCATCGCATTCCAGGAGTTCATGATTCGCCCCGTTGGTGCTACGACCGAGAAAGAGGCCATCCGCATGGGTGCCGAGGTGTTCCACAACCTCGCCAAGCTGCTCAAGGCACGCGGCCTGAGCACCGCAGTGGGCGACGAGGGAGGTTTCGCTCCCGCGCTCAGCGGCATCGAGGACGCTCTCGACAGCATCGTGGAGGCTATCAAGAAGGCTGGCTATGAGCCTGGCAAGGACGTGAAGATCGCTATGGACTGCGCTGCCAGCGAGTTTGCCGTAATCGAGGATGGCAAGTATTTCTACGATTACAAGCAGCTCAAGGACGGCAAGCAGAAAGATCCTAACGGCAAGAAGCTCAGCGACGACGAGCAGATTGACTACCTCGAGCAGCTCATCACCAAGTACCCCATCGACTCTATCGAGGACGGCCTCGACGAGAACGACTGGGACGGATGGGTGAAGCTCACCGAGCGCATCGGCGACCGCTGCCAGCTCGTGGGTGACGACCTCTTCGTTACCAACGTGAACTTCCTGCAGAAGGGCATCAAGATGGGTGCCGCCAACTCTATCCTCATCAAGGTTAACCAGATTGGCTCGCTCACCGAGACCCTCGACGCCATCGAGATGGCACACCGTCACGGCTACACCACAGTGACCTCGCACCGCAGCGGTGAGACCGAGGACACCACCATCGCCGACATCGCAGTGGCTACCAACAGCGGACAAATCAAGACCGGCTCGCTGAGCCGCACCGACCGCATGGCGAAGTACAACCAGCTGCTACGCATCGAGGAGCAACTCGGCGACAACGCCGCCTACGGCTACGCCAAGCTCCGCTAAACCACACAGCAGAGCAATGAAATCAAAAAGGAGAGAACCCACCCAGGGGTCTCTCCTTTGTTACTTCAGTGGTCATACAATTAATGACAATTACAAATGACTAGAGAAAGCTGACTAGTCAACAAGCTGACGAGCTGACGAGACAAGTGTCATGCTGCTAAACTACCATTGCCTTGTTTGCTTGTTCCTTGTCTGCTTGTTAGCTCAATTGCCTTGCGAGTGTGAGCATGTTATTCAAAAAAATCTTTGTTGAGTTTGTTTTTCTTTGTTGACTTTGTTTGATAAAAAAAGTTGGGTTTAAAGTGACGGTCAGAGCCCAGGGTGTAAGAAGTCGTCTAGATTTTGAACGTGGAGTTTGTGGGCGATTTGAAGCTTCTTGTTGCTTACGGTCTTGAGTATTATAGTTGCTCGGATCGCATAGTTTAAGCAGCGAGTCGGCTTGCTCATATTGTGTGGCAGTAAGTAACGAGTCCACTTGCGCCAGCTGGCTGTTGTAACTGCTGTGCCCGCATGCTGTGAACAGCATAACGAGTAGTGCCAGCACGCACGTCGTTTTTAATCCAGTATTGCTCATTTTCATGTTGATTTGCGTTTTGTTGAGGACAAAATTACAGCAAAAAACCGAGAATTTTAACAGTTGAAAGGCCAGATTAACCCCAAATGAACTTTTATTTTTGGATAACACTGATAATCAATATATTACATTTCATGAAATGAAGTGCGAATGTGACCATTTTTGGTGAGTTTTAACATATAATCTTTGTAATTTTGCAGTGTGGCAAATTAGTTAGATTCTTTAGTTGGACGACTATTTCTCAATTCGTTCAGTTCTAGGAAAAGCCACACAAAAATGTCAGTATTTTATTAATTAACATAGTTTAACAAATGGGGGGGGTAAATTAAAAAATTGTTTATAAATTTGCAGCCGGAAGAAAGCTGGACCAAGCAAGCAACAAAACCCCAGTTGTTATGAATATAAACTCTAAAACGAAAATGAATATGAAGCGATTATTGTTAATTTTGATTGCCTTTGCAGCAATAGGCTTTGGCTATTCACTTCAGGCGCAAGTGGTTGCACGAGTTGAGATTTCGCGCGATATTGACACCGATCAGGGAAGAATAACACCCATGGGCGACCTAGGCGTGCTTCGATACTCTTTCCTAAAGAAGAAAGAGAAAGGCAAGAACGTGTACAAGGTTATGCATTTCGATACCAACCTTAAGCTTGTTAATAGCGACTCGGTGGTGGTGGAACGCAACATGTCGCTCGATGATACCATAAGCCACAAGGGTGTTTACTATTCTATCTTACGCGACAATCGTGACAACTTTACTGTGGTGGGCTACAATCCCGCAACACACCGAGTAACTACCGTGAATGGCAAGTTCAGGAAAAAAGCCTCTATGCGCAATCTGGTAATGGACGACAGCCACATTGTGTTCAGTTCCACTGAGAAGAAACTCGACCGCCTGGGCGTTATCAATTTGAGCACTGGCGAGTGTCATTACACCGACATGCATTTCAAGGGAGTTCGTGATCAGAATATCTTCATCCTTGACAATGTGATAATCGATGGTAAAATTCATGCACTGGTGCGCTTTGGCACCGATGTGGTGCTTATGAGACTCGATTTTGACGGCAACTTCGTGGGTCAGCCTGCTATTCTCACTGCCAATCTCACCGACCACCACATTCTCACGGCATCACTCTCTAAAGCTGGCGGTCATTATTTTGTGACAGGCACTTATACCGATAAAGAGCGTGGTGATGCTACCAGTATTGCTCAAGGCATCTATTTTGGACAGTTCAACGGCGAGGCTTTCACCTTCATCAAGTTCTATAATTTCTTTGACCTTAAGAACTTCACCCAATACATGAGCGAGAAAGGGCAGGAGAAGATAGAGCGCAACAAGGAGAAAGCCGAGAAGAAAGGTAAAACCTTCAGTCAGGAATATAGCATAGTCTCTCACGAGATTGTAGAGCAAGGAGGGAACTACTATTATATTGGTGAGGCCTATCATCCTGTCTATTCAATGGGAAGTGGTGGATTCATTTATCTCTCAAGAGTTATTGCAGGTTACAAATACACCCATGGTTTTATTATCAAGTTTGACCGTGAGGGAAATGTGCTTTGGGATAACTGCTTCCCTATCAGCCACAAGCATTTACCTGCTTACGTTAGGCGTTTTATCCATGCCCGATTCAGCGACAACCAGGTAAATGCCCTATATGCATTTGAGGACAAATTGGTTTCTAAGACGTTTGATGCCAATAGTGGCGAAGTCGTTAAAGACCGTAATGAGGAAGCCCTTAAAACCGACAGTGACGATGAGAAAGTGAAGGACAACAACAATGTTGATGTCGAATACTGGTATGGAAACCACTTCTTGATCTTTGGCGACCAGCTTGTGAAAAAAGAATCGACAAAAGAGCGCCGAAAAGTGTACTACATAAACAAATTCACGGTAAACAATTGATGAGAATAAATTATTAGATATTTAAGAACTTAAACCAAATACAATTATGAGTAAATATTTTAAAATCACAGCAGCTATTGCGTTGTTTTTTGCCATAGCAACATCTTCGTTTAAGTCTCAGGCACAAGCTTTTGATGCCGACTACGACTTGAAAATCTTTGCCGGATACCTGTTCAAGGGTGGCAAGAGTGGAGTTCAACTAGGAATAGAGTATGGACGCAGCCGATTTTTCTCCTTTGGTGGGTTCATTCAAGGTATTTTCAACGTCAAAGATGAAGATGGGGAGAAGTCCACTTTCATAGAGAATTCCAATCTGGAACTACGGTGTAATTTCCACTGGACAGATGTACTGCATCTGCCGTCAAATTTTGACATCTACACAGGCATAAACACAAGTATCCGTACTGTGGGCTTGCAGGGTGGAATTCGCTACAACTTCAGTGAACGCTTCGGACTCTATGCCGAGGCTCAGCAACCACTGTTCAAAGTGTTATCGATGGAGGACTTCGACAACCGTTACTTCAACAAGAAATTTGGCTTCTCGGCAGGTTTCACTATTAATTTGTGACAAAAAATTGCTAATTTAAAAGAATATTACTAACTTCGTGGCACTCAAAACAATTTGCCACCCCTTAACAACAAAACGATATGAAAACTACATTCCACACACAACTTTTCAGGGCACTGCTTGTGGTAGTGCTTACGGCTGCTGCGACGTCGCCAGCTGGAGCCTATGACTTTATGGTCGATTCTATTGCTTATAACTATAACAGCAATGACTCTACAACAGTGAGCGTAGTGCCTATTTCGAAGACAGAGTATTATAAAGGAGACATACTTATCCCCGAAACTGTAACCTATAACAACAATGTTCATAGCGTCACAAACATAGGAAGTAGGGCATTTGCTTTCTGCACTCAGCTCACTTCGATTAGTCTACCCTGCTCAATTGTTGAAATCGATGATGCCGCCTTCCTCGACTGTTATAGTCTTACAGAGATTGACTTACCCGAGGGACTCAAGGTCATTGGGGCCTTTGCGTTTTGTTCTTGCACCAATTTGCAAAGCATCATTATTCCTAATTCGGTTGAAGTCATTCACTATCTTGCTTTCATGAACGATTGCAACTTAAAAACCGTGGTGTTACCCTCATCGCTTGAGATAATTAACGAAAAAACTTTTGAGGGATGCACGAATTTGAAAGATGTTAATCTCCCAATATCTTTGAAGTCAATCAAGGCCGACGCATTCAATGGATGCCAACAGTTTTCAACAGTAGTAGTTCCTGACTCGGTTGTTGAAATTGGAAATCATGCATTCAACGGATGCAGAAATGTTAAGGAGGTAACTATTGGAAAATCTGTTAAGCGCATCAGCATAAGTGCTTTTAGCGATTGCAGGTGGATTGAAGTACTAAAGTGGAATGCCGAAGAGTGTGAAGATTTTGATGACAGTGGGGTGTCTCCCTTCAGACCATATGGCACACAATTCTCGGTAGTCATTGGCAATAATGTAAAGAGGATTCCTTCACGCTTGTTACGTTACTCAATCACATTGAAGAGCATAGATATTCCAGCATCGGTCACAGAGATTGGAAACAACGCTTTAGACACCTGCTTGTATCTTCAGACTATTGTCTCGAGGATACCTTCTCCTAGTCTTATTAGCTATGGCTCCGACGTTGAAAGTATCTTCAATGGTGTGAACAAGGAAACGTGTGTGGTGTTTGTGCCCTCAGGGACTATTGACGAATACAAGGCAACAATGCCATGGGCTTCTTTTAGTCACTTTGAAGAGATTGTTGATAATGATATAAATTGTGACGGAGTTGTAACAGCAGCAGATGTCACAATGCAGTACAACCAAATTCTCAATAATGATTACACCTCGCCAAGCACCTGTGACGTTGATGGCGACGGCGAAGTCACTGCCGCCGATATAACTAAAACTTACAACACTATTCTAGGGAATCAATAAAACAAAAAAACACTAGAATATTTGGTCATTCGTGCAGAAAAGTGTAACTTTGCGATGATTATTCGTACATAAAAGTGTAACGAAGTGACATTTATTCGTACATAAAAGTGTAACGAAGTGACATTTATTCGTACATAAAAATGTAAGCACGATGAAGCGGGAGTTATATAACAAGTTGATAGAGTGGAAGAAAAGCCCCAAAAGAAAACCGTTGATTCTTAACGGTGCAAGGCAAGTAGGAAAAACTTGGCTGCTGACAGAGTTTGCGAGGAACGAATATGAGAAATCGGTTGTGTTCTCACTTGACCGTGACAGTGATGCGCGTCAAATTTTTGAGAATGGAGGCACAGCACGTCAGTTGCTGCAACGGCTTTCGGCGCTTGCAGGGGTTGACATCACTGCTGATAACACGCTTCTCATTCTTGATGAGATTCAAGAGTGCCCGAAGGCTCTGACTGCATTGAAGTTTTTTGACGAAGATACTCCACAAATTCATATAGCTGCCGCTGGCCCACTTTTGGGAATTTCAATACATGAGCAAAGCTCGTTTCCCGTTGGGAAAGTAGATATCTTGCGATTGTATCCAATGAATTTCAACGAATTTCTTTGCGCTATGGGACGTGAGCAGATGGCCGCCACCCTGAATGACGGTGATTGGAGCGACATTGATGCCTTGAGTAGTGCCTATATTGATTTCCTGCGGCAGTATTATTATGTGGGAGGAATGCCTGCCGTGGTATCGGCTTATGCTTCAGATGGAAAATTACAGCTAGTTCGTGAACTGCAAAACAAGATATTGAACGACTATGAAGCCGATTTCTCCAAGCACGCTCCCACCAATGAAATCCCAAACATTCGCATGGTGTGGCAGAGCATTCCGTCGCAACTGGCAAAAGAAAACAAAAAGTTCATCTATGGCGCAATGAAATCAGGCGCGCGGGCCGCGACTTTTGAGAAGGCTATTCAGTGGCTTCACGACGCTGGACTCATTTATAAGGTTAATCGAGTGAGTGCAGTAAAAATGCCTTTAAAATTTTATAAGGAGTTTGGGGCGTTCAAGATATTCATGCTCGACATTGGACTGATGGGGGCGATGGTTGCAGCTCCTGCCGCCGCCATGCTTGTAAAGAATACTATTTTTACTGAATATAAAGGCGCTTTCACCGAATTGTTTGTATGTATGCAAATGCAAGGGACAGGCATACCAACTTTTTATCATTCTCTAGAGAACTCAAGGATAGAGATTGATTTTGCAGTGCAGTTGGGAACGGAGGTTTACCCCATTGAGGTCAAAGCCGAAGAAAATGTGAAATCAAAATCAATGCAGACATTTATAAAGAAACATCCAGAGCTGAAAGGTATTCGTCTGTCAATGAAACCGCGCATCACTCAAGATTGGCTTGAGTGTATCCCTCTTTACGGATTCCGTGAAGAACTCATCAGAATGGACAAACAATAAGTTTATCATCATAAGAATCTAAAAACATCTCTTTTGAGTCTCAAATATTTGTATAAATTTGGCTGCGCTTCGGAAATGCTCAAATAAATTTGGCATTTCTCTCAACTTGCACAAATATTTCAACTAATTTTGCGATGTTGATAGTAAAACCATAAAGATATGAGAACAACCTTTTTCCGCGTTTTGATTTTGGTGTGCGCCATTGCTTGGGCGCTTGGGGCAAATGCTCAGCGCTCTATTGACTTGATTAACGACAACGACCGTGCCCTGCTTGATGAGGCAGTGACCCTTATGGACAATGGCAATCCCCAGGAATCCATCAAAATCCTTGACAAGCTGTGCAAGAAGTATAAGGACAACTACGCCATTGAGTATGAGCGGCTTTTTGCCTTCTATAAGGCTGGCGACTTCAAGCACGTCGTCAAGGAAGGTTCCAAGCTGTTTAGTCATCCTGAGATTGAGTCGCAGTGCTATCAGCTGGTGGGCAACGCACAAGATGTGCTCGGCGACCCCGAGGCGGCAATCAAGACCTACGACGAGGGTCTCAAGCGGTTCCCTAATTCGGGCTATCTGTATCTTGAGAAGGGCAACATCCACATGATGCATCAGCGATACAACGAGGCGGTTGAGTGCTACCTGCGCGGCGTGGAGGTGCAGCCCGACTTCGCCAGCAACTACTACCGCCTGGCACTGCTATTTGCTGACTCTACCGAGCCGCTGTGGGCGATTGTCTATGCCGAGGTGGTGTGCAACCTGCAGCCCGGCAGCGAGCGAGGCGAAGAGATGGGCAAACTCATCTACGACCTCTTTACCGAGAATATTAAGATAGAAGGTGAGAACAGAGCCCATGTGTCATTGACCCAAGAGAACACTATCTATATGGCGAGCGACACCTCGCGGTTCCAGATTCCGTTCCCCATGATGTATGAGATGGGCACTATGGCGTCGCCTGCCCTCACAGAGTTCATGAAAACCAAGAACCTGACTGTTGAGATGATTGCCGACTTGCGCAAGTCGGCTCTGGAGCACATCGACTCGGTGGCGCCAGGTTATTACAACCTCTCGCTGCTCGACTACCACCGCAAGCTCATCAAGAGCGGACACTGGGAGGCTTATAACATGTGGCTGATGTCGCCTGGTGCCGAAGACGAGACAAACCAGTGGGCCGACACCAAAGACGGCTCCGAGAAACTGGAGAGCTTTGCTGGCTGGTTTGTCGAGAACCGCCTTATCCCTACCAAAAGCGAGCCCACGGTGATGACAAAGGTTTACAAGATTGATGAACTTGTGATTCCAACCGAAGAAGAAATCTCTACTGTCGAGGGATGCCGACGGCACCGCGACGACGCTTTGCGCTTGGCAAAATGGTATCTGGAGCAGCCAGTGAATATGGGCGACGTGACTCAGCAGGAAGTTAGGCAATTCTTGTTGATTTGGACGATAAACACCGATGAGTTCATGTTTAGATTAGATACTGAAGACATGGCGGAACATATTGAGCTGATGACAGCCTATATTGCCGCTATGACTGAACACGCCATCGAGTTTAACGTGAGCGAGACCGACGAGGCGATGTACTGCGAGGTGATGGTGCAAGTCATTGACTACTACAAGCGCAACAAGGAAACTATCGGCACGGTGGAGGCAATGGAGAAATACATGAAAATGGACGGCCCCACCCTGCGCAACACCCTCGCCGAAGAGTTCAATAAATTTAAGTAAGTGCTGTATTTTCCCGAACGCCGTGCTTACGGCGCAATACATGACAACGCCTAGGGCTCTTTATTGACGGCCTCGTGGAACTGCGAGGGCATGGAATAAACTTTTTCAGTTTAAAATTTGCCCACAAACGGCGAAATCACTAATTTTGTGGTGCGATAAGATGCTCACGCTCGCAAGGCAATTGAGCTAACAAGCAGACAAGGAACAAGCAAACA
>CALGGO010000033.1 GCA_937916085.1 uncultured Prevotellaceae bacterium | reverse complement strand
GAACTGTGAACTATGAACTGTGAACTAAATTCTTGTTCTTATGTCAAAAATTTAAGCGCAGCGCCCCCACGCAGCAAGGGATTAGACACAAGAACATAAGTTCACATAAGGCTGTCGCCGCGGTGTGTTGTTTGTCAAATAAAATCAATCAAATAAATAATCAGATTAATCAGATTAATCCGTAGTTTTTTAATTTTTTAGGTGCCCCATTAGGAATTGTGCATTATTCCAGGTGGAAGCGGTAGATGCCGCCGTCACGGGAGCCTACAACCAGAGTGTTGCCTATCACTACCGGTGAGGACTCGAAGTTGCTGGAGAGAACTTCGTCGAAGAGCAGGTCGCCTGTCTTGCCGTTGAACATATAGAGGTGTCCGCTGGAGTTGCCTATCACGACAAACAGCTCATTTTTCTCGTTATAGAACCCCACTGGCGATGACCAAGCGTAGAAATTGAGAGGCTTGCGGTAAAGGAGCTTGCCGCTGTTCTTGTCGAAGGCGAGAAACTCTGAGTCGCCCTTGCCGTCGAGCTGGTTGAACGAGGCAAAAATCATGTCCTTGCAGTTGCCGTCGCCAATGAGTGGCGTGCAGTAGAGCCCGCCATCAAAGTGGTTCTTCTCGCCTTGATAGCTGCGGGCACTGGGTGCCGACCACTCCCACACAAGCGAGCCGTTCAAGCCGTTGAGCTTCACAAAATGAGTCAGAGCATTGGCTCCCGTCTGCCTATCCACCTCGCATCCGCAATAGAGATAAGGCACGCCATTCTCCACTTCGAGGACTATGCTGCCGTCGATGTCGTCATGGTTGTCGTAGTGCCACACAGGCTTCATGGTGTTGAGGTTGATGCACAAGACGTCGCCGTGGTTGTCGCCCACAAAGCCATAGTTCTTATACACCGCCATGCTCGACTCGATGCCGGCACCGCCATCGCCCTTGATGATATATCGCAACGCGCTGTGCATCTTGAGCTTACCATTTCCCAATCGCTCATATTTATAAATTGTGCCGTTCTCGCCGGGCCAGAACAGGAACTGCCCCACCACGATGGGTGACGAGTCGTAAGCGCCCCAGCTGCGTTTCGCCTTGGGGTCACGACCCCATGTGTAAGCTATCTGGTGAGTGTTGAGGTCAATTCCAAGATGCCCGAAGGGCTGGTTGTCGGGGATACCGTGCCCCACATAGAGGCTGCCGTTTAACGCCGGGTCGAGCGACACTGAGCCTTTTATGGGGTTGCCCACGATGAGAGGGCTACGGCTCTGCTTGCCGGTGGCATAGTCGAGGAAATACACCTCTCCACACAGCGAGCCCACTATTATCTCCTCGTTGCTGAAATTTGCCGATATTTCGGGCGACGACTTCTTGAACTGCGCCACTTGGGCGTCGCTCCACTTGATATATACCGGCTCACCAGTCCAACCCGAGCCACCGCCCCAGTCACCCCTGACGGCAGTGTGAGTGACCCAGTCGCGCACTATCTTGGAGGGAGTACCCTTCACAGTGCCGCTAAATCGTCGCGCGTCACGCTTAGGACCGCCACGGAAGGTGAGGATGCCATCAACGCCCTCGTAGGGGTCGGCAAGGCTGTTGAGCTCGCCGCTCGTCACAGTGTCGAGCACTTCCACGTCATATACCAAATCCTCGACGCTCTGGAACGTCGTGTCAGGGAGCATCACATTGTCAAGTTCAGCTTGTTTTATGCTGTCAGAATCTTTCTCTGAGCTACTTGTTGTTATGCCTTTACAGGCAGGGAATGTGGCAGTTATCAGCATCAATGCCACAGCGGTCAAAGTGCACCAGTTTTTTCTTTTCATCACAATAAGTCTCTAAATTTTTGCTGCAAAGTTAGTGCAAAAAACACAATAACACCCATTTTTTGACTTTTTCTTTAAAAATGTGGTGGCAATTTAGCTTAATTCGCAAATTTATTATTAATTTTACCACATAAATTAAAAACATATTCACAATGAAAAAGATATTACTCTCCCTCGCATTACTGGCTGGTGGAATCTGCACAATGAGCGCCGGCATCAACATTGGTGGCACAGTCTATAGTGCCGACACTATCATGCACCGTCAAGTGGGACCAGGCATCTACAACACCATCATCCGCATCCCCGATTATCCCCTCAACGTCTATCTGCTTGAGGCCGACATGAGCAACCCCTACAACCGTGTGGAGACAACAATAGGCTACAACACTCTGGGACGCACCGAGTTGCTTACCAACGCCTATAACCGCAACCGCACCGCCACGCGCCGACCTATCGCGGCTTGCAACGCCAACTTCTGGTGTGTGAGTGGCAACGGCTCACCAACGATGGACTTCGAGCTTGGCGACCCCTTTGGCGCTGTGGTGCGCAACGACAGCGTGTATCTCAACACCGAGACCAACGCCGACGCCTGGAACGGCGGGCCTTCACGCACTGGCGCCTGCGCCATCACCCAGGACAAGACGCTCTACTTCGGGCATTTCAACTGCGGGGGAACCCTATCCTCACCAAAACTCGCTGCTGCCGCGCCCTTGAACACGGTGAACCGCCGCAACCTGCCTCACACCGCGGTGCTGTGGACTCCCGCCTTCAGCCGCACCCGCGAGTTTGAGACCAACTGGGTGGATTACAACGAGAAAGGCGTTGCCGATGCCGACAACTTCTACCTCACCTTCAACGAGGGCAGCCGCTGGCTCGTGAACCAGGATATGCATTTCACCATCGCCAAGATAGTGAGAAATGCCGACCGGCAGACGCTCGGCGACTACGACGCCTGCATCACCGCCACAGGCTTGATGAAAGACTATCTCGCGGCGCTTGCCGAGGGCGACGAAATCACCATCAACCACGGCTGGACCTACAACGAGGAGACCCAAGCAACACCGTTCATCGAGAATATGGTCGAGGGCAACGCTCCCGTGATGCACAACGGCGAACTCACCAATCGCAACAACGACGAGAGCTACAACTCTATGGTATATAGCCGCACTGCCTACGGCTGCGACGCTACCGGCAAAAAGCTCTACATGATTGTCATCGATAAATCCACCAGCAGATACTACGGCACCAGCAACGGATGCTCCACAACGGTGATGTGCCAAATTCTAAAAGACCTGTATCCCGACATCTCGGAGGTGGTGAACATGGACGCTGGCGGCTCAGCCGAGATGATGGTTGACGGACGCATTATAAACACCACCACCGAGGGTACTCCACGCTCGGTGGCGTGCGGCTGGATGCTCGAGACAGAGGCACCCGAGGATAACGTGATAGCCTCTATCCAGTTCTATGACTTCCGCGCCGACCTGCCCATCTATTCCTCCTACACCCCTCGCATTGTGGGCTTCAACCAATATGGCGAGGTGGTGAACGACGACGTGACAGGATTCACGCTCTCGTGCGACGAAGTGCTTGGCCACACCGAGGGCTCGACCCTAGTGCTTGGCGGCAATGTCGCCTCGGCCAGTGTCACCGCCACCTACAACGGCATGACAGCCACGGCTCCCGTCAGGACTCTCGCTGCTCAGCCTTCCATCTCCATGAAACCTATGATTCTCGTCGATAACCGTGAATTCCCCATCGAGGTAAGCGCCACCGTTTACGGCAAGAAATACTATTACGACGGAGAAAAGCTCACATGGCAAGTCGATGACCCGAGCATCGCGACAATCGACGGAGGCATGCTCAAAGGATTGAAGAACGGCAAGACTGCCTTCAGCTGCATCATTGGCGACTACGTTGACACCGACAGCATCACCGTAGAAATCAGCGACCAGGAATATATAGAGCAAACGTGGGACGGATGGGCATTGAAAGGTGCTGGCGCCAAGAATCTCTCTCTTGACGAGAACGGAAATCTCTCGTTCACTTACAACTCCAACCGTGCCCCATACATCCAGCTCTCGAAAGACATAACTTTCTACAGCCTCCCCGACAGCATATCGCTCACCTTCACCAGCTCGCTGCCTATGCAATATGTGCAGATTGACGTGAGAAACACCGTGCTCAACAAGCTCAACTACCTGGAGTTCGGGAAAAACACCGGCTTCGAAGCTAATCAGGAATACACCCTCAATTTCGACCTCAACGCAATGGGCGGGCTCGACAACCTGCTCACCTATCCACTGACTCTGCACACCATCAAGTTCACGCCAGTGAAGAGCAACTTTGGCGAACATGTAATCCAGCTCAAGTCGCTGAAAGCCCACTACCCCATCGCCTCGGCTCTGCCTGGTGACGTGAATGGCGACGGCGAGGTCACTGCCGCCGACGTAACGGCGCTCTACGACTACCTCCTCAACAATGACACCACACACGTGATCAACGGCGACCAAACTGGCGACGGCGACATCACCGCAGCCGACGTGACAGCAGTTTACACAATCTTACTTGAGAATTAGATTGAAAAACAGATAAAATATTGATTATCTCAAAAAGCCACACCTATTGGTGTCAAAAAGCCTCGCGAGCTCGGTGTTTTTTAATAATTCCGGCGTAAGCCGGCTTTTCGACGAACTAAGTTCGCCACTTTTTGAAAAAAAAAGAAACGTTCCCCACATTTTCTTTTTTGATTCTCAAATATTTCCACTAAATTTGCAAAACATTGAAAAGCAATAAAACTCTAAACATGAAATCAGGATTCTATAAAATCATACCGATAATGCTATTGGCTCTATTCTTGTCGTGTTCCCACAATGACAAGAGCAGTGGGAACAATGAATCAAATATTGTAGCAAGTCAAGAGAATGAATTCCAATCACAAGTAACAAAAGACAACAAACCGTTAACTCTTAGTGACGAAGAACGAGGTTGCGTCGATAAGGCGAATGAGTTGGCTTTCACACTCATGCTTAAACAGTCGGGAAAAACTCCTTATAAGAGTTTTACGTTCTCGCCTTTGGGCGTGAATTGTGCTCTTGCAATGACAAGCAATGGCGCTAGCGGAGCAACGCTCAAAGAAATTGAGAACCTGATAGGACCAATAGGTGACGCTAATTCATTCTTCAGCAAATATGTCGCTCATTTATCGTCTTCGGTTGTTATAAGCAACTATTTGGCGATTAATAATAAATACCCCATTAATCAAGATTTCGTAAAGTCGATAGAAGGAATGTACAATGCCCACGTGAGCAATTTAGAATTTGGCAACAATGACGCAATCCAACGAATCAATGACTGGATAAAACACGTGTCAGATGGAGAGTATGAAAGTGTTTTCGACAGGACTAATGCTAACGAACTAGTATATCTTATCACATACATGAAATTCAAGGCTCTGTGGAATAATCCTTTTAAAGAAAGCAACACTTCTGACATGGATTTCACCAACGACGATGGCAACACCACACAGGTGCCAATGATGTTTCAACATGTATATGCATATTCAGGTGAGCTATATTACCAAAACGATGACTACAAAGCTATTTCTCTGGGATATGAAGACAGTGAGTATCGCATGCTCATCGTTTTGCCTAATAACACGAAAATCAATGACTTTATAGCTGTGATGAACGCCAATGAATACAATCACATTATCTCAAGTCTCAAAGCCAATGAAGAGACAATTAATTTAAGTTTGCCCCGATTTAGCACAAACTGCACTCTCAACCTCCATGAAATGTTATTGAAATTGATACCAACTGCTTTTAATGGTGATGCAGACTTTAGCAGACTCAGTAAAGTGAAGTCATATCTTAGCCGATTCATGCAAGATACAAAAGTAGTTGTTACAGAGTATGGCACTGAAGCGAGTGGTGCAACAAAACAAAGCGAAACAGAGATGTCGATAAATCCAGATTTCACAGCTAACCACCCCTTCCTCTATTTCATCTACGACAACACAACCCACGCCATCCTGCAAGCAGGACAATACTGTGGGAACTAAGTAAATTTGACACATTAAAAAAACAATAAAAACTCACAGCAAAGTAACAAAACTAGCGAAGTGACAGAACCCGCGAAGCGACAAAACCCGCGAAGCGACAAAACTAATAACTATACAATTATGAACTATCAACTTATCAACCTACCTTTCACCGAGAATGAGCTTGAGCCCGTGATTAGCGCCGAGACCATTGCTTTGCATCACGGCAAACATCTGGCGACCTACGTTAACAACCTCAACAACCTGCTGCCTGGCAGCGGAATGGAGGACAAATCGCTAGAGGAAATTGTGGCGAGCGCCACAGGCGGCATCTTCAACAACGCCGGACAAATCCTCAACCACAATCTCTACTTTGAGCAACTGCAAGCTCCTAGCGAGGACAACCACCCTGTGGGCGCGCTTGCAAAAGCTATTGACGAGCAGTTCGGCTCATTCGACGCGTTCAAAGAGAAATTCGCCACAGCCGCCGCCACACTTTTCGGCTCAGGCTGGGTATGGCTGGCGAGCGACGAGAACGGCACACTGCACATCCTGCAAATGACAAATGCCGACAACCCTGTCACGAAGGGATTGAAGCCGCTGATGACAATGGATGTGTGGGAGCACGCCTACTACGTAGACTACCGCAACCGCCGCCCCGACCACATCGCCGCAATGTGGAAAATCCTCAACTGGCAAGAAATCAACCGCCGCTATGAATAGTAAAAAAATGAGGCTCAACGCGCGTTGAGCCTCATTTTTTCAGATTAGAATCGGTCACTTCACATCCAGGTAATCGCGCAACGCGTTGACATATTCCTCAAACGCCTGCTTGCCGCTCTCGGTCACACTACAGGTCGTTAGTGGTTTCTTGCCCTGGAACTTCTTCTCGACAGTGATATATCCTGCCGCCACCAGTTTGTCGAGCTGCACGCTCAAGTTGCCGGCTGTCGCCTGCGTCTGCGCCTTGATATAGACGAAACTCGCCTCCTCGCAGTTCATCAGGATTGACATTATCGCCAGCCGCAGCTGTGAGTGCAGCAACGGGTTAAGTTCCTTTAGCATTGCTTCTTGGCTTTAGCGTTCAACACATGACCCGGAATAATCATCGTGAAGACGAAACACAGGATGAACAGCGGAATAATCCACCACACCTTCAGTGGAATGTCGCTTAGCACACAGCCCAGCACAAAGGTTCCTGCCACCAAACTGAAGGCGCCGCCCACCACCATCGACTTCTCCTGAAGGATGAAGCCCTGCATACTTGAACCAAAACCAGCCAGCAAAAAGGCGAAAATCAGCATCATAACCCAAGTGTCCTTGCCGAAGAACTGGAAACCTATCGACATCAAAGTCCCTAACGCAAACATCCATCCGATAGTTCCCCACAGGTTACTTGAGATGCGGTCCACGTAGGTGAACGGCTCCTTCTCGATGCGGTCCTTGTCCTTGCGATTGATAACAAACATGCCGATGCCGCCCACTATCCAGATGAGGAACCATAGCCAGTTGCAAGCAGGATTGCCGCCAGTGAGCAGCAACGACACGCCTACGAGTAGGCCCACGATAGCACTTACATAGCCCCACCACAGCAGCAAGTTGCCCTGACCAACGTGAAGCTGACGCTTGGTTTTGTTAATCATTCTTGCGATTAACTCCAAACTCTCTTGACTGTTTAATCTCTTCTCTTCCATATTTTCCTTACATTACAATGGTTAATAAAAAAATTTGTTCGTTAGATTTATAAATCCGTTGCAAAGATAAAGTAGTTTATTTTATAAACCAAATATTTTTGCAACTTTTTTCAAAAAACTACTGTTTTGGTAGTGTATTTTTGAATTTTGATGGAAAAAGAAAGCAATTCAAAGGCATCAGAGCTATCAATCAAAAACAACAAAAACTAACAAAACGTACAATTATTAGGAATACAATTATATTTTCACTAACTTTGCCGAAAATAATCATTTACACATTAATATCTTATTAGTATGAAACACCTATCAGCATTATCAATCTTCGCGCTTTTAGTTATCATGGCGCTCAACTCATGCGACAGCGCAGTTCTTGACACCGACAAGTATCACCGCAATCCCAAGCAGGCTGTTGAGGCACTATTCCAGGAACTTCCCAACAAAGAAATCAAATTCTTGAAAGAGGCTGTGAAATTTAAAGAAAGCGAAAAATTCAGCGACTATCAGAAAGACGAGTTCTTCAAGCAGCTCAAAGCAAAAGACTTCAAAGTAAAAGCCAAGAAAACTAAAAAACGTGACAGCTACACCGAGGTAGTTTGCGACTTCACCTATAGCGACGGTACAACCAAAGAAAGGAAATTCCGTCTTTACAAGGAAGACGACATCTGGAAGACCGAGATTGGCTTCAAGGAGTTACAAGATGTCATCAGCAAGTAACTAATACATTATCAATAGTATTCAGTGCCGTTGCAATCGAGTGGTTGCAACGGTACTGACATTTTGGCACACCAAACAAACTAAATTACTGAAATTCTGTCAGTTATCCCAACACAAATCCATTGGCATAACCTTTGCATATTGATGGTCAGAAAGGAGAAAAAACGATATGAATTTCAACAATTTTACCATCAAATCACAAGAGACGCTGCAGCGGGCCATCACGCTCGCACGCAGCAATGGCAACCAGGCTCTCGAACCCGTGCATCTTCTCAAAGCGGTGATGACTGAGGGCGAGAGCGTGGTGAAATTTATCTTGCAGAAGCTCGACATCGCACCCACGATGATCGAGCGACCTTTGGAAAACGAGCTTGCCCGACTGCCCAAGGTTAACGGCGGAGAGCCTTACCTGAGCAGCGACAGCAGCCGTGTGCTCGACAAAGCCAATGAGATAGCGCAGAAGAACGGCGACCAGTACGTCACCATCGAGGCGCTGTTCATGGCTCTGCATGAGGTGCAGTCACCGGCATCCACCATTCTCAAAAACGCCGGCATCACTAAAAAGGAGCTGCAAGCCACTATCGATGAGCTGCGCAAGGGCAAGAAGGCCACTAGCCAGGAGTCGGAGGAGCAATACAACGCTTTGGGCAAATATGCCGTGAACCTCAACGAGCGCGCCCGACAAGGCAAACTCGACCCCGTCATAGGTCGTGACGACGAGATACGCCGTGTGCTCCAAATCTTGAGCCGACGCACCAAGAACAACCCCATCCTCATTGGCGAGCCAGGAACCGGCAAGACCGCCATCGTCGAAGGACTTGCACAGCGCATCGTGCGCGGCGACGTGCCCGAGAACCTGAAACAGAAGCAAGTGTTCTCGCTCGATATGGGCGCACTTATCGCTGGCGCGAAGTATCAGGGGGAGTTTGAGGAGCGACTGAAAGCTGTCATCAACGAGATAACCCAAGCTCAAGGCGAGATTATCCTCTTTATCGACGAGATTCACACCCTCGTGGGTGCCGGCAAGAGCAGCGGAGCGATGGATGCCGCCAACATCCTGAAACCCGCCCTTGCGCGTGGCGACCTGCGCAGCATTGGCGCAACCACACTCGACGAGTATCAGAAGTATTTCGAGAAGGACAAAGCCCTGGAGCGTCGTTTCCAGATTGTCATGGTCGATGAGCCCGATGAGGAGAGCGCTATCGCCATACTGCGTGGACTGAAGGAGCGCTACGAGAACCACCACAAGGTGCGCATCAAGGACGACGCCATCATTGCCGCTGTGCAGCTCAGCCAGCGTTACATCAGCGACCGTTTCCTGCCCGACAAGGCCATCGACCTTGTGGATGAGGCTGCCGCAAAGCTGCGCATCGAGATGGACAGCGTGCCCGAGGAGCTTGACGAGGTGACCCGCAAAATCTCGCAGCTCGAGATTGAGCGCGCCGCAATAAAGCGCGACGGCGACGAGCAGCGCATCGCGCAAGTCGATCAGCAACTCGCCAACCTGCGCGACCGTGAGCACGACTACAAGGCCAAGTGGCAAAGCGAGAAGGAGCTTATCAACAAGATTCAGCAGAACAAAATCGACATTGAGCAGCTCAACTTCGACGCCGAGCGTGCCGAGCGCAACGGCGACTACGCACGCGTGGCTGAAATACGCTACTCGCTCATCAAGCAAAAGCAGGATGAGAACGCTGAGCTGCAAGAAAAGTTGCGCTCCATGCAAGGCGACACCGCACTTATCAAGGAAGAGGTCGATAGCGACGACATCGCCGAGATAGTATCACGATGGACGGGAATCCCCGTGACCAAGATGCTGCAAAGCGAGGGCGAGAAACTGCTGCACCTCGAGGATGAGCTGCACAAGCGAGTAATCGGTCAAGATGAGGCTATCACCGCCATCAGCGATGCCGTGCGCCGGAGCCGTGCCGGGCTTAACGACCCACGCCGTCCCATCGGTTCGTTCATCTTCCTCGGCACCACTGGTGTGGGCAAGACGGAGTTAGCAAAGGCACTCGCCGACTACCTCTTCAACGACGAGAACATGATGACTCGCATCGACATGAGCGAGTATCAAGAGAAATTCTCGGTCACTAGGCTCATTGGTTCGCCTCCAGGCTACGTGGGCTACGATGAAGGAGGACAGCTCACCGAGGCGGTGCGACGCAAGCCCTATAGCGTGGTGCTCTTCGACGAGATTGAGAAGGCGCACCCCGACGTGTTTAACGTGCTGCTGCAAGTGCTTGACGACGGACGACTCACCGACAACAAGGGGCGCACCGTCAACTTCAAGAACACCATCATCATCATGACGAGCAACTTGGGCTCTAGTCTCATCCGAGAGCGCTTCGAGACTCTAAACGCTGAGAACCGCAACCGTGTGGTTGAGCAAACACGCAACGATGTGCTCGCAATGCTCAAGCAGACCATTCGTCCCGAGTTCCTCAACCGCATCGACGAGGTGATAATGTTCACACCACTCGACGAGCAGCAGATTGCGCAAATCGTGGAGCTGCAACTCCGTAGCGTCAAGAAGATGCTGCACACGAGCGGCATAGAGCTAGATTACACAAGCAGCGCTGTGGCACGGCTCGCGCAAGCGGGCTATGACCCAGAGTTTGGCGCACGGCCTGTGAAACGAGCCATCCAGAACTTGGTTCTCAACCAGCTCTCACGCGACATCATAGCCCACCACATCGACCGAGACAAGCCCATCATCATCGATGCCAACGAAGGAAACATCACCTTCCACAACTAAATGGCATGAACAATTAAAACCACTAGCTTTGTTTTGTATGTTGCGTTGTCAACGCAACCACAATATACTCAAAATCAAAAAAGCGCCCGGGCAATTGCTGCTCGGGCGCTTTTTGGATTGTGATATAGAGCTCTTATTAGTCGAGCTTGTGGATGATGAGTCCTGAGCGGAGTTTTGGCTCAAACCAAGTAGCCTTAGGTGGCATGATGTTGCCACTGTCGGCGATGTTGATGATTTGACGCATGGTCACGGGATAGAGCGCGAGCGCCATCTTCATCTCGCCGCTGTCAACACGCTTCTTGAGCTCGCCCAAGCCACGGATGCCGCCCACGAAGTCGATGCGCTTGTCGGTGCGCAGGTCCATGATGCCCAGGATGTCGCGCAAGATGTAATCGCTAGAGATCTTCACGTCGAGCACGCCTATGGGGTCGTTGTCGTCGTAGGTGCCTTCCTTAGCGGTGAGCGAGTACCACTTGCCCTCAAGATATAGCGAGAAGTTGTGCAGCTGGGCAGGACGATACTCCTCTGCACCCTTGCACTCGATGTCGAAGTGCTCCCCTACTTTCTCGAGGAACTGCTCGGGAGTGTTACCATTGAGATCCACTACCACGCGGTTGTAGTCCATCACCTTGAGGTGCGACTCGGGGAAGCACACTGCCAGCAGGTAGTTGTACTCCTCTTTGCCGGTGTGGTTGGGGTCGGCCTGCGCCTTCTCCTCACCGATGTGAGCTGCGGCGGCAGTGCGGTGGTGACCGTCGGCGATGTAGAGGTAAGGAATCTTGTCAAACTCCTCGGTAATCTTTGCGATAACAGCGTCGTCGGTGATGCACCACAGGGTGTGACCGATGCCGTCTTCGCTCACGAAGTCATACTCAGGCTCAGTCACTTTCACCTGGTCGATGATAGCCTCAAGAGGCTCGTTGGTGGGGAACGACAGGAACACCGGCTCCACGTTGGCGTTATTGACGCGTATGTGCTTCATGCGGTCCTCTTCCTTCTCGCGACGGGTGAGCTCGTGCTTCTTGATGCGACCCTCAACATAGTCCTTGTAGTTAGCTGCTACAACGAAGCCATACTGAGTGCGGCCGTCCATAGTCTGGGCATAGATGTAGTACATCTCTTTAGGGTCTTGAACGAGCCATCCGTTGGCTTGGAACTTCTTGAAGTTCTCCACCGCCTTGTCATAGACCTGCGGGTCGTGCTCGGTGGTGCCGTCGTTGAAGTCGATTTCAGGCTTGATGATGTGGTAGAGCGACATCTCGTTGTCGCCAGCCTCTGCCCTCGCCTCTTCGCTCGAAAGTACATCATAAGGCTTGGAAGCCACTTTTTCTACTAATTCTTTTGGGGGACGAAGCCCCTTGAAAGGTTTTACATTTGCCATAATGCGTTTTAGTTAATTGTATAAATAAAGAAAGTTATTTTGTTATTTTGCTTTTTTGCTACTCTTGTTCTTACGTTTTGATTGCTTGATCCTTCTTGCGCAGTCGTTGCAGGTGCCATAGACGGTAAAATTATAATAAGATGTGGTGAAAGCAGGAAACTTGCGGGCTTTCATATAAGCCATGAAGTTGGTGTCCTTCACCAGCTTCACCTTGCCGCAATGCTCGCACTTGAGGTGGATAAACGACACGTTATCGGCTCGCTCGTAATGACTGCGGTTATCTACACTGAATTGCCTTAACACACCTGCCTCCACAAGCAACAACACCGTGTTATAGATCGTTGCCTGACTCACGATGAAGTCCTTGTGCGACATGGCCTCCACTAGGTCTTCAACAGTGAACTGCTTGCCGAACTCCAGAGCGCATTCTAATATCATAGAGCGCTCAGGGGTGCGTCGCTTTGCATTATCTTTCAAGAATTTGTCGAAATTCTCGATAATGACGCTATTGGACAATGTGTCAGAGACTTTACTGCGCATCGAGGAGGAAACGCTATCAGAACATCTTCTCGGGATATACTCCCTGGCGGTGCAGCTCGGCGAATTTCTCGACCACTGCGGGACGGTCTTCGCTGTAGGTCACGCCAAACCACTTGGAGTCGGTGCGCAGCACCTCAACGGTCGATTGTCCACCCTCCACGAGCTCGCTCACCACGATGGGGATGAAGAACTCACTCTTGGGCACGTTGATGTTGTTGCTCAAGAAGTTCACAAATGATTTCTCGCTATGAGCGAAATAGTCGGGCGTGAAGCCCCAGAAGTTCATCGACACGGGAGTGGTAGGCTCCAGTTTCTCCACCAAGTCGCCCTCGGTGAAGATGATGTCGTGGTTCTCGTCGTAGCCAATCTTGGTGCGCTCCACCACGCTCGTGAGCAGCCCGTTCTCGGTCTCGCACACGCCACGCGACACGGTGCCGCTCTCGCTCATGGTGTTGCCCACATTGAAGCCCACCATGAAATAGCGGTCGTGAGCGTCGTCGGGCAGCTCGCTGAGAGCCTTGGCGAGCACTTCAAAGGAGTTGCGGCCATAGAAGTCGTCGCTGTTGATGACGGCAAACGGCTCCTTAATCACGTCCTTACCCATGAGCACGGCATGATTGGTACCCCAAGGCTTGGTGCGGTCCTCGGGGCAGGTGAAGCCCTCGGGCAGCGCGTCAACCGACTGGAACACCACCTCGGTGGGAATCTTGCTCTCATATTTTGAGAGAATCTTGTCGCGGAACTCCTGCTCGAAGTCACGGCGAATCACAAACACCACTTTGCCAAACCCGCTTTGGATGGCATCGTAGATTGAATAGTCCATGATGGTCTCGCCGTGAGGTCCCAGACCATCGAGCTGCTTGAGGCCGCCATAACGGCTTCCCATACCAGCAGCAAGAACGAATAATGTAGGTTTCATTTATAAGTGTTAAGTTTAAAGTTTTAAGTGTTAAGTGAGCGCCTGCGGCGCGTTGGAAAGTGGAAAGAATGGATCCAACTATGAACTGTGAACTATGAACTGTGAACTATGAACTGTGAACTATGAACTGTGAACTATGAACTATACTATACTCGGCGTGCGCCGTCGCTGATGATTACTTCATAAACTTTAGGCTCGTGGCCGTATTTCTCGTTGAACTTCTCGCAGGCGGTGGCGATGAACTTGTCGTAAAGGTCATCCTTCACCAGGTTGATGGTGCAGCCACCAAAGCCGCCACCCATGATGCGTGAGCCGGTGACGCCACACTCGCGGGCGATGTCGTTGAGGTAGTCAAGCTCAACGCAGCTCACCTCATAGTCTTTGCTAAGACCGTGGTGTGTCTCATACATGCACTTGCCCACTGTCTCGAAGTCGCCACGTTCCAGGGCATCGCACACGTCGAGCACGCGCTGCTTCTCGCCAATGACATACACGGCGCGCTTGTAGTCCTCATCGCTGATTTTGTCACGGTTGGCATCAAGCATCTCCATCGTGGCGTCGCGCAGGGTCTCCACGCCTAAGGTGGCTGCCACGCGCTCGCACGACTCACGGCGCTTGTTATAAGGCGAGTCAACGAGTTCGTGCTTCACTCTTGAGTCGATAAGCACGAGTTTGTAGCCCTTAGCGTCGAATGGATAGTACTGATGCTCCAGCGAGCGGCAGTCGAGGCGCATGAGGTGACCTTTCTTGCCAAATACCGAGGCAAACTGGTCCATGATGCCGCAGTTCACGCCGCAGTAGTTGTGCTCGGTAGATTGACCTATCTTTGCGAGTTCAAATTTGTCGATTTTGTTGTCGTTGAACATATCATTCAAAGCAAAGGCGAAGCACGACTCAAGTGCTGCCGACGACGAGAGACCGGCGCCCAGTGGCACATTGCCGGCAAACACCGCGTCAAAGCCCTTTACCTTACCGCCACGCTTGATGGTCTCGCGGCACACGCCAAAGACGTAGCATGCCCATTGCTCGGCGGGCTTGTCCTCCTCGTTAAGTCCAAACTCAGTGTAGTTGTCAAGGTCGGCGCTATACACGCGCACCTTGTCGGTGCCGTTCTCTTTAATACCAGCCATGATACATTTGTCGATGGCTCCAGGGAATACGAACCCGCCATTGTAGTCGGTGTGTTCTCCAATAAGGTTAATGCGTCCAGCCGATGCATACATCACTGGCTCAGCGCCAAAGCGCTCTTTAAATAAAGCGATGATTTTCTCTTTCATCTCTAATGAAAATTTAGGTTATGAATAATTCGATTTTTGAACTCTTTTTAATGATTTTGCAAAGATTGCACGAAGTTACAACAATATTTGGAAACAGCCACAATGTTTCCCAAAATTTCAATAAATTTAAGGATTATAGCAGTCAAGGAATCTAGCCTGCCGTTATATAAAACAACAAAAATGCGATTAAGCGAGACAAAGCTTGAGCTTGCTCTGGTGCCTTGCGAGCGTGAGCATTTTATCTAATATTTTTTGTTGTACAAGTTATTTCATGTTGTCCTCTCGCAAAGCTGCACCTATCGGTGACGCAAAGCCGCGCAAGCGCGGTGTTAAAAAATATTCCTGCGTGAGCAGGCTTTGTGACGAGCTCCGCTCGCAACTTTGTGAGATTATTATGATGGTAAACTTTATATCATTTTTGTTGTTTAAGTTGTTGGATCGTTGTGACAGTTGTTTAATATACCCTAGGCGATGCGTGATATCCCCGAGGTAGTGCGAGAATGCATTGCCATAACTCTCATCACGGTCTTCGATAAACGAGTAACAAGTAACGAGTAACGATAAACGGGCACCACTGACGGCTTAGTTGTTCAGCATGATGGTGTAAACTGCGGTGACGTCGGCGGCTGTGATTTCGCCATCACCATTCTGGTCGCCGTTGACGATGCCACTGCTTTCGTTGTTGAGCATGAAGTTATAGAGGGCTGTCACGTCGGCGGCTGTCACCTCCCCGTCGCCGTTCACGTCGCCAGGGACGTTGGTGGTGATTTCCACCCAGTTGCCGTTTTGGTATTTCATGGGTAGCCATCGCTTGTTGCGTGCGGTGGTCACTTGGTCGGTAGTGATGACGTTGCCATCGTCGTCGCCTCCAAGCACCTTAAATTCACCTGTAACACCGGCTGGGATGGTGCGCAGAGTGCCCACGAGGCTCCCCATTGCCGCCTCCTTGATTTGGTTGCCGTGAATGTCCAGTTTATTTAGAGAGTTCTTGCCATAAACCGAGAGTGATGTCAGCTTGTTGGCCGAGCAGTTTAACTCTTGCAGCCCGCTTGGCATCCAGGGCAGTGACGAGAGTTGGTTGGAAGCGCAGTTGAATTTGGTCACCGCACTTGGCAAGGCATCGAGCGATGTCAACTTATTGGTGGAGCAATCCAGGTTGTCCAGCGCTGTGCAACCACTGTAGTTGAGTGTTGTCAAGGCATTATTACTGCAAACTAGCGTCGTCAACAAGGTGCTGTTTTTCACATCAAGAGTTTGCAGTTTGTTCTTATTGCTAATGTTTAATGTGGTGAAGCTGTTGCCTCCACAGTAAAGCGTCTCAAGATTATCGGGCAATGCGGGTAGCGAGGTCAATTTATTGGTGCCACACGCCAAATACACTAACCCGCTAGGCAATGATGGCAATGATGTGAGTTGGTTATTGGTGCATCCTAGTGTGGTCAACGTGCTTGGCAATTCAGGCAACGAAGTGAGATAATTGCCTGAGCATATCAGAGAAGTGAGCTTAGAGAAATAGCCCACCCCTTGCAGGCTGGAAATGCTCTTGGAGCCAATATTAAGAGAGGTGCGCGAGTCAACGTCCATAGTGGTGATGTAGCCCGATGGATATAGCCCGAGCAGATAGTTGCGGAAATTGGCGTCGGGGAAATAAGTATCTTTGATGAATGCCACCACTGGCACGTCGGTAATGACAAATTCGCACTCACTGTAGGCTGCTTTGCCGAGGCTGTTAATACTCATCCCATATTCAGGAGAAAACACTTTCACAGTAGGGTCGGCATACCAAGCCGAGATATTATCTCCATGTGCCGCAGCATAGGTGGGAATCGACTTGAGGGTGATTTTGGTGGTATAATCGTCGCTGCCATAGCTGTTGCCAACATAAAACGACACCTTTTTTAGGTCATAAAAGTTCTGATTATGAGAGTCGATGGTACAGTTCTTGATTGAGAAGAAGACAAAGCAGCTGCTTGCTCCCTCGCGTCCCTGGATGCCGCGCCACTCGGTGGAGATGAGATTTAGCGTGCCGTTGCCGCTGATTATCACGCCAGCGTTATACAGCCCTATGGCGTTCTGGTTGTCGGCGGTGGTTTTGATAGTGGTGGTACCCGACGCCACAATGATGGTGGTGTTGCGCTTTAGCGCCAATGCCGAAGCATTGTGGATGGTCATTGAGTTGGTGCCTGTGAACCTGATGTACAGTCCCGTCACGTCCTGATTATCAATGGCATTGTTATTGCTTCCAGAGCGAGAGAAGACGCAGTTGTCGATAGTGAGCAACTTGGTGTCTTCATCGTAGGTGACAGTGCCGCCGCCTGTGGTAAAACTGGTAGTGCCCGTGATTTTGTTGCCGTTTACATAAATCACAGTGCCATTGGCCATCAACATGGTAATGACAGCCATTATCAATGAAAGTAATGTCTTTTTCATAATTTATAGGTCATTATCCTTCTACAATAAATTCTTAAACCAGAATAAGTTAATTCCAAGTTCTGCAATACTGTTTTTACCTCTCCACCTTCCAGTTGTCGATAGTGCGTGTGTCAGGATTCACGGTTACACCCACTTTTACTTTGGGACGAGGGTCATTCCAGTAAGGGATGAGGTAATCTCGCTCGTTGATTTGGGCGAGCGCATCGTCAACAGTAGCGGTAGTCGAGATTTTCAGTTCCAGCACATATATTGTGTTGCGACCATTCATCACCACATCGCAGCGGCCGCGCGCGTTCCTCACCTCGGTCCGCGTCTCGATGCCTATGCAGTCAAACATCACCCGTAGCAACGTCTCAAAGTCTCGCTCGGTTTTGTTGCTAAGGTTATAGGGCAACGCCGCCAGATAGCTCTGAGCAGCTGACAGGGCAGCGTCTATATCGTCGGCGAGCATCGCCTTGCGCACCGCCATGATCAGAGACTCGTTCTGGCTAATGTCTCTGCCCAGGTAATGTGGCATCAAGGTGCTGTAAAGACCGGCATGCACTTCCTGGTTGGGAATGCCGAGGGTATATATATTTGACTCGAAATCATAGTCTTTTATAGTGAGGTAGCCACTCTGATAGAGGATGGGTATCGCACTCTCCATGTTGTCGAACGGCTGGTCAAAAGTGCGGCGGAAGACCTGCGTGTTCTCAATGTCGCTGAGCTTGAAGTTGTACTTGTCAAGAATCTTAATCAGTGCCGCCGGTGTGCCGCTGGTGAACCAATAGTCCTCAAGTTCGCCGGCAGTAAAAGCGTTGACAATGCTGTAAGGGTTATAAACATCTACCATCTTGGGTCCGAAGTGGTACCCATCATAACGGTCTCGAAGCAGTTGCAGGGCACGCTCGCTAGTGATGTTTCTTTTCTGTGCTAAAAGCTCAATATCGGGCTTAAAACACTCTACAAGTTCTTGAGATGTGATACCGCACAGTGCTTCCCACTTCTCCTGCATTGAAATGTTGGTCAAATTGTTTATTGTTGAGAAGATTGACATCTGTGAGAACTTTGTCACACCAGTTATAAAAACAAATCGCAGGTGCTCACCCATGTTCTTGACAGGACCATAAAATGAGTTGAAAATGGAACGGATATCATTCATCTTCTCGGGTTCGTCGATAACGTTTAGAACTGGCGAGTCGTACTCATCGAAAAGCAATACGGCGCGGTGGCCAGTAAGCTCATGGGCGGTCATTATTAATTTCTCAAGTCGGCTTCCAAACGGCAGACCATCATCACTCAGACCATACTTGTCCTCAAAACCTTTGAGCATAGCCCCAAGTGACTTTTCTACTTTTTCAGGAATGTCGTTCTTGCATCTTGACATATCGAAGTGAAATACCGGATACTCGGTCCAATCTTTCTCAAGCCTGTCAATAGCAAGACCTTCGAAAAGTTCCTTGTGCCCCAAGAAATAGTGCTTGAGCGTAGAGCAGAGCAACGACTTCCCGAATCGCCTGGGGCGGCTCAGGAACAAGGCGTCACCGCAATTATTGGCAAGCTCATAAACATACCGTGTCTTGTCAACATAGACAAAACCATCGGTGACAATTTTCTCAAAATCCTGCACTCCAGCAGGGTAACGACGTCGTGACATAGCTTCAGTAGAATAGTAAGTAGAAAATAGTTAAGTGGTGTTGCGGAGCACTCTATATCTTAACTCAACAAAAAGCAACAATAGAATATATTTTTTTGTCATCTTTTGTTGTCTTTGTTTGATTTCTGACCCCTCTATAACGAGGACAGATTTTTCGATTACAAAGGTACATATTTTTGAGCAGAACACAAATTTTTTTAGCTTTTTGAGTATTAATTATGCGAGATAATTGGCATTTATCAAGAAAAATGTGTAATTTTGCAAATTATCGATGAAATTATCAACACATAAATCTCAATAAAAATGAAAAAACGACACATCACTTTAGCGACTTTATTGTCACTTGCCATCATAGCTATTGCGGCTATCAAGGGCGACGTAAACGGCGACGGAGCGGTGACTGCCAGCGACGTGACAGCACTCTACAACTACTTGCTCAACAACGACGCGAGCGGCCTTGTCAATGGCGATGTTGACGGCGACGGCAACATCACTGCCGGCGATGTGACGCAAGTGTATAACATCCTGCTCAACGGACAGGAACCCGAACCAGAGCCCATCGTCACTGAGTTCACTATCAATGGAGTTACCTTTAAGATGGTTACTGTTGATGGCGGCACATTCAGGATGGGTGCCACCGACGAGGAAATCGACATAGGCGACGCCAGCCCCTATGACTATCCTGCTCACGATGTGACTCTCACCACTTATTCCATTGGGCAGACCGAAGTCACCGGACAGCTGTGGGATGCCGTGATGGGGACCAACTATTACAACAACACCGAACCAGTTTATTACATCACTTTAACCGAAATAGAAGAGTTTATCGCTAAGCTCAACGAGGCAACGGGACTCAAGTTCCGCCTGCCCACCGAAGCGGAATGGGAGTTTGCTGCTCAAGGCGGCAACCTGAGTAAAGGCTACAAATATGCCGGCAGCAACGACATTGACGATGTGGCGTGGTACAAAAGCAACTCGGGCAATGCGCCCCACCCAGTAGCACAAAAAGCCCCCAACGAGCTAGGACTCTACGACATGAGCGGCAACGTGCAAGAGTGGTGCAGCGACCGCTTCTATGAATATACCGAGGATCCGCAATTCAACCCCGTCAGTCAGTCCACCAGCTCACTGCTTGAGTGCCGCGGCGGCTCTTTCCGCTCCACATCACCCACCTGCCGTGTGCGTGGGCGCAACGCTCAATCCCCCACCTCGCCCACCAACTACTATGGCTTCCGCCTCGCACTCGACAATGCCACGCTTTATAATGTGGGAGGTGTGACTTTCAAGATGATTGACGTGGAAGGCGGCACATTCATGATGGGAGCCATGGATGGCGATGCAAATGCTCTTGACGACGAGTTCCCTGTTCATCAAGTTACGTTATCCAACTACGCTATAGGACAAACCGAGGTGACGCAGGAGCTGTGGACTGCCGTGATGGGCAGCAACCCCAGCAATTTCAGCGGCAACTTCTTGCCGGTTGAGAATGTTAGCTGGAACAACTGCCAGGAGTTTGTAGCAAGACTAAATGAAATGGTCACTCTCCCCGATGGATACGAGTTCCGACTGCCCACTGAGGCAGAGTGGGAATTTGCCGCCCGCGGTGGTAACAACAGCCATGGATACCTTTACAGCGGAAGCAACAATATGGACGAGGTGGCGTGGACCAATGACAATTCTGGTCGTATGTCTCATCCTGTAGCATCTAAAAAACCTAACGAGCTGGGACTCTACGACATGAGCGGCAACTTGCAGGAGCTGTGCTATGACTGGTATGCCGAGCAATATCCTGCCGACCCGCAAGTTGACCCCACTGGTCCTGAGACGGGCGAAGCCCGCATAACTCGTGGTGGTTGCTGGGCATGGTATGAGACGTCCTACAACCGTGTCACCTTCCGCGACAACGCATTGGTAAATGAGAAAAAATCATATATAGGTCTGCGCTTGGCACTGGCTCCTAAGACAAGCGAGACGTTTAATATCAACGGAGTGGAGTTCACCATGATTCTCGTGCGTGGCGGCACGTTCACGATGGGCGGCACTTCAAGCGACCCTTATATTTACAGCGATGAGTTCCCTACTCATCAGGTCACTTTGAGCACATTTGCCATTGGGCAAACCGAGGTCACCCAAGCGTTGTGGGAGATGGTGATGGGTAGTAACCCGAGCAATCATAGCGGTACCAACCTGCCAGTAGAAATGGTGAGCTGGAACGACTGCCAAGAGTTTATCACTAAGCTTAACCAGATGACTGGCAAGAACTTCCGCCTTCCTACCGAAGCCGAATGGGAATATGCCGCACGTGGCGGTAATAAGAGCCAGGGCTACAAGTACTCTGGCAGTAACAACGTCGATGAGGTGGCATGGTATTTCAGCAATTCAGGCAATGCATCCCAACCGGTTGGCACCAAATCCCCCAATGAGCTTGGTATCTACGACATGAGCGGTAACGTTTATGAGTGGTGCAGCGACTGGTATGGTGCTTACAATGCAGATGCGCAGACCAACCCCACTGGACCTGCAATAGGTACTGAGCGCAATTTCCGTGGCGGTAATTACCAGGAAGACTATATTACACAGCATGTCTCTTTCCGCAACTCTGGTGCTGTCACAACAAAGCGCCTCACCATTGGACTGCGCCTGGCTTTATAACGGTATCTCAGTTATTTTAGGTACAATTACTTATTACGATAATAACACATAATTATAAAAAATGAAAAAGACTTTATTTTTATCGCTTTTTGGCTTGTTAGCCACTTTTAGTGCATTTGCCATCAAGGGTGACGTGAATGGCGACGGCTCAGTGACTAGTGCCGACGTTACGGCACTCTATAACTTCTTGCTCAACGGCGACACGAGCAGTCTTGTCAATGGCGATGTTGACGGCGACGGCAGCATCACCGCCGGCGATGTGACCCAGGTATATAACATTCTGCTCAACGGACAGGAGCCTGAGATAACCGAGTACACCGTGGGTGGCGTTACATTCAAGATGGTGGAGGTTGAAGGCGGCACGTTCACGATGGGTGGCACCGCCGAGCAGGGCAGCGATGCTTCCAGCGACGAGAGACCCACTCACCAGGTGACACTGAGTTCTTTCTCCATCGGTCAGACCGAGGTGACACAGGAACTGTGGACCGCCGTTATGGGCAGCAACCCCAGTGGGTTCAGCGGCACTAATATGCCTGTTGAAATGGTGAGTTGGAATGACTGTCAGGAATTTATCACCAAGCTCAACCTGATGACCGGCAAGAACTTCCGCCTGCCCACCGAGGCAGAGTGGGAATATGCAGCACGTGGCGGTAACCAGAGCAAGGGATACAAGTATGCCGGCAGTAACACTGCCGATAATGTAGCCTGGATTCATGAAAATGCCGATTGGACTACACATCCAGTAGCCACAAAAGCCCCCAACGAGCTTGGCATCTACGACATGAGCGGCAATGTTTACGAGTGGTGCGGCGACTGGTATGGCACTTACAGTGCTGATGCGCAGACCAATCCCCTAGGACCCGCGTCGGGCGATGAACGTGTGTGTCGCGGTGGGGCTTGGGATTACGATGAATGGTCTTGCCGTGTGTCACTACGTGGTAGCCTCGACCCTGAAGAAGACCGCTACAATTTTCTCGGCCTGCGCCTAGCCGAAGGACCTATCGCAAAAAAGGTGTTCTCGGCGAATGGCGTAATATTCAACATGGTAAAAGTTGACGGCGGCACGTTCATGATGGGAGCCGCCGATGACGACACCGAGGCTTACGACCTTGAGCGCCCAGCCCATCAGGTCACGCTCTCTGGCTACTGGATTGGCGAGACCGAAGTCACCGAAGCTTTATGGAAAGCCGTGATGGAAGTTGATGAGACATCGTACTACTCTATGGGCGATAACTATCCTGTGAGAATGGTAAGTTGGGACCAATGTGTAGAATTTGCCGAGATGCTTAGCCAGCTCACGGGCGTTAATTTCACGCTGCCCACTGAGGCACAGTGGGAGTTTGCCGCACGAGGTGGCAACCTGAGCCAGGGATATCTCTATTCTGGCAGCAATACGCTTGGTGACGTGGCTTGGTATGCCGATAACAGCGGAAACGTTCTTCATGAGGTGGCTACTAAGGCACCCAATGAATTGGGTATTTATGATATGTGCGGCAACATCGCTGAGTGGTGCCTTGACGACATCTACGACTACACCACTGAGGCGCAAGTCGATCCAACACACCCGAAGACCACAGTCAACAACATGTTGCGAAGCAGCGCGTGGGATGATGTCGCCAAAGACTGTCGCTTGACAACCCGCTGGAAAACTAATGGCATGAGCATATGGATAGGTTTGCGCCTCGCCATCCAGGACTGAATTATTCAAGTTTAAATAATGCTTAATAAGGCACCTCACAACGATGAGGTGCTTTTTTTCTTGAAAAAATTCCCAGATTAAAAGAAAATGTGTATTTTTGAGCACTGAAAAAGACAACAATGAAGTACTTATATTTATCAGAAAAAACGGTTCGACGGCTGCCCTTTTATCTCGCTATGGAGGAACACGCCGCACATCTACTCAAGGCTGATGGCAGCCTTGACGAACTGTTCTTCATGTGGCGCGTGAAGCCTACCGTCATCTTTGGTCGCAACCAGCTCACCCTCAGCGAGGTGAATATTGATTATTGCAAGGTACATGGCATTGAGTATTACCGCCGTAAGAGTGGCGGAGGCTGCGTGTATGCCGACATGGACAACATCATGTTCAGTTATATCACACGCAGCGATGATGTCACCACCACGTTCTCGCATTACACCCACTCCATAGTGGAAATGTTGCAGGGGCTTGGACTTAATGCCAGCGACAACAGCCGCAACGACATCATGGTCGATGGCCGCAAGGTGAGCGGTAACGCCTTCTACCACCTGCCGGGAGTGAGCATCGTGCACGGCACTATGCTCTACGACACTAATATGGAGAACATGCTGCGGGCAATCACGCCGTCGAGCGTGAAACTCCACTCCAAGGGCGTGAAGAGCGTGCAGAGCCACATCACCACTCTCAGCCAGCACCTCACTATGAGCATCGAGGAGTTCTGGGACCATGTGGAGACGACGTTGTGCGACGGCACTGTTATGCTCGGCGCGGGCGATGTGGCGGCGATAGAAAAGATAGAGGAGGGATATCTGACCCCCGAGTTCATCCTCGGCAACAACCCGCGCTGCAACATGGAGCGCGACGGCAGGATTGACGGCGTGGGAGAGTTCAAGATAAGCCTGGAGCTCAACCGCAATAACATCCGCGACATAAACATCGCTGGCGACTTCTTCCTCCTGGGCGACCTCGACAGCATCACCTCACGCCTCAAGGGCTGTCAGTTCACCGCTCCGGCGCTCACCCAAGCCCTCAACGACCTCAACCTCTCACAAGTGATAATGAACCTCAAAAACGAGGAGTTCATAAAGCTTATTTCTCCATGAGTGAATCTTGTTAATAAATAAATATTATTTTTTTTGAGATAAGTTATTATATCTCATTTTTATTATGTACTTTTGTGGAGAATTTGAGATTTCGTTTGACACAAAGGTGCGTGAAATGAAATCTAAGAATCTACAAGCGAAATTAATTAACTGAAAACTAATTTAATAACAAATACTTTATATCTTAAAAAACAACTATTATGAGTGAAAACAAATTCACCTGTCTTCACGACAAACATGTAGCTCAAGGTGCTTTGATGAGCCCCTTTGGCGGTTTTGACATGCCCATTCAGTATGCCGGCATAGTAGAGGAACACAACGCAGTGCGCAATGCCGTGGGCGTGTTTGACGTCTCTCACATGGGCGAGGTACACATCACCGGTCCCGAAGCACAGAAGTTTGTGAACTACATTTTCACCAACGACATCACCAAGATGGAGGTGGGCGGCATCCAGTATGGGATGATGCTCTACCCCGATGGCGGTACTGTTGATGACCTGCTGGTTTACACTATGGGCGATAACGACTACTTCCTCGTGATCAATGCCGCCAACATCGACAAGGATGTGGCTTGGATCAATGAGCAAGCCGCAAAATTTGACGTGAAAGTCGATAACCAAAGCGAGAACTACGGACAGATAGCAGTGCAAGGTCCCGACGCCGAGCGCAAGATGCTCGAGGTGCTTAATCTCGACTGCACTGACCTCACATTCTACACCTTCAAAGTAGTTGACTACAATGGCGACAATATTATCGTGAGCCGCACTGGCTACACCGGCGAGGACGGCTTTGAGGTGTATGCCAGCCACGATACCATCCGCGATATGTGGGACATGCTCATGACCGCTGGCGTGCAGCCTTGCGGACTGGGCTGCCGCGACACCCTGCGCTTTGAGGTGGGCTTGCCACTCTACGGCGACGAGCTTACCGCCGAAATCACGCCCATCATGGCGGGCTTCGGCTTCTTCGTGAAGCTCGACAAGGAAGACTTCATCGGCAAGGACGCCTGCGCTCAGCAGAAGGCCGACGGTCCCGCCAAGAAGCTCGTGGGACTGGAGCTCCACGACAAGGCTATTCCTCGTCACGGATATGAGGTGTGCAACGAGAACGACGAGCCCATTGGCTACGTGACTACCGGCTACCGTGGCATCTCGGTTGACAAGAGCATCGCTGTGGCGCTCGTTGACGCCGCCTACGGCAAGCTCGGTACTCCGCTCAAGGTTCACATCCGCAAGAAATACTTCGACGCTACCGTTGTGAAGAAGAAATTCCACGACAAGAGCTACAAAAAGTAATGCACAATGCATAATGCACAATGCATAATGCATAATGCACAATTAATAAAAATCAAAATAATCATTTAATTATAAGCTACTATGAGTAAAATTATTGACGGACTCTATTACAGCGAGTCACACGAGTTTGTAAAAGTTGAAGGCGACTTTGGCTATGTAGGCATCACCGACTATGCACAGCACGAGCTGGGCAACGTGGTTTACGTTGACATGCCCGAGGTTGACGACGAGGTAGAGGCTGGAGAGGACTTTGGCGCAGTAGAGAGCGTGAAGGCTGCCAGCGACTTGGTAAGCCCCGTGAGCGGCACCGTGGTTGAGGTTAACGAGGCTCTCGAGGACGAGCCTGGCCTCATCAACCAGGACGCTTTCGAGAACTGGATCATCAAGGTGGAGCTCAGCGACAAGAGCGAGCTCGAAGGCCTGATGGATGCCGAAGCCTACAAAGATTTCATCGGCGAGTAACACACACTCATCATTTAAGCCAAGTGACTGGTTTCATCGTGCCTGTAACTATTCAGCGATCTTGTTTTTACTCACATAATCATCAAACAAATTCAACAAATATGAACAAATTCAACAAAAATTTCAGTTTTCATAGTTTTTTCTTGTTGGTTTTGTCAGGTTTTGTTGTTTTTGTTTGATAATTAATGGTGACATCGCTGAATAGTTTCTCGTATCTAGTCCTTGGCTTTTCTTCATTAAAAAAGAACAAAAAACACAAATAAACAATGAACTATAAATTTTTCCCACACACCCAGGACGATGTGAAGCAGATGCTGGACAAGTGTGGTCTCAAGTCGCTCGACGAGCTCTACAACGACATCCCCGAGGAGTTGCAGTTCAAGCGCGACTACGACCTGCCACGCGCCATGAGCGAGATTGAGGTTCGCAACTTCTTCGCCGACCTGGCAATGGACAACACTCCGCTCAAGTGCTTCATGGGCGCCGGTGTCTATGACCATTACACTCCCGCCGTGGTTCAGGATATCGTGAACCGCAGCGAGTTCCTGACCAGCTACACCCCCTACCAAGCCGAGATTTCGCAAGGCACTCTGCAATACATCTTCGAGTATCAGAGCATGATGGCTGAATTGACCGGCATGGAGGTGAGCAACGCCTCGATGTATGACGGCTGCACCGCCACCGCCGAGGCGATGATGATGGCTGTCGCCAACGCCAAAAAGCGCAACAAGGTGCTAATGAGCGAGACCATTAACCCCTTTGTTGCCAAAGTGGTGCTGACCTACGCTAAATTTCACGGCATAGATGTTGAGTTCATCGAGCAAGAGAACGGCGTCACCAGCCGTGCCGACTTCGAGGCAAAGGTTGGCGCCGATGATGTGGCTGGAGTGATTGTGGCTTCACCCAACTATTATGGAATCCTTGAAGATTATACCGGCTGGGCCGACTATTGCCACGAGCATAAGACTCTGCTCATCATGAACTGCCCCGCCAGCGCGCTGAGCGTAATCAAGACTCCCGCCGAGTGGGGTGCCGACATCGCTGTGGGCGACGGTCAGAGCCTGGGCATTCCCATGAACTTCGGAGGTCCTTACGTTGGCTACCTGTGTACCAGCAAGAAACTCATCCGCAAGATGCCCGGACGCATCGTGGGAGCTACCACCGATGCCGACGGCAAGCGCGCCTTCGTGCTCACTCTCCAAGCCCGCGAGCAGCACATCCGCCGCGAGAAGGCAACCAGCAACATCTGCTCTAACCAGAGCCTGATGGCACTGTTTGTGACAGTATATATGTCGCTGATGGGCAAGCAGGGCTTGCGTGAGGTGAACGAGATAAGCTACAGCAATGCCCACTACCTCGCCGACCAACTGGTGAAGACCGGCAAGTTTGAACTTGAATACCCCGACAAACCATTCCTCAATGAGTTTGCGGTGAAGACCTCACTTGATGTCGATGACCTGCTCAACTGGCTTAACCAAGCCTACGCCGCTGGTGTTCCCATCGATGACGGCAAGTTGCTCATGTGCGCCACCGAGACAGTGAGCAAGGAGGATATTGACGACCTAATCGAGGCTATTAACCATTTTATCGAAGAAGGCGAGGAGGACAACAACAATGAATAACACTTTCTATGGCAAACTGATATTCGAGCTCTCGAAAGAGGGTCGCAAGGGCTACAGCCTGCCCGAGAACAGGCTCGCGGAGTATAAACTCGCCGACCTGCCCGACGCTCTAAAGCGTCAGGAGGCTCCCTGCCTCCCCGAGGTCGATGAGATGACCGTGGTGCGCCACTACACCAATATGAGCAACAACAACTTTGGCGTAGATACCGGCTTCTACCCGCTAGGGTCTTGCACCATGAAATATAACCCCAAAATCAACGAGCAGATGTGCGCTCTGCCAGAGTTCACAGCCCTGCATCCTCTGCAAAGCGAAGAGAATGTGCAAGGTGCTCTTGCCGTATATTACAACTTGCAGCGCTCGCTCGCTGAGCTTTCGGGATTGAGCGAGTTCACTCTCAACCCCTACGCCGGCGCTCATGGCGAGCTCACCGGTCTGATGGTGATGCGCAGCTATCATCTTGCTAACGGCAACCCTAACAGAGTAAAGGTTATCATCCCCGACAGCGCTCACGGCACCAACCCTGCCAGTGCGGCAGTGTGCGGCCTTGAGGTGGTGGTGGTAAAGAGCCGTCCCGACGGCACTGTAGATGTTGAGGACCTGAAACCATTGCTCGACGAGAACATCGCCGGCATGATGATGACCAACCCCAACACTCTTGGCATCTTTGAGCACAATATCGCCGAAATCGCCAAACTCGTTCACGAGGCTGGCGGCTTGATGTACTACGACGGCGCAAACCTCAACCCCATGCTCGGCAAGTGCCGTCCCGGCGACCTGGGCTTCGACATTATGCACATCAACCTGCACAAGACATTCTCCACGCCTCATGGCGGTGGCGGTCCTGGCAGTGGTCCTGTGGGCGTGCGTGAGGGTCTTGAGAAATTCCTCCCCAACCCACGTGTCACACGCGAGGAGATTGCCGACGACATCTACTGGTACCACGTGGAGGACTGCGACGACTCGCTGGGCTCTATCAGCGGATTCCTTGGCAACTTCGGCGTGATGATGCGCGCCTACACCTATATCCTCACCCTCGGCAAGGACGAAATCAAGAATGTGGGACCACTGGCAGTGCTCAACGCCAACTATGTGAAAGAGTCGCTCAAAGACTACTATGAGCTGCCTCTCGACGGCGTGTGCAAGCACGAGTTTGTGTTCGACGGCTTGAAGGACAAGTCAACGGGCGTGACCACGCTCGATGTGGCTAAGCGTCTGCTCGACTATGGCTTCCACGCTCCCACCATCTACTTCCCGCTGCTCTTTCACGAGGCAATGATGATTGAGCCTCCCGAGAACGAGAGCAAGGAGACCCTCGACGAGTTCATCGAGGTGATGAAGAAGATTGCCATCGAGGCAAAGGAGAACCCCGAGCTCGTGAAGACTGCTCCTCACAACACGCCAGTGCGCCGTCTCGACGACACCAAGGCCGCACTGAAGCAGATTGTCACCTACCGCGAACTCCTGAGCGTTGACGAGCTATGATTTCAACCGATATAATTATTATAGGTGCTGGTCCCGGCGGTTATGAGATGGCCGCCGAGGCCGCTCACCACGGCAAGAAAGTGGTGATTGTGGAGCGCGACCAGCTGGGAGGCACATGCCTCAACCGTGGCTGCATCCCCACCAAGGCGCTGTGCCGCAACGCCGAGGTCATCAACACCGTGCGCAAGGCAGCGCAGCATGGCGTGACCACTGGCGAAGTGAGTGTTGATTACAGCGTGGCTTTCGCCCGCAAGGAGGAAGTCGTCAAGCAGCTGCGCGACGGCGTGGCCATGCTCATGGGCGGCGACGGCATCACCGTGGTCAATGGTGAGGCACGTTTTGTCGATGCCAAGACCATAGAGGTCGCAGGTGAGCAATATACCGCTGCCGCCATCGTGATTGCCACTGGCTCCACTGCCCGAGGTCTCCCCATCGAGGGTGCCCACCTGGCGATGACCAGCGACGACATCCTTGCCATGCGACAGTTGCCCAAGAGCCTGTGCATCGTGGGCGGTGGCGTGATAGGCATGGAGTTTGCCGGCGTGTTCAGCAGCTTTGGCGTGGAGGTGACGGTAATCGAGTTTATGAAGGAGATACTGCCGCCGTTCGACAAGGACATCGCCAAGCGTCTCAAGACCGTGATGAGCAAGCGCGGCGTGAACATCCTCACTCAGGCTGCCGTGGGTGGCATCCACAAGTGTGACGACGGTCTCGAAATCACCTTCGACCACAAGGGCAAGGCCAGGAGCGTCGTTGCCGAGAAGGTACTCATGTCGGTAGGCCGTCAGGCTGTGCTGCCCGAGGGACTTGAGGCAGCTGGCGTGGTGACCAGCCGCCGCGGCATCGACGTTGACAGCAACATGATGACCAACGTGGAGGGCATCTACGCCATTGGCGACGTGAACGGACGCTGCATGCTCGCCCATGCCGCCAGCGCGCAGGGCAGCGTGGCACTAGCCCACATCTTAGGCGAGAGGAGCAACGTGAAGCTCGACATCGTGCCAAGCGCCGTGTTCACCACTCCCGAACTGGCGATGGTGGGACTCACCGAGCAGCAGTGCGAAGACCAAGGCATCGAGGTGGTCACCGCCAAGTCGTTCTTCCGCAGCAACGGCAAGGCAGTGGCGATGGGAGAGACCGACGGAATGGTCAAACTCATCGTCAGCAGCGAAGACCTCACCATCGTGGGATGCCACATCTGCGGACCGCATGCCGCCGACCTCATCCAGGAGGCTGTGACAGCGATGAACGCCAATATGCCAGTCACACGCATGGCGCAAGCCATCCACGCACACCCCACCCTCAGCGAAGTGCTAATGGCCGCAGCAAAGCAGTTCTGACCTTTTCTATATAGAGTATAAAAAGGGCGTGTCACTCTTATGTTGACACGCCCTTTTTTATACCAAATCAGATTTGGGTTTATAAGATGATTTACTTCAAAATCAGACGGAATGACATATCTTCGCTGGCACCGCCGTTGAAGTCGATGTCGTTGAAGTCGCGCTTGGTGACGGTGCAGCGGTTAGCTGTCTGTGAGCAACTGCCGCCACGGCGCGTGAGGCCGTAGGAACTTGCAGTGGGAGAACCAGTGGGGTCGGTTTCGCCGTCGGCAGCCCACGAGTAGTCCACCGAGAAGTTGTCGGTAGTCGCCTCAAAGGCGTTGCCGCTCATGTCATAAAGTCCAAGCTCATTGGGGGCTTTGAGCTTCACGTCATGAACCACATTGCCGCTGTTGGTGGCGTACCATGCCACGTCGTCTATGTTGTTGCTTCCCGCATAGGTGTAGCCGTTGCTCTTCACTCCTCCGCGAGCCGCCCACTCCCACTGCGCCTCGGTGGGCAGCATGAAGCTCTTGTCGGCAGCTAGCGCACCGCTCTCGTGCAGATAGGCATTGAGTGCATCGGCAAACTGCAAAATCTCGCTGTACCACTGTCCGTTGCAGGGCTTCTGGTTACCCACATTGGCAAAGTGGCTGTAGTCGGGGAACAGAGCCTTCCACAATGCCTGCGTGCATTCGGTCTCGGCGATATAGAAATCGGTAAGCGTCACGCTGTGGGCAGGACTCTCTGACGCCATGTTGTCGTTGCCCATAGTGAAAGTGCCACCCTTCACATATATCATGCGGAAGGTCACCCCATTGACCTCAAAATCGATGTACTCGGGCATCTCCTGCTCGGCACCATTGAGCAAGATATTATAGACCGCAGTCACATCGCCAGCCGTGATAGAACCGTCGCCATTCACATCGCCACTGACAAGATTGCTCGAATCATCGTTGAGCAGAAAACTGTAGATGGCGGTCACGTCGGAGGCTGTTACCGAACCGTCGCCATTCACATCACCTCTAATCCCTGCTTGTGCGGCAAAAAGTCCTAACGCTGCGATTGCTATGGTAAAAATATAATTCTTCATTATGTCAGCGAACTATAAACTTGCGACCATTTTTGATATAGATGCCTGCTGGCAGTGCGCCGTGCATCCTGCGCCCCATGAGGTCATAGACAGGAGCTTGGCTATCATTGGTGTCGGCATCGACAGTAGTAATAGCTGTAGGAGTCAGTTCCAGGTCGGTGAGATAAATTTGATATGCCATACCGTTCCACGAGAAGATGCCGGTGATGTTGCACGCCTCGCCGTTTTGGGGAATCTCGGTGCCTTGCGGGAGATAACCAAGCATGTCATTGACACGCACCTGCTCTCCATCGGCCTCAGCATAATAGAAACGACCATTCAAGGTGATGGAAACATTATTGAGGGCAACAAGTTTCGAGAAATTGGCGTCGTTGAGCAGCTCGCCCATCGTGAAGACGGTGGGTTGCAGTTCATTGCCACTGGTCATGGTGAATGTGTCGGCACTGGTCAGGGCATCGTTGGTAGCCTGTGGACGCTCGCGACCAGGCACGTCGTCATCGGGGTCTTCATCGAAATAGAACTGACCACGCTTCACATAGATGTAGCCATTGAGGATGTCACCGCGCTCAAGGTTGAGGTTAATGCCGTCAAATTCCACGGCACCAGTAGCATCTTCAACGAATGCCGCACTCCAATCCACGCCATTAACCTGAGCGTTGTTGAGCGAGAGTTTGGCGAGAGTGCCCACTTCAAGAGCGTTGAACTCGGCAATCGAGTTCACGTCAACGTAAGTTGCGGCATCGGGGGTGTAGGTCTCATCGTTGGCATCATCGGTGGTGACTGTCATGGTGAGAAGCAGCGACTGGGTGTTGTACTCATTGGCGGCATTCTCGTTGTCGAATGTGATGGCGGTGGAATTACCGGTCCACACATAGCTGTTGGCGTCGAGCGAGCCGTTACCCTCTTGTGCCTCGAGGAAGAACTTGTAGTTCTGCACGGTGAATGTGATGCCAGTGATGGCGCGACCTTCATCGGCGGTAATGGTGATTTTGCCACCTACCTGCAAGTAAGTTACACCTGCATTGGTGCGCCACATGCGGTTAACTTTCGCCCCATCAACAGAGGTCAAAACCACATCACCCTGACGTAGCTCTTGGCCGCTAATCACGCCCTTTGTGGGGTCTTCCCAATCGCTGGGGGTAGCTACCTCGAGATTGAGGTTGTTGTTGGCAAAATCGTACAAATTTTCTTGGGTAGTGGCACTGGCATTAAGTTGCCAAGCACACATCAGCGCTATTGCGCCAAATTTAGTAATGATGTTCATAGAAGATAATAATTTATAGTTAATAAAAAATAAGATTATTGCAAAAGTGATGGTTGCTGGCGGGGAAGGAAGTCGGCAGTGGAGTTGTTGGTGTCAACGAGTTTGCCGAGAGCGTCACGACGGCGTATCACAGAGAGTCCGTAACGGGTCTTGTCGCTCGATGTCTCGGCACAATAGGTCCATCCCGAGTCGAGCGATGGCGAAACCACGTTCCACGCCCAGTCGTTCATAATAGAGAGGTTCACCATATCAATAACCCAAGAGTTGGGTATGAAATAGGCCTCGCCACTACTCTCGTAGGCGCCCCAGGCAGCATTCACCAGATAGGTGAACTTATAGTAATTGTCGGTGATGAACGTGTCGAAATCAGATCTCACGCGCACCAGACCGTAGCTCTTGTTGCCTTTGTTGTGAAGCACGGTGTAACTCCAGATATCGGAGTACCACTTCACGAGGTTTACAGCATCAGGGTTGTCTTCATCGAGGAACTCGGCATTTGGACTCTCGTCATAGAACTCAAATTGAGCGCCGCTGAGATCAATGGAATTAGGGTTTATCGCCTTGTGATTCTTGGCATTGAATGCAATGAGCAGCGACTCGCCAGGCTCCATAGGCACACTTGTGCCATTGCCTGGAATCATATATAACCAACTTATTGAGATGGCATCCTTCATCAAGTTTGGAGTAAGCTCCCACTGCATGTCGGGCTGGAATTTAGACTCCACTATTGCCAGACTGTCGGCATAAATCAAGTGGTCGCTGTTATTGGTAATCTTGATGTATTGGTCATCGTTATAGGGTCTCTGCGTGCCGGGATAGGTGGTAGAGGTAAAGAAGAGCTCCTCAATGACTATCCCGTCTTCGGCATTATAGTTGTTGAAAAACAGTCTCACCATTGATGTGGCGGCATTATCGGCTCTCACCCTCACGCCTCTTGATTCTGCTCTCATCGTCGTAGATGTGGTGCTTGTGCCCACCGTGTAACTCATCTCACCAGTTACAACTATGTTGTAATGACCTTCGGGGACAACCACATTTGCGACATAAAGACCTTCATCGGCACTGAAATCATCCACAACGCAAGTCTTGAGAGTCTCAATATTGGTAAGTTGGGCTGTAGCACCTGTTAGCACTGGGTCGCTCACATTCATGGGCAAGTCGAGATAGATGCGTAGCTGGGCATCATTCACAATATCGTTCTCGCTGCATGAAGTGAGGCAAGCGAGTGATGCGATAAATAATTTAAACAGGATTTTTCTCATTGTTTCACAAGTTTATACCAATAGAAAACATTATATTGTTTTGATGTTCTCGCTCCGAGCTGTGAGTGTAGCCATAACCAGCCTGGGCAAAGATTGAGAAGCGCGACCTTGCGAAATGATAATCGGCTCTCATCAGCATCGATGCACTGGCAAAGTCGGCACTCATAAAGCGGTAGTTGTGGTTTAGCATCTCAATGAAGTGAGGCTCCATGTCGGCAAGTGGCAAGACAAGATTTCTGCTAATTCTCCCAAAATAACTGACACCGGCAGTTCCAGTCAGTGACCAAGATTTTGACACTTTGGTAATTATCTGACCTGTCAATTCGCCGTAGGCGTGCTCATATCTCATAGAACGGTGAGGATAGACAAACTCTTGTTTATTGTTCAAATACCCAATTTGTGCCTTCACGTTCCAGCCTATTTTTGCCTGATGACCCACCAATGCCGTGAGCGAAGTAGCGAGAATCTTGTTTTTGTACATTGTCAAGTCGGCGATAACAGGATAAATCTGCGACGATGATGTGCCTGCTAGATGTTGGTCGCTGGTGCGGCGGTTATACTTGAAGTCGGCCCATACGGCATAATTGAGCTTGCTGCTGTGCCTCCACCCAACTCTCACACTGGCTTCCTTGTTGTAAAGTGTAGAGAGTGGCAACGAGTTGAGCAGTCGCGCCACGCGCTCGTAATGATGTTGAGAGACTCGTAAAGTTGAGAACACACCATTGCCATTGGGAATAAGGTCGGCTTGGACTTTGATGCCACCGCCCTTGAAAAACAAGTCGTTGATGTCGCCCGAGAAGCGTGAATATACTGCTCCGAGCCCCAACATCTGATATTCGGGCACGCTGCCGAGGGGTTTGTAGAAATCAACGCTACCGGTTTGGCGATAGATGTTTCCCTCAACGCTTAGTCCCAAATTATTCTCACCCAACTCTCGCGAGACACCTGTCCGCAGAGTGAGGTCGGTAACAATGCTACGCATGCGCGGATCCACCTTGCGATATTCCTGCTCGGCACGGAAGAGCATCTCGCCTCCTACCCGCCAGCGGTTGATGCGGCTGGCATAGCCGCCTTCAAACACATACTGTTCTGTGCGCGTGTCGCCGCCCACTGTGTCGCCAAGGATGTCGGGTTCAAGTAAGTCAAAGTCGGCAACAGAGTTCCACTTGATACCTCGCTTCATGCCAGTCATATAGGAAGCCTTGCCCCATACTGCGCTGCCTGCCGACAAGCGCAGATAGGTGTCGACCTTAATGGAAGTCAAGGTGTGCCCCGTGCCTTTTTGCAGCACAAAGGGTTCGGACCGTTCCTGCCTATCAAGAGCCACACCGAATTGCGTGAGCGATGTCTTATAAGCCATCTCCATCAAAGCAGGATTATCCCAGGCGCTCAGCATTGCATCGTTGCTCATTGACAGATGCTCGGCAAGAACCTCGTGTTTAGGAGCCACGTCATCTTTTTGCTGAGCGTGTGCAACAAGTGCTAAGCCTATAAATGATATTATTAGAAAATTGTGTCTCATATCTCTCATGTGCCCATTAAAGTCATTTCCAGTTCAATCTTGTTGTCGTTATCGACCATCAACACATATTCGCTCTGAACCCGAAACGACTGTGTGAAAACATCACCATCGGCATTGCGGTATCTCACCACACCCTCAATGTTGATAGAATAGGCTCCACGCAGTATTTCGCTCACTGTTATCACATCCTGAGTCTTTCCTGCGGCAGTCACCACATCGCGGGTGTTTAGGTTCATCATTTCAATCGAATACTGTATCACTTCCATTTCGCCTTCGACGGACAAGATAAGTTCTATCTCACACGATGTTGTGTAATCATCAGAATCTTTGTGACACGATGTAATTGCCACCATTATCATGCACATTAATGTATAAGTAATAAACCTTCTCATATTTTTATATTCATTTCCAAACCAAAATAAGGGGTCACATGGCGGCGAATGGTCACTCCATCGCGCTCATAGCTGGGACTGTAGTCCCATATCTTGTTGCAGAACATGGCAATGCATAAGTGGTCGTTAAAAAATTTCTTGGTGACCTTGAAATTCACGTTCATCGCGAATGGCACCTTGAAAAGGTCGTACATCGACTCAGTGTTATTTCTTATGAGATAACGCAAGTAAGTGTCATTGGCTAGGTCGCTGGTCCACACATGCATATTGCCATCATTATCCATATACTTATCGGGGTAATTGCTGATTGGAAGCCGTTGATTAGACGTGAACCACAGGCATTGCGCTGAAATAGAGAAACCGAGTCGCAGACGAGGGATATCGGTGTCGATGGTGAAGTTAGTGTTAAACATCTGGTCGGTATAACCTTCAATATCTTTGTAAATGCCCACATAGGGTATCTGCTTGTTGCCCACCACCTGAGAAGGGCGTTCCATGAGGGAGACTGAGTTGCGATGCACGGTCTTGAACCAAGCACCGTTGATGGTAAGGCGGGTGTGCAGGTTTTCAAAGCGACGCGACGAGAATGTGTATTCTATGCCCTCTTTCTTGGTCTGGCTGCCATTGGAGTAGCGACTAAGTGCCAGCAGCTCACTGGTCATCTCGTAATGCACACCCTCAATTTCCGGCGGACCCTCGAGAGCATTGCCGTTGATGCCCGAAGTGTCATAGAGTTTATAAATGTAGGGCGCATATATCGCAACAGAGCGGAACCCTGAGGTCATATTCTCACGAAAGTAGGTCACCGACAGTCGGTTGCCCGAGAGGACGACATCGGCTGTGACTTCCCACTTGAAATTGCGAGCTGCGCGCAAGTCGTAGTTGGTGGGGTCAATGACATAGGTCATGATGTTGATGCGCTTGAAGGCCTCGTTAGGATGATAATAGTTGAACTGCACAAGGTCGATATAGGTCATTTCGGGATACAGGTGCTCAATGGTGGGCATCTTGGTGTGTTGCCCCACGCCGCCAGTAAGTTTGAAATACGACACTCGGTTGCGCACCATAAATTGCGGGAATGTCCACCCAATATTCACTCGCGGGTCAAGATAGATGTGGCCATGCAGGGCATATTGGTCCGACAGGTTGAGCATTTGCGCGCTTCTCACTCCAGCTACCACCTCGAGGGTGTTGCCGGCTATGGTAGTCTTCAAATTCTCCTCTACATATAGTGACAGAGTGTGGTTAGCGGGAATTGTAGAGAGGTCGCGAGGACGCCCGCTCATGCCAGGATAGAGAGGTCTGGCAACATCAAACAGCTGTCCTCGACCATAATTCTTGTCAACGTTCCAGTCGACACCTATCATGAGCATGTTGCTCACGCTTGTCGATGGCACCTGCAACTTGGCGTTGACTTTCAAGAATATATTGAATGGCTTGCTATCCACGCTGTGCTTAGCGGTGTAGGTATAGGGCAATATTACTGCATCGCTCTCGCCCTGAGTTGTCGATGTGGCGGCGATAGTTGCCCGTCGCAGCTGAATCAGCTTCTCGCGCTCTATGTTATCCTTATCGATAGAAGTTGAGAAAGTGGCATTGAGTACCTTAAACCACGATGATGAGCTGGCGCTTTTCATGCTTAATGCGCAAGTCAAGGCAACTCGGTTGTAAGATGACTTATAAGTGTCAATTACTCCTTCGTTGAGCTCAGGGTCGCTCTTGTCGTTGTCGAACGAGCCAGTATAATCGATGCTTGCCGAGAGTGAGGTGTTGAACCTGTCTCCATTCCACGCCTTGTGAAGTCGCGACGAGAGGGTAAGGCGCTTGTAGTTCTCAAGCACGTTGCGAGGGTCGTTGCGTGAGTCAAGGTAGTCGGCATTGAAGTTGAGCGACAAATGGCGCGGTTCCCACTCCAAGCCTTTGGACACATAGAAGAGAAAGCTTCCCATGTCGGCCTTGAGACGGGCATTGATGGCGTTTCCCCCACGCTTGCGCTCTATCTTTACCAATCCGCTTGTGAGGTCGCCGTATTCCACGCTGGGTATGCCGCGCACAATCTCCACGCGTTCAATGTCATCGGTTGAGATGGTGCGCATATCAACACCTTGGTTGGTGAAATCACGCTTGAGCGACTCGCTGTCGGTGGCGCCACTCACACGCTGCATGTTGGCACTAGTGGAGATGGGAGTACCATCTATCACGAAACTGGTACCCAGCGATGAAGTAGAGTAGTTATCGCCTCCACCTGCCTCGCGCAGGCTGATGGCATTAGGACTGCTCAAATGAGGATCGATTGCTCGACCACCAGGCACGAGTTCCATCAAGTCGCCAAAGCTCGACGGCTGCAGGTGACCCATGGCATGGCGGTTGATAATCGACGCACTGGTGGGTCGCGACGACTCTTGTGCCGTCACCACCACCTCTCCCAGAGCGTTGATTTGCGACTCAAGGAAGTAAACGCCATCTTCAGGCTTTGCCACAAGAGGTTTATAGCCCACCGATGTAATACTTATCGTGGCACCGGCAGGCACAGTCAAGGTGAAGCGACCGTCAATATCGGTGACAGCCGCTACAGTTTTGGTACCCACAATAGAAATGGTAGCGCCTATCATGGGTTCGCCTGTGGTTTTATCTTTCACAACACTTGTGATAGGCTTTTGCGCAATGGAGGGAACAACTCCCACAAGCACAAGAGCCATCATCAGGCACGCTATTTTTATATTCATTGTTTGTTCTATTAATAATTGTACAAAATTCGTGTTTTTCACATTCCTCTACAATACCCAATAATAGTGATAATCTCCGCGCTTTTTAACCCGAATTGGTCAATTATTTTGTTTAATCAACCTTCAGTTCGAGTGAGTGAGCAACAAGAGTCGTGCGAAGCATGGTGTACGGCAAGCGAACCTCACTCATTTTTTAAGCGAAGCGCCCATTACGCATCTCTAGGTTATTATTGCAATCACTCCATATTTCGGAAGAGGCAGAAAAACAGCGTTCCCACTTTTGCGGGGAACGCTGTTTTTTCTTTCGGGAGCAATATAACATCAAGTGGTGATGGACTCACTTATCAGTGCCACCTGTGGTAACCACATCGAATGAACGCCACGAGCTATGATTTGGGACAAGTTATATTCCTTTTTGAAGAAGTTAAAAAATCCTGCTCTTTCGGGCAGGATTTTTTGTTTCATAACGCGAGTTCGGGATAAGATTATCATAAAATGGCAATGCCATGCTCTCGATTA
>CALGGO010000032.1 GCA_937916085.1 uncultured Prevotellaceae bacterium | reverse complement strand
AGGAGTAGCGTTTTTTTTAAAAAAAAGAAAAGCGACATCAATAATCGCTTCTCTTGTTGTAGTTTAGAAGAAGTTAAAGTTACCTCTTTCCCACCAATTTAACCTTTTAACCACTTTAACACTTTTGGCTTTGGGAAATTTCCTCTTGGCCTTGATGTAAGCAATTATTTTGTTCATGCTCTCGATATACACCATTTTCCCATCAACCTCAATAATCCAAATGCTGGGTGTCGGGACAGTTGGTGTCGGAATGCTTACAATGATTAGCCATTCCACTAACTTTTGAATCAATTTTTGTTTCATTTTATCTCATGTCGTTTTAGAAGGATCGATACTTGCTTAGCGCTAAATTTGCCACCTCTACTAGTTGTGAACCCTTCTTTGTTCAATATTCTTGCCATCTCACTCATATTATCGGTTTCACGGACCAAGACCTTCAGCATTGCAACAGCCCTTTTGTTATTGGGATTGCCGTTTGCTTTCTCTTGGTTAGTTTGCCGGCTGTTCTCGATGGCTTTCTCTAAGTTCTCAGTTAAATTCTCAGGTTTGCCAAGTTTGTGACCCTGTTCTTTCTTTACCTGGAGTGCCGCCCTTGTTCTTTGCCTTATCAATCCAGCCTCATATTCACTGATGGCGGCAATAATAGTAAGGACAAGTCTATTAGCACGGGGAAAGTCACAAAACACAATTTCAATACCACTGTCTAATAGCTGACTGGTGAATGAAACATTTCTCGACAATCGATCCATCTTAGCCACGATTAATGTAGCTTTTTCTTTTTTACAGAGTTCAAGGGCCTCATGCAGTTTAGGTCGCTGAGATTTTCTTCCGCTCTCAACTTCGATAAACTCTTCTATTGGCTCTTTTCCCTTAAGATGGTTTTTGATGATTTCTTGTTGAGCCTGTAAACCGAGTCCTGACACACCTTGCCTTTGTGTGGAAACTCGGAGATAGGCCACATATTTTTCATTATTTCCCATAGTTTGAAATATATTGAACCCTCGTTTAGTATTATTCAAGAAAGACGAGACACCCAATAAATGCTTGAATATCTCGTCTTTACACATATTTCTTAGCCTGTGATAAAGCCGTATTCCTGACAAATTCGTTCTTGATAATTCTCAGTTTTTTCCACAGCATCATCTATCACAGAAATCAAGTCACCAAGGAAGATATGTTCTGTAGTTTTCACGATTTGGTCATTTTCGTCGATAAGTGAGACCTCGAATAAATCTTCTCCCTCATTATATACCACCTGGACGATTCCTTTGTGCTTGAAACCTTGCACATGAAACTTAACGCCCAGGTCTATCACTTGAATGGAGCCAGGATTAATGCCCCAACTCCAAACAACAGGTAAATTGCTCTTGAAAATCTCAAAGATATACTCAGCTATTTTCAAGTTGTAGTCAAAATCTCTGTCCATAGTTCATTTCCTCCTCTTGTTAATGTCACGAATCAGCCTGCGGTTAAGAGCATTTAGGGCCTTATAAATCCGATCATAAGCCTTTCCGTATTCTGACCCCTGAAGCCTTAAACCAGCACTAACTAAATTGTTGCCAGCGTTAAACACGTCTTTCTGTGCCCAACGCAATTCTTGTTCACTCAGTCTCATCCCAGTATAATGTATTTAGCGTTAACATCATCTTCGCTCACACCAAAAGGAAGGCCATAGCTGATATCCTCGCCCTTCAAGTGTGAAAAAAGGTAAAATAACTCATGAAACGAATTGCCTTCATCGTCGCCAGAGATTAGGATGTGTTTATCTCCATTGCCTTTAGCGACTTCCTCTTTACATGCTTTGAGGAGTTGCTTTACAGTGATTGTCTCCATATCGTTACATTAAGTAGATTGAGTTGTTAATTACTGTCTTGTAAGTGCAGCCGTCCTCAGGGATCCTCACCCTCTTGAACACATACTGCCACCAATGGTCTTTTCTCGAAGGAGTCTGGTCCATTAGCATTTCAACGATTGATTTGTGAATTGGAAATACATAGGTGAGAGCCCTTTTTTTGCTTCCCTCACTCAGTTGCAGCCAGTACTTAATCGTCATGGCTCTGGTCTTTGCTTTAGTTTTTGTTCGTGCCATAATCGTTAAAGTTTTTGAGTCCTGATGAGCTCCAACCTATCGATGCCCCAGTACTCATGTTCAATTTCTTGTCTTGCTTCACTCTCTGTTATAGCGTCTATCCAAATGTTATCTCCATCGGGATCGCCATTCTGATAAATTCTGAAATAAAATCTTGTCATAATGTTCTTGTGTTTATGCAGCAAGAGCCCCCATGTGATGATGAGAGCCCTTGTTGCTGGTTAATAAAATACTATAGATAGTCTCGCGTTCGCCAATACTCAAGATCATCCTTCACTAGTTCGTAAGTCATTTGTAATTCCTGCTTATTTATTGATGGGTAGTAGTCCTTGAATACCTCCCATATGTCATTAAATGAAAGCTCAGGATGATTGGTAGCTATTTCATACAGTTCATCGTAGAAATAATCATAGAAACCATTGTCATAAAAACCGCTATAACCACCCCTATATTCATATTCATGGGGGTAAACATCAGTGCAGTTCTCAATTATATGCTCAACTAATGCCAAGCAATTGAGTAAATCAGCCTTTACTGTGTATTCCTGATCGCTGTGTGGTTGATAATAGCCACACGATAGATTACAGCAACTGACATTCAATCCGTTTTCTTTCAGGGTTTCAACATCAGTCATCATTCCGTTCTCTTCATGATAACCAAATTGTTGATATCCGGTTGCTTCTAGAAATTGGTTAGTACATAACTCGGTACAGCATATGGAAGTAATAATATCGCTGTTCCCTCGTCTATCGCATTCTATAACAAATCGGCAGCCATTGAAGAAATCCATGTTAGCTTTTGAACTTCCAATACAGCCCGTTTCCTCACCTACAAAAAATGCTACTTTCAGTGTGTCAAACTTTTGTAAGCATTTTAGGGCGACCCATATGCCTGATTTGTCGTCGGCTCCAAGACCTTTAAATCGCTTGTTCTTAGCGCTCCAACCAAAGATGATGTCCTGGGTTTCAATCGCCTGAAAATCCTTGCTATGATTTGTCTGTACTTGGTCAATGTGAGCCACAATGCAGGGATAGGTTTCAGCACAATCTTTCGTTACATAGATATTGCCTACCTTCTTATCCAATTCAATCTTGCAGTCCTTGATGTGATGCTTTATGTACCACAGCAGGAACTTAATCATTTTCTGCTCTTTTCCACTCTTGCTGTGAATGGAATAGAGTTTCTTTAGTAGTTTCATGTTACACTGCTATTAAAGCTTCCTCCTCAACTTCTTGCTCTTGTTCTGCCTCAAAGCCAAAAGGAAGCTTGGTTTGTTCGTTAATCTGGTCGTAAATCTCGTTTTCATGCTTATGTAGGATCTCGCAATCCACATAGAGATCGACCACTTTCTTTCTAATGGTTTTCTCCTCGTACTTGCTTTGTTCTTTATTCCAAGCATGATAGGTAGTAAGCTCATCTGCGTTCTCGAAATACTCTTTATCAAAGTCGCAGTAGAACCAGTTCTTTTTCTTAAATTCGAGCTCTGCCTGATTCTTACAGTCGTCACAGCAGAAGTTCTCGTTTAGAAGCTCGCTATATGAGTGCTCGTCTCGGGGATAGTATTCAGGATTAAGAAAACGTCCAGTGCAATAAGGACAGTCCAATATGTCCTCATAGTGAATCCAATCGCCATCATAGTCCTCAAAATCATCAAGATCCTCGCTATCGCAACTCATTTCGCTGCCGTGATAGTAGACAGTAACAGTATCGGCCACATCACGATCATGATATTCATCGTAAGCGCTCTCTTCATCCTCAATTTCGCCGTTCGTAGTGTCCAAGCGATACTGATAGTCGCAATCATAGTAGTTGTAGGCTATATTATCGTCCATGTTAAACCACTTGAACGAGTCCTGGTAACTGAGATAATCACCCCAGTCCAAGTCACATGAAATAGTGAATCTCTTGCAGTTAAGTGAGTTTCCTTCATTATCGACGAAACCTCTTGAATTTCCACAGTCTGCCCCGACGAACTTATATCCGTCAATCTGGTTGTCTTGAATCAGAGAATCAACTAGTGCTCTCTTAAGAATCTCGTTGGAATCGCTGCTGTACTGTCGCTCACACAATCTCCAGACCTTACCATCCTCGTCTTTTGCGGCGGTGTAAATCACAGCCCTTGCTATCACTTTGTCGTTCATGTTAGTTAGATAAGCTGCCTTTGCCTTCACAGCGTCACTATAAAACGAATGTAGACCTCGTCCAGTCATGCATGAATGGAAATCACCTTCACATGCTTCTCTACTATAAATTTTCTGGAAATTGTCATCCACATGAAGTGTGTATTCTGGAAGCGAGGCCTGTACATAAACCTGCCAGTCCATTACGAACTCTTCAGCCAGGAACACTTTCACTTGCTGTGGAAGTGCTTTGCCAATAGATGTTTCCTCGATAAGCTGAGTATAGAATCGACCAGCCTTCTTCTTAAACACATCCTGTCGCTCGTGATTATAGTAACGAACGAAGCTAATAGTCCCGTCCTCAGGCACACCTCTGTATTCGTTGTCAGTCTCATAGACACCTGAGTAATAGACGTACTTACCTAAAACCACTTCATAGGCAAGATTCTCATTCCTGCCAGCCTCAATGATTTTATTTGTAACCACTTGCTTAAGCTCGGCCATACTTGATATACCGAGCAAATCGTAGTTGCCATGTTCTCTACACCAGCGCCATACCTCTTTCGATTTCAATAGCGCCAGTAAGATTTTGTTTCTCCTTGTGCCATTAGAGATTCCAAATAAACCTTGGAATTCCTTGGCGTTTTTGAATGAATTGATCTTGTACATTTTTCTTGTCTTTAAAATGTTGATAATTAGTTTGTTTTAAATGAAAAAAGAGGACCCACATTTTGTTGTGAATCCTCTTCGGTTCATGGCTTTTACGGCTGGCTTAACTAATAAACCAGCTATACCCACTGTCTTCGTCTCTGAGTCCTTGTGCTATGCCAAGACTCGTTGTAAGCGCATTAGCCTCTCGTGCCAGGAAGGTGTCTATGTAACTTCCCTTACATGATCCCGTCAATAGGTTGTAGAAATCCCACATACTGAGTTCGCCCCCTCCGTTCACCTTGAAGTTGGGATCGCGGTAATATTGGCGGGCTACACTGTTCACCATAGAATCGGTAATCAGCATTTCAGGTATTCCCCTCTGAATCCTTTGGGGCAGGTAGTTATACAGGCGCATTTTCCCAAGAATTAATGCGAATTGAGTCTCAGACAAGTAAAGGTCTTCAAGCGATTTCAGCAGGTAGATATGTTTAGCCATGTCGTAGGTATCGAGCAACCGGAGGGTATGTTGGTAGATTTCCCCCGGTGATAATGCTCGAATATCGTCTTTATAGCCGTCTGTCCAAATGCATTGATTGCAGCAGACGGTATTCTGGAATCCAACGGCGATAGAAAATTTCTGTGCCGTGAGTTTTCCATTCAGGTTGTCTCTTCCGTAGGATTTGACTCCCACGATGGACAGTTGCAGCCTATTGCCGTTAACGTCCTGATAGATGGTGGGAACGTTGATGCAAAATGCCATTCGTTCATAGTACTGGGTCATTTCGTGAGGCAGCAATTCCGAGCTTTTCTTATTTATGGCTTCTGGGATTCTGCCTCGAATGATATGACTTACTCTAATTTGGGGCTCGTCGATCTGCTCATTCCTGTAAAAGTCTCTGAGCGCTTGATAGGTTGCCCCGATAAATTGTGAGTGTGATATAACAGCCTCGTTGTCCTTGGCGAAATTAGGTATCACACAGTCGTTCTGAAGGCTCTCCAATGTGATGGGTATGGAGTTAGCCTCAATGAATGGGGAGCGGGTATCTTCAGTAATGATTTCAGCGTCGATAATAGTCTCCCCGATGTTTGTTGTTTGCTCCGCTTCGACTACCATTGGGAGGTAGGATGGCGGAATGATTGTTGTCTGTTCCATTTGTTGTCGTTGTAAGTTAAATGGTTAATAACATCATGGTGGACCCCGAAGTTTCTCCAGGATCTTCACCAGTTTCTTTGAATTCTTGAGAATCGTTGCAATAGTTTCGCATACGATCACAATTCCGTCTATGGCGTTTCCTGCTTTTGATTTCTTTGCAGCTACACCCGTGACGGTTCATCTTGTTGTTTCTTCTCTTCTTTCTCGTTCTTTCTCGTTCTTCTTGTCACGGCTCCAATTGTGGATCTTCTCTGCGATATCAACCACAGAACTCAATGCGAATAAGGCCATGACGAGTTTTGGTAAATTGTTCATTGTCTTCTCTCTGTTTTTTCGTAAATGTTAGTTTAAATTGTTAATAAAAATGTTGTCTAATTCTCTTACATATAAGGGTTTAATGTAAGAATGAGAAGAGGGCGGTTTTATAGATTGGGAAAATGTCTATCGTTTCAGCAATGATACAAAGATGTATTTGGGTATATGCTCCTTGGCATCGTCAAGAAGAGCAATCCTTCAGTAATGAGAGCATCAGGTATTGTTAAGAAAAACAAACTTTGTTTTTTATAACTGTCTGATTATGCCATTTCTAACTTAAAGGTAAGTGACGCACTTTCGGTCATGTTCTTTTGTGATATGAAAACTATTCGTAACTTTGCTACCGAAACAATAGAATAGTTGGTATTATTTATCATTTAATTACAAATCACAATGAAACGAGTTGACATGAATTTTGCGCAGAGCGCACAGGGAGTGATGAGAGCCGAAGCCGGTAGTGCTTGCGGCAGTGCTTGCGGAACAGCCGATAAGCCCGCCGAGGATAAGCCCGCTGCTTGCGGCAGTGCTTGCGGAACAGCCGATAAGCCCGCCGAGGATAAGCCCGCTGCTTGCGGCAGTGCTTGCGGTGCAGCCGACAAGCCTGCTGAGGAGAAGCCCGCTGCTTGCGGCAGTGCTTGCGGAGCTGGCGATAAATAAGAGAGACATGGACTATTTCGCATTTCAGTGGCACATCACTGACGAATGCGACCAGCGTTGTAAGCACTGCTACATCTTTTCCTCGCCCAACCGCCCCAAGATGGTGGAGATGCCGTGGGAGAGGCTTGTGGCAGTGCTTGCAAATGTGGAGCGCTTGTGCGGGCGCATGCAGCGTCTGCCGTATATCTACATCACTGGTGGCGACCCCATCCTGCACAGCCGCTTCTGGGATTTTCTGGAACTGGTCCACAGCCACGGCATCCCGTTCACCGTCATGGGAAATCCTTTCCACCTGACCGACGAGGTGTGCCAGCGGCTGAAGGCGCTGGGTTGCCGCAAATACCAGTTGAGCATCGACGGCCTGCGAGAGACGCACGACAGTTTCCGCAAGCCGGGATCCTTTGACCGCACGCTCGAGGCCATCGCTACCATCCGCAAGGCCAGTCTGCATTGCGCGGTGATGACTACCGTCTCGGGCACCAATATCGACGAGATTCCCGCCATTGTTGACCTTGTGGTGGAGCACGGGGTTGATATCTTTGCCTTCGGGCGCTATTGCCCGACAAGCGAGGACAAGACCTCGCCCGATCAGGGCTGGCACATCGAGCCGCAGCGATACCGCCAGTTGCTTGAGACATGCTGGGAACGCTATAAGCGGTACAAGGACAGCGGAACCACCTTCAACCTCAAGGATCACCTGTGGACCCTGTTCCTCTACGAGAAAGGACTGTTCACCATTCCCGAGGGGCTTGACGACGACACCATCTACGGCGGCTGCAACTGTGCCAACTGCCACTTTACTATCACTGCCGAGGGTCGGCTGATGGCGTGCCGCAGGTTTGAGAGCTATGTGGGCACAACCGACGAGGAATTGCATGACGTGTTCAATGATGAGCGTGTGGACGCCTACCGCCAGCACGAGCGTTTCGAGAAATGCCGAAAGTGCGAGCTGTTGCGCTTTTGCCGTGGATGCCCTGCCGTAGCCTATGGTTATACCAAGAACTTTTACGCTCCCGACCCCCAGTGTTGGAAGCAGATTGACTGAAACGAAACTAATTATGGACGCACAAACATGTATCAAGAAACTCGGCTATGTGGGCATTCTCTCGTTTGCCACGGTTGATGAGCACGGACATCCTCAGGTGCGCAGCATTTCGGCGATCCATTATGAACCCGATGCCATCTATTTCTATACGGCTCGTGGCAAAAACTTCTGCCGTCAGTTGCTCAGCGACGGTCATGTGCAGATTCACGCTCTAACCAAGTACAAGGAGATGATTCGCCTGTCTGCTGTAGCCAAGCCCGTTCCCGATGATGAACAGGAACATTGGAAGGATGTCATCTTCGAGGAACAGCCTTACCTGGTCAATGTTTATCCCGGTGACACCCGCAGTATCGGCTTTGTCTTCTGCATCCGTGACGCGCAAATCGAGTATTTCAACCTTGGAGTGCGTCCTATCGACCGCGCTTACTTCACCATGGGCGATGCAAAGCCCGAAGTAAAGGGATTCGAGATTACTGATGAGTGTATCCAGTGCGGCACTTGCGAGGCCAACTGTCCGCAGGGATGCATTGACCAAGGAACCCCTTACCATATCCAGCCAGAGCATTGCCTGCACTGTGGAAACTGCTTTGAGAACTGCCCAGCCGAGGCTATCGCTCGGTTAGATTAGATGAGTTATGAAAGCGATTGTGATTAACGGCTGCTGCAAGGCCGAGGCCTTGCAGGTCAGTGAGATTCCTATCCCCGCTGTCCGCCCGGGATGGGTGCTGGTGAAAGTGCACGCTGCCGGACTGAACCACAGCGAGGCCCTGTTGCGCCTGTTCGAGGCCGACAACGACTATATCAATACCCCCATCGTGCCCGGCATCGAATGCGTGGGCGAGATAGCCGATGCCAGCGACAGCCGCTTTGCCGTTGGCGACAAGGTCATTGCGCTGATGGGCGGCATGGGGCGCTCGTTCAACGGCAGTTATGCCGAGTATGCCCTACTGCCCGAGAAGAACGTGTTCAAGGTTGACACTGACCTGGACTGGATCGCGCTGGCGGCGGTGCCCGAGACCTATTTTACCGCCTATGGCTCGCTCACCCAGGGGCTGCTGCTCACTGGTGGCGACCGTCTGCTGGTGCGTGGAGCGACTAGCACCGTGGGCAAGGCTGCCGTGCAGTTGGGCAAGGCCATGGATGCCACTGTGATCGCTGCCTGCCGCAACGAGCGTTCATTTGATGAACTCATGGCGATAGGTGCCGATTGTTGTATCATTGACGACGAGCACATCAGCGAGCAGAATCTGGCCGTGAAGCCAGGCAAGGTGCTCGAGCTGGTCGGTCCCCGCACGTTGCGCGACTCGCTGCTTGCCGTCACCCGCCCCGGATATGTGTGCAACACGGGCATCCTGGGCAACGTTTTCAGTGTGCCCAACTTTGACCCTATCAAGTACATCCCTAACGGTGTGTTCCTGACGGGTTTCTTCAGCAATTTCCCCACCAATGAAGTCATCGACCGCTTGTTTGCGGTCATTAAGGCGACTCACATCCAGCCGCTATATAGCAAAGTATTCACTATGGAACAGATCGCCCAGGCACACACCCTGTTGGAAAAGGGTGGTGCAGGCGGAAAGATTATTCTTAAAATGACATAGCGCCATGTTGAAAGACGTATTGATCGACCCGTATTATCCTAACTGCCCGATACGCAACATCCTGTCGCGCATCAGCGACCGATGGTCGATGCTGATACTGCTCACGCTCGACGCCGCAGGCGGCAGTATGCGTTACTCAGAGATTGCCGGGAAGATTCCCGACATCTCCCAGAAGATGCTCACAGTGACCTTGCGGAGCCTTGAGGCCGACGGACTGGTGTCACGCCAAGTCTATGCCGAGGTGCCCCCCAGGGTTGAGTATAGCGTCACCGATCGCGCCAAGACGCTTGTGCCTCACATCAATACCCTCGTTGACTGGGCCATGCAGAACCTCAATGCCATCCTTACCGACCGCCAGGCATACGCCCAAAAAAGGAAGGGCAAATAAAACAAGATATCCAATATAACTGGATTCTATCAATCGGGGTGCTGATCGGTGTTGATATCTTCGGTTGCAGTTTGTTGTATCTTGTTCTGGTGGGTGTTCACTGCCTTGAGGTACTCTGACGGCAACATGCCCACATGGTGCTTGAACGCTTTTGTGAAAGTCACTCGGGCCTTGAATCCCACACTCTCGCTGATGGCATCAATTGTCAGATTTCCATAATGTTCTTTATCCTCCATGCGACGGCATGCCTCCTTCACCCGGTACTGGTTGAGCAAGTGGGTAAAAGTCATCCCGAAGTTCTCGTTGATGGCGCGAGACAGATAACTCGTGTTGGAGTCCAGCAACTGGGCGAGGTCGCGCAGTGTGAACGACGGTTGACAGATAATAGCGCTGTCAGCCATCACCGACTTGATTTTCTCTACCAGCAGCAGGCTTTTCTCCTCATTCAATGTGCTGTCTTTATACTTCTCTACATTCTTGAGAGCGTCGTTTTGTTCATTGAAATGGATGATTTCGGTCATTCTGTTATACAGGGCTTCATTTTTCAGCGCCAATTCCTTGTTTTTGCGCTTGATAAAAAAAGAGAAGAGCGCCAGCAAGCCTATCAGGACCAATGCGGCAATAAGGATGATGTTGTTGCGGCGTTTTTGTTCCTTCATCTTTGCCATCTTGTCACTCACTTCTTGCAAGTCATGCGATAACTGCGTGGGCAGCAGGCCAATAATGCTTTTCGTCATCTCTTCCTTTTTTTCAAGAAATGCCATGCGATAGTGATCGGCCTGAGCCTTATCACTCAAATGCGAGTAATATTCCGACAGGAAACGATAGGTCTCTATCTGAATGTCGGCCATGTCCTGAACACCGTCAAGCATGAGGATTTTTTTAGCACAAGAAATAGCCGAGTTATAGTCTCCTTGCTTCACATGGACAGCAGAGATACAGGTCAGTACCATGTACTGCATGCGAACCTGATCGGGATTGGATTCAATTTCATTTTCCATCAGGCTGAAATCGGTGATGGCCTGGTCAAATTGCCCTTCCATCAATGCGATTGCCCCCTCAAGAAAATGGTTTGTGAAATTCCAGTCGGGGATATCATGGGGAATACTGTCATGGAGCCACTGCCGCATCTCGTGATGGACTGAGTCCGGTCCCACACTATAGGGCATCTCAAACATGGCAAAATTGATGTAACTGCTGATTGCCATGCTCCATTCACCTGTCCTGCAAGCCGATCTGAAACTTCGCTCGTAGTATTGCCTTGCTTGGGTGGGTTCGTCGTCAGTAGGACAAAAGAACTCATACAAGTTGTAGAGATTGCCCAGGTTAAGTAAGATATAGGGCTCCATTCGTTCATCATGGATTTCCTGACAAATCTCGTAGGCACTGATGAGGTTCTTATAAGCAGCGGTATAATTACTGAAACATGAGGTGTTGAGTACGCCCAACTCGTTCAATGCCCTGAGGGTTGTGGCCTTTTCGTTACGGGGCATGTCTTTTCCATATCGGTTAGCGATGATGGTATAACA
>CALGGO010000031.1 GCA_937916085.1 uncultured Prevotellaceae bacterium | reverse complement strand
CGAAATACTCGTTGAGCTGCCTAACGCAGTTGTTAAGCAGTGGGGTAGTGGCGTGGCACAGCTCCAGCTTCATCTTGGCCGCCAGAGCGGAGAAATCAACCTCGCCAAACTCAATCGCTGCGATACCTAGGCTCGATGCCGCTATAGTGAGTTTCCCCACGGGACAGTCTATTACAATACAATTCAGCTTCTTCTCATTAACGGGCTTGATTTCAAGCTCTTGTGCCTTGTTCATCATAAACTGATAGGCCTCGGCGTAGTCGTTCCTTATCACACCATCGAGGATGGCATCTTTTATGGCATCCTTGATAATACCCACTGGGCGTGAGGGGGCGAGCCCGAAGGTGTCCATAATCTCCTGACCGTCAACTGGCGGCTGGAAGTTGCGCACACGGTCTTTCTCCTCAATATCGATTATTTTCTGTTTGACAAGTTCATAGTTTTCGCGGAAGCGTTTCACCTTCTCCTGGTTTTTGCTGGTGATGTCGGCACGGCACAGTGTCATTAGGTCGTCAATGTCGTCGCCCGCCTCAAAGAGCATGCGGCGCACTGCCGAGTCGGTCACTTCCTCCTCGACGAGGGCGATGGGCCGCATGTGCAGCCCCACGAGCTTCTTGACATATTTCATGTGCTCGTTAAGAGGCAGCCGCATCTTAGCAAAGATGCGCGGAATCATTTTCTCCCCGATAAAGTTGTGGTTGTGGAAAGTCCATCCCTGCTTCTCGTCCCAGTGCTTAGTGGCTGGCTTGCCAATGTCGTGGAAGAGTGCAGCCCACCGCAGCCACTCGTTGTCGCTCTGAGCTGCCACATTGTCGAGCACCTGCATAGTGTGCAGGAAATTGTCCTTGTGGCCGCGGCCGTTCACTGTTTCCACTCCTTTGAGTTGCGCCAGCTCAGGGCAGATGAGTGGCAATAGCCCGCTCTTGTCGAGCAGGAAGAAGCCTCGTGACGGCACTGGCGAGCGCATGATTTTCATGAGCTCGTCGGCGATGCGCTCACGGGTGATAATCTTGATGCGGTTAGCATTGCGCTTGATGGCGGCAAATGTTGCTTGCTCAATTTCAAAGCCCAACTGGGTGGCAAACCTCACTGCACGCATCATGCGCAAAGGGTCGTCGCTGAAGGTGATGTCGGGATTTAGCGGGGTGCGAATGAGCTTGCGCTCCATGTCGCCAATTCCGTCGAATGGGTCAAGCAATTTGCCCCAATTAACGCTATTCACCGAAATCGCCATCGCGTTGATGGTGAAGTCGCGACGGCGCTGGTCGTCGTCGAGAGTGCCGTCTTCCACGATAGGATTACGGCTGTTGCGGTTGTAGGACTCGCGACGCGCTCCCACAAACTCAAGTTCCATGCCCATCGCCTTGACCTGCGCTGTGCCATAGGTCTTGAATACCGACAGATGCGACTTTTTGCGGCCTATCTTGCTTGCAACGGCTTTGGCAACCTCGATGCCGCTGCCCACGGTGACAAAGTCGATGTCCTTGGACTTACGCTCCAAGAAGATGTCGCGCACATAGCCTCCCACCACATAGCACTCGCGGTGCATCTCGTCGGCAACTTCTCCCACTATATGGAATGCCGGGTGTGAGAGGTGCTCAAGTATGTTGTCTTTGCTGGTGTTCATTTCTTGGTGTAATACTTGCAGTATTGATTTATGCCACAGTTGAGGCAGTCGGGTTTTAGGGCTTTGCACACGTAGCGGCCGTGCAGCAGCAGCCAGTGGTGGGCGTTGTAGCGGTCTTCCTCGGCGATGTGTCGAGTGAGGGCTTTTTCCACTTCAAGTGGTGTCTTGCCATTGGCGAGCCCCGTGCGGTTAGCCACTCTAAACACATGGGTGTCAACGGCAATGGCAGCTTTGTGGAACACCACGCCCATAATTACATTTGCGGTTTTTCGACCCACGCCCGGCAGTCGTGTCAGTTCCTCCATTGTGCTTGGCACTTGTCCATTAAAATCATCGATGAGCATTGCTGACATCGCCTGCAAATGACGCGCCTTGCTGTTAGGATAGGAAACGCTGCCGATATATCGCAGCAAGTCGTCGGTAGTTGCCGATGCCATAGCCTGCGGGGTGGGGTAGGCGTCAAAGAGTGCCGGCGTTACCATGTTCACCCGTTTATCGGTGCATTGTGCCGACAGAATGACCGCCACCAGGGTCTCAAACGGATTTCTGAAATGGAGCTCGGTGGTGGGATTTGGGTTAGCCAGCCTGAAGTGGCTAATTATTGCATCATATCGCTCTTTAATAGTCATCGGTCTTTAGATAAAAGGGGAGCTGTTTCGCAACTCCCCCTCGTTAAAATAATTATCAGCTATTATCAATGAGTGTGCTCAAACTCTCGCAGGAATCGCACGTCGTTCTCGCTGAACATGCGCAGGTCCTTAACCATATATTTGAGGTTGGTGATGC
>CALGGO010000030.1 GCA_937916085.1 uncultured Prevotellaceae bacterium | reverse complement strand
ATTCCCCGAGTTTTCTTTTCCCCTTTTTTGCACTCCAAACTGTAAAAAAATATTTTTTTAGAAAAAAATTGCTCAAAATTTTTTAATTTCACATAGTTTTGTTAATTTTGCACCGTAAAGTTAATTTTTGGTCGTTTCTTAACACATTATGGTGTTTTTTGATGTGCTAATGACTTTTTTTGGACATTTCAGATGACTCAAAAATGAAAAAATCTACCATTTGGCTCATAACGATATTGATGGCGGTGACTCTGCTTGGGTTGCTGTTCATGCAAATCATGTATATTGAGAAAATGGTAAAAATGCGCAACGACCACTTCCGCGAGTTGGTGACACTGAGCCTCTATAATGTGGCGTCGAATTTGGAGCGTGACGAGACAAAATATTTCCTCGACAAGCATCTCGATAACTCTCAGTCCAAAATGAGGGGCATTAACGGTAGGCAGTTCAGCAAAGACATAGACTTAAATGGTAGCAGCTCGTTAAACGCTGGTTCTGGTTCACGGTTTGATACCGGCAAAAACAGCCTCTCACCCCGTTTTAGCAATAACCGCTACCGTCAGGAAATCCTCAAGGGCGAGTATCTATATCAGAAAGCGCTGCTCAATGAGGTGATTCTCAATATCTTGGAACATGCCAGCGATCGTCCCATCGCTGAGCGCGCCGACTCGTCATTAGTGCGAGTATATATCGACCAGGAGCTTCAGCGCAATGGGCTGAATATGCCGTTTGAGTTTGCCGTTGTCAATCAGTCGGCGGCGATAACCTATTGCACCACAGGCTATGAGCAGAGCGTGAAAAAGGACGACAACATCTATTCGCAGATTCTCTTTCCCAACAGCCCCAACGGTAGCTATGCCACCCTAAAAGTGGTGTTCCCCTCTAAGAGCGACTATGTGTTCTCGTCGGTGCGCTTTATGCTGCCGTCGCTGCTTTTCACTTTCTTGCTCATGGGGCTCTTTATCTTTACTGTAATCCTCATTTTCAGGCAAAAGAAGTTGAGCGAGATAAAGAACGACTTCATCAACAATATGACCCACGAGTTCAAGACTCCTATCTCATCTATCTCACTAGCTGCACAGATGCTCGACGACGAGGCGGTGGTCAAGAGCCCGGCATTGCTGAAGCAGGCCTCTACGGTTATCAAGGACGAGACCAAGCGCCTGCGATTCCAGGTGGAGAAGGTGCTGCAGATGTCGATGTTTGACCGCACCAGTGCTACGATGAAGCTCCAGGAGGTGGATGCCGACTCAGTAATCTACAGCGTGGTGAACACCTACAAGCTCAAGGTGGAGAAATTTGGCGGTACAATCACAGCCAATCTCAACAGCGACGACCCCATCGTCAATGTTGATGAGATGCACTTCACCAACGTAATCTTCAATCTCCTCGACAATGCCATCAAGTACCGCCGTGAGGGTGTGGAGCCAGAACTCTCGGTGACCACCAGCAACCCCGACGACTCACACATCACCATCACTGTGGAAGACAATGGCATAGGCATCAAGCGCGACGACCTGAAAAAGATATTTGAGAAATTCTACCGCGTCTCGACCGGCAATCGCCACGACGTGAAAGGCTTTGGATTGGGCCTGGCATACGTACACAAGATGATAACCCTCTTTGGCGGCACCATCAAGGCCGAGAGCGAAGTGGGTAAAGGTTCGAAATTCATTATTAAATTACCACTTTATAAATAAGAAAACACTATGGACGAAAAATTGAGAATTCTTTTATGCGAAGATGACGAGAATCTTGGCATGTTGTTAAGAGAGTACTTACAGGCCAAAGGCTACAACGCCGACCTCTACGCCGACGGCGAAAGCGGTTACAAGGCCTTCCTTAAAGGCAAGTACGACATCTGCGTGCTTGACATTATGATGCCAAAGAAAGACGGTTTCCAGCTTGCTCAGGAAATACGCACCATCAACAGCGACGTTCCCGTAATCTTCCTTACCGCTAAAGCTCTTAAAGAAGATATCCTCGAGGGCTTCAAACTCGGTGCCGACGACTATATCACCAAGCCATTCTCGATGGAAGAGCTCGTGATGCGCATCGACGCTATCATGCGCCGCGTGAAGGGCAAGAAGGGCAAAGAAATCACGATGTACAAGATTGGCAAGTTCACTTTCGATACCCAGAAGCAGGTGCTCATCATCGATGATATGTCAACCAAGCTAACCACTAAGGAGAGCGAGTTGTTGAGTCTGCTGTGCGCACATGTTAATGAGATTCTTGAGCGCAACTTCGCCCTTAAGACCATCTGGATTGACGACAACTACTTCAACGCCCGCAGTATGGACGTTTATATCACTAAGCTGCGCAAGCACCTCAAGGCCGATCCGTCGATTGAGATTATCAACATCCACGGCAAGGGCTACAAACTCATCGCTCCCGAGCAGGAGGAGAAGTAAGGTGCCAGAAGGATAAAGTGCGAAGTCACACTGGTTAAAGTCCACGAGAGTCTCGTGGACTTTTTTATCACCTATAAATAAAAAACTAATGACTGATAACTAAAAACTAAAAACTATTTACTATCTTTGCCCCTACGAAACTAACAATCGCATTAGCATGAACATTCTGTATCGCATATATCACTATTGCATTGCGGCACCTATCGTGTTGGTTCTCACCATTATTACCTGCGTAACCACCATCATTGGGTGCCTCTTTGACCGAGACTATTGGGGCTACTACCCGTCGAAGTGGTGGGCAAGAGCCATGTGCTTCTTCTTTGGAGTGAAAGTCAAAGTCGAGAACCGCAATCTTATAGACCGCAACAGCGCCTATGTCTTCGTCGCCAACCATCAAGGCGCCTACGACATATTCTCCATCTACGGCTACCTAGGCCACAACTTCAAGTGGATGATGCGCAAGGGGTTGCATAACTTCCCGCTTGTGGGATGGGCATGTCACATGGCTGGACACATCATGGTCGATAACCACTCGGCGCGAGGCATCGTCAAGACCATGAACGATGCCAAAAAGCGACTCGTAAAGGGCATGTCGATTGTCGTCTTCCCCGAAGGACGACGCACCGACGACGGCAACATTCACCCCTTCAAGCATGGCGCGTTCAGGCTCGCCAAGGAGTTTGACCTTCCCATTGTTCCAATCACCATCAATGGCTCTTATAAGGTAATGTCACGCACCATGTTTCATGTAGAGCCAGGAACCATTACCCTCACTATTCACGAGCCTATTCCTCCCGAACAATTCGGCACCACCATTCAAGACCTTACCCAAAAAGCCTACGACGCAGTGGTTTCATCATTAGAGAATGCATGATGCGTAATGCATCATAATGCATAATTAAGTAACTCCCACCGATATTCGTCGGCGTGAGACAAAACATTGTGGTGTGCGATTTCCACACTATTTTCTATTCGGCATTGTAAAAGTATCTCCACAGTGGAGCGAGCATAAGGGCTTGCTTCAGGGTGTTGCTGTTGAGAAGGTCTAGGACTTCTTGGCGGGTGAGGAGGAGTACTTCGATGTCTTCGGTGCGGTCGAGTTGTTGGTCCTGTAATTTTCTCACTCCTGTCGCTATAAAGCAGTGTGTGAGGTTGTTGCAGGTGCTAGGGTTTTGACCTATGGTCATAATCTCTCGCCACTCACCGCCACCGTATCCTGTTTCTTCCAAGAGTTCGCGTCGTGCGCCTTGCTCTGGCGTCTCGCCAGGCTCAATAACTCCTGCGCAAAGTTCTGTGGAGTCTAGGTCGAGTGCGTAGCGGTATTGCCTTACGAAGACGAATTGGTCGTCGTCGGTGATGGCGATGACGTTTATCCAGTCAGGGTACTCGAGCACGTAGAACTCGTCGTTGATTTCGCCGTTAGGCAGCTGCACCACGTCGCGCCTGGCAGTGAGCCACGGACGCCTGATGAGATATTTGCTGTTAAGAGTTTTCCAGCGCATGATTTTAAAGGTATTGTTATTCATTGTTTTTTGGTGCGGCGAGTTGTAGGGTGCGGTATAGGTTACAGCCTATGAAATTGCCGAGGATGGATGCCAGATAAACGATAAGGGCTTGAGCTGTCCATTGGGGCCAGTCGAGCGCTAGTGTGTAGTAGAAGGCGTCGGCGATGCTGTGAACGAAGCCACACATGATGAACAATGGTATGCCGAAGAGCAGCGGCAGCCACATCTTCTGTCGGGCGAAGTTGACAACGGTGGTCATGATAAAACCGCAAAAGATGGCGAGCAACGTCACGTTCCAGAAACCTTTGTCGATGCGTCCGTCCACGATGCCCTGCGCCTTTTCTACGAGTTCGGGTATGGCGGTCTTGATAGCGGCAGCAACGATTGCGCATCCCACAATGTTGCCCACGATAATGATTGGCAACTCAATCCAGTCTTGCTTGGTCTCTACAAATCCGCTCACGCCAGTATAGAGCTTCATCTTGTAGCATACTACTGTGATTAGACCGAAGGAGAAAAGTACGGCACCTACAATGCCACCCACTTTGAGGAAGGCGACCCCGCCGAGCGAGATGCAGATACCTGCAAGGATTGAATCGATGATGGTTTTGCGCATAGTTCTGTTGTTCGTTTACCCGCTTGTTGCTTAGTGTTAATAAAAAAGGGCGACATCGCAGTCGTCCTTCGTTGGTGTGGGTGCTGACGGATTCGAACCGCCGACCCTCTGCTTGTAAGGCAGATGCTCTGAACCAGCTGAGCTAAGCACCCGTGCTTTTTGGAAAAGCGATGCAAAGGTAATGCAAGTTTTTGAAATGTGCAAGAGTTTTTGGATTTTTTTGTTTTGACGCTGCGCTGGTTTCCTATAATTTCTAGATATTCTAGATTATCTAGGGCTTAACTTAACATTTATAACTTAACCCTTGAAACTTAAAACCTATAACTTATAGCGGTATTCCGTTCTCGATGATGGGCAGGATGTCTTGTGGTTTGTTGATGATGACGTTGGCGTGGTATTCTTTCAGCTCCTTCTCAGGTCGGAATCCCCAAGTCACACCCACCGAATCGACGCAGGCCCGTCGTGCGGCTTCCATGTCGAGTCCCGAGTCGCCAATGTAGATGGTGTCGCTCTTGGTGATGGCAGCTTTGGCGAGAATCATAAAGATGATGGATGGGTCGGGCTTTACAGGTATGCCTTCTTGTTGTCCTTCAATGGCGAGCCAGTCGATGTCGGGGAAGAAGTGGTTTATGATGGTTGTTGTCGCGCTCTGGTATTTGTTGCTTGCCACGGCGAGTTTCACGCCTCGCTCTTGAAGTTCGAGCAGTAGGTCGTGGATGCCGTCGTAGGGTTTAGTGAGTTTAGTGTTGTTTTGGTCGTAGTATCCCTTGAAGTCTTTGAGCATGGCTTCAACCACTGAGTCTTTCTTGCGCGCGTCCTCGGGTAGCACGCGCTCGATGAGTCTTCTCACTCCATTTCCCACGAAGAAGGGGTAGGATGCTATGCTGTGGGTGTGGAACCCGTTTCGGTCGAGGGCATAATTAGCCGCTTCTCCCAAATCCTTGATGGTGTTGAGCAGTGTGCCATCGAGGTCGAATATTGCTAGTTGTTTCATTATAATTCTGGTTATTGGTTATTGTGGTTCGATACTTCAACCTTTAGAATGGGTATCCAATGGAGAAGTGGAATTCGGCGTCGCGTTTGAACTGTGGGGTGAATAGTGGCCAGTGCTCTTGCCCCGAAGCGGGGTTGTGGGCCTTCATGCCAAGATCGAAACGCATCAGGAAGTAGTTGAAGTCCATGCGCAGTCCCAAGCCGTAGGAGAGGGCTAGCTGTTCGTAGAACTTGTTGAATTTGAACACTCCGCCTGGTTGGTTCTCATACTCACGAATCGTCCACACATTGCCGCAGTCGATGAAGGCTCCTAGCTCAAGCACCCAGAAAAGTTTGCATCTATATTCGATGTTGAGGTCCAGCCTGATGTCGCCACACTGGTAGATAAAGCTGTTTTGCGATTTCTTGCCGTCGAAGCTTCCAGGTCCCAGAGTTCGCACTCCCCATCCGCGTACGCTGTTGGCACCTCCCGAGTAGAATCGCTTCTCAAATGGCAGCACAGTGCTGTTCCCGTAGGGTATGGCTATGCCAAATCCCGCATGAATGGCGAACGAGCTTCGCTGGTTGAAGTAGTGTGTGAGTGCGAAGTCGCCGTCGAGTTTTATATATTGTGAATATCGTGTGCCAAAGACCTTGTAGCTGTCGTCTTCCTCGCGTTTCTGCCCTATAAGGTGCGATATGCCGTAGAGCAGGTTGCCGGCAGTCTCGGCCGAGGCTCTAATGGTGTAGATGTCGTTTTGGAAGACAGTGGTGAGCGGGTTCACCATGCGCTTGTTGGTCTTGTAGAATGTGTAACCCATGCGCATGATAAGGTGGTTCTCGTAGGAGTAGCGTAGCAGCGGGTTGGTTATGCTGTCGAGGAAGTTTATCTTGCTCTTGGGCAGATACACATAGCTGATGTCGATAAGGTTGAAGGTGTGTCGCGTCTGGTTGTTGCGCTCGCTCCAGATGTATTTCCATCCCGCACCTGCAATGATGCGCGTGTATTCGGGTCTCTCCTGATAGTTGAAGCTCGTCATGAATTCGGTAGAGGCTTGTATGCGTCGCTTGAAGCTTTCGCGCAGGAAGGGCATCTTAAACTTGGGGAAGGTGATGCCCACGTCGCCCGAGTACTCGCTGTAGTTGTCGTTGATGAGACCGCTGAGGTCACCCGAGAGGCTCTCGTAGGATGCTTTGAACTTGACGTTCAATATCTCGGAGCCCTTGAATATGTTGCGGTGCTGATAATCGGCACCTATGCCAAATCCAAGGTCGCCCTCGCTGTTGGTGCCCTCGAGTGAGAAGGAGATAGTTTGCGACTTGTCGCGGTTGAGGAGTATGTAGGCATCAACCCACAGGTCGCCGGCAACGTCCATAAACGGCCTCATGTCAATGTTTATGAACTTGAGTATTCCTAGCCTTCCCAGGGCTTTGTAGGTGCGATCGACATCGCTGGCGTTGTAAAGCTGCATGGGACGGATGAAGCAGCTTTCGTAGAGGATTTCTTTGTCTATGTACTTGTCGTCGCCATAGAGCATGGTGATGCCGTTGTAGGTCACGGTGTCGCCGTAGAAGCCGTTCTGCATTGTCACTGCATCGTAGTTAGTGACAAACACCACATTACGCACATAGAACTGTCGGTGGGTTTCGGTCTGCGGGATGTGTGGCAGCTCTTGTATGTTCTCGCTTAGGGTGAGAGTAAGATCCACCTCGCGTGAGCCAGCAGCGGTGTCGGCGAGGAAGGTGATATAGCTCTTGTTGAAGGCATAGTAGCCGTTGTTGCGCATACGCTGCACGATGAGTTCGCGTTCCGCATCGAGTTTGTTGTGGTCGAGAAGCGACTGCGTCTTAATGGGGAAGTCGGTAGTGTCGCTCAAGATTATGCTGCGCAGGCTGTCGCTCGGGATGTCATATTTTATGGAACGGATGGTGTAAGGCTCGTTGAGAGTGACGTTGTAGGTCACCTGCGCCTTCTTCTTCTCGGGAAGAAGCTTAACTTCGCTGGTGACATCGTTCTTGAGGAAACCTTTGTTGATGAGAGCTCGCTGCAACTGGTTGACGCTAGCCATGGTGAGGGTGGAGTCGTAGATGACAGGCGGTGAGCCCACGCGCTGAATCCAGCGGTTGAACCACTTGGTGGAGTCTTTTCCCGAGAGGTTGTAGATGGCAAGCTGCATCTTGAATCCTCCCAGCACCTTGTGGTTTTCGGTCTGCCGCAGGTAGTTGATGAGCTCGTTTGTGCTAATGCCCTGGCCGTTCTCCTTGTCGAGGATGTTGATTTTTGTCTTGTCAAGGAGGAGTTGGCCATCGGGCACGTGTTTTGTCGAGGAGCATGCCCCAATCGCCAGCGCCGCAATCAGCGCCAGTAGAATGATAGAAAATAGTTTGCAGCTCCTTGACATAAGTGGTCACGTATAAACAAAGTGCAAATTTACCACCTTTATATTTAATGACAAAGTAATTTCTGGAATTAAATGGAGAAAAAACATGATGTGGTGTCATTCTTTGTGTTGTAAAAATATGCTATAAAACAGTATTTTTGCGAGTTTTCTGTTAAAAGAAGTTAAATTTTGGCGATTTCTGCTTGAAAATTATGTTTTATAACACAAAATGCTATATCTTTGCATCAGTTTTCATGGTATTAGTTTTTTAAGGTTATGAAATCTTTGTCGTCGTGAGACGATACTTTTCATTGTTTTAAGGTTTATGTTAATGGTATTAGAAAGTTAATTAGTTAAGCAATCCCCGACGATGAGTCAGGGATTTCTTTTTTTATCTAGGGGTAGGATAGGAGTGGGTAGGAGTAGCTAGGATTAGCTAGGAATAGCTAGGAATAGCTAGGAATGGATAGGAATGACTAGGAGCTTTGTCCTTCCACTCTCCACCCTGCACTCTCTCACATCTTCCCTCTCTCCTCTCCACTCTGCACCCTGCACTCTCCACTCTGCACTCTCCACTCTTACTTGAGATAATCTTCGAAGTAGCGGGTGATGCGTTCGTGGAGGTGGACGCTTTGGTGGCCGCGCATGTTGTGGCCCTGACCGGGATAGACATAGAAGTCGGGCTGGGTGTCGGCACCGATACAGGCTTTGAGGAATGAGTAGGCGTGCTGCGGCACTACGGTGGGGTCGTTGAGACCTATGATGATTTGCAGTCGGCCCTTTAGGTCTTTAGCCTTGTGGATGAGGCTTGTTTGCGCATATCCCTCGGGGTTGCTTTGCGGGGTGTCCATATAACGCTCGCCGTACATCACCTCATACCATTTCCAGTCGATTACTGGTCCGCCTGCCACTCCCACCTTAAACACGTCGGGGTAGTTGGTCATCAGGCTTATTGTCATAAATCCTCCGTAGCTCCATCCATGCACGCCCAGGCGGTCAATATCGACGTAGGGCAGTGAGCGCAGATAATCGACGCCGCACATCTGGTCTTTCATCTCTTCCTGCCCCAGATGGCGGAAAGTCGCCTGCTCAAAGTCGCGACCTCGGTTCTCGCTGCCTCGGTTGTCGAGGATGAACAGGAGGTAGCCTTTCTGCGCCATGTAGGTCTCCCAACTGCGGCTGCAGTAGTTCCATCTCGCGTCAACGTTGTGGGCGTGAGGTCCGCCATAAACATAGACCACTGTGGGGTATTTTTTTGAGGGGTCGAAATCGATGGGTTTCACCATGCGGTAGTAGAGGTCGGTAGTACCGTCGGCAGCCTTGATGGTGCCGCAGCTGTATTCAGGCACGTTATATCCCTCCCAGGGGTTAGGTGCAGTGAAATAGCGCATTGCCTTGCCGGTAGCGGTGTTCGCGATGGCTATGTTGCGAGGCACGTCGGGCTCGGAGTAGTAGTCGGCGAGCCAAGTGCCGTTGTCGTTGAGAATCGCTCCGTGCCATCCTTTCCCGCCTTCATCGACACGAGTGCGCTTGCCAGTGGCAATATCAACGCTGAAAATGTTTTTCTGAATGGGGCTTATCTCGTTGCTGCTGATGATGATGGCTTTGCTCTCGGTGTCAAAGCCCAGCATCTCCATCACTACCCACTTGCCGCTGGTGAGCTGTTTTACAAGCGAGCCGTCGGCATTGTGCAGATACAGGTGGTTGTAGCCGTCCTTTTGGCTCTGCATCACAAATTTAGAGGCATCCCAGGGCAGGAACACGATGGGGTTGCTTGGTTCAACGTACTTGTCGCTTGTCTCGCGGTAGATTTCGCCCACTTTAGCGCCTGTGGCAGCGTTGTAGCTCACTAGGCGGCAGTCGTTCTGGTCGCGGTTAAGCTCAAACATATAAACCAACTTATCGTCGGGACTCCAGGCTATGTTGGTGAAATAACGGTCGGTGGGATCGCCAGTGTCGAGGTATATGATTTTGCCCGAAGCGATGTCGAGAATGCCCACCTGCACCTTGTGGGAAGTCTGTCCTGCCATCGGATATTTCTCTGGTGCGGGAGTGGCTTCCACGTGTGTGGAGTCGTTAATCTCGGGCACGGTGATGAGCGGGTAGTCGGCTACCATGCTCTGGTCCATGCGGTAGAAGGCTAGCTTGTCGCCGCTGTTGCTCCAGAATGTTCCTTTCTCGATACCAAACTCGTTGCGGTGCACCGCCTGTGCATAAACGATGTCGCGCGAGCCGTCATTGGTGATTTGTCGGTATCCGCCGTTGGCGGTTGTTATCCATAGGTTATCGTCCTTGACGTAGGCAGTGTTGCGGCTGTTTTTATTCCAGTCGGCTTCTGACTCGTCATTTATGATTTGGCTCCATTCAGTCTTGTGGTTCTTTGTATCGATAAGCATGCGCTTGTCGTTGGCATAAATCATCATAAGTGGCTTGTCGGGGTAGGGGAACGATGCCCATTTGAGGTTTGGCGCCTTGTCAATCCCTGCCCAGTCTTTGATTTGCTGTGAGGTGAATGCCAGTTTCTCTTTGCCAGTCTTGGTGTCAACCGCCCAGATGGAGTCTTTCTCCATGTGGTAGAGCATGTTGCCATGCCAAGCGAGGTTTCTGGTCTGAGGAATCATGTTTTGGTAGTTCTTGCCACCAAAGTTCAGGTCTTCAAGAGTGAACTGTTTTTGCGCGCTGGCTATTATAGAGCATAGCAGCATCAGAGCAAAGCAATTAATTGTTCGTTTCATTGTTTTATAGATAGTTATGTTGGTTATCAGTTGTTTATAGTTCTTTGTTGACTGGAGTGTTGCGTTGACAACGCAACATACAGGACATTTTTACACTCTCATCTCTCCACTCTCATCTCTCTACTTAGCACTCTCCACTCTCCACTATTTCGGTTTATCGAAGTCGCCGGAGTCTTGGGTTTGGATGGTGTAGATTTCGCGGTAGATGTCGTTGGTCTTGAGGAGGTTCTCGTGGGTGTCGAAGCCAGTGATGCGGCCGTTGTCCATCACGATGATGCGGTTGGCGTGCATCACGCTGTGTACACGCTGCGCCACGATAATCTTAGTCACTTCGGGCATATAGTCGCGCAGTGCCTTGCTGATGCGTGCGTCGGTGGCGGTGTCGCAGGCGCTGGTGGAGTCGTCGAGGACGAGCACCTTGGGGCTCTTGAGCAGAGCGCGAGCTATGCACAAGCGCTGCTTTTGTCCGCCAGAGACGTTGGCACCACCTTGCTCGATGATAGTCTCATAGCCGTCGGGCATCTCCTCGATGAACTCGTCGGCGCACGCCAGCTGGCAGGCGTGCTTGCATTCCTCGAGCGTGGCGTCGGTCTTTCCCCAGCGCAGGTTGTCGAGCACGGAGCCACTGAATAGCACGTTCTTCTGCAATACCATCGACACGTTGTTGCGCAAGGTCTCTAGGTCGTAGTCACGCACGTCAACGCCACCCACCTTGATGCTGCCTTCGGTGACATCATACATGCGGCTTATGAGCATGGCGAGCGTGGATTTGCCACAGCCCGTGCCGCCTATTATGCCAATAGTCTCTCCGCTCTTGATGTGGATGTTGATGTCGTTGATGGCATATTCGTATCCCTTCAAGGCATTAAAACCATCAGTAATATTCACCCCGGCAATCACTATAGATGGTGAGCAAGATGCAGTTTTCTTATATGAGAATTTCACGTTGTTGAAGTCGATGCTTCCATCGGCTACTGTCATGACGGGATTCTCGGGATTTACTATGTCGGCTTTCTCGTTGATGACCTCCGCCACGCGTTTGCCACTGGCGGCGCTCATCGTGAGTTGCACGAAAATCATAGAGAGCATCATCAGCGCCGAGAGGATGGTCATCACGTAGGTGAAGAGCGAGGTGAGCTGACCGGTGGTGAGGTCGCCGCCCACAATCTGCTTTGCGCCAAACCACGAGAGCGAGATGATGCAGCCATACACCACAATCATCATCACGGGATGGTTGAGGGCCATCAGGCTCTCGGTCTTGACAAAGAGGCTGTAGAGCGCGCGTGCCGCCTTGCTGAACTTCTTGTTCTCGTAGTCCTCACGCACAAAGGCTTTCACCACACGTATCGCCGAGACATTCTCCTGCACCACATTGTTGAGGTCGTCATATTTCTTGAAAACCTGTGTAAAAAGCTTCACAGTACGGCTGATGATGAGATAGAGCGCGGTGCCCAATATTACAAGTGCGATGATAAAGATAAGGCTCATCTTGGTGTTGATGAACACGCACATGAAGATGCTGAAAATCAGGTTCAGAGGGGCTCTTACCGACACTCTGAGCAACATTTGGAACGCATTCTGAAGGTTGTTGACATCGGTGGTCATGCGTGTCACGAGCCCCGACGAGCTGAACTTGTCGATGTTGGAGAACGAGAACGTCTGTATGTTGCGGAACATGGCATCGCGCAGGTTGCGAGCAAATCCCGAGGATGCCATCGCTGAGAAGCGTCCCGCCAAGATGCCGAAAATCATACTCATGGCAGCCAGCACAAGCATGATGGCACCATATTTATACACGTCGGGCAAGTCGTTTTGAGCTATGCCCTCATCGATGATCCACGAGGTGACGTAAGGTATGAGCACTCCCATCACCACCTCAAGGGAGATGAAGATTGGAGTGAGTATTGAGGCAGTCTTGAACGTGCCAATCTGTTTTAACAGTGTTTTTAGCAATGTGATGTCGTATTTATGTTTTGTGTGGCAAAGTTAAGGCTTTTTTCTCACAATCTTATAATAATAGGATGAAATTTTGCGTTAATGTTCAAAACAATTATTTTTATTAACTGGACTAATCAAACAAATCAAAGTGAAGAAAATTTTCAGCATTTTCGCCATCGCAGCGTTGGCAACAATGATTATGGTTTCTTGCGAAACCAAGAAAGATTCATCTAAGAGTGTTTCAGATACTGAGGAAGTTACATCGGCATCCGACGCTTCAGCTTCTGAGGCTGAGGAAGAAGTGGCAATCGAGGACCAGAAAGAACTCGCCTGTGACAACTACACATTGACAGTCCCCGAAGGCTGGAAGGCTAGCAGCCGTATGGTAAGAAGCTCTTGCAACTTGACTCTTAAAGAGAATCCTCACACTACAGCAATGGTTAACCACACATTGTATAATGAGAATGACCTTGTCGAAAGCATCAAAAAACGTGGTGGCAAGCCAATTAGCGACATTTCTGTTGATGGTAACACCTTCAAGGTGTTTGAGGCTGAGAAAGATGGACGTTATGAGTATGAGGCTTATGTTCCTCAGGGAGATGGTTTTGTGACCTTCAGAGTTATGCCTGGCGGAACACCAATGAAAGGTGCCGAGCTTAAAGAGGTGATGATGAAGAACCTCAACGACATCATCGCAGCAACTGCTCTAAAGTAAGAGAGAAACGATTTTTAGTATAAAAAACACCCATCATGGAATATTGCCGTGATGGGTGTTTTCTTGTTTGTTCATCATGCATTCTGCATTAGAGAAACAGGCAGGCGTCGCCGTAGCTTAGGAAGCGGAAGTCGTGGTTGAGGGCGTAGTCATAAATCTTGCGCCAGTTGTCATTGCCCACAAAGGCGGCGACGAGCAGCAGCAGCGTGCTCTGCGGCTGGTGGAAGTTGGTAATCATGCCCTTGACGATGCGGTAGGTGTAGCCTGGGGCTATCATCAGCTGGGTGCTGCCCAGGTAGTCGCTGGCGTTGTGGCGGTTAAGGTACTCGACGATATTTTGCAACGCCTGCTGCGGCGTGATGGCTGGTGTGCCTTGATGCTCGGTCATACTCCCCCCCGCCCCCTCTATCTTAGAGGGGGAGCTGGTGTAAGGCATCCACTGGGTCACGCGCAGCTCTTCCTCGGTGGCATCGGGATTGTTCTCAAGAATTTGACCGATGTAATAAAGGCTTTCGAGGGTGCGCACGCTGGTGGTGCCCACGGCAATTACGGGTCGGGTAGTGGTGGCAAGCTCGGCGAGCAGGTCACGCGGCACGCTGATGAACTCGGTGTGCATATCGTGGTCGCCAATGTTGTCGCTCTTCACGGGCTGGAAGGTGCCGGCTCCCACATGCAGGGTGAGTTCGCGCCGCTCTATGCCTCGGCGGTCACACTCGGCAAGCACCTCGTCGGTGAAGTGCAATCCTGCCGTTGGTGCCGCCACGCTGCCGTCGATGTGGCTATACACAGTCTGGTAGTCGGTAAGGTCGCTCTTCTCGGTGCCCCGGTTGAGGTAGGGCGGGATAGGGATTTCTCCCAATGCCTCCAATACCGAGGCAAAAGTAACGTCATTGCCGTCCCAGTCGAAAGTTATCTCAAAGGCGTTGCCACGGCGCTCGCCACGGGTGGCGTTGATGGTGACGGTGGCGCCGTCCACCTCAATCTGCTGGGTGAGGGCACCGCTTTTCCAACGCTTGCTGTTGCCCACTAGGCATAGCCAAGTGCATTGACTGGTGGTTTGGAATATGAGCTGGTAGTCGTGTGGTGCGACTGGCTCCAGGCAGAAAATCTCGATTTGGCTACCAGTAGCCTTGCGAAATCGCAAGCGGGCATTGATGACCCTTGTGTTGTTATAGATGAGCAGAGCATCGCTGGGCAACAGCGAGGGCACTTCGTGGAATATGTGCTGCTCGATTGCGTTGTCCTTGAACATAAGCACTTTGCACTGCTCACGCTGGGCGAGAGGGTGCTTGGCGATGCGCTCCTCGGGGAGCGGATAGTTATAGTCAGCGATGCGCAAGTTGCGCACTTGGTCTAAAACAGTCATAGTCTAATTTTTCGGCAAAATTACAACATTTATTTCACAAATTTTGCCTTTTCAGAAAAATGTGTTACCTTTGCACCGCTTTTTGAGGAAATGACGTCTCAAAAAAGCTGGATCGGTAGCTCAGCTGGATAGAGCAACAGCCTTCTAAGCTGTGGGTCCTGGGTTCGAATCCCAGCCGATTCACGATTTGATTAA
>CALGGO010000029.1 GCA_937916085.1 uncultured Prevotellaceae bacterium | reverse complement strand
GCTGATTTTCAAGCGACATTTTTTTGCAAATCAAACTGTGCGGAAAACAGGAAAAAGAGGACGTGTCTCAAATAAACACGTCCTCTCTCTATAATACTATCAATTCTTATTGAAATATAGTTAGAACAATATCTTATTCTTTATCGCGGCTTATAGTATTCTCTGAAATCCACAAAATTGAACTGAGATATTTTGTCCCCAGTCTCGTTATATTCTACTTCTCGACTTGTTGTGGAGGCAACACAACGTACGCCATGTTCTAGCAAGTACGACACAAGAGCAAACATGAAAGTGTGTTCACCCATAATGTGTATCACATCACCACTTTCAATTTTATTGATTAATTCCTGGCCAAATTGCTTGGCTTTTGAAGAAATCACCTCGGCCTCATCATAAGGAGAGACCTCCGGGAATGGAATATCAACCACGTCGCCAGCAATCTGTTTTGCTTTAGAAATTTGATGGTCGGGCCAAAATTTTGAAGGATGATTGCTAATATTATAAAACATGAGTTAATCTTCGATAGTCAGTTTAACGAAACCAAGAAGGTAAGATTCATCGTCAATGCGTCTTGACTTAGGAAAATCATATTGCAAATATTTATCATTCTTTGGACGAATCCTTGGAATAAAATCTTCAAAAGTCTCTAAATTCTCTGCCCAAGCACCAGTGATGAAACGCCATCCAATTCCCTGGCCTAAACGAAGAACGCATTCTTTGCCTTCGCCACAAGAGTTGATAACGTCTTTAATTGCCTTTAAATTCTCTATATAGCCTGTGGCTCCAATTTTGCCGCTTTCTCTTATATAATCTTCCCAATATGATATTTCACTTTCAACAAGTTCTTTAGTATGCTTATTAATGCATCTAAATAAAGAATCAAAAGACGACATCTCTAAAGGAAAACTTGCTAAATCATGTTTTAGATTTACAATATCATATTTCTTTTTGTCAATAGTTATAGTGAAGACCGAATCAAATTCTTTATCTATAACCTCAACTATTTGTGGTGCCCTAGTTTCATCAATCAATTTTTCTCTTTCTCGTTGATTAAGTAACACCAATTTAACAGCTGCTTCAGAACCAGTTTCAAAATATGCATCACTTATCAATAAAAAACGAAATACATCATACTGTGGATTCAGATTCTCATCTTTATTGAAAAGTTTATTAAGCTTATTATTTGATTCTCCAAATGACAGATTTGGATTAGATTTAGCAACATTTTTCATCAGAGAAGCAGTAATAGCTGTCCTGATAGCCCCTTTTATTGTGGAACCTGGGATGTATGGAAGGCCTCTTCCATCATGAATACATGTGGATAATGTTGAATCTTCTTTAAATTCACCACTTGCCCAATTTGCTAAAACTCGCGAGGAGAACTGCTCTTTTGATGTGCCTTGAGTATGTGTTGCAAGAAAATTATCAAAGCTTCTATTATTAATAGCTGCAACCCACTTGTCTATTGATAATTTGTCTGTTCCTATTAATTTCCCAAGTTTTTCAGGAGAAATAATATAAACGTTATTATTATCAACGATATAGTCACAGTTATTTATCAACTTTTCTCCACTACCCACATGAACTGATGTGAGTGTTTCAATTTTCACTTTATGTCTCATATCCAGTCTGTTTTAATATTGATAGATAAAGCTTTGCCGCTGCGATACACTGGATGCAGGTTGCCTTCTTTCCATGCAGGCCTTAGGTCAACGACCTTGCCAACAATGGGGGCAATACCATTAAAGACAGAACCTGCTGCGAAAATATAGATAGTGTTTTTGCGAAGGTGCCGCAAATTGTCACTTGAACTTCCGGCAATATAGCCTCCACGCTTTATCAACTGGTATCGTGATGTCTCTACATTGAGTGAAGTCAATTCCTGCTCAGTGGGGATATACATAGAAAGAAGCATTGTGCCATTGGCGTCGGCCACATCGGGCATCTCAAAATTGCCTTTTGCGTCTACTCCAAAGTGTCCACCACCCACGTTGCGGTCACTGCCTATACCTTGCTCACCAAGTTCGTTGAAAAGATCCTCAACTTCGCTTGCAACATTGCTCTCAGCATCAAGCAGGCAGTAAAGTCCACATCCCTCGCGGAAATAGGTCCATTCAAATGCAAAAGGAGTAGCATCTTCATTGTCTTTGCGAGGTACTGATACTCGTTGATTAATCATGCTTACCATCGGCGACAAAAAGTTGTCCTCAGGCTTTTCAAGCAAGTATTGCCCTTGCAGTTGATTCCTTGCTATGAGCAGTTTCTCACCATTTATAAGCTTTTGCCAGAGGGTCGATGCCACATAGGCGACCTTCTTGAGTAGCTTGCGATAGTCTTTCTCTTCCATTCTTTCTACTTCAACATTTATTTTTCCTGATGGCTTAGGCAAAAAGAGGGTGTTGCCACAATAAGGGAAAGCCGAGCTTAGCGCAAATGATTCAAGAAACTGCTTCAAGTCACCATCTTTGCCACTTAATGCACGCACTGAAGCTAATGCAGCAGTAAGAGTGTCGCTGTGCAAAGCACCAGCCGACACATCATAGCTGTCACGCCCAAGCCCGATGTGCATTGGTGACATATTGGTCATCTTGATAATCTTGTAGTTAGGCATAAGAATCAGTAGGTTTGGATTCAAATTTCATATCACTGAATTCTACTTGGCCATAACCGCGACTACCATTACCACCAAGGTAGTCATCCTCAAGTAAAGCCATAGCAGCTTTTAGGGTTTCGAGAAGGATTTCCTCATTTTCATTATCATAAATATTGAGTACCATATTCACGTCGAAAATGGCACCAGCAGGAACTCGCTCGAGTGTTCTCAACCCACCATTTTTTGCCGTGCCGGTGATTCTATTAATTGAGACCTCGGTTTTGCTTTCAGTGAATGGCATATCTGTATGTTCAAACTGTTCTTTGTTTGACGTGTTCATAGGAGCGTCACGGACAATCAATCGAGATGAATGCCCATCATTTTTATCGCCTGCAGTTCCGAACAACGCTCCAGCATAAGATGTAGGATCATTTGATGGATCTCCTTTCTTACGATCATAAGATTCATCTCTTAATTCAATAAGAGTGCGCATTTTTCCTTTCAATGAACTGCCGGGTATGTATGGCATATTATTGATGGGGTTTCTTACTACAAACTTATCTGGTCCGCCAATATTAAGCGATGAATTGCTACCTCCAATGTGCAAACCTGTTTTAAGAGTTAGTTTGCCAGTTATTGATATTTTCTTTATTAGTTTCATAATATCTATTTTTTTATTTTTTACCTCCGTTTGCCTTATGATAAGCCAAAAGGGCCTCCATAAAATTACAGAAATTCTGATAAGATTTCTCGTCAGTCACATAATTAAACGCTTCATCAAAAATTTCTTTGAATATTTTTAGCGTTTTTTTGTCATCACGGCCATAAGCGTAAGCAACTTTTGGCTTCAGTAGGAAGAATGAAGATTTTGTAGACTCAAAACCCGCCATTTGGATGCGTTTAATCTCTCCATATATATTTCGGATTTGAGAACTGGAAATGCCGGCATTAGCCATCGCTTTACCAGCTTCTTCTGCAAACTTGACAAGATTGTCATCTGCACCATCAACAAACCATTCTTTTTTAATAGGATGTTTGATGGTATACTTCTCTTCTATTTCAGGCCTCTGCTGCCTATTATTCTGGCGTGGCCTGTTGTTGTTGAATTGATTATTAAACCCTTGCATAGTTATTTATTTTTTTGTTTTTCGTTAATACTTCTATATTCAAGTTCTGCCCAGCGGCTAGCGAGAGCCCACAGCTCAAGCAGATGGTAGTTAGTCTCGATTTTTTCACCGGCAAGAGTGCTGCCTGGAGTGCAGATGTCGGCTCTACATTGCTCAAGAAGAGCAATAACACCTTCTTTTCCTTTAGCACGCTCCATGGCACGCTTGATGTCGTAGCTCAAATGCCAGTAAATGTTAACTTTGGTCACCTTATGGTTCTTGATTGCCGCATTGATGGCATGAATCATCACATTGTTGAGGAACGACTTGGGCAGGCTCTCGTTATCGCAAAGCAAATTAACCAGCTTGTCCTTAAGGTCCCTTACTGGTTCAAACTCCTTATCCCAATTGAGTGGCGTTCCCATCAGCGAAATAGAGTTCTTGGTCACGTCACCGCAAGCATGAGTCTTGGCGTTGTCTTCTTCCTCTCCGCTTTCCTTAGCACCCTCAATAATCGGGTATTTGGCTTTTACAATAGCCACTCCAGCCGAAAGGCTCCAAGCGCCGTTACGTTTTTTTGCCCATTGCTTGAAATCACCTTGGATTTCACCAGCAAGCTTGATTACATTGCGCCATTCGCCAACGACAAAGAGGTCATCTCCACCGCCATAAAGGAGGTAGCAATCATGCTTGTCACACAAGTCTTCCACATGATTCTTAAAGAACTCGTCAAGTTCGTAACTCAATGCCGAGTAGGCAGTAAGGCTTTGTGTACGGGCATACTCTTGGAACTTCGAACCGAGGTTATCCACGTCCATGCGCAACACGCCGAGTCGCTCAAGTGCATCCTCGTTCTCGCACATCTGCTCGAAGGTCTGAACCTTCTTTTCGCCATCGCCTTTCTTCAAGTAGAATTTAATGCCGAGGCCTGCAGGTTCAATTACAAAGTCATCGCCATGGTAGTTGTCCTCAACAAGAACTGGTTTACAACCTCTACGCAGCTCAATGCCTAAATCAAAAATCATCTTGTTGATTTTAGTAATTGTGCCAACGTCCTTAACGCTCATACCGCCATCAGCGATGTCCTCTCCAGTAATGGCATCGGTTTTGTCGCCCGTCACTTGCTGTGGCTCAAAGAAACGTGAATATCCACCTGTGGCGGCAATCACACTCGAGCACTTGGCATTTTTCTTCACCTCTCGCTTACTGAACACTTCGCTCCATCGCTGTGCCAGAGTAGTTGTGCCACCACGTGCTTCATCAACTGAGATTTCAACGCTGTCGATGGCAACGCTCAATGCCGTGCCGTGAGTCTCGAAGATTTTCTCTTCAATGAAGCGAACTGCATTGTCAAGGGCCCTAGTGACATCAGGAGTGCTGGGAGCCACTAGCACAAACGTTCCTCCCGACTCACACACCACATGGTCTTCATCAAGACTCAGCGCACTCAACAGCGACCGCACCACAGCCCTGCCAAGCAAGTCGAGGTAGCAGGAGCGTCCTTTCAGGTTCCTGGCAGCTTTGCTCGAAACAATCTGGTACAGGAATGGCTGAATGCCACTCATGTCCCCGCTCACGAGCAAAAGCGACTGCCAGCCCTGCGACTGTGCAGCACACTTGCTTATCGCCGCCTCAAGGCGTTGAGTCTTTTCGTTAATAAATTTGTTGGTTTCACTCATATAGTTAATATTTAATTATTATCTTTATCCTTCTTGTTGATAATGGGATACACTGTGCCATGATTAAGGCTTGCGTGCTTGCCCAGGCCCACGTTGGCTGGCAGCGACACGTTGCAAGCGAAGTCAATGTTGAAGCACATCATCTTCACACCTTTAATAGTCACTTGATAGGGGTCTTGCAATTCGGTAATAGAGCATTTAACTTGCTTGTCGAAGTCTACCCCCAATCCTTTGCCCATCGAGAGAATGTTTCCACAAAGTATTGATTCCAATAGTTGGCACCGCTCGGCAAGTGACTCGCAAGCCACATATTTCTTATAATTCTCACCATTTAGTGGCAACCAGCGGCGCAGGCGGTATCGGAACATCTGCTCCCACACCTGAATGTTGCAGCGGCGTGGCTCGGTGCGCTCGAGCTGCAGTTGCTCATTACGCTCGCCAATCATCACATTGAAGTTGCCCGAGGCAAAGAACTCGCCAATGGCTTGGGTGCCTTCTCCCACGCACACGATGGCAGCTTTGCCACCCAGCCGCTTGTATTGGATTAAGGGATAGCGGTAACGGAATCCGTCATCGCCCACGTGATTGTGGAACAGCACCTGCTTCTCGTCGAGGGCGTTAATCACCGCTCCGCGAAACAATGGCACCTCATGAGGCTTAATTGCGTTATTGAAGGTTATGGTCAAGACGTTGATAATCATGGTCGTTCTCTCATCTATTTGATTGGTGTTTATCCTTTTATTAAAATGTTGTAAAGTTCATGATGATAATTCTGAATTCTTTCTTTAAATTTTTCGGCTTTTATGGGGTTGTCACGCATTCCACAATGGTTCAAATCGTTACGCAAATCTCCAAGCTTGTTATATAATTCTATTATCTTCTTGTTTTTAATCATTTCTTTCTCATTAACAATGCTTAGAGGTGTGTCTTCATCTTCATTTTTATGTTTTGATCTTGATTTAACATCAAGTTCACGCATAACTGAACGGGCAATTTCCCTATGGTCAAAATTCTTGTAATTGAGGCCAAAGTTTGAGCACACAACACTAATTACAGTCTCCAATAATATTGTTGCGGCTTGTTGAGTCATATTGTTTTCCAAACACCATTCAGAGGCGACAAAACCATTGACAATGTTTTCATCGGCTTCAATATCAAAATCACTGACACTGTCCCTTATTTTTTCAAGCAATGGTGTGAGAGGCTCAATCATACAGTCTTCGATATCGTTAAGACTGTTAATGAGTGCTTTTACATTACAAGCGTTCATAATATTGAATCCTCTACAGTTTTTAATGTCGTTAACAACCGCATCAAGCGAACCAGCCATTTTCCTAATTGCATTGGCATTGGCATTACCGCCTTTCGCATCTTTCAATACTGGCTTAAGCTGTGTTTGAGTTAAATTGACAACTGACTTTGCATTCCCGTTATTGATAAAGTCGGCGGCGGCAGTGGTCCAGTCTTGAAGCATCGACATTGAGGTGAGGTCAACCACTTGGGCGGTGTTGGTATCTTTGTCACGATCCTCAAAGTTGCCGTAGCCAATCCATTCCACTTTCACGTTTTTCAGAAACTTGCTGTAATTCCCGAGCACGAGGGCTATGATGGGCAAGTAGCGGAAGCCATGTGTTATGTCGAAGAAAAGTTCGTCGCCTTCTTGCAGCAAGTTGAACAGAGTGGTGAAAATCGTCATGATTTCGGTTTCATTGTTGCCGGGAAGCACATCAATGGGTTCTACAGGCATAGCAAGATTGCAGGCTTCTAGCCTTTCTCTCAACCCCTGCTGCTTGATTATCTCGTGTGTGTCCCTATCGCGATGTCCATCATTTTCCCAGTTCTTCTCTCGGGCGATGTTGGTGAGAAGGATGTATGCCTTGTCGCTTTGGCTCCACTCACCGCTTTGGGAATAATGGTTAAGCATTGCCTCCTGTACATAACGAACCGGGCATGATAATTCTCCACTTATCAGGTATTGACACTCGCTATAGTTTGATGCTCCTAAAAATGAGATAAAAACCTTTCGTTCCTTTCTGTCTGTTTTCATGTTCTCCTGTAGTTTTGGTTACAAATATACAATAAAAACTTAGAATCCAACTATAAACTATAGGAAAAATATAAAACATTTATGCTTTTTTATATGATGTTTGTATTCATTAGTTGAATAGATGCCATAGTAACCGACCATCTAATCCTTGTTTTGGTGGAAGATGGTCTCGAAGTGTCACAAAGATCAAAGTGATGAGTCTTGTTAACTCATTGTCTTAATCTTTGTTTTAGTGGAAAACTTCAGGTATTCAATATTTCAAAGAGCTCTAATTATATAACCATACAATAGCTGCAACAGCAACCATCATACCATCTGCAAAGATAACGTTTAATCCCTAATTAGGCAAATCACGTTAATAATCACCTTGCGTTAATTGTGTCCATATACTTGTCGAGAGAATCATAGAACACTTGAGTGCCATTTCTTATGCTTAATGTTGAGAATCTTGGGATCTCTAACACTTCGCACTTATCATTGGGCAAACCAGTCATTGGGTTGTAGGTCACAAATATTCGCTTGCCGCCCAATCCGACATAGCTCTTTGTCACATCGTTAAACTTGTCGATGTCGGTGCTGTCGTGAACGTGGGTTTTACATTCCACGAAGAGTAGTTTGTCTTGATAGGTTTCAACAATTATATCTATCTCATTGACAGTATTGGGATTGTTATAATAATTAATCGAAGTGTTGGTCCACACTTGGCCTGCGCTTGGCCAGTGAGAGATGATTTCGGCCACTTTTAGCTCAAACCATCCTGTGTTAAGCATCAGTCGGCAAGCATTGGGCGACGACACTAATTGTGTGGTGATGTCATGACTCCTGTGGTGCTCAAATGTGCAGCTAAACTCATTTTCTCCCACTCTCTCAACACTGCACCCAGCTTCAGTGTATAGTCCAGACTTGATGCCTTGTTTATCATCATCATTTATCTTTTTGGTGATCTCCCTCAATGCATTACGATTGAACTGGTAGAGCTTTTCTATTTGCCTTATGGCAATAAAGTCTTGGTCATCATAATCATTTATATTTGTGCGTTGAATGCCTTTCACGCCGTAGAGGGCAAACTTGTCGTCAAGAGATATGTCGTCGTGATTGAATCTGTGCCGCTCGTAGGTTGCCATGTCCCAAATGTAATGGTTCTGGTCAATGAAGACACACTTGGCATTCTCTTTACCACCAAAGATGTTGAGCAGCTGCATCGACCAGGGCTTGGTGCCGCCCGACAGGTTTACAGTGATCTCATTCTCGGGTTTGAGCCACACATTAGCATTGGCTGCAAAGGTGCGATACGACTTTTTTAGATCATTGGCATCGGTTTCTACCTGCTGGACCACCAGATGCGGCAACTTCTGCTTGAGGCATCGTTCAACATTCAGGGCGTAGCGCTCGGTCTGCTTGGAGTAAAACAGCACAAGAATGTCGGGCTTGCTGTCAAGCGCCTGGGCATAGACAGGAAATGGCTGACCGCCAACCAGCGAAAAGGTGATTTTACTCATATCAGTATCAGTTATCAGTATTGAAAAATTAAATTTTTGAAAATTGCAAAAAGTGTGCCAAGAAGTGTTGAGATCTTGACACACATGATAATCCTTGTTTTAGTGGAAGATGGTCTCGAAGATCACTATATTTATTCATCATTAAACATTTTATTAGTCTTAATCCTTGTTTTAGTGGAAGATGGTCTCGAAGGATGAAAGAGGTGACAAAATTTGTATGATTTGGAAGTCTTAATCCTTGTTTTAGTGGAAGATGGTCTCGAAGAGTTCACAGCGATTAACTATGAGCCAGTAAAACGGTTGTCTTAATCCTTGTTTTAGTGGAAGATGGTCTCGAAGGTGTGGTCGTCAAAATTGAGGGCGCCGAAATTGTTCCAGTCTTAATCCTTGTTTTAGTGGAAGATGGTCTCGAAGGAAATTACTCAATTTGGCAAACCTAGAATTTCAGTTAAAGGTCTTAATCCTTGTTTTAGTGGAAGATGGTCTCGAAGAACTTTAACTATGAGGTTTATTGTAAGTTCTTAAATGGTCTTAATCCTTGTTTTAGTGGAAGATGGTCTCGAAGTCGTTATCTTCCCAGCGAAACTTACTTACGGCTATACGTCTTAATCCTTGTTTTAGTGGAAGATGGTCTCGAAGAAACTGGCAAACCTTTCACGGAGAGCTTTTTGACGGGCATGTCTTAATCCTTGTTTTAGTGGAAGATGGTCTCGAAGTTATTTAGGCAACTTGAGGAACTTGTAGAAATCAAACCTAGGTCTTAATCCTTGTTTTAGTGGAAGATGGTCTCGAAGACTATGGCATTAGAAAACAAATCAGCCGTCATCAGAATTGGTCTTAATCCTTGTTTTAGTGGAAGATGGTCTCGAAGAAAGAACTGGCAAACATTTTTGCCCGAATTATTTGAGTCTTAATCCTTGTTTTAGTGGAAGATGGTCTCGAAGTCGGTGACAGTTTGACGTTTGAAACCGTGATGGACAAGGGTCTTAATCCTTGTTTTAGTGGAAGATGGTCTCGAAGCTTGCAAGAGAATTGTGTTTCTCAACACTATTTCGCCAAGTCTTAATCCTTGTTTTAGTGGAAGATGGTCTCGAAGTTATTTATTAATTTCTAAATTGTACTACAATGAGCAGTCTTAATCCTTGTTTTAGTGGAAGATGGTCTCGAAGTTTATTCTTTATCAGTTCATCTGCTACTGCTGATGATGTGTCTTAATCCTTGTTTTAGTGGAAGATGGTCTCGAAGTAATTCAAAAGATTGGTAGATTACTTAGACACAATACACCGTCTTAATCCTTGTTTTAGTGGAAGATGGTCTCGAAGAAAGCATTTTTACTTTTTTTAATCACATTTAAAAAATGTCTTAATCCTTGTTTTAGTGGAAGATGGTCTCGAAGAGATGGTGAATCCTTCACCACCAATGTGTTGTGTTTCATGTCTTAATCCTTGTTTTAGTGGAAGATGGTCTCGAAGTAGACAGATAGAACGTTTAATTGAATTTTTGATTGATGTCTTAATCCTTGTTTTAGTGGAAGATGGTCTCGAAGAAAATTTCAAAAAAATGAGTTGTAAAATTAACAAAAATGGCAGTCTTAATCCTTGTTTTAGTGGAAGATGGTCTCGAAGAACATTTGGCAAAATTTCATTAGTGCTTGAAGATGTTAGTCTTAATCCTTGTTTTAGTGGAAGATGGTCTCGAAGCCTTATACATTGCTTGAACAAATACGCAAATATTGTCCTTAGTCTTAATCCTTGTTTTAGTGGAAGATGGTCTCGAAGTGCTTAAAACACGGTGACCTCGGTACTGAACTCGTCTTAATCCTTGTTTTAGTGGAAGATGGTCTCGAAGTACCCAGAAAACGGCAAATTTGACCTAAAACTGTTCCGTCTTAATCCTTGTTTTAGTGGAAGATGGTCTCGAAGAAGCAATCAAAGAAGAAAGATGTATAAAGTATATGACACGTCTTAATCCTTGTTTTAGTGGAAGATGGTCTCGAAGTTGCTAATGAACGAGGTAAGATGAAGGTCGCTCCTTTCAAGTCTTAATCCTTGTTTTAGTGGAAGATGGTCTCGAAGAAATTATGAAAATTGAAATAATTCTTGCTGGTGCTAATGGTCTTAATCCTTGTTTTAGTGGAAGATGGTCTCGAAGAGCCTGAGTGGGATACTCATGAAGCAGAACTTCATATGTCTTAATCCTTGTTTTAGTGGAAGATGGTCTCGAAGGGCAAAATTTGTAAGTAGCTGATAATCAACATGTCAAAGAACTGTATATTGTAAATTTAACAGTAATTTAACTAAAAGCGCGAAAAAATTTAGCCCTGTTAACACTGCAAAATTAGTAATTCTTGATGAAAAGACAAAGAACTTGTCAAGAAACGTGTCATTTCTTGGCACGTTTTTTGCATTTCTAAAAATATAAAACCATCAAAAAACTCTACCAAATGGAAATTGTCTTAAATACTTACGGCACCTCGCTCAGTTGCGACAATGATGCTTTTATAGTCCGCAACAGCAATGGCAGCAAGCGCATCCCCACCGATGGTGTCACATCAATCATGGTGAACCGCGGCGTGTCGCTAAGCAGCGACGTGATAATGCTGGCAGTTGACAAGCAGATTCAAATTCATTTTATGGACCGCAAGGGCATGCCCAAAGGGTTAATATGGAGCTATAAGTATGGCTCCATTTCCACCATCCGCAAGAATCAGCTTGAGTTTTGCAATTCAACCGAAGCCGTGAAATGGATAAAAAGCATAATAAATCGCAAACTTGACAATGCTCAAGCATTATTATATATGGTAGATGTTCCCTATCCAGTGCTTAAGCGACGCATAGACAACGCAATAATTAAACTTGATAGCTACAAGCAGCGCTTAAGGGATACCGACGGAGAAGGAGTTAAAGACATTTCAAATGAATTGCGCGGCATAGAAGGCGTGGCATCTAGGCTCTATTTTAACACACTAAACCTGGCACTGCCCGAAGAATACCGCTTTGAAGAACGCTCCCAGCATCCGGCCCTTGACGTAGCCAATGCCATGCTCAACTATGGCTATGGCATTATGTATGGCAAAGTGGAGTCGGCATTGATAAGAGCTGGGCTTGATCCTTACTTGGGAGTGTTGCACCGCAATGAGTATAATCGTCCTGCCTTGGCATTCGATATGATAGAGCTCTTCAGGGTATGGGTTGATTATGTTGTGTACACGTTGCTTGCTCAGCGAGCTGTGACCGACGACTACTACTCGGTGGATTCTTCTAATAGTGCCCACTGGCTTGAACCGATGGGACGTAGAGTCTTAATCCAATCAATAAATGATTATCTCGATGAAGTAATCGACAGTGCTCATGGCCCACGTAGTCGTGAGACACTGATTTTCCTGGAGTGTCAGAGTCTAGCTCAACTCATAAAGTCATGCTCATATACTAAAAAATCAATAATGTCCAATTAAAAATATATTCACTATGTTATCTGCAGGAAAAAGAATCATTGATGCCCACGACAGGTTGGTGCGCATCGAGAATGAGAATCTATTTAGTCAAATCAAGAATCCGCGACAAGAAATAGAGTCACGCATCAAGAATCTAAGACTTGTCTATAGTCTTGACAAGAAACGCTACAATCAGCTCAAGCGAGAGCTGCCCTATGTGGTGTGTGCTGCATTCAACCCAGAGTTCAGGAAGACCGAGAACTTTGCTTATACCAACAGTTTTATCATCGACCTTGACCACCTGAGCGAGCATAACCGCAATGCCAGTGAATTGAAAGCAATATTGTGCACCGACTCTCGTGTGGCAATGTGTTTCATCTCGCCTAGTGGTGACGGATTGAAATTACTTTTCAGGCTCAAGGACAAATGCTATGATGCGGGAGAGTTCAGTGCCTTTTACAAGGCTTTTGTCAAGCAGTTTGCCATTGATAATGGTCTTAGTGAAGTGGTCGACACTAAAACGTGTGACGTGTGTCGCGCATGCTTTTTAAGCCACGATAGTGAGGTTTATTATAATCCTAGCGCAATAGCTGTTGACCACAAAGCCATGCTCTCACAATTGCAAGAGAGAGTATTTTACCTAAAAGATGAATCTACATCTAAGCAAGCCTCTCCAAAAGAAGAATCAGTTCCACACAAAACCGACCAACCAAACAACAATGATCCCGACAACGAAATTATGCTTCGCATAAAAGAACAGCTGCATCAGCTGCGAGCAAGAGAGCGTGCGCCACGAGACTTTTTTGTTCCAAGCGAAATAGAGACCGTTATGGTTGGCGTGCGCAACATCATAGGTGAGACTGGTGTCACCATAAGCGAGGAACGAAATATCCAGTATGGTAAGCAGTTGGTGCTCACGTGCCAGCTGCGCAAAGCAGAACTTAACATTTTCTTTGGCCGACGGGGTTTTAGCGTCGTGGAGCAACCACGTCGTGGCACATCTCCACAGCTCAACAGTATGCTTGGAGAATTAGTGAGAGACTATCTTTCATCAATTAGCAATTAACACCTTCTTTTATTATCATGCCCCGTTCCCGTCCATCACCTCGCGACTTGCTTATGCGCTCTATGCTTAAACACAAAGCGGGCATTGCCAAGCATCGCATGATGAATGTGAAGCGGCAAAGTGATGTTGATGACTTGCCCACTCTAGAAGAACGATTAAAGGTCATTCTTGACCTGCTGAATAAAAAAGAACGCCAGTCGAGCAATATGATTTTCTTTGTGATGTATGACATAGCAAGCAACAAGGTACGACGAGCTGTTGTCAAGTATCTTCAGCGACGAGGTTGCCACAGGGTCCAACGTTCTATTTTTCTTGCCGACGTAAAGCCCGAAGTGTGCAGTGTGATTCAACACGACCTGGCAGCAGTGCAGGCTATGTATGACAACAAGGACAGCATTTTCATAGTTCCGCTATCTATCGACTATGTCAAGTCGATGAAGGTGATAGGTGAAAATATCGACTTCGACTTGATATTGAAAACAAAAAGCACTATGTTTTTTTGAAAAAAATAATTATTTTTGGAACATTCAACGCGCTTACTCCATTATAGAATTCTCTCTTTGTTTGGTGAAAGCATAAAAACAACATCACCACGTTTTTTTGCAATTTTTAAGAGGAA
>CALGGO010000028.1 GCA_937916085.1 uncultured Prevotellaceae bacterium | reverse complement strand
CAAATTTACGAATTATTTTCCTGACTGCCAAATGTTTAATTTATAGAAGACCCCTTCAATTTCTTTTCGGCTTTCTCAATGCGTTTTTCGGCATCTTTAAGCTCGCTTTTATGTTCTTTCTTGAAATCTTTTCTTATTGCGCTTTCAAGTTTGTCTAGTTTCTTCTGGAATTTCTCATATCCCTTATAATCACCATCATCGGCATAGTATTGTGCGAACTCCACTTGTTTCTCCATCTGCTTGATTTCAAGCTCAATAGCATCTTCGGCGAGACCTCTCAACATCTCGGCGTCTTTTTGTGGGTCACCGCTTGGCTTGCCACAGGAGAATAATAATGGTAGTGCGCAAACTGCTACCGCTGCAATAAAAAAGTATCTTTTCATAATCGTTTATCGTTTAATGCGCTTTGCGCTGATTAGAGATTAGTGATTAGTTGGTGCTTCGCACCGATTAGAGATTAGTGAAACTAAGAACTGACAACTGATAACTATTCTTCATCCTCGTCATCATTGTCTTTGTTTTTCTTCTTGTAGATTTTTTTCTCGGCTTTTTCGAATTGCTTAGTGAGGTCTTTCATTTGATCCTCATATTTGTCTTGAAGATCCTTCGTCATTTCAATAAACTCTTTTTGAAGGTCTTCATAAGTGTCATAGTCCTCGTTCTCAGCATAATATTCGGCAATGTCAGCAAATTTCTGCTGTGCCTTAAGAGTGATGTCTTGTTCTTTTTCTAAAAGACTCTGAAATGCCTCGGCGTCATCTGTAGGGTTGCCTGTGGGTTTCTTGTCGCAGGAGTTGAAGGCAGGTAATGCCAGCAGAGCTGCCGCTAAAAGTAATAAGTATTTTTTCATAATCGTTTTATCGTTTATCGTGGATCGGAGATCGTTGTTCGTTGTTCGTTTATCGAAGATAGTGAAGTGATTAATGGCAACGCACTCTCTAATCGCTAATCGCGCGAAGCGCTCTCAACTCTCACCTCTCCACGTGTTTTGAATTATAATTTATAAAAGCAACGTAAATAGCTCAAAATGTAACATTATTGATGCTGTTTCGCAGCCTTATATTAAATACTAAATGCAAATTTAGTGAAAATGTAGTAAACTGCAAGATTTTTTTTATTTTTTTTATCAACAAAAATAAGGTATATCATGGTTTTTAATAACAATAATTTGACGAAAGATTGTAATTTTAGGCAAAAAGCACTTGAATTACAACATGTTATGGTTTTCTTGTTTATGAGATAGCGCAATTCTTAAAAAACCTTAAATAAGGCAATGGAGAACTAGGTCCACTTTAAAAAAGCACACGAATTACAACTAATTTGATATTCTCCTACTTTTTAGATAACTAGCTCGTGGCGTTCACTCTATGTGGTTGCCACGAGCTAGTTAATAAAGAAACTTGTTTTTCGTTATAAAAAAACAACAGAAACAACAAGTAAACAACAAGCACAATAATTTTTTTATTGTTCAAGTTTTTGGAAAGTGTGAATGTTGTTTGATACAACTGTGTCTTTGTTTCTATGAATGGCACAGCGGCTAGTCGTTCATAGTGAGTAGCAACTCTTCGTTGCTGCGGGTGCGTTCCATGCGTTCTTTGATGAATTCCATAGCCTCAATGGAGTTGTGGTCGCTGAGGTAGCGTCGCAGGATCCACATGCGGTTGAGTGTGTCCTGCTTGAGCAGCAGGTCGTCGCGACGAGTACTCGATGCGATGATATCGACAGCGGGGAATACGCGCTTGTTGGAGAGCTTGCGGTCGAGCTGCAGCTCCATGTTGCCTGTTCCCTTGAACTCCTCAAAGATTACCTCGTCCATCTTGCTGCCGGTCTCGATGAGCGCTGTGGCGATGATGGTGAGGCTGCCGCCGTTCTCGATGTTGCGCGCCGCGCCAAAGAAGCGCTTGGGGCGTTGCAGTGCATTGGCATCAACACCACCGCTCAGGATCTTGCCGCTGGCGGGAGCTATGGTGTTGTAGGCACGTGCCAGACGGGTGATGGAGTCGAGCAGAATCACCACGTCGTGACCGCATTCCACCATGCGTTTAGCTTTCTGTAGCACGAGGTCGGCGATTTTCACGTGGCGGTCGGCAGGCTCGTCAAAGGTAGAGGCGATTACCTCGGCGTTGACGCTGCGTGCCATGTCGGTCACCTCCTCGGGTCGCTCGTCAATGAGCAGGATAATCATGTAGGTGTCGGGGTGATTCTCCGAGATGGCATTGGCGATGTCCTTGAGCAGCACTGTCTTACCCGTCTTGGGCGGTGCCACGATGAGACCGCGCTGACCTTTGCCGATGGGTGAGAACATATCCACTACGCGGGTGGAGATGTTGGGACGAGTGGGGCTCACGAGGTCGAATTTCTCGTTGGGGAACAGTGGCACGAGGTGCTCGAAGGGGATGCGGTCGCGCACGAAGGCCGGGGTGCGGCCGTTGATGAGTCGCACGTCCACGAGGGGGAAGTATTTCTCGCCCTCTTTAGGAGGCCTGATGGTACATTCCACCACGTCGCCAGTCTGGAGTCCGTATTTCTTGATTTGCGCTTGTGGCACATAGATGTCGTCGGGCGAGTTGAGGTAGTTATAGTCGCTCGAGCGCAAGAAGCCGTAGCCGTCGGGCATCACTTCTAGAACGCCCATGCCGTTGAGGATGCCATCGAAGTTGTAGGTCACCTCGGCGTAGGGCAGTGCCGACTCTTGTTGCTGCTGGTTCTTGCCTTTTTTCTTCTTTTGCTGCTTGTTGTTTTGCGGTTCCTTCTCGGCCTTAGGCTCTTGGATAAGGATAGGAGCCTTGGCGGCTTCTTCAGCAGCTTGACGACGCTGCTGCTCAGCGCGCCGTGCTGCCTGCTCGCGCTCCTCGGGGGTGCGAGGCTTGAATGTCATAGTTCCGGAGCCAAAGAAATTGCCGCCTTGCTGCTCGCCTTTGTTGTCGCCTCCGCTACGTTTGTTCTTCTTTCCAATTGTGGCGTTGGGGTTGGTGTTGAACAGACTCATGAAGTCGTCTTGCTCTGGGTTGAAGACTGGCGACTCTTGCTCAGGAGTTATCTCCATATCCATCTCTCCACCTTCATTGACGGGCATTGTATCTTCTTGCTCCTCAGTGGGCTCGGTGGGTGCGGGCGATGGTTGCAGGGCTGCGGGAAGCATGTCGCTGGGCATAGGTTGTGACTCGTAAGGAATATAGTCGCTGGGTAGAGGCATCCCATCGGAGCTTGCCACCTGTTCGCCATAGTTGATGGTCTCTTGAGCTGTGTTACGCTCAATGCGCTCGCGGCGAGTGCGTTTGGTCTTCTTGGCTTCCTCTTTGGCAGTAGCCTTTTCTTCTTTAGCGTCGGGCGTTGCAACCTCCAGTCCTGGCAGTTGCTCTTGCTGAGTGGCTTTTGTGTCGCTCTTGCGTGGACGTCCTCGCTTGCGCTTGGCGGGAGCCTCGGCCTCGGGGATCGGGGTTCGGGGATCGGAGATCGGGGATTGTGGATCGGGAGTCTCGGTTTGTGGCTCTGGTTGTGGTTCAGGTTGTGTCTCGACGGTTGCTGTCTCGACAACTTCCTTTACCTTTTGTGGCTTCTCTTCGGCATTTTTTGCCGATTTTTTCTTTTTGTTGTTTTTTTCGTTTGTGGGTTGTGTCTCAACAGTATCGTTGGCGGTCTTTTTAGCACGTCCTCGACGTTTCTTGGGCTCTTCGGGAGCGTTCTTTGAGGCGTCGATGGCTTGCTGGTCAATAATTTGATAGACCAGGTCTTCTTTAGGTGTGCTGTTGACTTTCTTGATACCCATAGATTTCGCCAAGTCTTTGAGCTCGGCATTGGTCATTGAACTTAGTTCGTTAATGTTATACATAAATAATAAAAAATGAAAAATCGTGAAAATCTCAATGATGCATAGAGTGTACATTACTACACAACTATTGCCTAAAAACACACATAATCGTTCGCATTAAAATGTGTCGAAGTGCTTTGTGAGATTGAGATGATTTAGAAAAAAATGAAAATGTGATAATCGCACACCTTAAATATTTTAGGTGATATGAATTGGTTTGGATAGGGGGTGTGCTGATTTCAGGTGCAAAGGTAGTAATTTTATTTTAAATAGCAAATTTTTTTGCTCACAATGCGATTTTATACTATCTTTGGGGCATAAAATTCAACGAAATCATGAAAAAACAGACATTAATACTCATTTTTTTATTAGCCAGTGGTTTTGCCGCTATGGCTTGCACTTCGGCGATAATTTCAGGCAAGAAGACCGTCTCGGGCAGACCTCTGCTGTGGAAGCACCGTGACACTGGCTGCCTCGATAACCGTGTGGAGCTTATCAAGGCTCATGATGACTGCTTTGAGTTTGTGGCGATTTTCGACGCTACCGACCCCCTCGACACTGCGGCATGGACGGGTTTTAACGAGAAGGGCTTTGCCATCATGAACACTGCATCCTATAACCTTAACAATGACGATGTTCCCGAGAGCGAGATGGACCGCGAGGGCGTGGTGATGAAGCTCGCGCTGGAGCACTGTGTTACGGTCGATGATTTTGAGCTGCTGCTGCAAGAGCTCCCCAAGCCGCTTGGTGTTGAGGCAAATTTCGGAGTTATAGACCGATATGGTCATGGAGCATATTTCGAGACAGGGAATTACACCTATAAAAAATATGACCTTGCCGACGCTTCCGACGGTGTGCTTATTAGGACCAACTACTCCTACAGTGGCCGCACCGACGAGGGCATGGGATATGTGCGTCATGAGAATGCGGAGTATCTGCTGGCGCCACACATCGCAGCAGGGGACTTCTCGCCGGCAGTATTTACCGAGGAGATTTCTCGCACTTTCTACCATAGCTTGCTTGGCAAGGACTTTACCAATAGCGGCGAGCAGTGGATAGTGGATCAGGATTTTATCCCTCGTCGCATATCCACAGCATCGATAGTCATTGAGGGCATTACTCATGGAGAGCCACCAGTGTTGACCACAATGTGGGTGGCACTTGGCTATCCCCCTTGTGCCGAGACTTTTGCGGCGCATGTGAGCGTGGCAGGCGGCGTGCCTAGTGTGCTTAATGGCACTGGCGACAACCATCACAGCCCTCAATGCGACTTGGTGCGTGCCCGCCATGCCGAGGTGTTCTCGATAGAGCGTGGCAACGGCAAGCATTATCTGAACTTGAGCAAGCTCTACAACGATGAAGGCACGGGCTATTGCCAGCAGCTTGTGAAGAGTAATTTGTTGATGTATGAACGCGAATACAATACGCGGGCTGCACTGAAAGATTGGCTTATCAGGAAACGTAAATCCAGTACTCCACGCACGAAATAACGTTGATTGCGACTAATTCTATAACCTCGGGCACTTATATGTCGATACTTTATCGGCTGTTTTTGGTGCGCTGGTGGTGGCTGTTGCTGCTGCCGGTGGTGTTGTGCCTGGCGTTGATTGCCGTTGATACTCGTTTTGCCTTTGTGGCGCTAATAGTGGCTATGGCGATGGTGATAGTCTCGTTTCCTGTGCTGTATTATTTTGCCTTGACGCAAGAGTCGAGGTGGTCGATATTGGAGAAAACTGTGACAGTCACCGACGAGGGCTTGCAGCTTGACTTCACGAGCGAGAAGATGCGACGCCACGTCATCGCCTGGAGCGAGATAGCCTCTACAACTGCATCGAGCCACTGCCTCGTTCTACGTTTTAAGAAAAAACGCTACACTTTTCTCGCCATTCCGCTCGACGCTTTCCAGAGTGAGGACGAGCTGCGCAGCTTTGTCGTGACGACAAGGGAGAGGATAGGGTTAAGTTAGTAGAGAAAAATCTGGCATTTGTCTATTATAAATGCTGGTTAAGCGTGATGCGTTAAACTTTGACTATTCTTGGTAGTCAAAAGAATGCAACAAACTCAGATTTTAAACTCCTAACGAAACGCAGATAAATGAAAAGAAAGAAGACATTAATTGTGGCTGTTCTGCTTGCGATGCTGGCATCGGTGGCAGTGACTTCATGCAGCCCATACTGGTATGACGATGGTTATTATTACGACTACCCATATAGGGGACGTCCTGGTCCACCGCCACCACCTCCTGGTGGGGGACATCACCATGGCGGTCATCATCCGGGTGGTCATTAAAAGCGGAGTGGCGCAAGTTGTTCCTTGCGCCACTCAGTATTTTTTCTAAAGGAGAGAAAGGATGCCAGCAAAAGAGTTGAGAGAAAGTCTTTCTTTCTTCATCCTTTTTACTTTATCCTTTTTACTTTATCCTTTTTACTTTATCCTTTTTACTTCATCCTTCTTACTTCATCCTTTTTTACTTCATCCTTCTATTTGCACACCCAGGCTTTGCGGTATTTTTCGGGGAGGAGTTTCTTGGCTTTGACAAGTTCCTGCTGGCTGTTGCTCTGCGCCACCACGATGTGATGGTATGCGCCACGAGCGATGGTCTTGCATTTTATCCCTTTGTGGGCATATTGCTTCGCCAGTGCCAGTGCCTGATGCTGCTTCTTGCAAGAGTTGATGACGAGGAAATAAGCGCCATTCTCATCGCTCGGCATGCCCTCGTTGAATGAGGATTCGCTGCTCTGACGCTCGATAGCTCGTTGGTTTTGTTGTTGAACAGGTTCTGACGCTTGCGCGCTAGCGGGTTGTGTCGCTTGGGCAGCTGGTTTCACGGTGAGTGTTGTGGGCGCAGTCTTGACATTGGCGATGTTGAGGCTTGCCGTGTCGATGCTCTTGTCAACAACAACAGGAGTAGAAAGCAACGCGCCAATTCCAATGAGTAAGGCAATCGCTGCGGCAGTTCGCCATCCTCGGCGAGTGAAGATGCTGGACGCCACTTGACCCATCTCGTCGTTGGTTTGAGACTGAGATGAGAGGGTAGGGAACTTGAAGTTGTGAAGCCCAAAGAACTCATCGCTAGCTTCATCGTGTAAAGTGGGAGTAAAGAGCAACTTGCTGTCGTCGTTCTTGAAAAAACCCAATCGTCCGAAAGCCACTTCCGAGCCTGTTGCTAACTGGCGGCGAAATATTGTGACATTGTCGGCAATCACCTTGCATGCCTCGTCATAGCTGATGTTGTGACGACGCGCCACCGACATGGCGAGCAGCCCGTCGTTGTGGGCTATGCTGGGGTTGAAGCCAATGAGTCGTGTGGGCCTGCTGATGCTGCTTAAGTCACTACTCGATGGAGAGTGACTGGCTACCAGTGCTCCCCATCCAGGAACCACCACGCAGTCGTGACGCATCATCAGGTATTCTATGTGTTGTGTGAGTGAAATCATTGTGCAAAGATAGTGTATTTTTGTCAAACAATTGCAAACAATTGCAAACAAAAATTTTAGTTGACAAGTTAACAAGTTGACTAGTTGACGAGCAGTTAGAAAAACATTCTTGCTTGTTTACTCGTTAACTTGTTTACTCGTTAACTTGTTTCCTTGTCGGCTTGTCAGCTTCATTGCTCTTATTCTCCTAATAGTGCCTTTGCTTCGGTCTCGTCGAGGCCGTGGGCGATGGCGAGTTTGATGTCGCGTTCCATGTCGTCGCGGTTGAAGCGCAGTTTGTTGAGCTTGGCGCGAAGCACATAGATGTAAGGGTCGTCGGGGTCAAGCTCGAGGGCGTTGGCGATGTCAATCGACGCGTCGTTGAGTCGCTTGGTGGCGAGGTAACAGTCGGCGCGGTTGGCAAGTAGGGTAGCGTTGGGCTTCACTTTTATCACTTCGCTGAAGCATTGCGCCGCCTTCTCATATTCTCCCGCATGCTTGTGCAGGTAGCCCTGTCCTTGCTTTGCCATGCCCGAGTTTGGGTTGATGCGCAGGATGTCCTCAAAGTCTTTCTCGGCAGTCTTTGAGTCGCCCATGTTGAGTGCGAGCATTCCGTGAGTGTATCGCGACTCCACATCGCTTTGGTCAATCATCATGATGCGCTCATAGTCGGCCTGTGCCCGCGCTATGCTGTCGAGAAGGACATACACTGCCGCGCGGTTGTGGAGCAGCGTCACGGCATTGGGGGTGAGGTCGATAGCCATGGAATAGTTGCGTATCGCCTCGTTGAGGCGTCCCTGGCGCCGCTGCATGGTGGCGATGTTGGAGAGCAGCAGCGAGTTGCTGGGGTTTCCAGGCTCGCTCCTGATGGCTTCGAGCAGGAAACGTTCGGCTTGCTGCCATTGCTCTGCCTTGATGCATTGTTGTGCCGAATCGACCAGCGCGAAATACACTGTGCTGGTGTCAATGGGGATGGTGTTATCAACAGGCGGCTTCACTTTGACAGGGTCGGGCTTTATGCCCTTCTCAAATTTCATATTCTGCTGGTTGATAGCCACTCCCGCCTGTCCCCATGCCACGATGGAGATGGCAAGCATTATCGTTGTGTGAATAAAACGTATCATAGCGCAAAATTAGTGCAAGCCGAATGAAATACAAAATCAAAAACGAAGTTTTTATTTTTATTTAAGAGGCGCAGCCTAATTTATCAAGAATTAGTGCAAGTTGAGGGCTGAACAAAATGAAAAACGAAGTTTTTTCATTTTTTATGCATCGATGCAGCTTAAATTTGATTAATTTTGCAAGTTGAAATAAAAATTAAGCCAATGTCATTATCTTCACTCATACTTCAAGTGCAGTTAGTCAACCCCGACTCGTTGCCAAAAAATGCCGAGAAGCTGAAGGCATTAACCGACTCTATCGCTGCCTCGCCTCAGAAATTGCAGGATCTTCAGAATTTTGAATGGAACGCTGTGATTTCGAAACTGGTGGATGTGGGCGTGAGTCTGGGATTGCGTCTGCTGGCAGCAATACTGGTGTTTATGGCTGGGCGTTTCATTGTGATGAAAACCCACAACCTGCTGCGGTCTGTTATGCTTAATCGAAACGTTGACCGTTCGCTCATCACGTTTTTGCTCAGCCTGTTTAAGATCACATTCTTTTTTATCCTTGCGATAATTGTCATCAGTATCGTTGGCATCGAGACCAGCTCGTTTATCGCCATTTTCGCTTCGGCGGGCATCGCCATAGGCATGGCGTTTAGCGGCACGTTACAGAACTTTGCCGGCGGTGTGCTGATATTGCTCTTGAAGCCTTACAAGGTAGGCGACTTTATTGAGCATGAGCAGTATAAAGGTTTTGTGAAGGAAATACAGCTCTTCCACACTATTATCACTACCTACAACAACGAGTCGATTATTATTCCCAATGGCGGACTCTCGACTGGCACCATCAACAACTATTCGCGCGAGAAGTTCCGCCGAGTGGAGTGGCGTGTGTCGGTGGCATACGGTTCAGATGTGGATGTCGCCCGCAAGGTGATCCTTGATCTTCTCGAGGCCGATGACCGCATCCTTAAACCTGGCACTGAGGATGCAAACAGCAGCAAGAATAATATCGATGAAATGTCATCGGATGGCGAGGTCAAGAAGATTGCATGGTATAAACGCTTGTTATTAAGAGGAAAAGAAGACAAGAGGACACGAGGACAAGATGACGAGAAGCAAAATGAGCTGGAAGACAAGTTGCCCAAGGTGAACTTCACACCCTATGTCGCCCTTGAGAACCTCGATGACAGCGCTTTGGTCTTGGTGGTAAGGGCTTGGTGCATCTTCGGCGACTACTGGGGAGTGCTCTACGATATCAACGAGGCGGTATATAAACAGCTTCCTGCCAATGGCGTGCAGTTCCCGTTCCCGCAGCTTGATGTACACATAAAAGACCGTTTATAGTTCATAGTTGAGAGTAGAGAGAAATTAAATATATGTTTTTATGTTCTTATGTCTAAAAAAAGATGCGACGAAATTGTGCATTGTGCATTCTGCGTTGTTGATAATGATGGTGGTGTCAGTGGCAATGCTCACAGGGTGTGTCGAGAACCTCGACAAGTCGCAGTATAGGGTGGAGTGCAAAATTTCGCCTGAGTTGGGCACCGACAGCGTGTCGCTGATGCTCCTGATGGAAGATTACAACAGTGTGTATCATGTTGCCTCCGTGGGGCGTGACAATGCGAGTCAAGCATTTGTGTTTGAGGGAAATATCGAAGAGCCCACCATCGCTTATCTCAAGTTCAGCAACGACACCACGCCTATGATGTTTATACTGGAGCGAGGATTGACACAAATTGACATCACCCCAAACGGATTGGTTCTTAGTGGCGGCGATGCAAACCATGAGTATATGGGTTACCTGAAAGCCCGCAAAGCACTCCTCAACGATAAGCAAATGCTGCATAGGGAGTATCTTGGCCACATGGCTGCCGACTCGACCATCGATGTCGCTGTAGAGAAGCAATATCTCAGTCGCGACAGTCTTCTCACCGACTCCCTTGAGCGCATCACTGTGGATGCCATTAACCGTGGAACCGTAGCATCGAAAATAATCTTTGAGCGTTATGTCAACACGATAAGTCGTAAAAACTTGCAAAATATTTATAAAAAATAATCGTTATATATAATAAATGTCCCTTTTAGGGGCTTAATTCACTGTCAGTTTTTTGATTATTGAAATAAATTTATATCTTTGCACCCTCAAAGCAATTGAGCTAACAAGCAGACAAGGAACAAGCAGACAAGACAAGTGATATTAAGTGTTAAGTTTTAAGTTTCAAGTGTTAAGTTGCTGCGCACACTAACCTCTAACCTCTAAACTCTAACCTGCGCAAAGCGCATTGTCTCGTCAGTTTGTTTACACGTCAGCTAAAAACGATAACCAATAAACGAAAAATATACACAATTATGAAAAAGACCTCTTTACTACTTCTTGCCATAACAATGATTCTTGCTCTTGGCAGTTGCAAGAAGGAGAAGCCAATGTATGTCTATATAGACTGTGAGACTCTCGAGTTTGAGCCAAAACCTTCGCTGATAGTTGCCGATGAGGATGTGGCAGCTTTTTACAATTCTTTTGAGGTTTATTCTGCGAATAAACATGACAAAGTGTTTTATGACATATTGAAAACAAAACAGGTTTTTGAAGGTGGCAGTGAGGCTTGCGAGAGCGATGAGGCCGACCAGGGGGCTATCCCCGTTAGCGAGACCGACGGTGTGGGTGAATTGCTGCCAACTGGCGACAGCGATGAGGCAGGAGAATATAACTATCCCGATCTTCTTGACCCTAAGGACAGCACACCAAATTTCAAGCTCTACAAGATTACCGAGAAGGATGCTCGCCAAGTGGCTCAAGACTTTATCGACAAGAAAATCAGTTTTGAAGAGTTCCAGACAAAAGTTAAGGACAAGGCTGAGGTAATCTACGATAATGAGCAGCACAAGGACATTTATGAGAAGGAGTTCAAGAAATGCAAGGAGATAGATTATAACGCCTTCGTTAAGATGCGCGACAAGTTTAACAAGAGCCTTCAAGAAGCCCAGAAGAAAGAGAAAGAACAATAGCCTTCTAAGAATTTATAGAACATCACTCAATGGGGACGCCAGAATGTCTTTTGGCGCCCCCGTTAGATTTTGCCGCTTTTGCTTGAAGCTCTTATTGCGGACTGTGTTTCTTGCGGTATTCCGATGGAGTGAGGCCTGTGTGCTGGCGGAAAATCTTGGAGAAGTAGCTGCTCGACTCAAAGCCGCAGTTGTAGCCAATGTCTCCCACTGGGTCTTCGGTCTCGAGCAGCAGCTCTTGCGCTTTGTGTATTCTCATTTGCCTGATGTAACTTGCGGTGTCGATGCCCAGCACGCTGTTTACCTTGCGGTTGAGCTGTCGCTGGCTCAGGTTCATGGCGTCGGCGATGAGCGCGGAATTAAGCTCCGACTTCGCGATGTTCTTCAATATGATGCCTTTCACCTTCTCGATGAACACTTCATTCTTGCGTGCAATGTTAGAAAGGATTTTTGTGGTATCAACCGTCTCGATAGCCTCTTGTGGAGCCTCGGAAGTCTCGGGAGTCTCGTGTGTCTCAGAATCTTCGCCGGCAAGTTGAATTTGATACTTCATTCTGAGTCTTTCGCGTGTGTGGAGCAGGTTGTCGGCAATGGTAATCAGCTCGTCGCGTTTGAAGGGCTTAGTCAGGTAGGCGTCGGCACCCGTGGAGAGACCTTCCAGACGGTCTTTGTCGGTGTCGCGAGCGGTGACTATGATGATGGGGATGTGGCTCACCAGCTCGTCTTCACGCAGGCGGCGGCACATCTCCAGACCATCAACCTTTGGCATCATCAGGTCGGTGATGATGATGTCGGGAATCACTTCTCGTGCCTTCTCGAGACCATCCTCGCCATCATGGGCGATAATCACGTTGTAGGCACTCTCCAGCACATGTTCTATGTAGGTCGCCACGTCGGGGTTGTCCTCCACGACAAGTGCTATGCGTTTGTTGTCGTTGTTGAGGACAGAGTCGGCATTTGAAGTCTTCTCAACAGTCTCTTGCACAGGCTCGGTGTATTCGTAGGCGCTTGGAGTCATCATCTTCGGGATCCACTTGGGGTATTCTCGGTTCTTGTGCTTGGCAGGGAGAGTGATGGTGAAGGTGGTGCCCTCGCCCTCTTGGGTCTGAACCTCAATATTTCCGTCCATCGCCTCGGTCATTTGTTTCACCAAAGCCAGTCCAATGCCCGTGCCGAGGTCGGCGTTCTCAGTGCTTCCCTGGAAGAACATATCGAAGATGTGTGGCAGGTCTTCCTGCTTGATGCCGCAGCCCTGGTCGCTGATGGAAAGCACCACGTTGTTTTTCTTGCGGCTCATGTCCACGGTGATGTGCCCTCCAGGCGAGTCAAACTTTATGGCGTTGGAAATCAGGTTCGTCACTATGCTGTGGCAATATTCCGGCACAAAGTCGATGTTGTAGTCGCTTTCGTCGTGAGAGAAGTTAATCGTGGTGTCTTGACGCTCGGCATACACACTCATGTTCTCTACTATCATATTGACAAGCACAGCCAGGTCGCCGTGTTTCCATGGCAGACTGCCTATCGCTGTCCTTACCTTTGAGATGTTGAGGAGCTGGTTTACAAGTCTCAGCAGGTGATTTCCCTGGTTGATGATTGCGTTATACTTTGGGTGTTTCGACTCGTTGCTCTCCTCGCTCTTGAGTTCTTCGGCTTCACCCAAGATTACAGTGAGTGGAGTGCGGAACTCGTGGGTGACATTGGTGAAGAAGCGGTCACGCAGCTGCTCGGCGTTCTTCTCGGCTTTGCGTGCTCGCGATCTCAGCATGATAATGACAAACAGCGCGATGCAAAGCACAAGCAGCGAGATGGCGGCGATGATGGCGGCGGTGATGATGAGTCGTTGCACGGTGATGGAGTTTTGTTGTTCCTCAATCTTCAGCTCTTTCTCCTTAGTTTGAAACTCCATGGCATAGTAGGAGGTAAGTTTGCTGGTTGCCTCATCATATATGCTGTCGGCAAGGCTGTTGCTCTGACTCAGGTATTTAGCCGCCTGCTTAGGGTTGGTGTCACTTATGATGTTGGCGAGCAACAGATAATTCTCTTTTAGCACGCTTTTTGCGTCACATTCTTTAGCGATGTCGGTGCTCTGGTTGAGCCATTTCAATGCTTGTGACTTGTCGCCGAGTTTTATATACAGCGCTCCGAGGTTCTTGTAGGCAAGCATCATGTTGTAGCGGTCATCGTTTTTCTCAAACATCTCGATGGCTTGCTTGTAGTTGTCGAGCGCCTTCTTTGTGCTGTCGGTTTCGGCATAGATGTCGCCGAGCGTCAATATCCGTCGCATGATTTGCGCCGAGTCGCCAGCGGTGGTGTCGATGGCTAGCGCCTTGTTGATATAGTCTAATGCCATGTCGGGCTCGTCGAGTTTTAGGTAAATCTCGGCTGCCATGCCATAGCGGTTGGAGAGTTGGCGGCCATTGGGCTTTTTGATGCTCTTCTCAAGCTCCAGGGCTTTGTTGATGAGTGTCTTGGCCTCGTTGGGGCGTTGAGCGGCGAGATAGATGTTGGCGATGTTGCTGTAGGATGCGCTAATGCGCTCGTTGTCCTTTAGTTGCTCATCGATGTGCAGTCCCGCAAAGGCATTGTTTAGAGCGTTGTCGTTCATGCCTATGCGTTGATAGCATGCAGCCAGTTGTGCGTAGGCGTCGCTCATCGCCACCTTGTTGTTTTTAGAAATCGCCTTCATGGCATCACGCGTGAGTTCTATCGACTTGTTGAAGTCGGCCCGGTTGTAGCTCTCATAGGCTTTGTGCATCAGGCTGTCGTAGGTGGCTTTTGTGGAGGACGTGCTTTCGCCTGAAGCGTTATTATGTTTCTTGCACGACACATCAACGACTAAACATAACAGGATAGTCATTGCTATTGCTAATGCAGTTCTCAATCTGTGTGAAAAGTTTTTTGCCATGAGTGATATGTTATATCGTTAAGATATGGGAGTTCGTTTTATGATTCTCAAGTGAGAGAGGCGCAGGACGATGTGATGACCTTGTTGTGGCGATGGGCGATGCAGGCGCAACTGCAGGGTGTTGTCGCCTTTAAGAAGCTTGACGTTAAGGCGGCTGCTGTAGGCTTTGCTTAGCCATTGCCCCTCGCCAAGTGGTGGCGTTGCCACTATTCCCTGCAAGTGTCCGTTGGCGGTGACTTCCAGCATTTGGCACGGTGCTAGCAGTGACGCTTGCCCGCTGCCGTTGCTGTAAAGCACATCAACGATGTAGTCTCCAGCCTCGCTAGTAGTGAGTGGGATTGAGACCCAGGAGGTGGTGTCGGTAATCTCGATAGGGTCGAGAGGATGGTACTCGCTGTAGCCAGGCATTGGTATAGGTAGGATAAATTGCTGATTGTAACGTGCAAACTCATAGGTTGAAGCGGTGGTGGTGATGAAGTGTGGCTTGGAGATATAGCTTGAGCCAAACTTGTTGACCGCCAAGAGCGAGAAGCTGCGGTAGCTCACGGTGTCGCGAGTTCCTAGCACAGAGTCGCGCATCGAGTAGCGCTCTTCGTCGTTGATGAGGATTTTGTAACCGTAGTCGCCGTTATAGTTATAGGTGGTGCCGTAGAATCCGTCCCATTGCCAAAGCGGCGTCTCGGGCAGGTAGGACAAGTCTTTAGTGAGAGTGATTTTTCCTGCTCCAGTGTAGATGTCGTTCATGGTAATCACTATCGTGTGATGTCCGGCGATGTTCCCGTCGATGAAATTGTCGGCAAGGTCTTTGCCGTCGAGGGAGATTTTGCTCAGATTGTTGCCAGTGCCTTTGATGGTGATATCGAGCATAGCGTTGCGGTATTTGAACGACTTTATGGTCTTCTTGCCCTGAAAGCATGCAGGAACTTTGGGGCTGAACTCGATGCCGTTGGGCAGGAATTTCATTCCGGCAATCACATTATAAATCATCGAGAGGTTTCCGGCGGCGTTACCACGGGAGTATGAGATGTCCAGAGGCACTCCGGTAGTCGCCGAGGTGCTCACGTCGCAGCTGGCGAGCAGTGCTTGTGGCCTGATTTGCGCTCCTATGCCTCGTCGCAGCATGGCGATGTTGTCGTTGCGGGCGGCGGCAAGGTTCCAAAGTGCCTGCACCATCGGTATAACGGCATTGTTGAACTCAGGCTTCACGCTTGTGTTTATAGGGTAGGTGAGCGGTATGCCATAGTAGGATAGGTGCATCTCGTTGACAAGAGTCTCTCCTCGGTTGTCGTCGGCGATATCCCACAGCACGCACAGCGCCTGACCCATGTTGTCGGAGCATGGCGACATCATGTTGAGAGTGCCACCATACAGGTACTGAGAGTAATAACCTTTAAATTCGTCCCACAGGCGGTGGTTGATGGCATCTTTGAGGGACTCGACTTTGCGGCTATAGTTTGCAATCTCAAACTCGTCGCACATCAACTCCACGACACGGTAGGCATGTTCGATGATGGCGTTGGCGAGCAGGGGCGTTGTCTCAAAGATGTCGGTCACGCTAGCCCAGGGAGGGTAGTATTGGTTGATATTGCTCACATTGTAGGGGCAAGTGGCGCGATATAGTCCTGTCTCGCGGTTGAGAAGCCCCGAGTTCTCGATTATTTCGAGGTTTTTGACGGTGATGTCGTAGGAATATTTGAGCCATTCCTTGTCGCCAGTCACGCAATACACGCTCCAAGCGGCAGTCGCCCAAATCATCTTGTTGGCAAGGGAGTTATAAGTCTCGATGCTGTCGCCGGTGGTGATAATGCTGTCGGTGACCATCGACTTGAGAGTCAGCATCGACTTCTCTGGCTCCAGATAGGCGAGAGCCAGCGCTATGGCATAACACTCCTGCGAGACCAGGAAATTAGAGTGGAGAGTTGTGAGTGGAGAGACTTTCGATCCCCGATCCTCGATCTCCGATCCCCGATTTGCAATCTCCTCTATCGACATGTTGTGCATCGCGTCCATCAGCTTTTGAGGGGACTCATACACGGGGTAGTTGGCATTGGTTGCGACTATCTTCCATTCTTTGGTGACCTTGCGCTGGGGGGTGGATAAGTTTATCGTGACAGTATATTCGTCACCATTATTCGGCATTGCGTCAATGAGCAGTTCGGGGTGTAGTGGGCATTGCTCGGCGTCGATGTCGAGCGGGGCGATGTCGGCGGTGAGCCACACGCCCTTGTAGTCCTCGGCATAGATAGTGTCGTGAGTGGGAGTGACGAAAAATCCCTTGTCGTTCAGGTCGTTCTTGATGGCACTCAAGTCGATATTTAGCTTTAGCTCACTAGGGCGCACAATCTTTTGTGACGAAGAACGCTTAGGGTCGGCGACGCAGGCTTTGATGACGTTTGGCGCTTCGCGCAGGTTAGAGGTTCCCGATTCCCGATTCTCGATCTCCGACCCCCGATCTGTCAGGTCGATGTAGTGGTATTCTCCAGGGCGCAGCTCGTTGTCGTGGCCGTTGATGGCGAGTCTCACTCTGATGACTGCTGGTATCGAGTCGTTGGGTGGCAACTGGTAGTTGCTGACTAGATGTGTCGCGCTCTTTGCCTCTGCAACCCATTTACCCTCAACCACTTTGTCGATACCCACAGTGAACTTCTCGTTCTGCGTTATCACATCTTTAGGAAATGAGTCGTTGTGGCACGACAATAGCGTTGTCGCCAGCAACACAACGGACAACAACATCAAGAACCGAGTTATTTTTCCTCTCAATCGCATTTTACTCTGCAAATGTAAACAGAAAATTTCAATAAAATGCTTGCGCTCGCCACTTTTTTTCAAACAATTCGCCGTTTTTTTTCAAACAATTCGCCGTTTTTTTTGTCAAACAATTCGCCGTTTTCTTTGTCAAACAATTACAAACAATTGCAAACAAAAATCAGACGACTAATAACGACTAGAAACAACTTTTTAGTTCACAGTTCAGAGTTCACAGTTCAAATCAAACAAAGATAAAGCACAAAATCAACAAAGAATATTTTTTAGATAAAATGCTCACGCTCGGAAAGCAATTGAGCTAACAAGCAGACAAGGAACAAGCAAACAAGGCAATGGCAGTTGTCGCAACAAGTATCGGCTTCGCCGAGAAATTGAACAAAATTTTAGATAAAATGCTCACGCTCGCAAGGCTTTGTGCTGGGCACAAGCTTTGACTCGCTTAATCGCATTATTGATAGATTTTTTGTTTCAATTTTGTTGAATTTCCACGCGAAGCGTGTTCAAGATGTCCTCAAGGCAATGGTCGTTTCTAGTCGTTTGACTATACACTTGTCTCGTCAGCTCGTTTACTAGTCAGCTCGTTTGACTCGCTTAATCGCATTTTATCTAAAAATGTGTGAAAGTCAAAGTTTTTTCTTTACTTTTGAGAAATTTGTTTTGCAGTTCCGAAAAAATGTTGTACCTTTGCGCGCCATTACAATTTTAGGTGTCTTACCAACGCCGTTATTGTATAACACATTAAATATATATTTAAAATGAAACAAGGTATTCATCCTGACAACTATCGCGAAGTTGCTTTCAAGGACATGTCTAACGAAGAGGTTTTCATCACTCGCTCCACAGTGAACACTAAGGAGACTATCGAGATTGATGGCAAGACTTATCCCCTGGTAAAACTTGAGATTACCAGCTCATCACACCCATTCTTCACCGGCAAGCAGAAGCTCGTCGATACCGCTGGTCGTGTTGATAAGTTCTTGAGCCGCTACGGCGACCGCAAGAAGAAATAATCTCTTCAACAAGGTTAGTATTGATAAACCGTGGCTATAACAAGCCGCGGTTTTTTATTAAATTCACGGCGATTTAAGCGAATTAAACAAATTTTTTTCAGTCCCATCGTTCTTGTTGATGGCAAATGAATTTTATTTGTTGTTTTTGTTATTAATATGTTTGTTTTTGTTGTTTTTTATAACGGTCTCTTTGTTTGATTTGAACTATGAACTGTGAACTATGAACTAAAAAGTTGTTTCTAGTCGTTTCTAATCGTCTGATTTTTGTTTTTAATTGTTTTTAATTGTTTGAAAAAATTTTGTATTTCATTCAACTTGCACTAATTTTCGATAAATTAGGCTGCGCCTCTTTAATAAAAATAAAAAACTTCGTTTTTGATTTTGTATTTCATTCGGCTTGCACTAATTTTGCAGCATGGAAGAACGTAAGAAACTCATGGCAATCATCAATCCCTTCTCTGGCAACAGCAGGAAGGAGCATGTGCCACAGCTTTTGGAAGATATTATCGACCACGACAAGTTTGACCTGAAAATCGAGTCGGTTACTCGTGAGATGCGTGTGAGCGACTTGGCGGCAAAGGCCGTTGAGGAAGGGTACTACGGCGTGATAGCCATTGGTGGTGATGGAACTGTCAATGGAGCTGCTTCGGCGCTGACCAACAGCGACACGGCATTGGCGATAATCCCCTGCGGCTCAGGCAACGGTCTGGCTCGCCACTTGGAGATTCCCATGAACATGAAGAAGGCGATAGAGATTATCAACAACGACCATGTGGAGGTGTGTGACTATTGCACGCTCAACGACAAGACCTTCGTGTGTACAGGCGGCATGGGCTTTGATGCCGAGATTGCCAACCGCTATGCCAAGCGCACCACTCGCGGCTCGCTCAATTATGTGAAGACGGCATTTCAGGTCTATGCCCACTACAAACCCATCTATTGCACCTTTGAGATTGATGGCGAAGTGGTTGAGGAAGACGTTTTTGTGATTACGTGCGCCAATGCGTCGCAGTATGGCAACAACGCCTATATCGCGCCTCATGCCAGCATTCAGGATGGCCTGCTCGACATCACTGTCATCAAGCCCTTCAAGCGCATAGAATGTGGCATCGTGGGCGGCAGCCTCTTTACCAAGACTGTTCACAAGAACCACCATGTGGATACCTACAAGGCGCGCGAGATAAAGATTCACACTTCGGAGCCACATGTCTATCACATCGACGGCGAACCGATGGAAGAAATCACCGACATGACAGTGACTTGCCACCCTGGCGGCATCAAGTTTTTTGTGAAATAGTTTGCGCTTCGCGCAGGTTAGTGCCGCGCTTTGCGCTAGATTGCCGTTTCACTAGTTTGCCGCGCTTCGCGCTAGTTTGCCACTCGCATTGCTCGCTAGTTAGCTGCGCTTTGCGCAGTTTAGAGTTGATAGACAACTGTGAACTATGAACTATATGAACTTATGTTCTTATGTCTAAAAATGAAAACAAGAAGACGAGTAAACGAGTAAACAAGTAAACAAGCAAAATGTTTATTCTATCTGCTCGTCAACTTGTTAACTTGTTAACTTGTCAACTAAAATTTTTGTTTGTAATTGTTTGTAATCGTTTGACAAAAAATTCGCTCGTCAGCAACTAAGCTAACTATATATTATGAAAATTGTATTGGCAGTAGTTGGAAAGATGGCTGGGGGCTATCTGAGCAAGGGCATTGAGGAGTATTGCTCTCGCTTAAAGCACTATGTGCCGTTTGAGATACAGTACATCGCCGACGCCAAGAACACCAAAAACCTCACCGAGGCGCAGCAGAAGGCTGCCGAGGGGCGCAATATCCTTGCCGCTCTCGACACGAGCGACTATATGGTGCTTCTCGACGAGCGCGGCAAGCAGTTCACCTCTGTGGAGTTTGCACGCTACATAGAGAAGAAGATGACAACCGTTCAGCGACGGCTCGTCTTCGTGGTGGGCGGACCTTACGGTTTCTCGCCGGAGGTCTATGCCCGCGCCAATGAGAAAATCTCGCTCTCCACGATGACCTTTTCCCATGAGATGATACGCCTCATCTTCACCGAGCAGCTCTACCGCGCCATGACCATCCTCCGCGGCGAGCCTTACCACCATGAATAAATAATGCACAATGCATAAAGCAATCTATAGTGCATAATTAATCCACAATTATTAATGCTATAATTTTAGAAAAAGCATTATATTTGCAGTCAGAAAGAAATCTCAAGATTATGGTAAAAAAACAAGCTATACAGCTTTTCCAAGAACAAAAAGTGCGGACCGTTTGGGATGATGAGCAAGAGAAATGGTATTTCTCTATTGTTGATGTGGTGAGAATCCTGACCGACAGCGCAGACCCACAAGCTTATTGGAGAAAACTTAAACAAAGGCTGAAACAAGAAGGTAATGAAACGGTGACAAATTGTCACCAGTTGAAAATGCGTGCTGCCTATGTTTTTTCTAATAATCATATTTACATTTAAACAATAACACAAAAAAACATAAATGATATGAAAACAAGAGATGAATTGATTGATGAATTGATTGACTTGGCGTTTGCTGAGGATATTGGTGATGGCGACGCTACCACATTGTGTAGCATTCCTGCCGACGAGATGGGTCGCTCACGACTGATAATCAAGGAAGAAGGCATCCTTGCTGGCGTGGAGATGGCGCGGAGGGTGTTTGACAAATTTGACCCTGAACTGAAGATGACGACCTACATCGAGGATGGTGCCCATGTGAAGCCTGGCGACATCGCTTTCATAGTTGAGGGCAAGGTGCAGTCGCTGTTGCAGACCGAGCGCCTGATGCTCAACATCATGCAGCGCATGAGCGGCATCGCCACCGTCACGGCACGCTATCAGAAAGAGCTTGAGGGCCTGCACACTAAAGTGCTCGACACCCGCAAGACCACTCCGGGCATGCGCATCATGGAGAAAGACGCGGTGAAGATTGGCGGCGGCTGCAACCACCGCATCGGCCTCTTCGACATGATTCTGCTCAAGGACAACCATGTGGATTTCGCCGGCGGCATAACCGCTGCCATTGAGGGCGCAAAACGCTGGTGCAAAGAGAACAACAAAGACTTGAAGATTGAGATTGAGGTGCGCAACCTCGACGAGCTGCGTGAGGCGCTTGCCGCAGGTGGCGTGGATCGCGTGATGTTCGACAACTTCACTCCCGAGCTAACCCGTGAGGCGGTGAAAATCGTTGACGGCCAGGTAGAGACCGAGTCGAGCGGAGGCATCACCATCGACACTCTGCGCTCTTACGGTGAGTGTGGCGTGGACTATATCTCGGTGGGGGCATTGACCCACAGCGTCAAGTCGCTCGACATGAGCTTCAAGGCGTTCTAGAAATAAGTGTTAAGTCATAAAGGTTAAGTGGGCGGGGTTTCTCGCCCATTTTTTTATTTCGTTCCCTGGCATTATCCAAATTCATACAAAGACAACAAAGAAAAACAAACATAACAAATAATAAGTGTTATTGTTAGATTTTGAATAAAAATGTCACACTAAGAAAAAAATAAATGTTTGTAATTGTTCTTATTTGTTAGTAATTGTTTGATAAAAAAGATGTAATTTTGCACCCGCAAAAGCAGTGGGGTGGCTTGTCGCTCGCGCCACTATCGAGCGCGGGAGGAAAGTCCGGGCAACACAGAGCATCGCATTTCTTAACGGGAAGCTGGGGGTGACCTCAGGGTTAAGGTGACAGAGAATAACCGCCACCCATGGGTGGTAAGGGTGAAAAGGCGGGGTAAGAGCCCACCGGGCGCCACGGCGACATGGCGTGCCGCACCACCTGCGAGTTGCAAGGTCAAGTATATCGGCATCTAAGGGTTGCTCGCCCATTGTCGAGGGGTAGACTGCTATACTGGCGTGGCAACACGTCCAGACAGATAAATGACAAGCGGCATTACCCACGGGTAATGACTACATAACCCGGCTTACAGCTCCACTGCTTTTTTTTCTTATAGAGAACAAGAGAACAAGAGAACAAGAGAACAAGAGGACAAGAGGACAAGAGGACAAGAGAACAAGAGAACAAGAGGACAAGGGATGTAGCCCACGCCCCACACACAAAATAGAAAACTACGGATTAATCTGATTTTTTATTCGACTGTTTTTCAAGAAAATGTATTTTTGTTAATATCAGATTAATCAGAAAGATTAGTTGTTCTTTAGTTTTGTAACAGCCACAAGATGTTTTAACTCCTTTATTTCCTTTAATTCATTTCAACTTTTTAAACAAATCTCCCAAAACGTAGAAACTGCCGCCCACGAAGACTGCGTCGCTGGGTTTTGCGGCTTTCAGGGCTGCTTTGTAGGCGAGAGTCACTTTAGAATAGGTTTCTCCTTCTAGCCCGTGCTTGGTAGCGAGTGCTTGCAGGTCTTGCGCCTTCATAGAGCGTGATGATTGCGCTTGTGTGAAGTAGTAGATGGCATCTTTTGGCATCATGCCGAGAACGGTATCGATGTCTTTATCTGCCGAGAAACCTAGTACTATATGCAACTTGTCACATTTGAGATTTGCTAATTGTTTTGATTGAATTTCCCACGCTCCTGCGTTGTGTCCTGCATCAAAAATCACTGTTGGTTCCTTGCCCACAACCATCCATCGTGCCATAAAGCCAGTGTATTGACACACATGGGCAAAAGCTTGTTTTACAGCCTTTTCTTTTATTATTATACCAATCTTTCTCAGCATAGCGATGGCGTGCAGCACGGTGTTGGCATTCTTGACCTGGTAGTCGCCCGAGAGTTGGCATGTGATATTGCCATAGTTGCCTGTAGTGAGTAGCAAAGTGCCGTCAGCATTATGAGAAGCATTGGTCACCAGTGGTGAATCTTGAGCCACAACAATAGGGGAGTGGCATTCGCTGGCAGTGCGTTCAAAGACGTCACGCACCTCGGACTTGTAGGCCTCGCCAATAACTACCGGCACGCGAGGCTTGATGATGCCCGCCTTCTCGCTGGCAATCTCGGCAAGGGTGTTGCCCAAGAACTGAGTGTGGTCGATTGAGATGTTGGTGATTACGCTCAAGATGGGGGTGATTATGTTGCTGCTGTCGAGCCTGCCGCCCAGCCCCACCTCTATCACGGCAAAATCTACTTTTTGCTTTTTGAAATATTCAAATGCCAGTGCGGTGGTTAATTCAAAGAACGACGGTTCGCATGACTGGTCGCTTTTTAGCCATCGCTCCACAAAGTGGCTCACGCTGCGCTTGTCAATCATCTTGCCGTTGACACGGATGCGTTCTCTGAAATCTACCAGATGCGGCGAGGTGAACAGCCCCACGCGGTAGCCGCTGGCTTGCAGGGTGGCGGCGAGGAGGTTAGCTACCGAGCCTTTGCCGTTGGTTCCAGCAATATGGATGCATCGGTAGGCACGGTGCGGGTTTCCTGTCCAGTCGTCGAGTGCGATGGCGTTGCCAAGCCCTGGTTTGTAACCGCTAGCCCCCTGCCTCTCAAAAGCGGGAAGCTGATTGTAGAGATAGTTGATGGCGTCTTGATACTTCATATAGTTATTGTTAAATAGTTGCGATGGCATCGCAACATACAGAACGTTTTTGTTAAAACAGGAAAAAACCGGCGATTCCTGCCATAATGATTACAAAAATGGGATGAATTTTGGTGAAATACACCGTGCAGAACGATGCCACGCACAGGGCGATGGAGATGAGGTTCTCGGTAGAGCCGGCGATGCCGAAGTTGTCCTTGTTCATCAGCAGCAATGCGGCGCTGGCGATAAGTCCCACCACCACTGGTCGCAGCCCCATGAAGGCACCCTTGATGATGGTGCTGTCGCTGTGACGCGAGATGTAGTGGCTGGCATATAGCGTGAGCAGGTAGGGCGGTAGCACCACTACGAGAGTAGCCACTATTGAGCCAAGCACGTTGCCTGTCGATACATAGCCTATATAGGTTGCGCTGTTGATGCCTATGGGACCTGGTGTCATCTGTGAGATGGCTACTATGTCGGTGAACATCTGGTTAGTAATCCAACCGTTTTTCACCACCTCGTTCTGCACTAGCGAGAGCATGGCGTAACCTCCTCCAAAGCCGAAGAGACCAATCTTGAGGTAAGCCCATATTAGTTTCAGGTAGATGCTCATTGCTCGCCCTCCTTTCGCTGTTTGAGGGTGACATTGGTGTAGTAGATGTAACCGCCAATGCCTCCCAAAACGATGTATAGAATAGGGTTGGACACTACAGGCAAGCCCGAGTAGATGAGAGCCGCTACAGCTACTGGGATGATGATGGTTCTCCAGTTGATTTTTGCGGCACGTGCAGTGGTGATGACTGGCGCTATGATGAGCGCGACCACAGCGGGACGTATGCCCTTGAAGATGCGTGTGAGCACCTCGTTGTTCTTGATGGTCTCGGGAGTGAGGAAAATAGCGATGGCAAGGATAATGACAAACGACGGCAATATAGTGCCGAAGGCTGCCGCCATGCTGCCTTTCACGCCACGTAGCCTGTCGCCAATCACCACTGCGATATTCACTGCCAAGATGCCAGGCATCGCCTGTGCGATGGCGAGCAGGTCGAGAAATTCGTCTTTCTCAATCCACTTGTGGTTATCGACAATCTCACGCTCAATGATAGAAATCATCGCCCATCCTCCACCAAAGGTGAATGCGCCAATCTTCATGAACGTGAGCCAAAGCTGCAAATATATGTTTCTTGATGCTGTCATTGTTTCAAGTGTGCAAAATTACACATTCCTTTGCAACATCGCTCTGTTTTAAAGAAAAATTATTACCTTTGCAAGTTTTTTAAGAGCAAGAACAACAAATGAATCGTTTTAAGCATATATTCACTAATCAGAAATACATCTACAGGCTATTTGTGTTCATGGCGATATTGCCCAATATCTTCATGTTTTTCACCGAATCGACGTCGCTACTCACTCGCATAGTCCAGATAGTGTTGCCTTTGGGCTTTTTTGGCTTTGCGTTTACGTTGGCAAAAAAGCCTGGCAAGCCGTTTTGGTGCCTGTTCTGGTTCATGTTTGTGGGCGCTTTCCAGATTGTGCTGCTGTGGCTCTATGGCGAGTCTCCGATAGCTGTTGATATGTTCCTTAATGTGCTCACCACCAATCCAGGAGAAGCGACCGAACTACTGTCAAATTTGCTGGTGGCAGTGATTTTTGTGGTGGGGCTTTATGGATTTGGTATTGTCATGTCGATAGTGTCGTGGCGTGCCAAGACCACGCTCAGCGACCGCTTCCGCCGTCGTCAGCGCATCTGGTCATTGCCTGTGTTGGCGATAGGGGCTGTTTTGATGATAATAAACGTCTTTGGCGACAGGGGATTTAAAGTTCAAGATGATGTGTTCCCCATTAATGGCACCTATAATGTGGGCATTGCTGTTGACCGTTTTGCCAAGCAAAGAAATTATGAATTCACCTCACAGAATTTCGCTTATCTAGCCAAGAATCTCAGGCAAGACTCAGTATCGGAGATTTATGTCCTTGTCATAGGCGAGACATCGCGTGCCGACAACTGGAGCCTCTATGGCTACAGCCGTAACACCAACCCTGGCATCAGCGCACTCACCAACTTGGTGGTGTATCGTGATGCCATCACGATGTCAAACACTACCCATAAGAGTGTGCCAATGCTCATGTCGTGTGCCGGTAGTGAGCAGTACGACAGTCTCTACTATCGCAAGGGAATAATCACTGCCTACAAAGAGGCAGGATATCAAACCGCCTTCTACAGCAACCAGCGTCGCAACCACTCGTTTATCGATGCCTTTGGCAGTGAGGCCGACGAAGTGAAATTCCTGAAAGACAAGGTGTCGTTTGCGGGCAATAATTATGACGATGAGCTGATAGATTGTGTTAAGCAGAGGCTAGACCGTTACAATGGCGGTAAGTTGTTTATCGTTATCCACATGTATGGCTCCCATTTCAACTATAAAGACCGCTATCCTAAAAATGACGCGGTGTTTAAGCCCGACAATGTAATCTCGGCCGAGAAGGTGTATCGTAAAGAGCTTATTAACGCTTATGATAACTCTATTGTCAATACCGATAGGGTGCTGTCGCAGGTCATAGGATTGGTGGATGCAAAGGGCGTGAATAGTGCTGTAGTGTTCACCAGCGATCACGGCGAGGACATCTTCGACGATGAGAGGGGGCGCTTCCTTCACGCCTCGCCACTGCCCACCTATTACCAGCTCCGTGTGCCACTGCTCGTGTGGACATCGCAAGAGTATGCCGGTAACTATCCTGGCGCTGTGGCGCAGTTGAAGGCTCATGAAGCGATTCCTGTGTCAACCAATATGGTGGTGTTCCACACCCTGCTCGACCTAAGCGGCATATACTCTCCCTACAAGAAAGATGCCTTGTCGCTGAGCAACCAGAACTTCACGTTGCACAAGCGACTTTATATCAACGACCACAACGACTTATTGCCTCTCGACAGCTGCGGTCTCAAGCAACTCGACATCGACCAGTTCAAAAAACATAACCTGCAGTTCCCGTGAGCTCACAAGCTTGTTAATAACTTTTTGAAAAAAAATATATTTATCTGAAATAATAATAGGCGGCTGCGATGCGTTATAAAGGTGTATAACTTAATAAAGAAAGGCTGCCTATGCAAGAAAACTACACCGAAGAATTAAAATTTCAGACACAAGAGGAACAAGTAGAGCGTGGGCCAAAACTCTCCACAATCAATTTCCTCAAGCAATTTGCTAGAGCTTACACCCCCTCGGGTATCGACCAACCAGGTCTTGAAGGCTTTGTGGCAAACTAAAGCTGACAAGTTACAAGCTAACAAGCTGACCAGGCAAATGTGTATTATACCATTGTCTCGTCAGCTTGTTTCTTGTTAGCTTGTTAGCTCTCCCTTACTTTGTCAGTGTGATGATGAAGGTGGCGATGGAGATAAGAGTGCCCACTGACGACATTCCCAGCGACAGTGCTGGTGGCACGTTCCACGACTGGCGGGCACGGGAGCTGTTGGGCTCCACGTAGATGATGTCGTTTTGCTGCAAGTTGAAGCTCGGCGAGACAATCATGTTCTTGTCGTTCATGTTCACGGTGTTGATGGAGCGGCTGCCGTCGCTGTTGGTGCGCACGATCATCACATTGTCGCGGCGTCCGTGAATCGTGAGGTCGCCAGCCTGCGCGATGGCCTCGAGCAGGTTGAGGCGCCCGTTTGTGGCCTTGATGACACCGGGGCTGTTGACCTCACCCAGAATAGAGACCCTGAAGTTCTGGAACCGCACCTCCACGCTGGGTCGCTCGGTGAGATAGCGCGGGTAGATTTGCGAGGCTATGTAGTTCTCGGTGGCGCTCTTGCTCATGCCTCCCACATGCAGGGTGCCGAGCAGTGGAAACTCGATGTTGCCCTTGTCGTCCACGAGATAGTAATACATAGAGTTCTCGCTATTGCCGTTCATGCTGCCGCTGCCTCCCAGGTTAGACACATAGTCGATTTTGTTGAACGGTTTCACCGCCTCGGTGTTGCTGCTGATAACGTTGATTTGCAGCATGTCGCCAGGCATGACTGCCGGATCGCTCGCCTTGGCGGCCGATTGAAGCACCTCTTGTGGCAGTTGGTTTGCGCCAATCATGTAAGGGATGTCCTTTGTGGTGTTGCAGCTTGTGAAGATGACAGCTGCCATAGACAATAGTAAAAAGAGTTTTGATTTCATATCATTTACAGTTTAAATTAATGCCATTTTTTTCTTATTCGCTTGCAAATTTACTGCAAGTTTAACAAATATCAAAATAATTGCTACATTGTTTTGCTCGGAATATTTATAAAGTACTAAAAAAAATGATTTGTTATAAAAATACTGAAAAAATCACTTGTAAACGGTGTAAATTGGTGATAAACGATTAACTTTGTAGATGAAAAATGCGATTAAGCGAGACAAACAAGCTGACTAGCTGACGAGACATGTGTCATGCTGCTAAACTACCATTGCCTTGTTTGCTTGTTCCTTGTCAGCTTGTTAGCTCAATTGCTTTGCGAGCGTGAGCATTTTATTCAAAACTGATATGCCAATGAGGTGTGCATTAAATATATTGCTTGTTGCTGTTGCGGCTCTGTCATTGACGGGCTGCTTCACTGGCGTGGAGAGCACCAAGAAGATCACCGAGAAAGATGTGCAGCGCGCTATCCGGCACTTCGATGACGGCAGCCGTGAATCGTCGATTCATGTCGCAGCCGACTCACTGTCTTCTTGGCGCGAGGGCAAGGAGTTCTGGTGTGTCGATAATCAGGCACGCCTCATCTTCAAGCCGTCGGTCGATTATGACCTCGACACATTGGCGCTCGAAGGCAAGAAACTTAGCTATGCAGGCTACGGCACTCACAAGACACTCGACAATAACGAAGTCGTCGATATTTATTTGAATTGTGGGTCATATAGGCTGATGTACAATACTGGTAAAACATTTAAAGAAGTAAACCGCCGCTCATTCTCTATACCCTTCCTGGTTGATGACGACATTATTCAAAATGTAGTTAATCAGCTTGTTGATAAAACGGTATATGTCAAGACTGCAATATGGTATGATATTGAAGGAGGTCACCCTGCAGGCAACCGCAGGTTTATTCCTGTAGTCATTACCGCAGTGAAGCCCGGCAACAAGGTGTATCCTCTCAAAGTGGAGTTTCGTGCCACCGACAATGGCGACGAGGCGTTTGTGTGGATGAAGGTGCCTGGCTCCGATGGCGTGGGGCGAGATTTCGACTCGCTGTTCTCGATGACTGATGTCAGGAAACAATATCCCGACATCTCGCCTGCCACGTGGGCGAATATTGTCAATGGCAAGGTTGCCGAAGGCATGACAAAGGAGGAGTGCCGTTTGGCAATGGGCAGCCCCGTTAATGTGCGTCAGCTGCCCGACCAGTCGGGGTTGCGAGAATACTGGTATTATGACGGAGGGCGGTATCTGTTCTTCGTTGATGGTGTGTTGAAAGAGTTCAGATGATGGACGACGAGCTGAAAATAACGCTATTGGGCAGCGGCACCAGCACTGGGGTACCGCAGATAGGGTGCCGTTGCCAGGTGTGCCGCTCGAGCGACCCTCGCGACAAGCGCTTGCGGCAGTCGGCGCTGGTGGAATGGCGTGGCAAGCGCATCTTGATAGACTGTGGTCCCGACTTCCGTCAGCAGATTCTCAGTACTGGCAACGCCAATCTCGACGCATTGCTCATCACCCACATCCACTATGACCACATAGGCGGTCTTGAGGAGCTACGGGGTTTCAGCAATTTCCCAATCTTTGCGCGTCGTGACGTGATTGCCGCTATTCGCCAGCGTCTGTCGTATTGCTTTGCCGAGCATCCCTATCCCGGAGTGCCACATTACGACTTGATTGAGATTAACGACCACGACGCATTTGACTGCGCAGGCATCAGGATAGAGCCAATACCAGTGCTTCATTACAAGCTTCCCATCTTGGGGTTCAAGATTGGTGGCCTAGCCTATATCACCGATTGCAAGACCATCGCTCAGCAGCAGATAGAGCAGTTGCGTGGTATCCCGGTGCTTGTGCTCAACGCATTGCGCTTCGAGAAGCATATCTCGCACATATCGCTTTCTCAAGCACTTGAAATAATTGAGCAGATAAAGCCGGGTAGAGCAGTGCTCATCCACATGAGCCACGGCATAGGTCTGCACGCTGAGACCACAAAACTACTGCCTCCAGGCGTGGAACTCGCCTACGACGGCATGACGATAATAGTTCACAGTTCACCGTTATAAAAAACAACAAAAACAACAAGTTAACAACAAGCACAATAAAAATGCGATTAAGCGAGTTTAAATCAAACAAAATAAACAAAAATGCGATTAAGCGAGAAAAGCTTGAGCTTGCTCAAAGCTTTGCGAGCGTGAGCATTTTATTAAAAACCTGACAAGAATAACAAAAAATATTCTTTGTTGACTTTGTTCTTCTTTGTTGACTTTGTTTGAGAAAAGTGCCGAGCGTGAGAAAAAATTTTTAGTTGTTCAAGTTGTTGGAAAGTTGTTTGATATAACTGTGTCGTTGGGGATTGAGTACTCAAAAACTTCTAACCTCTAAACACTAAACTTATATTTTATGGCAACAGTTGACGACAAGAAAATCATCTTCTCCATGGTGGGGGTGAGCAAGACAATTCAGCAAAACCAGAAACAGATTCTCAAAAACATCTATCTCTCGTTCTTCTATGGGGCGAAGATTGGCATCATTGGTCTTAATGGCGCGGGTAAATCTACCTTGATGAAAATCATCGCCGGCATCGAGAGGCAGTATCAAGGCGAGGTGGTGTTTGCCCCTGGCTATAGTGTGGGCTATCTGCCTCAGGACCCGCAACTTGATCCAACAAAGACCGTCAAGGAAGTGGTACAGGAGGGTGTGCAGCATGTGGTTGACGCTCTCAAGGAATATGAGGAGATAAACCAGAAGTTTGGCTTGCCTGAGTATTATGAGAATGAAGACAAGATGAATGAACTCTTTGCACGTCAAGCTCAGTTGCAGGACATAATTGACGCTACCGACGCTTGGAATCTCGACAGTCGTCTGGAGCGGGCGATGGACGCTTTGCGTTGTCCGCATGGCGACGAGAGCACCGAGCACCTGAGCGGTGGTGAGCGCCGACGTGTGGCTTTGTGCCGACTGTTGTTGCAGAAACCCGACGTGCTCCTGCTCGATGAGCCTACCAACCACCTCGACGCTGAGTCTATCGACTGGCTGGAGCAGCACTTGCAGCAGTATGAGGGCACGGTGATTGCCGTGACTCACGACCGCTACTTCCTCGATCATGTGGCAGGGTGGATTCTCGAACTCGACCGTGGCGAGGGTATTCCCTGGCGTGGAAACTACAGCAGTTGGCTGGAGCAGAAAACGCAGCGACTGGCGCAAGAGGAGAAGACCGAGAGCAAGCGTCGCAAGACTTTGCAGCGTGAGTTGGAATGGGTGCGCATGGCACCAAAGGCGCGTCAGGCTAAGGGCAAGGCACGTCTTAACAGCTACGACAAGCTACTCAACGAGACCGTAAAGGAGAAAGAAGAGAAACTTGAGATATTCATTCCTAATGGTCCGCGCTTGGGAAACAAGGTTATCGAGGCTCAGCATGTGGCGAAGGCCTACGGCGACAAATTGCTCTTCGACGACCTCAATTTCATGCTGCCGCCTAACGGCATCGTGGGCGTGATAGGTCCTAATGGCGCTGGCAAGACCACGCTTTTCCGACTCATTATGGGACTTGAGAAGCCCGACAGCGGAACCTTTGAGGTGGGAGAGACCGTCAAGGCGGTGTATGTTGACCAGCAGCACACGAGCATCGACCCCGACAAGACCGTCTATGAGGTGATTTCGGGTGGGGTAGAACTGCTGCGCATGGGCGGTCGCGACGTGAACGCGCGCGCCTATCTGTCGCGTTTCAACTTCTCGGGCGTTGACCAGCAAAAGAAGTGCGGCGTGCTCAGCGGCGGTGAGCGAAACCGCTTGCAGCTGGCCCTTGCACTCAAGGAGGAAGGCAACGTGCTGCTGCTCGACGAGCCTACCAATGACATCGATGTGAACACTCTGCGGGCTCTGGAGGAAGGTCTCGACGACTTCGCCGGCTGCGCCGTGGTCATCAGCCACGACCGCTGGTTCCTCGACCGCATCTGCACCCACATCCTCGCCTTTGAGGGCGACAGCAACGTGTTCTTCTTCGAAGGCTCTTATTCAGAATATGAAGAGAACAAACTCAAGCGCCTAGGCAAAGAAGAACCCACCCGCGTGCGTTACCGCAAACTGGTGAGCGATTAATCTATCCTGCTCCTCAGCCAGATGGAGAGAAGAGGGTCAGAGACAGAAAACTCGTGACCCTTTTGGGTTATTATATCATATTCAAGCAGACGTTTTGTCGCCGACTGTACGGCGCTTGCCGATTTCAATTGGTTTCTCTTGACAAATGCCGCCGAGGTGAGTTTTGTGGCTACTCCTTCGCGTGCTATGGCGTAGAGTAGTTCTTTCTGTTGAGGTGTGATAAATGTCAGCATTTCTTGTAGGCGTTTCTCGTTTTGTGCAAGATAAGAATTGGTTATTTCGTCAATGATCTGTGGTGTGCATTCCTCGCCTTCTTGCACAAGGATGAACGCGTCGTGGAAAATGCGGTGCATATACATTGTGATGCCTTGCCACTTATGATAGACACTGGCGACGGTATCTTCGTGAATTTTTTTACCCGCTGCTTCAAAATGATGCTTGACAAATGATGTGTATTTCTCGATTTCTATTGGCTCTAGCATTAATAATGATGCGCTCTGGTAGAATGGGCGTTTGCTAGAGAAGAACATTTCGCTAATGATTCGTCGTTCGCTACCAGCGAAGATGAAATAGGTGTTTCGCAGAAATTGAATCTTGCTGCGCAGCAATGCTTCAACGTTTTTCTCTTGATAGTTCGTTATCTGTTGAAACTCATCGATAGCCACAATGCAAGGCTTCTCAGCTTCTTCGAGATAGGTGAAAATCTCGTCGAGAGTGTAAGCTGGGGAAGTCACTTGTCCGAGTTTGATATCAAAAGTTGGAGTGCCGTTAAGTGGGTCATAACCGAAACTTGCACTTAGAGAGCGTAATGCGGCAATGAATTTTGTCAACATACGCTCACTTTTCTTTGCCACATTCTTAAAGACAGCATTGCCAAGTTCTAGAATCAGCTCGCTGAACGATGTGGTGTGCAGAATGTCGATTGACACAGTGATAAAGTCATCCTTTATTGTTGGCTGTTCAAAGCAATGGTTTATTAGTCCAGTTTTTCCCACTCGTCGGGGAGAGATGAGAACGAGATTGCTTTGATTGGTAACAGTAGTTATTAATTGATGAGTTTCTTGCTCGCGGTCACAGAAGTATTCCTCTGGAATACGTGGAGTTAATATGAATGGATTTGTCGTCATAATGCTTGAATATCAGTTTTGACCGCAAAAATATAGTAAATATTTTAATTATGCAAATAAAATTATGTTTGTAGCATAATTTTCTCAGCATAATTTTGAATGGAATAGTATAAATTGCAGAAAAACAACGGCTCGACAAAAATGATGAGCCGTTGTTTTTTCGTATGAGAGCAAATTATTACTCGCCTTTGATAGCTGCTACGCCTGGGAGAGTCTTGCCCTCGATGGCTTCGAGCATTGCGCCGCCACCGGTAGAGACGTAGGAAACTTGGTCGGCCAGACCAAACTTGTTGACAGCGGCAACCGAGTCGCCACCGCCCACGAGGGAGTAAGCGCCGTTCTTGGTAGCCTCGGCGACATACTTAGCGATTTCGCCAGTGCCTTTGGCAAAGTTCTCAAACTCAAACACTCCCACAGGACCGTTCCAGAGAATGGTCTTGCTGTTCATGATAATTTCTTTCCACAGAGCAAGAGAAGCGGGGCTGGCATCCATGCCTTCCCAACCGTCCTCGATGTTGTGGGTGTCGAAGATGCGTTGCTCGGTGTCGTTCTTGAACTCGCGGCCAGCCACAGTGGCAACCGAAAGCTGCACGTGAACCCCCTTCTTCTTAGCCTCGGCAAGCACGTTGAGAGCCTCGGGCATAAGGTCGTCCTCGTGGAGCGAGTTGCCGATGCGTCCGCCTTCGGCCTTGAAGAATGTGAATCCCATGCCGCCGCCAATGATGAGGTTGTCAACCTTATCGAGCAGGTTCTTGATGACGGCGAGCTTCGACGACACCTTGCTGCCGCCAATGATGGCGGTGAAGGGGTGCTGAGCGTTCTTGAGCACATTGTCGATAGCGGTTACCTCTTTCTCCATCAAGAGACCGAGCATCTTGTTGTCGTCATCGAAATAGTCGGCGATGACAGCAGTAGAGGCGTGACGGCGGTGAGCGGTGCCGAAAGCATCGTTCACATAGCAGTCGGCATAACTGGCGAGAGTTTTGGCAAACTCAGCCTGACGGGTCTTCATCTCCTTTTTGGCGTCGCTATAGGCAGGGTCTTCTTTGTCAATGCCTACAGGTTTGCCTTCCTCCTCGGGATAGAATCGCAGGTTCTCAAGCAGTAGCACCTCGCCTGGCTTCAGGGCAGCGGCAGCGTCGGCAGCCTTGGCGCAGTCGGGAGCGAATTTCACCTCAGTGCCAAGAGCTTCAGCCACGTCGCTGGTAATCTGGCTCAGCGAGAGCTTGGGGTTGACTTTGCCTTTAGGCTTGCCCATGTGCGACATCACCACGAGGCTGCCTCCGTCGGCAAGAATCTTCTTAAGGGTGGGCAACGCTCCGCGGATGCGGGTGTCGTCGGTAACCTTACCTTCCTCATTCAGAGGGACATTGAAATCAACACGCACGATTGCCTTCTTACCGGCAAAGTTGTAATCATTAAAATTAGCCATTTTGAAAAGTTTTAAAATTATTACCTATTTCTAATTGGGTGCAAAGTTAGCAAAAAACCACGAATTAAACGAATTTAAGCCAAATTTCTTGGTTGTGTCGCTCGCGTTGCTCGCTGGTTGTGCCGCTCGCGGTGCTCGCTGGTTGTGTCGCTCGCGGTGCTCGCTGGTTGTGTTGCTCGCGTTGCTCGCTGGTTGTGCCGCTCGCGTTGCTCGCTGGTTGTGTTGCTCGCGTTGCTCGCTGGTTGTGCCGCTCGCGTTGCTCGCTGGTTGTGTTGCTCGCGTTGCTCTCCTAGACTCATAATCTAGCTCAGCTTGCTGAGCGGCAAACTAGCGCGAAGCGCGGCTAACTAGCGAGCAACGCGAAGCGGCAGAACTTATCTTATAGTTCTGCCTCTTTGAGTTTCTCGGCGTTCTCGGCTACGATGAGGTGGTCGATGCAGTCTTGTATGTCACCGTCCATGAAGGCTGGTAGGTTGTAGATGGTGTAGCCAATGCGGTGGTCGGTGATGCGGCCCTGTGGGTAGTTGTAGGTGCGGATTTTTGCCGAGCGGTCGCCGGTGCTCACCAGTGTCTTGCGACGGCTGGCGATGTCGTCAACGTACTTCTGATGCTCCTTGTCGTAGATGAAGGTGCGCAGACGTGCCAGTGCGCGCTCCTTGTTCTTGGGCTGGTCGCGGGTCTCGGTACACTCGATGAGGATTTCCTGGTCCTCGCCGGTGTTGGGGTTGTTCCACATGTAGCGCAGGCGCACTCCAGAGTTCACCTTGTTCACGTTCTGTCCGCCGGCACCACTGGAGCGGAAGTAGTCCCACTTTATCTCGCCCTCGTTGATTTCGATGTCAAACGGCTCGGCCTCGGGCAATATCGCCACCGACGCCGCCGAGGTGTGGACGCGTCCCTGAGTCTCGGTGACCGGCACGCGCTGCACACGGTGCACGCCGCTCTCATATTTGAGAGTGCCATACACGCCGTTGCCAGTGACGCTGAACACAATTTCCTTGTAGCCTCCCGCGGCTCCCTCGCTGCAACTCGACATCTCGATTTTCCAGCCCCGGCTCTCGCAGTAGCGGGTGTACATGCGTGCCAGGTCGCCGGCAAAGAGGGCAGCCTCGTCGCCGCCTGTGCCGCCACGTATCTCGATGATGGCGTTCTTCGAGTCTTCGGGGTCTTCGGGAATGAGCAGCAGTTTTATCTTCTCTTCGAGTTTGGGAAGCTCTTCCTGGTTTGCATCAATCTCTTCACGAGCCATAGCTCTTAGCTCCTCGTCGCTCTCGCTGGCGAGCAGATCCTTGGCGTCTTCCACGTCCTCGATTTTCTTTTTATATTCGTGTGTCACAGCCAGCAGGTTCTCAAGACTTTTGTACTCCTTGCTGAGCTTTACATATCGCTTCTGGTCGGCGATGACCGACGGGTCGGTAATAAGAGTCTGAATCTCCTCAAACCGCGCGTCAAGGCCATCTAACCGCTCTAGTAATGAATTGTTTGCCATAGATTTCGTTATTATCGGGCACAAAGGTAGTAAAAAGTTGTTAGTTTTTGGTTATTAGTAGTTAGTTTTTTCTCGGTGCGACCTACAATAATCCATAAAACATCAACTTGTTTTTCTTTTCATGATTTTTTTGATAATTATAGATAAATTAGGCTGCGCTTCGGAAATGCTCAAATAAATTTGGCATTTCTCTCAACTTGCACTAATTTTGTGCGATTTTTTAATGTGAAATATTAATAATAAGTTATGGCAAAAGTATTATTGATAAATGGCTCGCCTCGCAGGGATGGCAACACTTTTCTTGCTTTGAGTGAGGTGGCAAAGACTCTGAACGATGAGGGAATAGATGCCGAGATTGCGTGGATAGGCATGAAGCCGGTGCGTGGGTGCATCGCCTGTGGTAAGTGCCACGAGAAGCGTGATGGCAAGTGCGCCTTCGACGATGACATCTGCAACGAGATGATAAAGAAGATGAGCGCTGCCGACGCACTGGTGGTTGGCTCGCCAGTGTATTACGGTCAGCCTGCCGGGCAGGTGTTGGCACTTATTCAGCGCACTTTCTATGCCGGGGCACAAGTCGATAACAAGCCCGCTGCCGCTGTTGCCGTGTGCCGCCGTGGTGGTGCCACTGCGGCGTTGCAGACATTGATGATGCCCTTCCAGCTCAAGAATATGCCCCTTGTGACATCGCAGTATTGGAACATCGTCTATGGTCTAGGCAAAGGTGAGGCGCAGCTCGATGTGGAGGGAATGCAGACCATGCGCCAACTCGCCCGTAACATGGCCTGGCTACTCAAGAACAAATCGACAGCCGCCATTCCCGCTCCCGAGGAAGAAGATTGGCAACCTATGCATTTTATTAGATAAAGATCGGCTGTGACGCGTAACGATAAAGAGTTAGGAACTGCTAGGCAGGTGATTGCCCTCATGGAGTCGCTAGGCGATGAGGCCCAGGTGCGGCACCTGATGCGTTTTTTCAAGACTGGTGAGGGCGACTATGGCGAGGGCGACCGGTTCCTTGGTATCAAAGTCCCCGTCACTCGCCGTGTGGTGGCGCGTTGCAAGGCGTTGCCGCTGGGTGAGGTGGAGAATTTGCTCGCCTCGCCGTGGCATGAGGTGCGCTTGTGCGGCTTGCTGGTGCTGGTGGCACAGTTTGAGGCTCAAAATAAGAAAAAGCTGAAGGACGATGAAAACGCCATTGCCCAGCGCGACATTATTGTGGAGTTCTATTTGTCGCATGCCCGTTGCGCCAACAATTGGGATCTCGTTGACCTGTCGGTGTATAAGATAGTGGGGGAGTGGCTCATGTCGCCTTCACATTATAGCGGAAAAGAGAAACTTGCCACACTCGACCGCCTTGCAGCCAGCGACAACCTGTGGGAACAACGAATGTCGATGGTTTGCACTTTGGGACCACTCAGGCATGGCGACCCACAATTCACCTTGCGTTATGCCGAGCTCCACCTGCATCATTCTCACGACTTGATGCACAAGGCAGTAGGGTGGATGCTGCGGGAGATGGGCAAGCGCGTGAGCCTTGATGTGCTTCGGGAATTCTTACACCATCATGCTCAAGAGATGCCCCGCACTGCACTGCGATATGCCATCGAACTCATGGATGCTGATGAGAGAAAATTATGGATGAAGAGGTGAGGGCGCTTCGCGCAGTTTAGAGGTTAGAGTTTAGAGGTTAGAGGAACTCTGGTCTTCGATCTCCGATCCCCGATCCCCGATTCCCGGTCCTCGATAAACGAATAACAATAAACGAACAACGAACAACAATGAATATTGTGTGGTATCATATCATAGCCATACTGGTGATACTGGCGTGGGGAGTATCGTTCCCATTTAATAAGATATTGCTTAACAACGGCATTACGCCGACCGAGATTTTTGTGTATCGCTCGCTGTTAGCATATCTGGGACTGCTCATTATTTCACGTTTCAAGGTCTCGTTATGGAATTGGCGCGACGAGGCACTGGCAGTGCTGTGCGGACTCACTGGCGGCGCCATGTACTTCGTGCTGCAAAATGTGGCGTTGAAGCTGACGCTACTCAGTGACGTGGTGATAGTGATTGCCATAAATCCCTTGCTGACCACGATCTTAGCTGCGATATTCCTGAAAGAGGAACATTTCTCGTGGAAAATACTGCTGAGCTCGATGGTGGCTTTTCTGGGAGTGGCAGTGGTGACTCTGCGCGACGGACTGGTGTGGGGCGACGGGTTGCTTGGCAACGTGCTGGCTCTGCTTGCCGCACTGTCGTGGTCGGTATATAGCGTGCTTCTTAAGCGTGTGCAAGGTCGTCACAGCACTCTTTCCATCACCCGCAAAGTGATGATTTACGGCTTTTTGTGCGCCTTCCCGTTGATGTTTCTTGAGCCAATGACACCCATATCTACCCTGTTGCGTCCCGACTTACTTGCCATCATGCTGTTCCTAGCACTGATTTGCTCTATGGCGGCATTCTTCATCTGGAATCTCGTGATCAAGAAGATTGGCGCCATCAAGTCGAGCAATTATCTCTATCTCGACCCTATAATCTCTATCGTGATGGGTGTGATAATGCTTGGCGAGACAGTGGGAATGGTAGCAGTGGTTGGTTGCGCTTTGGTGCTGATAGGAGTAATAATGGTAGAGAAACTGTAGAATAATCTATTTTATCCCTAATTTTGTTCATTTTTTCTTGCTGAAAAATTTGGAAAAGCTCTTTTTTTTACTTGTTGATAAAAAAAAGTGGCAATAATGCTTGCTTAATTCATTTTTTTACTAATTTCGCACCGTGATAATTTTAAAAAATAAAACTAAGCTATGATTTACAAGTTTCTGATAGGTTCGGAAGAAGCAGAAAATTTTAAATTAGAGATTGCGATTGACAGCTCTGACACCTTTGTCAGGCTACGTAACACCATCTTGGAAGCCGCCGGCTACGACAAGAGCCAGATGGATTCTTTTGTAATTTGCGATGAGGATTGGTGCAAAGAGAAAGAGGTCACATATATTGACATGGACACCGACAGCGATGAGGACATCTGGATCATGGAAGACACCCCTCTCGACGAGTTGATAGAGGACGAGGGTCAGAAAATCAAGTTTGTCTTTGATTACATGACCGAGCGTTATTTCTATATGATTCTCAAAGAGACCGTGCCAGGCAAGAGCCTCCACGACCCTTTGTGCCAGCGCAAGGAGGGCAAGGCTCCCCAGGAGACACTGCCCGATATGTTTGCAGCGCCACTCAAGGTTGACACAGATATCGACGCTGATATTGACGAGGCGTTCTATGGTGACGAGAACTTCAACGAGGAAGAGCTGCGAGAGCTAAGCGACGAGTTTGAGAAGGACCGAGAAGAGGGAATATAAAACTTAACAGGTAAAGATAAAAGAAGAGCCATGCGACTATTGTTGCGTGGCTCTTTAGGTTTATTTGGCAATATGTTATGCCGTTGTGAAGCGGTAGATGGTGCGGGTGTGGTAGGTCTCGCCTGGTCGCAGCTCACACGACGGGTATTGGGGGCAGTTGGGGGTGTTGGGGTAGTGCTGTGTCTCAAACGCCACTGCCGAGCGCGCCGGGTAGCCTACGCCGAACTTTCCTTTGAGGTTCTCGTCGAGGAAGTTGCCGGTGTACATCTGCGCTGCCGGCTCTGTTGTGAACACCTCCATGACGATGCCCGTCACTGGCGACATCACACGCAATGCCACCTTGCTCAAGTCGCCGGGGTGGTTCAGGGCGAAGCTGTGGTCATAGCCGTTGCCGTTCTTGAGTTGTTGGTCGTCGGCATTGATGTCTTGCCCGATGGGTTTGGGTGAGCGGAAGTCGAAAGGCGTGTCTGTCACGTCCATAAACGAGCCGTCGGTGATAAGCGTCTCGTCGGCAGGCGTAATGCGGTCGGCATCAACTGTTAGCACGTGGTTGTGGATGCTCGACGCGAGGTCGCCGTTGAGGTTGAAATAAGAGTGGTTGGTGAGGTTCACGATGGTTGGCTTGTCGGTAGTGGCGCTATAGTCGATGTCGATGGCGTTGTCGTCGGTTAGGGTATAAACCACCTTCACGTTGAGCGTGCCAGGGAAGCCCTCGGTGCCGTCGGGATCGACCAGCGTTAGCTCCAGTCGGTTGCCGTCTTGCTTGGCATCCCACACTTTCTTGTCGTAGCCCTTGAGCCCACCATGCAGGCAATGGGGACCGTTGTTGATGGGAAGGTGGTATTCCACACCATCTAAGGTGAACTTGCCTTGCCCGATGCGGTTGCCGTAACGCCCTATGAGCGCGCCAAAGTTGCCGCTGTCGGCAAGGTAATTGGCGATGCTGTCGTGTCCCAGTTCCACATCGGTGAGGGTGCCATCGCGGTCAGGAACCATGAGGCTCACGATGCGCCCGCCATAGTTGGTGATGCAGGCTTCCACGCCGTTCTTGTTGGTGAGCACAAAGAGTGCTACTGGCTTGCCGTCAACAATTTCGAAGAAGTTCTTTGGGTCAAGCCCTGATTTAGTGATTTTTGTCATAAAAAAATATAGTTAATAGTTAATAGTTTATAGTTTTTAGCTGACATTCTTGTTAAACGACCAGTAACAACAGGCACATAAATGCCTTGATGACTCATTTAACACGCTTCGCGTGGAAATTCAACAAAATTGAAACAAAAAATTTATCAAAAATGCGATTAAGCGAGTCAAAGCTTGTGCTTGCACAAAGCCTTGCGAGCGTGAGCATTTTATCTAAAATTTTGGATAATTTTTCTTTAAAAATTTTGTTCAATTTGAGTCAAGCATGATGGCTTCGCCACCGCCCACCGCACTTCGTGCGACTAGGGCTTCATACTCTCGTCGAGCTAAAGGTTCTCGGCGAAGCCGACCCTTGCTTCGACAGCTACCATTGTCTTGTCAGCTTCAATTAAGTTTAAAATGCACTACAAAGTTATAAAAAAATAATAAAAAGTAATGGTCAAATTTGCTTATTATTTGTAAAATGACGAATTTTGCTCATTAAAAGCATATTTTTGACCGAAAATATTTACTGAAAATGATAAGAAGAATAACAATATTTGCCCTGCTTTTTGCGCTCATGGCATCGTGCCCTGATGTGGCATACGGCAGGAAAAAGAAAGAAAAAGACAAGAAAGAGCCAAAGCAGACAGTCTTTATCGAGCAGACGCTTGAGGAGGTTGACTTACCCATCACCAATGAGATGGAACAGATTAATGGCGAGTGGAATGTAGTGGAAATCAATGAATCGGAAGTGACAAGGATTGCTGGCTCAAGGGTTTATCTCAACTTTGATGTGCTTGGTCGTATGTTGTATGGCAACACTGGCACCAATGCCATTAATGCGACTTACACTCTTAATAAGAAAGACAACAAGATTTCGTTTAACGACATACTTGTCACCAAGAAATCGGGAGGTTATTTCCAGTATATAGAACGCGATTTGCTCAAGGCCCTCGATGAGGTGTCGTCGATAGCCCTCGTCAAGGTTGGCGACACCGAATACATGGAGATGAAGAATAAGCGCCGCGACGTGGTCATCAAGCTCCGCCGTCAAAACCTCGACTTCATGAATGGCCCCTGGTTGGTAAAGATTATCAATGGCGAGGATGTGCTCGACCGAGACATCAAAATGGTGAACGACATCGACATGCTCACCGTGAACATCACTAGCGGATGCAATATAATAAATGGTGTGATAACGATTGACCCGTTTAAGGATTTTGCCATTGAATATGAAGACTTGAAGTCCTCACATAACCAATGTCCAAATATCGACACCGAGACCCGCTTGCTTATAGCCCTTGAGGAGGCGCAGTTCTGCCACAAGCGCAGCGACCGTGAGGTTGAGCTGCTCACCACCGAGCGCGATGAAATGGGAAAATCGGTGAACAAGACCCTCGTGGTGCTTGAGAAGGTGAGATTGTAGGTTTTATGCTTGCATAAAAGTTTAGAGGACCAAGGACAAAGTACAAAGTACCAAGGATAAAGTACAAAGTACAAAGAACCAAGGATAAAGTACAAAGTATAAAGTACCAAGTAGAAAATATGAACTTATGTTCTTATGTCTAAAAATGAAAACAAGAGCATGGTCATTTTGCGTCGTTTGACAAAATTTGACAAAAAAGTTCGTTTGAAGAGGGCTTCTTGTTTTCTTGTCCTCTTGTTTTCTTGTTCTCTTGCTTTGTTTGCTCAAATCAACACCGAGCAGGTGATGAACATAGGGCGCAACGCGTTGTACTTTGAGGACTACATTCTCTCCATCCAGTATTTCAATCAGGTCATTCAGCAGAAGCCTTATCTTCCAGAGCCTTACTTTTACCGCGCAGTGGCAAAGATATCGCTCGATGACTATTCGGGCGCCGAGAGCGATGCCTCTAAGTGCATAGAGATAAACCCGTTTATCAAAGACGCTTACCGAGTGCGCGCCGTGGCAAGGCACAACACCCACAAATATGATGAGGCGATAGGCGATTATAAGATCTGCCTGCAGATGCGCCCTGACGATCCCGACATCATGCTCAACATGGCGATGTGTGAACTCGCTCTGAAGAACTACAACGCTGCCGACAGTTGCTTGAAATGGTGCTTGGGTCGCGACTCCACCAGTGAGCGTGCGTGTCTGGGCATGGCGCGGCTGTGCCTCGACCGCCAGGACTCGATAGGCGCTTTGAGCTATGTGTCGAGATGTATAGAGCGTCATAAAAACAACGCCCAGGCCTATCTTGCGCGTTGCGAGATTTACGCCAACCATCTAAAGGACTACGGCAAAGCCCTTGAAGACATTGATGAGGTCATAAAGCTGGAACCGAGCAACGTGAACTACTATATTAACCGCTCCTATCTCAGGTACCAGGTTAATGACATCCGTGGCACGATGGCCGACCTGGACTATGCCATCGCCATAGACCCTAACAGCGTCACTGCCCACTATAACCGGGCGTTGTTGCGCAGTGAGGTTGGCGACTACAACAAGGCGGTTGAGGACTATGACTTTGTGCTTGATCGTGACCCCGACAACTATCCCGCCTTCTATAACCGCACCATGATGCTCATCAACATTGGTCAGTACCAGCAAGGAATCAGCGGGCTCAATGCTATGCTCAAGAAGGACAATGACGACTTTGTGGCACTGTATCAACGTGCTATGCTCTACATCGAGACAAGGCAGTATCAGTCGGCACTCAAAGACCTCAACAGCATTCTCGCCAAGTACCCAAAGTTTGAGAGCGGTTACATGCTGCGCGCGCAAATTAAGCAGCGGCTGGGCGACAAGCGTGGATATGAGAAAGACCTGGAGACGGCAATCTCGGTGATGAAAGCTAAGGGTGTGCATTACAGCTCTTTTAACCCTGTGGATGTAGAGCGTGAACACTCCGAGGAGATTCGTCAGAAACATGCCCAGCAGCACTACGACAAGCAGGAGCAGGAGGCTCAACGCCAGCGAGAGATGATGGAAGGGAGCCTCGAGGAGTCGGTTGAGGAGGTACAGAAGCGCTTCAGCCAGCTGCTCGTGGTGGATGTCGATAATGAGCTTAAACCTGAGGTGAACCTTGAGAGCGACGGCCTCTATGACGAGAAAGCCGGTCACCGTCGCTACCGCAACAAGTCACGGGGATATATTCAGGACAACAATGTGGAAGTGGAGCCGCAGAGCGTGTTCTCTTTGTCCTATTACAGCTACGACAACAAGCTTAACGGGCGCACCCATTTCATGAAAGAGATGACTCAAGTTAATGAGCTGCATGTGCTCACCAGCGCGTTGACGCTGGTATGCGGCACTCCAAGCCTCTCGGAATATGAGGCGCGGTCGAGGTTCAACAGCGTTGATTATTTCAATGGGCTTATCGCTACCAGCGATGTGAGGGCTATCGACTACTTTGGCAGGGCGATGGACTTCTTCTTGCTGAAAAACGTGGACGCCGCTATCGCCGACGCCGACCGGGCCATCAATGCCAACAGCGATTTCGCGCTGGCTTATTTCCTTAGGTTTAATGCCCGAATGGTGAAACTGCAGCTCGACGGGGCGTCGGGCACCGAGGCACCTGCCGCCAGCGATGCCGAGAGCCAGGCCATGCTCTCACGGCGTGCCCGAGAGGTGGCTCTGGGTGACATGGCTGCCGACATGAGGAGGGTCATCGCTTTGTCGCCGCGAAACACTTATGCCTATTATAATCTTGCCTACGTGCAGGCGATGATGGGCGACAACGAAGGTGCCATCGCCAGCTATTCGCGCGCTATTGAGTTGAAACCCGACTTGGGAGAGGCCTATTTTAACCGAGCTCTCATCTATCTGCAGCTCGGTGACAAGGAGAAGGGCACCACCGACCTGAGCAAAGCCGGCGAACTGGGCATCTTGCCTAGCTACAACATCCTCAAGCGCATGACGCGATAATCGGGGATCGGTAATTGCCTTGAGGACTCATTTAACATGCTTCGCGTGGAACCTTTAGCTCGAGAAGAGCTTGAAGCCTAAGTCGCACGAAGTGCGGAGGGCGATGGCATAGCCATCATGCTTGAGTCAAATTCAACAAAATTGAAACAAAAAAACAACAACGCCGCAACATTTAGAAAAAGAACATAAGACTTTCATAATAACAAGACTTTGTTTTTATGTCTAAAAATACTAGCGCAGCATAATTGAACTTATGTTTTTATGTCTAAAAAAATGCGATTCCCGGTCCCTGATCCCCGATAAACGAGATGTCTTTTTGGGCATTTTTCCACTTTGTTGCAAATAATTATGTAGTTTATTGAGAAAAAATTTATTTTTTAGAAATTAAATCACTAACTTTGTGGGCTCAAACGGTTGTGCCATGATTTTTGGTGACGTAAAATGCTGTTTAGCAGGTATTATTGGAATAAAAAGAAGAAAATTCAAATCATTTAATTTCACTAATAATTTTCATGAAAGTTTATAAGAGTAACGAGATTCGTAACATCTCATTATTAGGAAACAAAGGCTCGGGTAAAACTACCCTTGCCGAGTCTATCATCTTTGACTGCGGCCTTATCAACCGCCGCGGCACTATCGACGCAGGTAACACCGTGTGTGACTATTTCCCTGTGGAGAAGGAGTATGGCAACTCGGTGTTCTCAACCATCTTTAGCGTGGAGAACAACGGCAAGAAGCTAAACTTTATCGACTGCCCAGGCATGGACGACTATGTTGGCAACATTGTTACCGCCCTCAACGTCACCGACACCGGCTTGATGCTCATCAACGGCCAGAACGCAATTGAGGTAGGTACTCAGAACCAGTATCGCACCGTGGGCAACATCAAGAAGCCTCTCATCTTCGCCATCAACCGTCTTGACAACGATGCAGCTGACTATGACAACGCCCTCAACCAGCTGCGCGAGACCTTTGGCAACAAGGTGGTTCCCGTGCAATTCCCTGTTTCGACTGGCGCAGGCTTCAAGAGCATTGTTGACGTGATGACAATGAAGCAGTATACCTACGACGGCGACAGTGGCAAGGCTACCGTCACCGACATCGACGCCGCCCATCAAGACCGTGCCGAGGAGCTGAACATGGCTCTCGTGGAGATGGCTGCCGAAGGTGATGAGACACTCATGGAGAAATTCCTTGAGACCGACAGCCTCAGCCCAGAGGAAATCGTTGACGGCGTGCGCAAGGGTCTTATCGACTGCAGCGTTATTCCAGTAATGTGCATCAGCGGCGAGAAGAACGTGGGCGTTGACCGCCTCATGGAATTCCTTGGCGAGGTAGTTCCCACCACCGCCGAGATGCCCGCCGTTACCGACACCGATGGCAACGAGGTAAAATGCGACCCCAACGGTCCAACAAGCCTCTTCTTCTTCAAAACCACCGTTGAGCCTCACATTGGCGAGGTTTCTTACTTCAAGGTGATGAGCGGCACCATCAAGGCCGGTACTGACCTCAATAACATGAACCGCGGCAGCAAGGAGCGCATCACACAGCTCAACACCGTGTGCGGCTGCTTGGCAAAGACTCCTATCGACGAGTTGCAGGCTGGCGACATCGGCGCTACAGTGAAACTTAAAGACGTGCGCCGTGGCAACACTCTCAACGACAAGGACTGCGAACGCGTTTACGACTTCATCCAATATCCCGCTCCCAAGTACCAGCGTGCTATCCGCCCAGTTAATGAGAGTGAGATTGAGAAACTCGGCCAAATCCTCAACCGCATGCACGAGGAAGACCCAACTTGGATTATCGAGCAGTCTAAGGAGTTGAAGCAGACCATCATCAGCGGTCAGGGCGAGCTCCACCTGCGCACCCTCAAGTGGCGCATCGAGAATAACGAGAAGGTTCAAATCGAGTACATCGAGCCTAAGATTCCTTATCGCGAGACCATCACTAAGGCCGCTCGTGCCGACTATCGTCACAAGAAGCAGTCGGGTGGTTCGGGTCAGTTTGGTGAGGTACACCTGATTATCGAGCCTTACCGCGAAGGTATGCCCGAGCCCGATGTTTACAAGTTTGGCAACCAGGAGTTCAAGATGAGCGTCCGCGATAAGCAGGAGATGGACCTCGACTGGGGTGGCAAGCTCGTGATTTACAACTGTATCGTGGGTGGTGCTATCGACGCACGCTTCATTCCCGCTATCGTGAAGGGTATCATGGACCGCATGGAGCAAGGACCATTGACTGGCTCTTACGCTCGCGACGTGCGCGTGTGCATCTACGATGGTAAGATGCACCCGGTTGACAGTAACGAAATCTCGTTCCGTCTGGCAGCCCGTAACGCCTTCAGCAAGGCCTTCCGAGACGCTAATCCTAAGGTTCTCGAGCCTATCTACGATGTTGAGATTCTCGTTCCAAGCGATGCAATGGGTGGCGTGCAAAGTGACCTTCCCGGTCGCCGCGGCATCATGATGGATATGTCGAGCGCCAACGGTCTTGAGACCATCAAGGCTCGCATCCCATTGAAGGAGATGGCAAGCTACTCTACCGCTTTGAGTTCTATCACTGGTGGACGTGCTTCGTTCTCGATGAAGTTCGCTAGCTACGAGCTCGTTCCTGGTGATGTTCAGGAGAAGCTCCTCAAGGAATACGAAGAAGCCAACAAAGACGAGGATTAATCCCCTCTCTTCTATATTCCCCTTACATTACAATGCCGAAAAGCACTTCTCATCCAACCGAGAAGTGCTTTTTCTTTACATCGTTTCTGCTTATGAGTGCAAGATTATAGATTGCTTAGCGCACTCTGTTGCAAATCAAAAAAACTATTGCTATCTTTGCGCTCAAATGTAATAAAAAAAGTCATGTATTTTACAGGAATTATCATCGCCATCGTGACCTTTCTCACCATAGGCATCTGGCATCCAATAGTCATCAAGACGGAATATCACTGGGGCACACGTCCCTGGGTTCTCTACCTTCTAATAGGTGTCAGCTGCTGTGTGATGGCTCTTTTTATCGAGAATATCTATCTCTCGTCATTCCTCGGAGTGTTCGGCGCCTCTGCCCTTTGGGGCATAGGTGAGCTGTTTGCCCAGAAAAAGCGCGTTGAGAAAGGTTGGTTCCCTATGAATCCCAAGCGTGAGCATGAATACGGCTCCAACACCCTCCGCCATTAGTGCCAACCGCCAGGAACTCCGCCACCGCCGCCACCACTGCTGGCCGATGTGTTGCTATAAGTGACAGTGGAGCTTAGTGTGCCGCTTGCCACACTGCTGCCACCGCTTGTGGTGCCACCAGTCGTCAAGCCATGGAATGTGCTTCCTCCACTCACACTGCATCCCGAGACGATGGAAAAGGAACCACCGCTGGTGAATTTGGGCGACGATATTATCATCTGGTTGAAGGAACGTGGAACACTGTAGGCGAGTACACCATTGCTACCGCAAGTAATAGCCATCGTGGTGCCAGCAGTGATTTGATTGCCTGAGACAAGAGTAATCTGCTTGCTCGAACTCGATACTGTGCTATTCTCTCCACCAAGCCCAATCACTACACCTCCATTGATGACGATGGCGGTGTTGTCGCTGTCGATGCCGCCCTCGGGCTGCAAGGCACCAGCGGCAATCACTATGCCTCCCGAGATGGTGATGCTTCCGTTGCTGTCGATGGCGTCATTGTTGGTGCTGTAGGCATAAACGCTGCCACCTGAAATGGTGAGCTGATGCGACTTGTTGGCAACATTGATGGCATCGTCATAGCTTGACACCTCCACGGTGCCGCCCTTTATGTAAAGGTCGCTCTTGCTCTCAATGCCTTCACTGCCTTCACCGCCTGTGGTGCGCACCTTTATGCTTCCGTCATTGACTATTACATCGCCGTCACCCTTTATGCCTTTGGCGCTGGAGTGCAGACTGCCGTAGCTGTAGCGTGAGCCAGTGGTGAGAATTTCCACGGTGCCGCCATTGAAAGTGATGGACTGATCGCTGTTGATGCCCTTTCCTCCCGAACCGGTGCTCTTGATGTAGAGCTCACCGCTGTTCATGGTGAAGATGCTGTCGGCCTTGATGCCTGCGCTCGCGTTGGTGTCTTTCTCATCGCTGTCATACTCGCCATTACCTGATGTGATGATAGTAGTGCGTCCGCCATCGATTGTCACCAGCGCATCGCTTGAGATGCCCTTGGCTGCCGTGCCGCTAACGCTGATATTAAGTACGCCGCCGTTCACAAACACGCCATCGTTAGTCTTGACGCCGTTGCTCTTGTTTGCACTGATGTTTATCACATTGCCGGGGCGAAAACGGACATAGTCGTCACTGCAAACACCATTCTTGTAGTTTCCTGTCACATTGAGAATGCCGCTGCCGCTGAAGATGAGCTGCCCCTCGCTGAAGAAGCAAGCCTTGCAGTCTTCGTCATCGGGAATATTGCTATAGGCGCTGCCATCGGTTAAGCTATTGGTAGTGCCATCGACGAGTTCCACAAACGTGCGCTTGTGGCTTTGGTTATTGATGGCGGGACCATTAGGGTTAGTGATGTCGGCACCGTCGAGAGTGATTTTGAACTTATAGTCACTATATGACTTGAAAGAGCCGTTGCTTGTGTTACCTGTCAATATGAACTCCATGCCTTTGTTGCCGTTGACAACGGTGACATGTGCGCCATCAACAGTCACATCCACACCGTCGGTGTTGCCATCTACGGTGGCGCTGCTCCCGTTAAAGTTCACGGTAATCTGACGTGAGATAGTGGTGTGCTCCACATAGTCGTCATAGGTTTCATCGTTCTCATCGCTCGGTATTGTCTCGCTCTCGGTGAGGGGCGACGTGTCAAAACTTATGTCAAACTCCTCCAAGTCATCGCCAGTGGCATTACTGCCTCCTTGTCCGCCAGGTATCACACTGCCTCCGTTGCCAGAGGGATCTATATCATAATATGGGTCATCGGAACATCCGACCAGGACCAACGAAATCACTGCAAGTGATATAAAAAACATCTTTTTCATATTAATCTCATTTTTAGTTAGTTTATGGCTTTGTTTTATGATTATACGCAAATGATCTCATTATTATTGTTTGCTATGCAATATTATTCAGCGGATAGCAATATTTATTCAATAAAAAGCGCGTCATCACTTTTTCCGTTGATTTGAACATCAAAACGTGAGATGATAAACACATAATAATAGAAAGTCTTCCTTTAAAGGGATGTGCCCTTTGGCAACAAACTTATTGTGGCATTAGTCTGTTGCATAAATCTGTAAGGTTTTGTGAATTTTTATGCAAAATCATACAGATGTTAAAGATAAAGAATACCTACGCAAAGCCGTAGCTCTTTGCCACAATGGGCGACAGGCTTGACCACAGCCATACGCTATTCAGCCAGGCTTACAAGATATACAGGCGACGTTCCCAGGAGACATGCAGCCCGTTGAACAGTAATCACCGATTCGGGTTTAATAAAGAAAAATCGCTAAAAACAATTAATAATTAATTGGCTTTTAGCAATTTTCTTGTTCGTCGGGGTACCAGGATTCGAACCTGGGACCTCCTGCTCCCAAAGCTTGAAAATATACGTTGTAATAACTTGATTATTAAACAATTAAAATTAAGTTATCACGATGTGCACTCAAAGGCGCACTCAATTTACGTTTTCTTCATGTTGTCGATGATTTTTCGCAAGCGGTCAACCTCTGCTTCTAACTTCTCGATGCGCCTGTCACGATGCTCTATAATAGAGAGCAAACGGTCAATCCTATCTTGCTCGACCTTTTGCTTTTGCTCTACAACAGCGGCACGGCGCACTTCGTCCTCATCGGGTATGATGTACTCGTCGATGTCGGAGATTTCCAATACATTTGCTATCTTATTGATTAACTCAACGGGAGCCGGAGCTTTCTTATTCTCGACACGAGATAGAAAGCCCTGTGGGTAGCCGGTCAATTCCGCCAAGCGTAATTGCGTCACCTTGAACTCCTTGCGTATTCTTTGCAAATCCAACGTTCTCATTTCTTTTGCCGTTGATATAATTTTTTTTGCAGTTTTCTGCTTGCTATTACAAAATTATCACTACCTTTGCAATAATTTTGTTATAACGGAAATATAACCTTGTTCTTGAAATTTTTAATTTCGCCGCAAAGTTACGAATAATTTTCGTTATCACAAAAATTATAATCGTTAAAATTTTAATTATAACAAATTTATTTTTTATCAAAGGCATAAACTTATGAGACAGAGAACATTGAAGGCATTGTACTATCGGGCAAAGAAACGCCCCACACCTGCCGCGTCTTTTATCAAGACCGTTGCGCAATTAACAAACCGCTCTGAAACGGCTGTACGTAAATGGATTTCCGGCGAATCGCAACCCGACATGAATGTGATGATCACGCTCTCACAACACTTCGGCGTGCCATATGATGAGCTATTCCCTGAAAACGAATGACTATGACTACCGAAGAACCAAAAGTGTCAATGAATGCGCGATTCTCTATAACACAGACTTGTGCTATACTTGGCATACACAGGAACACGCTGCTGAAATACACCAGTCTCGGTGCTATTCGGCAGGGAGTGAGGCGTTCTACAGCGCAGAAGTTTTATACCGGCAGTGAGATTATTCGCTTTTGGAAGTCACAGCTTTAACATACCGCAAAAATGGCTAAAGGTTATATTCTTGTGCATCGGTCTTTATGGGAGCATTGGATTTGGCTTTCAGCAAAGCACACCCAGCGTTGGCTTGATATAATATACCTTGCCCATTGGGAAAACCGAACTATTGAGTTCGGCAGTAAAAACTTGGAGCTGAAGCGTGGTCAGTTCGTGACGACCACGAGAACTCTTATGCTTCGTTGGAAAACCAACGGCGATACCGTAAGGCGTTTCTTGCGCTTGCTTGAAAAAAATGACATGATAGTTTGCAATCGCAACCGTGATATGACAGTTATAACCGTATGCAATTATAACAAGTACCAACGGGAAAAATTATTGCAGTATTTCGATGATGATGGCGATGATAATTCGGTCGTAAATTCGGTAGAAAACGGAACCGACAGCAACAATATAAGTGAGCAGGACGAATCCATATCACAGACACGCAAACGGTCACAGATTGAATTAAATAATAAAGAAAATAAAGAAAATAATAATTCTCTCTCATCACGCGAGCGTGAACAAAAATTTTTTGAAGAAATAAGGGCTGCGCAAAATTTTTTAGAAGCAACCGCAAAAAATCACAACATCACAACAGGAGAAGTGATTGATTGGCTTGAAAAATTTTTTAATGCAATGCTCTGCATGGAAAAGTCACACAAAGATGTGGCAGACTTCCGGCAGCATTTCTATCACTGGTTAAACATTCAAATCAAAAATATCAAGCAAAATGGAACTGACAAATCAAGGGGGCGCACGAAAGCGTCCGAAGATCGACATTCAGCGCGTCGAGGAAGTGATGTCTCAGATAATACGGCATCGGATTATGGTAGTACGTTTTAGATTTAACCTGTCGCCGCAAGATGCTACGAACTTACTGGCGGCTCATTACGCCTCAGTCGTTGATAAACGCCACGGCAAAATGATTCTGGACGAGAACACCTCGAACAGTATCATATCAATGGCTGAGTATATCACACAAGAGTTCCCAAAGTTTGGTGTGATGCTCTGCGGCACTTGCGGTAACGGCAAGACCACTCTTGTTTATGCGCTTCAAAGCGCAATCAACTATCTGAACCACTGCCATCACTTTGACTTCATTAAGGACTTAGACCCTTACTATGACATCGGGCTTCGCATTGTTGATGTCCGCGACATTATTCATGCGGCAACCGACACGGACAGTTTCACTTTGTACTGCAGGGCTTCGATGCTTGCCATTGATGATATGGGTAAAGAACCTGTTGAAATTCTGCATTATGGCAACTCGCTCAACCCCATTATCGAACTAATGGAGTATCGCTATCAGCATCAGAAGTTCACTGTTGTCACAACGAACCTCACCGCAAAGGATATTCGACAGAAATATGGTGCGCGTGTTGCAGACCGTTTCAACGAAATGCTGCACGTCATCGTCTTTCAGGACATCACTTATCGTCGATAATTTTGCTTCTCATGATAAAGCAAATGCGACATTTTATGAGCGAATATATTATCTATTTGAAACTTGATCCATATTTGGCGCAGTGGTTAACACATGAATATGGCGGTAAGATTGTTGAGTTTCCAAAAAACTCAGCCGAGAATGATATTCTTGAACTCGGATTGATGGTGCCGCCTTACTTCGCGGCTCCAAACGAGCCGGGAAAGGACAAAGTTCCAATCCGTATTCCGTGGTTCAAGAGTAAAAACGTGCGTTTCAACAACTACTTGTCACATAAATCACGCAGGGCTTTGGCACAGTGCATACGCACCCGGTTTGTCATTGCCCTCTGGAATGACTTGTATAAGTTCGGCTACATTGGCAGACGGAAACAAGATTTGATATATGCGTGGATGGAATCTCACGGCATCGAAACCAACGAAAAGAACTGGAACACCATTGCCAAAATATACTTGCGTAAGCGCAATGTATATCGAGAGCAAAAACGTCGGGAAGAATTGCGTCTTGAACAAAACGCCGACAATTCCCTTAATAATTGTTAAAAATGCGACGACTTGATACCCTCAAAAAAAACGAGTGTTGCTCAAATTATTTTTGTAACGATACACCATCATGAAAACGTGCCAATCTTTACCGGGCATAAAGTTCATCGGTTATGTGCCGAGTGACTTCTTGCAACGCGAGTTGATGTATAAATCGCTCGCCGGGTTGCCGGTGGGCATATTCACCGACATAACACCTGTCGGCTTCGTCGGCGTGCCGACCTGCACCGCGGAATCCAACTACGGCAACAATGGCAGGATTGAGCATACGACCTTGCGCTTCAAAACACTTGACACGCTGCCTACATCAAGGCACATAGCTTTTATCGTGACCGACTGCAATAACGTGTCATATGTTATCGGGCAACACGAGAAACCCCGCCCTATCGTGAAAGTCACGCGCGACACAGGAACGCCTAACGGCGATCCGGCGGTTTGCTCGGTCGAGGTCACGCTCTATGCCCAACGGTCACTTATTCCTTGCTCAATATAGCAAACCAACGTTTATATAACCTTTAGGGCGGTAGTCGTTGTGAAACGGTTGCCGTCTGTTTTTTGTAACCCTCAATCTCGATTGAGAGAGGGGTGTTCGTAACCTCACGGCTTGTTTTACGGCTCTTGGGCAAGGGTGCTTTGATGTCTACACCGCTTGCCGATAGAAAGGTGTACTTCATCTGAAAATCCATTAAACATTGACATTGACTTGTTTCTTCCTCGCTTCCTCGCCTCGTTTTTCCGTCACAAAGTTAAGGGCAGCCACTACACTGCAAGGCTATACGAAGTTGCCTCAAAATTTTTCTTCAATTTTTTCCCTGCGATAAAAAAATGGCAAGCCCTACGGGAAGAAAATTTTTGGGCAAGCCTTGCGGTCGCTCGTTTCCCTGCCTCACTTTATAAAGTTCCGTAAAAAGCGAAGCGAAAGCGAGAACAAGATCAATAATGTTTAATCTTCAAAATTTTTAAGTTATGAAGTACAATCCCCTTTCTATCAATCAGACAAGCGGTGCTGACAGCACCCAAGCCCAAGAGCCGGAAGTAAAAAGCTTCAGCTCCAGCTCCTCCAATCTCAATAATGCGAGTAAGCGAGAGCAATCAAGTTCACTTGAATTGCCGAGCGAGAGCATTAAAGGCGCAGCCAATGATGTTGAGGTTGATGAGCAAGTGTTCAATCTCGATGATTACAAGAGTGATTACCGAGAAGGCAATCCTGCCGTGTATTGTTCCACTTACCACAAATATAATTGTGGAAGTCTGGAAGGCGCATGGCTTGACATTACCAAGTTTGATGACTATGAGGAATTTATGGCAGTGTGCCGTTTCCTGCATCGTGATGAGCATGACCCTGAGTTTATGTTCCAAGATTTTGAGAATTTCCCCCGTGAGTGGTACACCGAGAGCGGTTTGAGCGAGGAGGTTTTCAACAACATTCAAGCCTATTCCGATTTGTCAGCCGATGAGCAAGAGGCGTTTGACGCTTTTCTCGCCTACAAGGGCGCAGGTCGTGAGGATAGCGTTTTCGAGGATTTCCGTGAAGCCTATTGCGGTGAGTGGGCAAGCGAGGAAGATTTTGCCGAGCAGTTAGTTGACGATTGCGGACTGCTGAGCAATGTCCCCGATGATTTGCGCTATTACTTTGACTTCTCAAAGTACGCACGAGATTTGTTCATGTGTGATTACTATTTCGAGAGCGGTCACGTTTTCCGTTGCCTGTAAGCCGTTGAACATAGCCCACCGAGAGAGCCGCCCCGAAGCGGTTCTCTTTTTTGCGCTGGAACGTGAGCGACCGACAACCCCGAATAGATTACTTTTGATGTAGTTGCGCCATTTGATAGAGATAGAAAAACGCTTCGGGACTTGATTTCTTAATCCGGTTAATTCGTGGGTCAAACGGTTGAGAGACCTGCCAATCTCTCATGATTACTTGCGGATTGTACGTTTGTTTGTCAGTGCAACCATGTTTGACCAACTCAATCAAGTATGCTACTTTTGCCGCATGTGGTATCGCTTTCTCGTTGCTGAAACGTTCGGCGAAGATGTAACCGTTCAGTTGTTTTGCGCCATTGCTGAGAATGTCGTAGCGGCAAGTGTCATCTACTGCTTTTCTTAAGCAAATCGAGAGAGCGGTAGTTTGCCCGTCATTGAGAACGGCTTCAGGGGTGAAGTCGTTCTCACGGTAATATGACTCTACGGCAGTAATCCGCTCAAACACATTTTTGACTTCTCCAATGTCATCAATCTGTTCAAACAAGCAACTGAGGTCGTACATTTGCTTGATGATTTCCATGCCGCAATCGTTGCCACTTTTGGAGTATGGAATGCCAATGGTGTTGGGGGAAAATGCAGTCAGTTTGTCTCCGGTAATACTATTGATGTCGGGCATCTTGATAAGAACCGCAGATCCTGTATTCTCAATGAAACTGATAGCCAACGGCTTTCGCACAATGCCTTGATAATGCACCTTTTCGTGAAGCACGTCAAGCAGAATACTTTGCTCCTTGCCGCCCATCACGCTTGAAAGGTAGAATAACTTGAAGTGTGACTTCTGGATTATTCCTTTGTTGTGGCGCTCCACCGGCTCCCAACGCACGAAACCTTGACGCCGGCAAACGTTATTAAGAATTGCGGAAAGGTCGGCAGTTGAATCCGGAACGATTATGTCAATGTCGATTGACATTCTTCGAGCCGCATCAAGCAGTAGCATGGTTGCCGTGCCGCCCTTGAAACAGAAATCAAGCTCGGAAACGGCAAGCCCTTCAAGAAGAAGTAAGGCGCGAACAACCTTTTCGACAAGCAATTTGTCGGCATTGTTACGCTCGGCACTGACTTTCTGAATCCATTTTAACGAGGTGCAATCAGGATTTATCATAGTTTGATATTGTTTGATAATTCGTCAGTAAGTTTAGTTTATTGACGAATTATTGATTAACAACTGTTCAATTCTCTCTCGTTGGTTCTTGCGGCCTGCATAGCGAAACAACCTATTCTTGTTGACTACATATTGTGCAAGGGCATTAGCGAATATATGCTCAATCTCATGACCTTGAAATAATGAGAACTCTTTGTCGCAAGCAAGGTCTACAAGGAGTTTTTCAAGCGTGGGAACCGCTACTTCACCCTTTTTTGCCAATGGCGAATCAGTGACAAGCTTTCTCACCAATATATAACCGTCATAATCAGCGAGTCCGTCAAACATTCTCTTGGTCGTCAATACTCGCTCATTAGTTTCCCGAAGATGATCATACACCGCTTCGATGGCATCACGATCAACATCAACCACACATAGGTTGAAGTTGATTAGGTGTTGTGCAAGCGAGTTAATGGGCGAAAAATCCCATACACACAAGTCAATGTATGGAAACTGTGAGGACAATTCATTGGCTATGTTCTCTATTTGCGAAGTAATCTCAAAGGTGAACTCAGCCTTAGTCGAACGCTCATAGACACCACGCCCTATACGCTTGATTTCACCGCTTGTGAGAAGTTGCCTAATGCGAGAATAGACCGTCGGCTTTGGCAATCCCGGCATCGCCTTAAAGAAGTCTGCCGTTGTCAAAGTTTGTCCCAATTGCGCTATGTTAATATTTGCAGTTTTCATTTCAACAGGTTTCAGGCTGCAAAGATAATAATAATTCGTCAGTAAATCACAAATATTGACGAATTATTTATATCTCCTCGTTTTTAACTACTGATATTTTTTGTCTTTTATGAGGAACTTACACCTTTATAATTTTGTGCCACAAATTGATTATATCACTATGCCACAGACAAAATACAATCTTCACCTCAAAGGCTTCGTCGGCGGCTACGACTTCGACCGCGACTATGTGGACTATGTGCTTGCCCGTAACGAGGGCAAGCCGGTCCACGTGCTGATTGACAGCCTCGGCGGCAGTCTGGCGACCGCCCTCTCCATCGCCTCGGCGTTCAAGCGTCATGGCGATGTCACCGTCCACTTCGTGGGAATGAATGCCAGTGCCGCAACCATCGCTTCGCTCGGTGCCCGCCACATCAGCATCGACGCGTCGGCCATGTACCTCGTGCACAAGTGCAGCGCGGAGTTTTTCGAGTGGGGAAACCTCAATGCCGACCAGCTCGCAACTGTCCGTGACAACTGCGAGGCGGCTATCCGTGACCTCAACAAACTCGACAACAATGTTGCCGCGATGTACTCCGCCAAGTGCAGCAAGCCCGAAGCCGACCTGCTCGACCTCATGCGAGAGGGCGGCTGGCTCACCGCGAAAGAGGCGAAGGCATGGGGATTTGTCGATGAGATAACCGACCTCGGCGAAGCCAAGCCGGTACTCACCGACGCGGTGGCTTCGGAGATGGCGGCTGCCGGTATGCCCATTCCGAACATACCCACAGCCTATAACCGCAATGAAACGCTCATAGAGCGGTTCATCGCTGCCATTGCCTCGCTGTTCAAGTCCGGCAAGTGTGACGGACACGAACAAACTGCCGCTGCAAATCCCCATGAGGAGGTCACGCCCGATGTCGCTCCCCCAAAAGGGGAAGTTACTCATAATGAAAATAACCAGTCACTCCAACCATCAAATCAATCCGCAACCATGCTCCAGTCCCTTTCGCTACTTGGCGAAGTCCTCAACATCGAGGGCTTCGCTGTGGGCGAGGACGGTGTGACGCTCACGGCTGAGCAAGCCATCGCCGTTGAGCGTGCCATCGCCGAGCGCGACAAGCGCAACACCGAACTCGCCGAGCAGGTTCAGGCTCTCAAAGCCAACCCTGCCGAAAAATCCCAGACGGTGGTCGATGCCAAGCAACAGACCGCCAAGTCACCCATTGACGCGTTCGCCGACACAGTGAACTCCGCCAAACGACTGTTCAACCAAGTTCCTTGAATCTCACTCATCACTAATCGTTAATCGTTACTCTTTACTCTTTACTCTTTAATCACGAAGTATTATGGCAGGACAACTGAATATTACCCCCTCGCTGGAGCAGTTCCAAGAGGCTGCGACCAGATGGCGACCCGAACTGCTAATGCAGCCCATCATCGGGTGCCAGGACACCATCCAGCACATGACTCCACGCCCCGGCATCCGTTACAAGGAGAACGTGGGCACCATCTACGGCGACGCGCAGTTCGCACCCTACAAGCCCTCGCGCTCGACGGACTTCAACCTCAACGTGGTGTACCGCACCCTTGAGACCTACATGGGTTCCGTACACTGCAAGTTCGAGCCCAACTCGGCGGCTTCAACCATCCTCGGCTATATGGCGGCCACCAAAGGCGACGGTCAGATGCAGGCGCCCACTGCGCTTCACGTTCTCACGCTCATTGCCAAGAACCTGTCGGGCAATCTCAACGATGCCATCTGGAACGGTGTGCGCAACGCAAGCGGCGACACCACCCACGACCTGTTCGACGGCTTCGACACGATTACTCTGGCAGAAATCGCAGCCGGCGCAATCTCCGCCGAACAGAAGAACTACATGAAGCTCGACGAGGAGATCACCACCGCCAACGCACTCGACATCGCGAAGGAAATCCTCTACTCGCTCGACCCCCGTCTGCGTGCGCAGGAACTCAACATGTACTGCTCGCAGGACTTCGCCGACAAGTACAACGAGGCCATGCTGCTCACCCACGGAGGCATCAACTACTACACCCGGTTCGGTCAGGACTGCGTGGAGGGCAGCAACGGCAAGCTGCACATCATTCCGCTGTTCAACAAGGCTGACTCGAAGTTCATCCACGTCACGCCCAAGAGCAACATGCTCGTCGGCTATGACCAGATGGGCGACATCGAGAGCGTCATGGTCAAGGAGTACGAGCCGTTCATCCTCTCGTACATCGCCACCATGTTCTTCGGTGTGCAGTTCGAGAACATTGACTTCCGCAAGCTCAAAGTCATCGAACTGGCAGCGTAAACAGAACAGTATTAACCGAATAATGTTTTTGAAACTATGGCTACAAACTGTACCAGTATACTGAAATCGCTCGCTTGGTGCCAGGGAACGCCCGAACTCCCCGGCATCAAACGCCGCATCTACTACATCGGAAAAGACCAGATCGTCAAGTGGCCCACGCTGTCACACGACAACCGCGGGCGACTGACCGCGGCGGCTTACGCTGGGAACTTCGTTCTCGCAGCCGATGCCAACTGGAAGTACATCGACATTCTGCCCGACAAGTCGCAGCTCACCAGTGAGGCACAGGGTGAATACCCCAGCCAGACGCAGTTGAACAAGCTGACCGCCGTTCACCCCGGAGTGGGCGTGGAGGCTTCGGCTCTCGCAGCCTTTGTCAACAACAACGACTGCGTGTTCCTCGTCGAGACCGTCAGAGGAAAATACCGTGTTGTCGGCAGCGAGTCGTGGCAGGTCAAATCGACCGTGGCGCAAGACCTCGGTCAGGGACCTACCGGCACCACGAGCACCACGCTATCGGTGGAAGCCACCGACGAGTGCCCGGCTCCGTTCTACTACGGCAAAATCGAGACCGAGGACGGCATCATCCAGCCCGAAACGGCTTCACAGCAGTACAACGGCGATACCGCCGGCTACGAGTACAACGGCACGACCTACGATAACTTCAGCGGCTATATTGATGCTATCGCAGCAGATACCGGCAAGACTCCTGCCAGTGTTGAGGCAGAGTTTTACTCGCTTGTTGTTGAGAATGCCGGCGACTATTCGCTCGCCGCAGACCAACTCAACGAGTCTGCCGCCATCTGGAAAACACAGGCTTCGCAAACCAATCCTTAATGGCTGTCACCAATGGCTGACAGTCATACGCGGGGAGAGGGAACTTCCGTCGACATGGGAGAGGTGCTGCGCGACATCACCTTTCCCACCGCCGACCTTAGTTCCCTCGACTTTTCCGGCGGAGCTGCACCCCGGAGCCGCACCCAACAAAAGGATTTGTTTGCCGTGCAGCAGCGCAAGGCGTGGGACAAATCCACCGAGGCACGGTGCGATTTCTCCTACAAGTTGCGCCTGACCCGCCGAAGCAACGTGAACTTCATCTCGATTTGGCAGAAGTCGGTGTACGGCAGGACGCTCACCGACATCAAGGCTGACCCCGACATGGTGCAGTTCTTTGCCGACAGCATAGTGCCGGTCATTCGGGAAATGCTCGGCTACCACCTGCATAACGGCAGTTGGTGCATCTGCACATCGCCCAAGCGACGGCACAAAGTCAAGAACTTCGCCACGCTCATCAGCGAGGAAATCGGTCGCCAACTCGGTATTCCGTTCTACGAGGACGTGGCATTTTGCCACACCAAGCAACGTGTGAACGCGGTTTTTGAACTCAATGTGCTGCCTAAAGAGCCAAATATCATCGTCTATGATGACTTTGTGACAACCGGGCAGACATTGGCGGCTATGCGCAGACTGCTCCAGCCCTTAGGCAAGAACCTTTTTTGGGTGACAAACGTGAATAACAAGTTGTAATACAACTAAATAGCAAAATATGGATGCAAATTTTACCAAGCAAATACAAGACTGGCTGAACCAAGATGCCGCTAAACGCGACTATGCGCAAGGCGCACTTTACTTGCTCCAGCTCACGGGCAACCAAATCATGTACCGCAATCTGATGGCGAACCCGAAACGGAACGCGCCATTTATAGAACGTCAGTTGCAGAAACGGCTCTCGTTCCGCTTGCAGAAGCTCACTCACGCCCAAGTCGAGGAAATGCAACGGAAAGTGGACGTGATTGTGGAAACCAAACTCACGCCTAACACCGGCGAGAGTTTTAAGCAGGGCAAGCGTGACGACCACGACCGGCTGCCCGATGAAATTCAGGCTCTCTACGTCGAGAATCTGAGCATCGTGCAGCGGATGCGCGAACTCCACCTGCGGCTGCGCTCGCTCTCAACCGAGGACAATCCGGCTCGCGACTGCGACCGTTATCCTTTCCTCAAGGAACTTATCGACCTCGACAAGAAGTTGCACGCCAACTGGGAAACCTACGACCACTACACCGGCAGCGACGGTGAAGCGGTCATGGAGGCTGATGCCCGTGAGGAAAGCCGAAAGGCAGTGCGGTTGATTAACCTCGCCAAAGGCAGGTATGCCAAGAAGCCAAGCGAGGAACTGAAAAGTCAGATCCTCGACTTGTACGGCAAGGTTATCAATCCGACCGACAAACTTAAGAAAGACTTGACAGACCTCGGTATTCTTTAACCGTTAAACTTTCTCCTTTAAGCAGCGGCATCGCCGCTTTTAATAATGAAACGTAATGCCTCGATTGAGGATTTTTTGAAACCGCTTCGAGAAAAGCCCTATCAGGCTTATCTCTCCAACGCCTTGCAGGTGGCGGACGT
>CALGGO010000027.1 GCA_937916085.1 uncultured Prevotellaceae bacterium | reverse complement strand
AAATTTAGCGTGAGCCCCACAATTTACCAAATTTTTTGCGCTATATTGCTGATTTCTTCCATAACCTTTACATTTTCACAATGCAAAATTACGAAAAATATAGAAGATTATGCCTTAAAACGCCACAAAATCAATTTTTTTGCACTGCTGATGTCACAAGTTGAAAAAATTGTTGTATATTTGCCAACAGATTGCAGAGGCAATCTTTACATTTTGAATTAAAAAGAAGCGTTTTGCTTATCACTCTTAGTTGGAAACTTAGGAACTTTTCAATAAGATGAGAGGATAGCAAAATAGTTTGCGTGTATAGCGTGAGCTGTTATTCCCGTCATCTTCATCTTAAGGTTTCCTAAGACCTCCAACTAAAGGTGTGGCGAATCAGTCCACGCTTTTTGTTTATTAATGGGTATAGGACTGATGCCCAATAAGCTCATTTTTGATTATGAAGAAACTATTAATGCTTTTCCTTATTTTATTGCCACTTGCAATATCATCGTGCGGAGATGATAATGACGAACCAACACCCCACACCTCCAAAGTTCCTGATGAAACAAATATTTTCAATGTGAATTTGGGTTCTTCCACATCTGCCGGTGATTTTACAATCGTATTAGACAATGAATATAAATTTTCGTGTAGTAGACGTAGAGGTGGATTAATATCTATTGTTGGTCCAGTCAATGGGATAGACAATATCAACCTCACCGCTGGTCAGATAAATAGTTTGCCTTGGACACAATATGCCGTAGCACAAGTTGGATATGGGTATATATTTGTAGTTAGTCAGTGGCATAATAATTATAGTCCATATTATTATGATTATTATGCCGTGTATGTTGTTTCAGAGACAGGCAGTACCAGGAAAGGATACACTCTTAAAGTGAGAAAATTGCTCGAAAATGTGCCTCCTCAAAATTAATCGTCTATAAACCTAAAATCCTTCAATCAGCAAGGGCTACACAAATTAAAATGCGATTAAGAGCAATAACTACAGTCACTCTGAATGCTTTATAAGAATCATAAGTAAAGTGAGCGCATTTACTGTATCACAATATTAAACTTAATTAATAACAGACACATTGGCAGAATCAAGTACGCGCTCGTTTAATTCCGCCAATGGGTTATAATAATTATTTTATTATGAAACATTTTTATCTTACCGCAATTACGGTGCTCGTTGTGAACTTGATGTCAATGGCCCAAAATCAAGGGTGGAGAACTGTTTATGTGGAGTGGAACCCAACAACAGTTCATGGAAAAGTCGCTGCTAATGACTTTAATTTTAATGCATCCTTCTCGGTAGGATTCAGCAGAGCGATTGCTCTGTCAAATAAGATTCCAGTATATCTAGAAGCTGGTGTTGCAGCTCAATTTATGCATAAAAATGAGTTGGTTAAAGAACGAGATGATGACCATGATTATTGGTATCGAGAGTCGAAAGATTACAATATGTTGTCGCTGAGGGTTCCTATAAATGTATTGTATGAGTTCAGAATACCCAATACTAACGTTGATTTAATTCCTTATACTGGCATTACATTGCGAGGAAACTTGTGGGGACAGTATAAAGAAATTGACGAAGGATTTGAATATTTTCATGGCGACTATGACGAGTGGTATTATTCTGATAGTTATAATCTATTCAGCGATAATGAAAAAACAGGCATGGGTAAGAAAAAAGCCTGGAAACGTTTCCAAATGGGGTGGCAAATAGGCGCAAAGGCTCTTTTCGCAAACAAGTTTGTTGTTGGCGTAGCTTTTGGCATTGACTTCCTTGAGATTGCCAATAATAACAAAATGAGGTCAGGAAATTTCATGATTGGCTACAAGTTCTGATTATTAAGCCTATTCGCAAAAAAAATGGTCACATCTGTTTGACACAATGATGAAGTCGGGAAAATAACTACCGCCACTCTGAGCGTGCAGGGTGGCGGTAAATTGTGCAATATGGGTTGTGCTTTGTTTACAGGCGCTTGGCGAGGGCAGCGCTTTGCTCCTCGTAGCCGGGCTTGTTGAGCAGGGCGAACATATTTTTCTTGTAGGCCTCCACGCCGGGCTGGTTGAATGGGTTGACGCCGAGCATGTAGCCACTCATGCCGCAGGCTTTCTCGAAGAAATAGATGAGTTGGCCCAGGTAGCGCTCGGTGAGTGCTGGCAGGGTGATGAGCATGCAGGGCACGCCACCATCCACATGAGCCAGGCGTGTGCCTAGCTCAGCCATCTTGTTCACCTCATCAACACGCTTGCCGGCGATGTAGTTGAGGCCGTCGAGGTCGGCGTCGTCGGTGGGGATTACCACCTCGTTGCGCTGGCTCTCAACAGTGATGACGGTCTCAAAGATGGTGCGCTCGCCTTCCTGTATCCACTGTCCCATGGAGTGCAGGTCGGTGGTGAAATCTACGCTGGCGGGGAAGATGCCCTTGCCGTCCTTGCCCTCGCTCTCGCCGTAGAGCTGCTTCCACCACTCGGCAAGGAAGTGAAGGCTGGGATTGAAGTTCACCAAAATCTCAATTTTCTTGCCCGCCAGGTAAAGGGCGTTGCGGGTTGCGGCGTAGGTGGTCATCATGTCGGCGGGAGCCTTCTCCATCTCCACTGCGCCAGCCACCAGTGCGTTGATGTCGAAACCGGCGATGGCTACGGGAAGCAGGCCAACAGGTGTAAGCACTGAGAAACGGCCACCCACATTGTCGGCGATGACGTAGGTCTTATAGCCCTCTTGTGTGGCGAGGCTGCGTAATGCGCCGCGCTTGGCGTCGGTGATAGCCACGATGCGCTTAGCGGCAACCTCCTTGCCCACCTGTTTCTCAAGCATATTCTTGAGGAGGCGGAAGGCGATAGCTGGCTCGGTGGTAGTTCCCGACTTGGAGATTACTACGATGCCAAAGCGCTTACCCTCAAGAAGCTTCATCAGGTCATAGAGATAATCCTCGCCGATATTGTTGCCGGCAAAGACCACTTTAGCGCCCTCGCTCTGCTTGAAAGCGGCGAAGTTGTCGCTCAACGCCTCTATCACCGCCTTGGCGCCCAGATAGCTGCCGCCAATGCCAATCACCACTACATATTCGCATTCCTCACGCAGCTGGCGCGCGGTGGCGTTGATGTCGCCGAGCTGGGCAGCGGTTATCTCACTAGGCAGATGTAGCCATCCCAGGAAGTCGTTGCCTGCGCCGTCGCCCTTCTCTAAGGTTTCGGCAGCGGCAAGCGCCTGAGGTTTCAACACTTCAATATCTTTCTCACTGATGGTCCCAAAGACCGATTTGTTACAAATGCTTATCATTATATTATAGTTTTTAGTTATCAGTTTTTAGTATATTCAGCATTCCGCATTCCGCATTCTGCATTATTTAAATTGGCATCGTGAAAGCGCGGCGGCGCTTGTTGAGGGTGGTTTCGAAGTATTGCCACTGCTTTTGTACCATCTCGTTGTGCTCCAGTTCGTGACTGCTCTCTGCCCATTTGTACCCTAGCTTGATGAAGCAGGGAATGAGGTCGGTGAAGAGCAGCGAGTTCACGCCCTTGCTCTGGTACTCGGGCTTCACCGCCACGAGCAGCAGATCTACCACGTCGTTCTTCTTGAACGCCTTGAGCATGTGATACCATCCGAAGGGGAACAGGCGGCCGCGGTTTTTGATAAGAGCCTTGGAGAGCGACGGCAGCGCGATGCCCACGCCCACCAGTTCGTGCGTGTCGTTCTTGATGATGAGCGACAGGTCTTCGAGTGGCAGGTAGGGGAGATACATCTTGATGTAGTGCTCAATCTGCTTCTCGCTCAGTTGCGAGTAGCCGAATAGGTCCTCAAACGCCTCGTTGATGAGGCGGAAGATGGCTTGCCCATAGTCGGCGACAAGCTGCTTGCGGTTGGTATATTTTATGTTGTCGAGGTTGAAGCGCTTCTTCACGATGTCGCTGATGCGCTGCATCTTCTCGGGAACCTGTTCGGGAACCTTGATGTGAAACTCCACCCAATCGACGTCCTTTACAAATCCCATGCGCTCCAGCTGCTTGGGGTAGTACTCATAATTATAGATTGTGGCGTTGGTGCCTATCTCGTCAAAACCCATCACCAGACAGCCCTCGGGGTCCATGTCGGTAAATCCCAGTGGTCCCGTAAGCTCGGTCATGCCCTTTTCCTTGTTCCACTTCGTCACGGCATCGAAGAGGGCGTCAACCACCTCGTCGTCGTCGATGAAATCGACCCATCCGAATCGACCCTCTTTCTTGTTGTGAGTCTCGTTGAAGCGGTGGTTGATGATGCCGGCGATGCGCCCCACAGGCTTGCCGTCGCGATAGGCCATATAATAGACACTCTCGCAGAAGTCAAACGCCGGATTCTTCTCGGGCATCAGTGTGCCAATCTCGTCGCTGATGAGTGCTGGCACATAGCACTTGTTGTCGCGGTAAAGAACGTCGATGGGAAACTTCACATATTTGCGAAGCTCCTTCTTGGTAGGTTCTATTTTCCTAATTTCTACTGACATAATTATGCATTTAGTTACTTCGTGACTGCAAAATTAGTGCAAGCCGAGTACAATACAAAATAAAAAGTGAAGATTTTTATTGTTGAGGCGCAGCCTAATTTATCTAAAGATACAGTTTTTTCGGGACAAACGGACTAATATTAAAAGATTTTTATTACCTTTGCAGCCTGAAAACAAAAAGTCCGGGGTGTAGCACAGTTGGTTAGCGCGCCACGTTCGGGACGTGGAGGTCGGAAGTTCGAGTCTTCTTACCCCGACTTAAACAGAAAAAGCGGCAGGAGATTAGGTTCTTTTGTCGTTTTTGCTGTTTGTGGAGGTGTTATGCGTTTTTATTGATATTTTTTTGCCGTAATGATGGTTATTTCTTGAATTATGCTTAATTTTGGGGTTTCAATATTAATATTATGAAGAGTGTTAAGTGGCTTAACGGCTCACTGAAACCAAAGAAAAAATAATGGAGAATAAAGAACACACCCCTCGCTGGATCAAGCTCTTGATAGGGCTGTCGGTGCTGCCGCTGCTGTGGTGGCCGGTATCTCTAATGCATGACACTGGCTTCTTGTTCAGCGGCATGAAGCGTGTGCTGATGATGCTTTTCCCGTTTTATGCTATCCTCTCGTTGGGGTTTGCCTGGCACTGCCGCAACGAGCGCCGCGAAGTGATGTGGGTGCTGCTCGTGGTGCTGTGGCTCAGCTATGCGGCAATCTACACTCTGGCAAGTGTTAAGTAGAGTTAGTTGCCTTGCCCACTATATAGTCTAGAAATTCAAGATTTTCTAGAAATACTAGAAGAACTATTAACTATGAACTTTAAACTATGAACTAAAGATAAATATGAACAACGATTTAAAGATTTATTGTAAAAACACTCAAGAGTATATCGACATTGACGGTGGCGACACCTTGCAACAGATATATGAAACTATTGAGAAACGCTTACCGTTCCGCCCCATCTGCGCTATGGTAAATAACAAGGTTGAGGCGCTGAACTATCCAGTGTATGGACCTAAAATGGTGGAGTATGTAAAATCTTTATCACCCCAAGGCATTAGGGTGTATGTCCACTCGCTGTGTATGGTGCTTTACAAGGCCATCGAGGACCTCTTTCCTGGCAAGCGGCTGCGCATAGAGCACAGCATCTCGGGAGGCTTCTACTGCAAAATCAGGCATGACGAAGAAATCCTCACCCCCGAGAACATCGAGCGCATAAAAGTGCGCATGCAGGAGATTGTCGATCAGGACATCAAGTTTGTGCGTCGTGAGCGCCTCACCACCGATGTGGTGGAGATGTTCCGTAAGCAAGGGCTGAGCGACAAGGTGCGGCTGCTGGAGTCGAGCGATGACCTCTACACTGTTTTCTACAAACTCGACAACATCATCGACAGCTACTACGAGCCGTTGGCACCGTCGACGGGCTATCTCACAGCTTTCAACTTGGAGCCTTACAAAGATGGCATGCTGCTGCTTGGTCCCGACCCCACCGACGAGACCAAGCCACGCAAGTCCTATCCCATGGAGAAGATGTTCAAGGCTTTCACTAATTATGTGAAATTCAACGACATCGTGGGACTCGATGACGTGGGCACGCTTAACAAAGGCATTGAGAAAGGCTTGGCTCCCGACATTATCAACGTGGCCGAGGCACTCCACGACAAGATGTTTGCACGCATCGCCGACGACATCACCCAGCGCTATCATAATGGCGGCGCGCGCGTGGTGCTCATCGCCGGACCCTCGTCAAGCGGCAAGACCACATCGAGCAAGCGCCTGGCGATACAGCTGCTCACCAACTACATCGTGCCAAAAGTCATCTCGCTCGACAACTACTTCATCGACCGTGAGCGCACTCCGCGCGACGAGAATGGCGACTATGACTACGAGTCGCTCTATGCCCTCGACCTGGAGCAGTTCAACAAAGACCTCAAAGCCCTCATCAACGGCGAGGAGGTGAAGATGCCTACCTACAACTTCCAGACTGGAGAGCGTGAATACCGAGGCGACACGCTGCAACTCAAGGAAAACAATATCCTGCTCATGGAAGGCATTCATGGCCTGAACCCCGAGCTCACCAAAGAGATTCCCGAGGAGATGAAATACCGCGTGTATGTGAGCGCTCTCACCACGCTCAGTATCGATGACCACAACTGGGTATCGACCAGCGACAACAGGCTTCTGCGCCGCATCGTGCGCGACTACAAATACCGTGGCGCCGATGCCCGCGCGAGCATAGCACGGTGGCTCAGCGTGCGCCGGGGCGAGGAGAAATGGATCTTCCCCTATCAGGAGAACGCCGACGCCATGCTCAACTCGTCGCTGCTCTTTGAGATGGCGGTGATGAAGGAGCAAGCCGAGCCCATCCTCAAGAAGGTGCCGAGCAATGTGCCAGAGTATGCCGTGGCAAGTCGCCTGCTGCAGTTCCTGCGCTACTTCAAGCCCATCAGCGACAGCACCATCCCCAGCACCAGCCTCATCCGCGAGTTCCTCGGCGGCAGCAGCTTCAGGGATTGAATTTTTGTCAAACAAGCTAACAAGCTGACGAGATACAAGCTAACAAGGCAATGGTATAAAGTTTAGAGTGGAGAGTGGAGCGATCCCCGATCACCGATCCCCGAAAACTAATGACACTTGCCTCGTCAGCTCGTTTTCTTGTCAGCTTTCCTTGCTGAAACCATAAATAATGTCGCTGGCAGTGAGTCGCGATAATTCATCACGAGAAGAAGTCTTGCTCTCTCCTAGTCTCACTGCTTGCGCCTCTAACGTCTTTTCAAATACATTTCTCACAAACCGGGCATTGCCAAAATCTTTGTCTTTGTGCTCTACCGCTTCATTGAGTTTTTCATGAAGGATCTCTATGGCGGCATCTTCAATGGTAAAATCATAAGTCGATGCCATATTTAAGAATATCTGCTGGAGCTCGTCGCAGGAATAGTCGGGGAAATGAATGTAACGGTTAAATCGTGAGCGCAGACCAGGATTTGAATTGATGAAATCCTCTATTTCATTGCCATACCCGGCAAGAATGACTACCAGGCGGTCACGGTTATCTTCCATGCGCTTGAGCAGAGTGGCGATAGCTTCGTTGCCGAAGTCGCCTTTCATGCCTTGTGAAAGCGTATAGGCCTCATCAATAAACAGAACTCCATCGAGTGCTGAGTCAATTATCTTGTTGGTCTTAACAGCTGTTTGCCCCACATATTCTGCTACCAGTCCCGAGCGGTCGGTCTCAACAAGATGGCCTTTCTTCAACACGCCAAGTTCTTTGTAGATAGAAGCGATGATGCGCGCCACAGTGGTCTTGCCAGTGCCTGGGTTGCCAGTGAACACGCAGTGAAGCGACACCGTGGGAGTTGTCATACCCATAGACTCTCGCTTGCGATTGACTTCTACTAGGTGCTTGAGGTTGGAGACTTGTTTCTTCACTTCGGTGAGGCCTACCAAGTCGTCGAGGGAGACATCAGCGGGTTGTTCTCTTGTGGTGGTGTCGTTATCGTCGTTGCTGTTATCGGCAATGGTGGCACTGTCGGCAACTTGCTGCCTCATGTTCTTGATAATAGCTTTAGCATTATCGCTCATGGGGCTCTCGCTGTGAGCAATTAGCTCGGCAACCTTGCATAGCCATGCTCTTACTTGATGTAGATACTGCTTTTCATATCCCGAAGCCGAGAGAATCATAGCAAGCGAATAATCGTCGATCTGTGAGCTGCTAATGCTCACACCAGTAGTGGTGAACGCGTCGAGAGTGTCTTCGCGAATCTCGCGCATCTCGGCTGTCAGCTCGTCGTCAAAGAGCATTTCTTGCTTGTAAGCTGAGTAGTTTATATTCTCCTCCCCCTCAAGCATTGCGCTCATCATCACATAGAGAAGTTGTCCCTGCTTGTCGTCGTAATCAATGCTGGCATCATAGCCTAATTGTTCAAAGCAGCGGCATATATCCTGCACCATGAAGCATTGCAATGCCACATTGAACGCTACGTCATCGTCATTGCCACTGTCGCCAGCAACCTCATTAAGAGCAATGCGAAACTTGTTGTTGCGGCTCATAGTCTTGCACAGCTTCTTTCCCTCCTTAACGAGTGATATAGTGTGGCTATAGGTTTTGCGACCTATCTCCACTTCATAGCCACTTTCTTCACGTTCCTGATTGCGATGCTGGCGCATTCGTTTGCTCTTGTGGCGCTTATTCGGGTTGTAGTATTGGTCTTCAATATCGGGGTCTAAATCATCAAGCAGTGGATCAAAATCCTCATAGTCGTCATCATCGTCATAGTCGTCATAGTTGTCATAATCGTCACCATCGTCGTAATCGTTGTCCCAATTTTCATTATCGTCGTTAACCGTGTTGTTCACCTCAACATTGTTTTGTGGCTGGTTTATAGTGTTTTGAGTTGGATGAGACTCTGAGGGTGCTTTGTTGTTAGTATTCTCTTCCTTTTTCTTGTTGAGCTTTATATTTCCAATTATTGCAACGATAATAGCAAGAAATACGAGCACTGATTGAACAATTAATGTATCTCTCTCGCTCCCGCCAAATACTTTTGTAACGAAAAAGTCTGTTATGGCAAGGAAAGCTATGAATAATATTGTAATAACACAACCATTCATCTTGTTATCTAAAATTAGAATGAGACCATTGATGGATATATCTATGCAAAGATACAGTAAATTTTTGATAATCATTAAAGATGTGGAAATACTTTTTGAAAAAGACACTTAAAGTTACATCAGGCTAATGACTGAAACAGGTAGGATAAAAACAATCGCCGCATATTCCTCACGGATGTGCGGCGATTGACATTTAAAATTATGAAACAAAATTACTACTTGTACTAATTGTTTTTTAGCTTCATTATTTATGTAGCTTTGCTGTTATGTGGTTTCGCAAGTTTTACGTTTGCGAAACCCATTAATCACTAATCTCTAATCTTTAATCAGCGCATAGCGCTTTAGAGTTGTGGTCCAGCAGCAACGAGTGCTTTGCCTGCCTCGTTGCTCTCATACTTGGCGAAGTTCTTGATGAAGCGGCTTGCCAGGTCTTTAGCCTTCTCTTCCCAAATAGCGGGGTCGGCGTAGGTGTCGCGTGGGTCAAGGATGCCTGGATCTACGCCCTCGAGCTGGGTGGGAACGGTGAAGTTGAAGTAAGGAATCTCCTTAGTGGGCGCGTTGTCGATGCTGTGGTTGAGGATAGCGTCGATGATGCCGCGGGTGTCGCGAATCGAGATGCGCTTGCCGCTGCCGTTCCAGCCGGTGTTCACAAGATAAGCCTTTGCTCCGCTCACCTGCATGCGCTTCACGAGCTCCTCGGCATATTTGGTTGGGTGCAACTCAAGGAATGCCTGGCCGAAGCATGCGCTGAAGGTGGGGGTAGGTTCGGTGATGCCGCGCTCGGTACCTGCGAGCTTGGCGGTGAAGCCGCTCAGGAAGT
>CALGGO010000026.1 GCA_937916085.1 uncultured Prevotellaceae bacterium | reverse complement strand
CACTTGACACTTAACACTTGACACTTAACACTTGACACTTGACACTTAACACTTGTCACTCAACACTCAACACTCAACACTTAACACTTAACACTTAATCAAACATGTGGCGGAGGCGGCTGAAGATGCGCTCCTTAGCCGATGATGTGGGTTTGAACGACTGTGAGTCGCGCATCGACTCCAGCGTGCGCTTCTCGGCCGAAGAGAGATTCTCGGGCACATACACCATCACGTTCACCAGCAGGTCGCCATTGCCGTAGCCGTTGACCGATGGCAGGCCTTTTCCCCTAAGCCTGAGCACTTTGCCTGGCTGAGTGCCTGGCTCGATGGTGACACGTGCCCTGCCGTCGATGGTGGGGATCTCGACCTTGCCACCCAGCGCTGCCGTGGGGAAATCTATCATCAGGTTGTAGATGAGGTCTTGCTCATCGCGTATGAGATGCTCATCGCGCTGCTCCTCGATAACGATTTGCAGGTCGCCAGGCACGCCACCGCCAGGGGCATCGTTGCCCTTGCCGCGCATAGTGAACATCATGCCCTCCTGCACGCCAGCAGGAATACTGATGGTGACAACCTCCTCCTGTTTGACAAGTCCTTTGCCGCCACAGTCGGGACAACACTCCCTGATGCGTTTACCCGAGCCACCGCACACGCTACAGGCGCTCTGCGTCTGCATCTGTCCGAGGATGGTACGACGTATGCGCACCTCCACACCCGAGCCGTGGCAGTTGGGGCATGTCTCCAGTGCTGTGCCGTTCTTAGCGCCAGTACCATTGCACGAGCGGCACGACACTTGACGAGGAATCTTTATCTTCTTCTCGGTGCCTTTGGCAACCTCCTGCAAAGTGACTTTCACACGCACACGCAGGTTAGTGCCATAATTCACCGACGAGCCACCGCCGGTGTCGCCAAAGCCGCTGAAACCGCCAAAGCCTCCGAAACCGCCGAACAAGTCGCCAAACTGGCGGAAGATGTCTTCCATCGACATGCCACCGCCCGAGAAGCCACCGCCGCCCATCTGCTCATAGCCTTCAGGGCCAAGTCGGTCGTAGCGCGCACGCTTGTCGGGGTCGCTGAGCACGTCGTAGGCTTCGGCAGCCTCTTTAAACTTCTCTTCGGCCTCTTTTTTCTCGGCTTCGCTCTTGCCTTGCTGACGGTCGGGGTGATACTGTATAGCGAGCTTGCGATACGCCTTTTTCAGCGCATCGGCATCGGCGTTGCGGTCAACGCCTAGCACCTCGTAAAAATCTCTTTTTGCCATAATATTCTTATTAATGCATAATGCACAATGCGTAATGCACAATCAAAATAAATACGTTACTGGTTATGGGTTATTGGGGTTCGAGAAACTGTGAACTATGAACTCTCTCACCTCTAAACTCTCCCCTCTAACCTCTAAACTTTTATATCACTGCCCCACCACCACTTTGGCATGACGCAGCACTTTATCATTTATCTTATAACCTTTCATAACAGTGTCAATCACTTTGCCTTTCTGGTCCTCGCTGGGAGCAGGGAAAGTGGTCACCGCTTCGTGGAAGTCGGTGTCAAAGAGTTCGCCAGTAGATTCTATAGGCTCCACATGGTTGCTCTTGAGGAAGCCCAGGAGTTTGCTGTGAATAAGGTCCACGCCCTCCTTCAGGCTGTCGAGGTCTCCGCCTTGCGCAATGGCATCGATGGCACGCTCTATATCGTCAACAACGGGAAGGATGCCCTCAAGCACCTTCATGCCTCCGTTCTTGATGAGGTCTTGCTTCTCTTGCAGAGTGCGCTTGCGGTAGTTGTCGAAGTCAGCCATCAGGAAGAGATACTCCTTCTTCTCCTTCTCGATTTGGGCTTCGAGCTGTTCGCATCGTTGCTCAGCTGTCAATTCAGGAACTTCTTCCTGGTTGTCATCGGCGGCGGCAACTTCTTCCTTGTCGTCGTCCAAAATCTCCTCTTGAGCTGTTTCTTCTTGAGCTGTCTCCTCTTGCTCGTTATCAACCTCTGATTCGATAACTATCTCCTCGTCTTTTAATTCTTCGTTCTTGTTATTATTTTCTTCTGCCATTTTTTCTGTTTTTTTATTTTCTGATTCTTCACGTGCAAAAAGTCTGCCATTACACCTTATTATTACAAAGCAATGACATAAGTGGTAGTATTGTCAAATTTTCCCTGCATTTTCTCTGCCATATTGACATCATCAAAAACACCAAAAATCGACGACCCAGAGCCCGACATCGAGGCATAGAGCGCCCCACCATTTTCAATAGTAGTTTTTATCTCGGCAAGTTCAGGAAACGCGGCGAAAACACTCGGCTCAAAATCGTTCTTCACCACACCACTCCACTGGCTCACTTTTTTAGTGACATCGGCCTCTAACGGCGAAGTGCTGGGTGACGGTGTCACGTGGGAGTAAGCCACCTTAGTGGGCACACTCACCGCTGGCTTCACGAGAAACAGATACAGCCCCTTGAGGCTCACGTCAATGGGCGACAGTACGTCGCCTATTCCTGTCGCCATCATGGGATGATTATAGATGAAAAACGGGCAGTCGGCACCGAGCGTGGCAGCGAGGCGCGCCAACTCGGCTTTTGCTATGCCCAGATTGAACATCTCGTTGAGCATTAGCATGGTGCTCGACGCGTCGCTAGAACCGCCGCCCAGTCCCGCCCCATCGGGGATGTGCTTGTAGAGATAAATGTCCACATCAGGCACGTCATAGTGCTGCTGCATGAGCCGCAACGCCTTCATCACCAAGTTTTTCTCCATTGGGCAGTCAACAGGATTGCCGTAGGTGGTGAGGGTTGACTTGCCGCCCCCTGCGGGCACTATCTCCAGCACATCGGTGAGGTCTATAGGGTAAAAAACCGTTTCCAGATTGTGGTAGCCGTCGCTGCGACGCTCCACAATGTTGAGACCCAAGTTTATTTTTGCGTTAGGAAATGTTATCATATTTTTTTAGCTAACAAGTGAACAATCTGACGAGCAAACAAGGCAATAGTATCTTAGAAAACAAGCCAACACCCACTCTATCATGCACACTAATTAAACGAATTTCAACTAATTGTTTTTATTATAAAGTGCAAAGGTAGTGAAAAATATTGAAGTGATTTATGTAAAGCCCGATAATTTAAAAGACAGCACCGCAACATGAAATATTGCGGTGCTGTCAAGAGTGTAAGTGTTTTATAAGTAAAAAGTGTGTCTTTGTTATTTTTTCTTCCCTACCATGTCTCTGGTGAACTTTGTCTCGGCCTTTTTCAGGAGGAAGAGTTGCTTTTTTGAGAGGACCTTAGCCAGCTGGTTGAAATACCGGCTCTCTATCTCTCCTACTTTGTATTTCACTTCGGCCATATCCTTAGCTGCGCTATAATAATCATCGTCGCTAGCTTTACGGTTGGATTCTACTTTCTTAGCCTTGTCACGAGAGTTGCGGTAAACCGCAAAGATTTCCTTCTCCATAGCTTCATAGATGGGCATGAACTTGTCGCGTTGCGCCTGCGTCATTCCTGTCTCTTTCACAAGGTATTCATGCTTGTAGTCAAGCATCTCTTTAGTCCACTGCCGTTGCTTGTCGGCAGCAAAGCTGGTGCCCACGCAAGAGGTGAACATCAGCAACAACAAAGCTATTTTAAAGTATTTTCTCATGTAATTCAAAGTTTTAGTTAGAAGTTGTTCCACTAAGGCATCTCGCCCTCCATTTCCATATAAACGGAATCTTCGTAGAACATCATGTCGTAGTCGGAGTACCCTCCATAATCTATGAAATCTTCTGCGTTTTTCTCGTTGAGCAAACCGTCAGGAATCTGCGCCTCCTTTTGCTGCATAGTGGCTGAGGACTTTGGACCTATTGTGAAGATGTTCATCATCAGCCAAATGCCGGCAAACATGGCAGCCATGTAAACAAAAGGACGGAGACGCACCCACAGCGTGGGTTTCTCTTCCTCGGTGAGTTTCACCTCAGGAAGCGAATCCAGCAGTTGAGAATTGAAGTTGGCAAAGTAGTTCTCGGGAACCTTAAAGCCCGATTCTTTTCCTAATTTATCTAATATTTTGGATTCTTCTTTTTTCATGACATTTTTTTGACTGCGATAATGCCAAAAGGTTTAATCATTATTCTCAAAAAAAGACTCAATTTTCTTGATGGCATGATGGTAAGATGCTTTAAGGGCTCCCACCGAGGTGCCGAGTATCTCGCTCATGTCCTCATATTTCATCTCCTCGTAGTAGCGCATATTGAAAACTAGGCGCTGTTTCTCGGGCAGAGTGGCGATGGCACGCTGCAGCAGGAGTTGCGCCTCATCACCGTCGAAGTACTTGTCGGCCTCGAGGTTGTTGACGAGGAAAGAGTCGTCGTCATCAAGCGAGATGTTGTTCTGGATCTTTTTCTTATTGACAAAGGTGATAGACTCGTTGATGGCAATCTTATAGAGCCAGGTCGAGAGCTTGGCGTCGCCACGGAAGTTGTCGATATTGGTCCACGCCTTGATGAAGGTGTTTTGGAGCACGTCGTTAGCGTCGTCATGATCGACAACTATGCGGCGTATGTGCCAATAGAGCTGCTCGGAATAGTGCTCTATCACTCTCCCGAACGCCGTGCGGCAAGTGTCCTGCTTGTGCAGTTGCTCAATAATCTCTTCTTCGTTGTATTTTACTCGTGCTGCCATGAGTTTTTAAAATTCGCCTCAAAGGTACTGATTTTTTTTCAGTTTAGGGCAAAAAAACTGGCATTAAATGTAAAAACACCTGCACAAAGCAGGATTGTGCAGGCGTTATGAGCTGTTTTTAAGTCTTTTTCTTAGTTAGCGAAGGCATTCCCACTGAAGGTGCCGTTGAATTTCCCGTCAAGAGTGAAGGTGCCGCTAACTGATTTTCCGCTATTGCTGATGATGCCGTCAAAATTGTTGAGGACATAGGTGCCATCGGTAGAGCGTTGGTCGCCACTGTAGGTCACTTTGTAACCAGTGGAGGTGGCTTCGGCTTGCAGGCCATAGAACACCACTTGCTGGATGGTGCCACTGTTCTCGCTAAGCGCGAAGTTGCCTATTGCCAGTTGTGCGCTCATGTCCTTGGGGTTAATGTAAATCATCATTTCTCCATTGGGACTCTCATTGGTGGTGCTTGTCTCGCTGTTGGTGATATTGTACTTGAGGTAAGGGTAATAAAGATTGGCTGTACTCATCACGCGGTGGGTGCCAAGGGCAATGAACTCAATGTATAAGCATCCTGTCTCGGGGCGGTAGTAACCGTTAAGGTTGGTAATGCCGTTGCCGCCGTTGGCTGCCGAGAAGGTGTAGCAGCTGTAGGTGTTGTTGGCAACCAGTTCCACATCAGTGAGCGATACCGTTACCGTGTTGCCGCTAGTCACTGGCACGGAGTAGTTGATTGTGATAGTGCCTGCCGACACGTTCCACTCCATAACGATGTGACTTGAAGCCACATTAACCGATTGTCCCTCCTCAATATCTACTGAGTTGTTCAGAACATCGCCTGTAATCGTTTGGATTCTAGAGTCTTCATTATCGTCGTTACAAGCAGTGAAGGCAATCAGCAAAAATGCTAATGCAAAGATTGAAAATACTTTCTTCATGTTTCTATAATTTAATTGTTAATAAGTCAATGCAAAAAAATGCGCCACAAAGATAGCGCATTTTTTCTTCTACTATGGTTTATTTAAAAATAATTATTGAAAACAATGTTAATATTGATTTATGTCAATGTCATTCCCACAGGAAAAGCTTGTTGTTCATCTTGTGCTCGCCGCCGTGGCAGTTGAAGTAAATGGTGTGGCTTCCTCCCGAAGTGACATCGAGAAGGGCCTTGAAATTGGTTACAACCAGCGACGGATAGGGAGTGCCCTGGTCAAGGTTGGCACCGGTATAATAGGTTGGGACAATATTGTCACCGGAAACCTTAATGACAGGAGAAATATATTCATTAGAACCGAAATCCTCGGTGGTAAACGCCACATCGAGATCAGGGATTGATATTTTCTTGAGCACCGGGCTCATGGCGCCTCCCACCTCAAATTGCACGTTGTAGATAAACACCTCGGCTTTCATTGAGGCTACATCTATTTTGTAGGTGTAGTAAAGTTCGGAGGCAGCGTTGTAGTCGTTGTTAGTCACTACAGTGCTTACAGTTGAATTGAACACGAGCACACGCCAAGTGCCATTCACGGTATAATCAAGCGAATATACATTGTTCGTTTTGTCAACAAACCCTTTGACATTGGTGAGGGTGTAACGGGTATTCTCTTCTCCTGTCTCGGGGTCGTAGAATTTCACACTTGCGGCACTGAATTTCACATGGTTCTCATCAAATGTGGTGGTTTTGATGTCTTCCATGCGGAACGACACCTGGATGGGCATGTGAGAATCAAATTGCACACCTTGCGCCAGCACGCTCACCGTTGCCTCATTCTTGCCGCGCTCAATGTTGAAGGTGTAGTCGGCGGTCTCAACAAAGTTAGTAGAGTTGTCGGCAGCTTTCACTGTCCAGTTAATCAACTCTTTACCTGTTATTGTTTCTTTCACTGTCACTTCTGGCACTGGTTCGTCGCCTCCGCATGAGGCTAATGATAATGTCATCGCCACCAGTGCAATTGATAAAAATAATTTCTTCATAATTTTAATGCGCTTCGCGCAGTTTAGTGTTTAGTGTTTAGAGTTTATCTGGGATTTTTGTCAAACAATTGCAAACAATTAAAAAACAATTATCTCTCTACTTACCCCCCACGCAATAAGGGTCGGCTTCGCCGAGAACCTTTAGCTCGACTAGAGCATGAAGCCCTAGTCGCACGAAGTGCGGTGGGCGGTGGCGAAGCCATCATGCTTGACTCAAATTGTTCAAAATTGAAATAAAAATCTTACAAAATTTTGGATGATTTTTTTAAAGATTTTGTTGAATTTCCACGCGAAGCGTGTTCTATGAGCCCTCAAGGCAATTATGTTCTTATGTTCTTATGTCTAAAAACTAGCGCGAAGCACAAAACCCAGCATTCTTCCCTTGCCGCGTTGCAGGAACTCGTGGCTTATCGACACGAAGTAGAACGTGTTGTAGCGGGTGCCTGTGAGGTTCTGCCCCCACAGCTGCAGCGAGTAGTGCTTGCCAGCGAGGGTGATGCTGCTGCCTAAAAGTGCATAGAACGGCTGTCGCTGGGTGTTGGCCTCGTTCCAGTAAATCTTGCCTGTGCCTTTCAGGCTGGCATCAAGGGTGATGGAGCGTGCCCAGTCGCTGTCGCCTTTAAAATTATAGGTGTAAAACGCTTGGGCAAAGAGGGTGTGCTTTGGGCAGTAAGGAACGAATTTGTCCTTGTAGTCGGCCTTGCCGTCGTTGTACTCCACAAACCGGGCGTCGCAGTAGCCGTAGCTCAAGTTCATGCCAAGATTGTCGGTGAAACTGATGGTAGCGCTCGCCTCTACACCCAGGCTGCGCGTCTTGCCGGCGTTGGTCATGATGCGGCCTGTGGTGGTGCCGTCGGGGAAGATGGTCATCTGGCGGTCGTGGCAGTCGATATAGAACAGCGCCATGTCGCCCTTGAAGCGGCGGTTGGCACTCTCGAAATGACCGCCTATCTCGTAGTTCCACGCCTTCTCGGGCTTGTAGCCCACGATGTCGTTGATGTCGTAGGCAGCGCCAATTCCCATGATGCCCATGAGTCGCTGTTGCAGCACGTCGCTGAACATCTGGGTGTTGAAGCCTCCCGCCTTATAGCCTTTGCTCACGATGGCATAGATGCTGCTCTCGCCGTCGGTCGGCATGTGATAGGTTATCGAGAACTTTGGCAGCAATTCCGTGAAGTGCTTGTTCAGGCTGCCGCCATCGTCGATGTCGATGTCCTCGCTGTGATATACTGCCCCGGTGGCTGCCTCCATCACGCGGTAGCTGGTGTGAGTCTCGCTGTGATAGTTGAGCGAGGCGTGCTCGTAGTCAAGGCGAATGCCTGCGGTAAAGGTAAACCACCGCCAGTCAATGCTCGACTGGTGGTAGAGTGCCACGCCCCACGTGGGGTTAGAGAAATCGCTGCCCAGCACAAAGCTGCGCTCGTTCCACACCACAGGATAGTAGGGATTGAGTTCGTTGATATGGTCCTCGATAAGAGCTTTGATGCCTGTGTCCTTGAAGGTCACTGGGGCGTCCATCTTGTAGCGGCGATAGAAGCCGAAGGCCCCCACCAGCCACTTGTAGGCGCCCTCGTCTTTGCTGCGCGCCACCACGTCTTGCGTGACGGCGTGCTCACGGCGCACCTGCGTGAGGGTGAAATAAGGCAGCGGCGTGAAGTCCTGGTCGAGGGTCATATTGTCGTTGATATACTGATAGCTGGTGATGCTCGAGAGCGACCAGCGGTCGAAGCGCTTGGTAATGGTGAGGCCGTCCATTACGCTGGTGCGACGGTAGAAGCAAGTGTCGTTGTAGGCTATGCGCCCTGAGAGTGGAGAATGCTGAATGCAGAATGCAGAATGCAGAATTCCCGATCCCCGATCCCCGATCTCCGAATCCCGATCCCCGACCCACTCATAAGGGTAGCCGCCCTGACGGCTTATCGTGCAACTGAGCGTGTTGCTCAAGGTGAGCGACGGCGACGGCATCCACACCAGCTTCACGCGCCCAGAGCCTTGCCGCTCCCAGTCGCAACGGCGGCCGTTATATTCGTTTGTGTATTGACCTTTAGTGGAAGTGTAATAAACACTAGCTGCGATGCCTAAGCGCTCATTGACTTTGGCATAGTGGCTCGCGCCGAATTTCATGCTCAAGTGCGACGCCATCTCGGCGATGAGGCGCGTGCCTTGCCACTGCATGGGCGAGAGGGTGTAAACGTTCATCAGTCCGCCCATAGTGTTGCGGCCGTAGAGGGTGCTCTGCGGGCCACGCAGCATCTCCACTCTGGCAATGTCTGCGATGTCGAAGTCGTAGTTCTCCTTGCACATCACCGGCACGTTGTCGATGTTAAGGCCCATTGACGGCTGGTCGATGCGCGCGCCCAGGCCACGAACATAGATTGTAGATGTCATGCGGCTGCCATAGTCGGGAAGGAAGAAGTTGGGCACCAGGTCGCTCACGCCGCGCACCGTGACGATGCCACCCCGCTCCACCTCGCGCCTGCCCAGCCCCGTCCTCGACGTGCTGAGGTCGCCCACGGCACCCTGCTTGATGGCGGTGACGCTCACCTCGCCAAGCGTGAGAGTGTCGAGCGCCGCATCATCGGCCGCCACCATCGCCACGCATGCCGTCAAAATGAAACTAAAAATGAGAAGCCGTTTTTTCACGGTTGCAAATTTACAACTTTTTCCTCATCCACACAATCACTACATGTAGTGATAAAATAGTGAGGAATTTCTTTGTCACTTTAGACTTATAAATCAGATTTTTTATCTATATTTAGATAAATTAGGCTGCGGAAATAAAAATCAAAAACTTCGTCTTTGATTTTGTATTTCACTCGGCTTGCACTAATTTTGTGGCATTATTCTTTACGCTTCTAATTATTAACTCAAAACCGATATGATTAAGAGACTATTTACCGCGATAATGGTATTGGCGTCAATTCAGGCTTGGGGCAATCCCATTGACTGGAATCAAGCCGAAATGGAAGCAACACGATTTGCCCAAAGTGGCGTGTCACGGACTGGTGATGTGCAATGGAACCGAGTGGTCCGCAATGATGTTATCTCCAGTAATGGCCAGGTGCCGCTCTATGTGCTTAACCGTGCCGATGGCAATGGCTTTGTAATTGTAGCCGGCGACGATGCCGCGATACCCATCTTGGGATATTCCACCGAAGGGACTTTCAGTTATGACAACATCCCTGGCAACTTGCGCCAGTGGCTATCGCTCAGCGAAAGATATGTCAAGGCGTGCGCCAATCGTCAAGGCACAGCTCATGCAGCCCAGCAGGGCGAGCCAGTTGTCGCTCCATTGCTTGGAGACATACTATGGGGACAAGGCACTCCATATAATGACATGTGCCCCACCTACGATGGAGACACCCACTATTATGTGGGCTGCGTCGCCACGGCAGCGACACAGATCATGCGTTACCACAGCTATCCCGAGCATGGCACCGGCAGCAAGACCATCACCGTTAATGGTCAGAACGTGACTGCCGACTTCGGCAACACGACCTACGACTGGAACAACATGCTTCCCACCTACGAGGACGTGAGCTACACCTCGGCACAAAGCAGTGCTGTCGCCACTCTGGCGGCACACTTTGGCGTGGCGGTAGATATGGAGTATCAGCCCGCTGGAAGCGGAGCCCACTCGATGGCGGTACCTCATGCGCTGCGCGAGTTTTTCAACTACGACGAGGCAGTAACGATGCGCAAACGCGACTATTACAGCACCGACGAGTGGCTGCAACTGATAAAGGCTGAACTCGACCAGGGCCGACCAGTATATTACGCCGCCTCAAGCGAGACCGGCAGCAGTGGACACGCTTTTGTGTGCGACGGCTATGACTCTGAGGACTACGTCCACATCAACTGGGGATGGTACGGCACCAGCAACGGCTATTTCCTTGTTAGTCATCTAGACCCTGACGACTTGGGCGTTGGCGGCGGCACGGGAGGCTACAACCTCGACCAGGAAATCATCACTGGCATTCAACCGCCCGCAAGTGGCACTGCCTACGAGCGTCCTCTATACAACTCGCTGAGTATGCGCCTCATCACCCAGGATGAGTCATCGTTCAACGTGATGGTGACAGTCGAGAACTTCGACACGAAGCCCTTTACCGGCGAACTTGGTGTGGCATTAGTCAGAGATGGCGAAATCGTCAAAGTGCTGAAAGCCGAGCAAAAAGACATCGAGGGCTTTGACGGCTCGCACACAGGGCTGCTGATGATGGCGTCGATTTATGACATCCCAAAGCAAGTGGGCAGTAGTGTGGCCGACGGCGACGCCACAGTGTGGATGACATTCCGAGAGGACAGCAACTCGCCGTGGCAGCTGATGCGCTACTGCCGAGGGCGTGACAGCCGCAACAAGCCCTACGTGGGGTTCTTCAACACCACGGTGGCTAACGGATGCATACTCACCATCGACGACAGCTGCGAGCACCCCGAAGTGGAAATTCTCTCGCCTCTGGAGCCCGAAGGCGAAGTATATGCTGGCGGCGCGGCACTGTTCAACCTGCATCTGCGCAACAACAGCCCCGCTGTGCGCTTGCGTAACATTGTGGTGCGGTTCACCAGCACAGCCGATGAAAGCGTCTCTTATGACTTCGAGAATGAGGTGAGCGTCTATGATGCTGTGGAAGAGACTGTTCCCCTGCTTGTCACCCTTGACGAAGCGCTCACAAGCGATGAATATCGTCTCACACTCTTTGAGAAGGGCTTTGAAGAGTATCCTTTTGTGCTTACTCAAGGCGGCGGCACAGTGAATGTGCTGCCTCAAGCATCCACGCCCGTCATGCGCCTCACCGAAGCAGTGCAATGGCGTAACGCCAATTTCGAAGAAACCATCAATCAGGGCGACAACATCTACTTCGCGCTCAACAGCCGCAACTACGGCAGCGCGGGAAATGTGGGGGTAATTCTCAATCTTGTGGATGTCAACGACCCGACAAAGCGATACATCTATCAGCAGAGCAATGCCACTGTGGCAACCGGCGAGGCAAAAACACTCACATTCTACCGCAAATTGCCTGTCGATCCAGGCACTTACCGTGTGGTGGTTAGCTATGCGACCGACGACGGAAAAATCACCGACGACATAAACAATGACCGATATCCAGTGGAAATCACTGTGGGAGAGGCAAGCGACATCTATCTCAATGCCGTAGCCATCGATTTGCCCGATTACGTTGTAAAGGGCGAGCGACTAAAGGGAAGTGTGACGCTGAGTGCGCCAACCGACCATAATGGCTACGTCTATGTGCGCATGAGGCAATACACCCTAACCAATGGCGGAATCCTCTATATGGGCAACCAGAATATTCCCGCCGGCGAGGAGAAGACAATCAACATTTCCAGCGTCATCGACTTTGAGCCAGGACGTTACCTCATTATGGTGGAAGCACGTCATGGCAGTGTTTATGGAACAATAGGAAACTACGCTAATTGCTACAAACTCATAAATGTAGTTACAGAGCCGCCAATGAACGGTGATGTTGACAACGATGGATTTGTTACAACAGCCGACATCACAGCCCTTTACAACTACATCCTCAATGGCGATGCCTCAGCGATTGCATATGGAGACCAAAACAACGACGGCTTCATCACCACCGGCGACGTGACATGTGTCTATAACATCCTCTTGGGGCAATAAAGCTGACAAGACAATTTAGCTAACAAGCTAACAAGGAACAAGCTGACAAGGCAATGGAATAAAGTGGAGAGGACTCCGTACCCCTCTGTAATCTGTACTCTATACTCTGTACTCTGAACTGATAAGCCTCGTTTGCTTGTCAGCTCGGCGGCGCATTCATCATCTTCTTCCACTTGAGGTAGCCGAAGATGGCGATTACGGTGTAGAAGCCATAAAGGCTGGCGGTGAAAGGAATTTTCTTGTAGATATAAAGTCCGCAGCACACGGCATCGACCACAAGCCACAAGAGCCATTGCTCCACATATTTCTTGGCGAGAGCCCACAGTGCCACAGCACTAAGCGAGGTGGTGAAACTGTCGAGGATTGGCACGCGGCTGTCGGTAAAGGAAATTAGAATCCAATATATCAATCCCCAGAGCACCAGCCACGTTGCCAACGAGGCAAACGCATGGCGACGCGTGTAGTGAGCAATAGGACGCTCTTTGCCCTTTGCTCTTTGCCCTTTGTTCCCCCACCGCCAACAGGCAAAACCATAAATTGCCATGGCAATATAGTAAAACTCCATACCAAAATCGGCATATAGCCCTTTCTCAAAGTAGAGATAGGCATGAACTGCAGGCATTATAACGCTCACAGCCCATAACCAAATATTGGCCTTGTACTCGAGCCACAAATATAGCAGCCCGAGTACTGTGCTGATTATATCAATGAGAACTATTTTATCGCATGAAGCTATCCAAGTTATTAAGTATGTCCAGAAATTGACCTTTATTTTAAGCCACAATAATATGACGTCAAATATAAAACTGACAATATCTGCAACTTGGAAATTAAGCATTTTGTCTATTCCTTTAACGAGTTAAAACAGTAGCGTCAAGTGCGCCAGCACATTGGTTCCCGCCATTGGGTAGAAACGCGGGTCGCTTACTAGCGTGGGCTGGTTGTTCTTGTCACCGTCTTTATAGACTGCGGCAGTCTGAGCATAGCCGTTGTTTTCATATTTCTTGTTAAACAAGTTGTAGATGGTAACGCCAGCGGTGATTTTCTTCACGTGGGGCAGCTTGAAGGAGTAGGCAAGCCCCAGATTGCTGATGAAATACGGGTCGAGAGAGTCTTCCTTGCTCTCGAAGTTGTCAAGGTACTGGCGGCTCACATACTGCGACTGCAACTGCGCCTCGAAGCCTTTGTAATTGAATGCCAACACACTATTAACGATAGCGCTTGGCGAGAAAGCGATAGTGGTGTTGCCCTTCTCGATGGCGGTCTGTGTCCACATATCATGCCAGCCATCATCGTAGTCGCTAACATAGCCCACATAATCCTTTATGATGTTGCGGCTGAATGTGGCATTCACGTCCCAGCGCAACCAGTTGGTGAACTTCACGCCAGCCATCAGCTCGACACCGCAGCGGTAGCTGTCGGGCACGTTCTCTGCCATCAGCTCGCCAATCTCGTTGAGTTTGCCGTTGAGCACGAGCTGGTCTTTGTACTTCATGTAATAGAAATTGACTCCTGCCGAGAATCGGCGACTCTTGAATTCATAGCCTGCCTCCCAGTCATAGAGTTTCTCGGCGCGGGGATGCTCGAGGAAAAGACCGTCGGTGTAGTTGTTGCGGGTGGGTTCTTTCTGTGCCACGGCAAACGAGGCGTAAACACGGTTCTTTTGGTCAACTTGCCAGTTCAAACCCACTTTAGGATTGAAGAAGTTGAAGGTCTCATCAACGTTCAGCACCTGCAAGTGTTCTGGGCTTGCTGTCCAGTCCCACTTGTCGTTGTCGCCTTCAATCTTGTAGTTGATGTGGCGAAACTGCAGGTCGAGATATGCGCTAAGTCCGCCCCAAATGCTGTAGTTGTTCTTCCAATATATATTGAAATCTGTCTTCTTGCCTTTGTTGCGGTAATATTCATGATCGGGGTCAAGAACGCCCATGTAGTTCTCTATCCAAATCACCTGACCATAATGGTCGTTGACGTACTTGTTGAAGCTTGCCCCGAGCACACTCGCCAAGCGGTTGCCGTTATAGTGAATAGAGAACAAACCTCCGCCAAAGCCGCTATCCACGATTTTCTTGCGCACGAGGTTCGATTTCTTCACTGTCTCGCCGTTGTATTCAAATGGTGTCAAGGCATACTCCTTGAGAGTGCGCAAGTTCTTGTACTCCTGATAGTAGCCGTAGCCGTCGGTGTAGTGCAACGCGGCTTTAAGCTTCCACTGGTTGGAGAAGTTGTGGTCGAGAAGCAGCTGGTAGTGGAACTGCTTGTAGATGTCCTTCTGGTCGCTGTAGAAGCCAGTAACCACATCATCGTGCTTGATTTCACCGTTGGGGTTGTACTTGCGGTCGCTCTCCAGCTTGCTGCGGCTGATGCCGTCCCAGGCGTGGTAGGTGTCTTCCTTGCCGCCAAAGGAGATGAACTGCAATTTGGTGTTGTCGTTCATATAAGCGACTTGGGCAAAATAGGAAAACAGCGACGAGGTGGCACGGTCACGGTAGCCGTCACTTGAGATATGCGACAAGCGGCCGTCAAAATACCAATGCTCACCCATTCGGCCAGTGCCGAATTTCACGGTCTCCTTGTTGGTGTTGAACGAACCGTAGGAGCCCGAAATTTCAGCGTATGGGACTACCGACGAAGTTTGCGAACGCATATTCACGCTGCCGCCAAAAGCACCCGAACCGTTGGTCGAGGTGCCGGCACCTCGCTGAACCTGGATGTCGCGCAGCGACGAGGTGAGGTCGGGCGTGTTCACCCAATAGATGCTATGGCTCTCGGCATCATTCATGGGGATATCGTTCATTGTGATGTTGATGCGGGTAGCATCAGTACCTCGCACACGCATCGACGTGTAACCCACGCCGGCACCAGCGTCGCTGGTGAACAGCAGGCCAGGAGTAAACGACAGCAACAAGGGGATATCCTTGCCTAAGTTGACGCTCGCCAGTTGTTCTTTACTAACGTTGGTGAAAGCAACAGGAGTATTGCTCGTTGCTCGAGTCGCAAGCACCTCCACTTCCTGAAGGTGCAATGTGTCACTGTCCACCACAGTCTGTGCGGTGGAAATCACGCTGCCGCAAATCACAGCGGCAGCAAGAAGCATAGTTTTCTTCATACTGTTTTCAGTTAATAAGTTTTGTTCTCTACGCCGGCATTATCCGGTTCAGATTCCATGGGTATGTTCTCAGCCACACCGGCATAAAGCAGCAGTCGCAATAGGCAAGCAACACGCTCTCAATGCCTTGCAGGGTGCAGCACCCCCAAACTCATTAGAATCACGCTGCAAAATTAGTGCAAGCCGAGTGAAATACCAAATTTTTTTGAGTGTTTCCGAGGCGAAGCCTAATTTATCCAAAAGTAGTAAAAAGTTTTCAGTTATCAGTTGTCAGTCATCAGTTTTTTGAACCATCGCAATCGACAAAAACATCAAGAAATTTGTTTGTGCATGATTTTCTTGCTAATTTTGCAACAATAAATGACTTAACACTATGAGCGAGAACGAAACAAAGCGATATACGATAATAGTAGCTGGAGGAAGCGGAAAACGCTTTGGAGGAAAATTGCCCAAGCAGTTTCTGCCGCTTGACGGCAAGGCGGTGTTGATGCACACTATCGAGAAGTTTGACCAAGCTGGAGCAGCTATCGTGGTGGTGCTTCCTGCCGAGCATCAGCAGATGTGGATAGACATGTGCAATGAGAGCAATTTCCCTGTCACCCACACTGTTGCCACTGGCGGCAAAACCCGTTTTGAGTCGGTAAAAAACGGCATCGCAGCCATCGAAAATCTCAACGACGACGACCTTGTGGCGGTGCACGACGGCGTGCGCCCACTGGCAAGCGTGGAGCTGATAAACCGCTGTTACGCCACTGCACAAGCCACTGGCACCGCAATCCCGGTGGTCAATCCCAACGACAGCATTCGCCAAGTTATGGAAGACGGCACCTCGCGCCAGTTGCTGCGCTCGTCATTACGAGCTGTCCAGACCCCCCAAACCTTCCGCGCTGAGCTACTGCGTGGCGCTTACGAAGTTGAAGAATCGCCGCTGTTTACCGACGATGCCAGCGTTGTTGAGAACGCTGGACATCAAGTCTCGCTCGTTGAGGGAGAAGTGACAAATATTAAAATCACCACTCCTCTTGACATGTTTTTAGCCGACAAGCTGACAAGGAACGAGCTGACAAGGCAATAGCTTTTTGGTGAATCTTTGTCTCTCTTAACACTAAACTCTAAACACTAAATTGCGCGAAGCGCCATAAATAATGCAACGACTTGCTAAGACCGACATAAAATACCTGCCTGGTGTGGGACCGAAGCGTGCCGAACTGCTGGGAAAAGAGCTTGACATCCATTCGTTCTACGACTTGCTCTACTATTTCCCTTTCCGCTACATCGACCGCTCCACCATCCACAAAATCAGCGAGATGCAGGGCGAGATGCCTTACATCCAGCTCAAGGGGCATTTTATCTCATTTGCTCCGCAGGGCGAGGGTGCCAAGCGTCGCCTCAACGCCCTGTTTACCGACGGCACAGGCACCATCGAGGTGGTGTGGTTCAACCGTGTGAAATACATCATGGAGAATTACCACACTGGCAAGGAGTACATCCTCTTTGGCAAACCCACCATCTACAAGAGCCACTATAACATGGCGCATCCCGAGGTGGACCCTTACAAACCCGAGGCACTCAACCGCGGACTCGTGGGCGTATATACCCTCACCGAGAAGATGCACAACCGCAACATCACCACCCGAGTGATGCAGAAGATTATCAAGTCGCTGCTTGAGCACCAGCTCTTTAACAGCATTCAAGAGACACTGCCGCAGTCGATTATCGACCGCTATAAACTCATGCCCTTGCGTGAGGCGCTTTTCAACATCCACACCCCGCAAAGCATCACACTGCTGCAGCAAGCGCAGCGACGGTTGAAGTTTGAGGAGCTGTTCTTCCTGCAAATGAACATTCTCAAATACATCAAGGGCCGCAACGCTCAAGTGCCAGGGCACATATTCTCCCGCGTGGGCGACTATTTCAACAATTTCTACAAAAGCTATCTGAAGTTTCCACTAACCGGCGCACAAAAGCGGGTCATCAAGGAGATTCGCCACGACATGGGCAGCGGCAAGCAGATGAACCGCTTGCTTCAGGGCGACGTGGGCAGCGGAAAGACTATCGTGGCGTTCATGACCATGCTGCTGGCTGCCGACAATGGCTATCAGGCGTGCATCATGGCACCCACCGAAATCCTTGCCACACAGCACTATGAGAGCATCGGCGAGATGGCACAGGCGGTGGGACTGAAGGCGGCATTACTCACCGGCTCCACCCGCAAGAAGGAACGCGACAAGATTCACGAGCAACTGATGAGCGCCGACCTCAATATCCTCATCGGCACCCACGCCCTGATAGAGGACACCGTGCAGTTCAAGAACCTTGGACTCGCCATTATCGACGAGCAGCACCGCTTTGGCGTGGCGCAGCGTGCCAAATTATGGCGCAAGAACACCACCCCACCCCATGTGCTGGTGATGACGGCGACACCCATCCCGCGCACCTTAGCCATGACGGTATATGGCGACCTCGACGTGAGCGTCATCGACGAACTGCCACCGGGCCGCAAACCTGTGACTACAGTGCTGCGTTACGAGAACAATCATAATGCAGTGTATCACTTTATCGGTCAGGAGCTTAAAAAGGGTCGTCAGTGCTACATCGTCTATCCTCTCATCGAGGAGAATGAGAAACTCGACCTGAGGGCGCTGGAGGAAGGCTACGAGATTATCCGCGAGAACTTCCCGAGCTATAATGTGGCTTACGTCCACGGCAAGATGAAACCCAGCGAGAAGGACTATCAGATGGGACTTTTTGCAAGCGGCAAAGCGCATATTCTCGTTTCCACCACAGTGATTGAGGTGGGTGTGAACGTGCCTAACGCCAGCGTGATGGTGATTGAGAACGCCGAGCGATTTGGTCTCTCACAGCTGCATCAGCTGCGTGGACGTGTGGGACGCGGAGCCGACCAGAGCTACTGCATCTTGATGTCAAAATATAAGGTGACAAAAGAAACGCGCCACCGCCTTGAGGTGATGACGCAGACCAACGACGGCTTCGTCGTCGCCGAGGAGGACATGAAACTGCGAGGACCAGGCGACATGGAGGGCACGCAGCAGAGCGGTGTGGCGTTCAACCTGCGCATCGCCAACCTCGCCAGCGACGGCATAGTGCTGCAAGCCGCCCGCGACGAGGCACAACGCATCCTCGACAACGATTTCAACCTGGAATCTCCCGACGGCCAACTCCTCCAGCGCCACATGCGCTTCCTCTTCTCAAGAGAAACCAACTGGGGAATGATAAGCTAGCCTTTCAAACGATTAAGTTGGATTTCACTAATCCCTAATCGTGCAAAGCACAACTAATCCCTAATCAGCGCCAAGCGCCTTCATCTCTCCCTTGCCGTTTATCTTGTCGATTATCAGGGCGATGGCGCCGTCGCCGGTGACGTTGCAGGCGGTGCCGAAGCTGTCAATGGAGATGTAAATGGCAATCATCAGCGCCTGCATCTGTGCGTCAAAGCCGAAGAAGGACTGTATCAACCCCAGAGCCGCCATAATGGCGCCACCAGGCACTCCAGGCGCGGCAACCATGATGATGCCTAGCATGAAGATGAATCCTGAGAATAATCCCAAGTCGAAGGGTATTCCTGCCATGAGCATGAGGGCTAGGGAACATGCCACAATCTTGAGGCAACTGCCCGAGAGGTGAATGGTGGCACACAGCGGCACCACAAAGCCGGCGATATCCTTACTCACGCCATTGTTGAGAGTGCTCTTGAGGGTGACAGGGATGGTCGCGGCGCTCGACGAGGTGCCGAGGGCGGTGAAATAAGCCGGCATCATGTTCCACAGCAGGCTGAACGGGTTGCGACGCACGATGGCGCCCGCTATGCAGTATTGCAGCACCAGCAGGAAGATGTGAAGCGCAAAGATTACGCCTATTATGGAAATGAACACGTTGAGCACTCGCCATGCCTGCCCCGTATAGGTCATCTCAAGGAAGATGCCGAAGATATAGATGGGCAGCAGCGGGATGAGCGCAACCTCGATGGTCTTGGTCACAATTTCCTTGAACTCGTCAAATCCTGCCTTGAGAGTCTTGGTGCCTAGGAAAGCGATGCCAAGACCCACGGTGAACGCCGTCACCAGCGCCGACATCACATCGACCAATGGCGGAATGTTGATAGTGAAGAACGGCTCTAAATTCTTTATCTCGGCAACATTTTCCACTCCTTTTCCGGCTCCAATGAGCGACGGGAAGATTGAAGAGCTGGTGAAATAGGACAGGTAGCCCGAGAACACCGTGTCGCCGTAGGCTATAAGCGTGGTGATGAGCAGCAACTTACCTGCCCCCTTGCCAATGTCGCTGATGGCAGGAGTGATAAGCCCGATGATGATGAGCGGCACCAGAAATTGCAGGAAATTGCTGAAGATGCTGTTGAAAGTGACAAACACCCTCACAGCGGGCAGCGGCAGCACCAACCCGAGTCCTATACCAAGCGCAATGGCAATTATAATGCGTGCCAGCAACGGCAGTTTTTTGAGTTTTTTCATTTTTTAGCTAACAAGAATATAAGAGAACAAGAAATCGAGCATTCGAGAGTTCGAGCATTCGTGTGCTCGAGTGTTCGAATTATCGAGCAGTCGAGTTGTCGAGCATTCGAGAGTTTAAGTAGAGAACTAGTGCGTTGCGCCCTCTCTCATTATTGTGTTGATGAGGCTCTTGTTGAGGCGCTCGATGTCGGTGGGCGACTTGCGGGCGTTCAGGTATTTGAGCATTTGCTGCAAGGCAGCCTTGTCGCATAATGCCAACATGCCGCGCGTCACGGGACGCATCGAGAGCACTGCCCAGCGGTCTTTCATGCCCTTGTAGGGGCTGCGCACCCACTTGAGCGTGAATTTCTCGTCACGGTATTTTGAGTAGAACGCGTCGAGCTCCTCTTGAAAAGGTTCCGTGAGCTCCACGGCGAGGTCGTTGCCTTGCGGCTTCACAAGCCACCATAGCGGGCCATGCAGCGAAGCGTGACCTTTATAGCCGTTAGGTCTAGACCTCAAGAACTCATACTCGTCGCGCGAAACCTCCTTGTCGTCGGCATAATAGTGTGTCACGCCCTTATCATCCACTTTCTTGGAAGGCTGTGGCATGTGAACGCGTTTCATGCGCTCGGGGCAATAAGCCACTTGCAGATTGTCTCTTAATTTAGGAGAACCATCGCTATAATCCATATATTCCAGACTATAGTCGGCACCAGGCTGCCAAGAACGAGCCATGCCATGAACAGCGCCAAACATCACAGTGTCGCCGGCATTCTTTCCAGTGCCCACATACACACCGTTTATCATGTCGCGCAAGTCGGCGGTTACCTCATCGTTGTTGTCGGAATTCTTTTTCAGAGCAATATCGAGCACTGCGCCTTTAGCGTCGCGGAACACTATCATATCCCAACGCCCTGCCACCTCATGCTTTACAGTAACACCTTTTTGATTGACAACCATCGGCTTTCCCTTCACCAGTTTCACCTCATAATAGTGCTCGCTGCTTTCCCAGTCGTCGCACTCTTCGAGCAAAAACGCCACATGATCTGGTTCGTCTTTCTCGTTATAGCAGCTCACCACACTGCAATACTGAACGCCATTGCGCCACTCAATATTATTGTCGGGCAGGAACACGTCGTTAGAACCTTGCTGGAATTTCAGCTTGGCGTCGGCCATGACTGCCTCTATCTCAGCGTCATTATTTACACGAGCATTAACGGTCATCATTGATCCCAACATAAGCGCCAATAAAATAAATTTTTTCATAATATATAGTTAATAGTTTCGAGTTTTCAGTTTCGAGTTTCCAATTATCAGTTATTCTCTAACCAATAACCTATAAAACTTAGATTGCAAAGTTAGTAAATAGTTTATTAATCTCCATAAAATAAAGCAAAAAACAAACCGCCATCCTGCTTTTTGTCACAGAATAGCGGTTTTATTTAATGCAGAATGCAAAATGCAAAATGCAGAATGCTTAAAGCTCAATGAGAATCCTCGATCCTCGATCCACGATCTTCAATCCACGATCCACGCGCCGCAGGCGCTTAATTACGATCGTCGTAGCTCTGGTCGTTGCGGTCGTCGCGGCGACGGTCGTTGTTGCGGTTGTCGCGGCGGGAACCACGGCTGTCGTTGCGGCGACGGTCATTGAAGCGTGAGCTGTTGCCACCGTTTCGTGAGCCGCCGTTGCCGCGTGAGCGGTTGCCGCCGTTACTGTTGCGACGCTCCTCATAGCCCTCGGGCTTCTCTTGCAGAGCGCGCATCGAGAGGCGGAACTTGCCGGTCTTCTTGTCGATCTCGATGAGTTTCACGGTCACCTCATCGCCTTCGTGCAGACCACTCGCCTCCATGTCGGCGAGGCGCTCCCAGCTTATCTCGCTGATGTGGAGCAAGCCTTCCTTGCCGGGCATGAACTCAACAAAAGCGCCAAACTCCAAGATGCTCTTGATGGGACCAGTGTAAACTGTGCCTTCCTCGGGCACGGCGATGATCGCCTTGATGCGCTCAACGGCAGCCTCGATGCTGTCTTTGTTGGCAGCCGAGATCTCAATCTCGCCCTTGCCGTCAATCTCATCGATAGCGATGGTGGCACCAGTATCCTCCTGAATGCCTTGTATAACCTCGCCGCCCTTGCCGATGATAGCGCCGATGAACTCCTTGTCAACGGTCATCGTCACGATGCGTGGCACGTGAGGCTTGTAGTCCTCGCGAGGCTCTGGAATGGTCTCGTTGATGATATTGAGGATGTGGAGGCGACCGTCACGAGCCTGACGCAGAGCCTGCTCCAGAATCTCGTAGGGCAGACCGTCGCACTTGATGTCCATCTGAGTGGCGGTGATGCCGTTCACGGTACCTGTTACCTTGAAGTCCATGTCGCCCAGGTGATCCTCGTCGCCCAGGATGTCGCTCAGCACGGCGTGCTTAACGTTACCCTCGTCGGTGATGAGACCCATAGCGATACCTGCCACGGGGCGTTTCATCTTAACGCCGGCGTCGAGCAGCGCCAAGGTGCCGCCGCACACTGTTGCCATCGACGACGAGCCGTTGCTCTCGAGGATGTCGCTCACGATGCGGCACGAATAGGGGAAGTCATCGGGGAACATGCGCTTGAGGGCGCGGTGTGCCAAGTTGCCGTGACCTATCTCGCGGCGGCTCACGCCACGTGGCGCGCGGGCCTCGCCGGTAGAGAATGCGGGGAAGTTGTAGTGCAGCAGGAAGCGCTCGTTGCGGCGGGTCAAAACGTCGTCGATGAGCTTCTCGTCGAGGCGGGTGCCCAGGGTCACCGTTGCCAGCGACTGGGTCTCGCCACGGGTGAACACGGCGCTCCCGTGAGGACCGGGCACATAGTCGGTCTCGCACCAGATGGGGCGTATCTCGGTGGTCTGGCGACCGTCAAGACGGATGCCCTCATCGAGGATCACGCGGCGCACGGCATCGCGCTGCACGTCGTGGAAGTAGCGCTTGATCATGGGAGTCTTCTCCTCGCGCTCCTCCTCGGGGATGGTCTCGATAAAGTCTTCCTCAATCTTGTCGAAGCTGTCGTTGCGCCAGTGCTTGTCGGCGTTGCCAGCCTTGGCGATGTCGTAGCAGGGCTGGTAGCACTCCTTGCGCACGCGCTCCTTGATTTCCTCGTCGTCAACCTCGTGGCAATACTCGCGCTTTACTACGCCAAGCTCGGCAGCGAGCTCCTTCTGTATCAGGCACATGGGCTTGATAGCGTCGTGGGCAAACTTCAGAGCTGCGATAAGGTCCTCTTCCTGAACCTCGTCCATCTCACCCTCCACCATCATAATATTGTCGTAAGTAGCACCTACCATCAATTCCATGTCAGCGTTTTCGAGTTGTTCGAAGGTGGGGTTGATAACGAAGTTGCCGTCGATGCGTGCCACGCGCACCTCACTGATAGGCTCCTCAAAGGGCACGTCGCTCACGGCGATAGCGGCACTGGCGGCGAGGCCCGCGAGAGCGTCGGGGCAGTCGGCGCCGTCGGCCGAGAACATCAAGATGTGGACGATAGTGTTGGCATGATAGTTCGAGGGGAACAATGGCCGGAGCACGCGGTCCACGAGGCGTGCTGTCAAGATTTCGTAGTCGCTGGCGCGGCCCTCACGCTTGGTGAAGCCGCCAGGGAAACGTCCAAAGGAGGAATATTTCTCCTTGTATTCAACTGTGAGGGGCATAAAGTCGGCACCCTCCTCGGCGTCCTTCGCCGAAACAACGGTCGCTAGCAACATGGTGTTGTTGAAGCGCAATTCAACTGCTCCATCGGCTTGCTTGGCAAGCTTTCCTGTCTCAAGGGTGATCTCACGTCCGTCACCCAACACGATGGTTTTCTTAGTAGGTGTTAACATCTAGATATTGTATTATTTTTATAAAAATCGTGCAAAGGTACGAAAAAGTTTTCATTCCACCAAATCCCCAAAAATCCACCCCACCCCCCTAGAAATTCTAGAAAATCTAGAACCTCTAGAAAGTCTAGCCAATCTAGCTCCTCTAGCCAATCTACCTCCCCCCTCGGTTGCGCCTGCTGAGGCGCGCGCGGGTCATGCGCTCCTTTATCCCGCCCTCGGCCAGGAACTCGCTCTCCACCTTCTCGCCGTAGCTGGTCATCATCCTGTCGACCATGCGCGAGAGCGTGATGGCCACATTCGCCATCTCCTCATCACTCCATTTCTCAAAGTAGCTGCTATAGTCCTCGAGCTTGTTGTGACCGCGGCAATACTCCAGCATCGCATCATAGCGGGGATGACCGGCCTCCCACCGGCTCAACCCCTTAAAGCCCAAGTAGTCCTCATAGTCCTCACGCAGCTCCTGAATGCTGCCACGGGCAGTGTTCAGCAGCTTGATTTCCATCTCAATCGATGCCACACCATCGGCACTCCCCTCCACAATGTTTTGCTTGCAGCTGCGAGCCGCCTGCACCATCTGGTCAACCGTGCGACTGCCATGCGCAGGCATGAAGCGACGCACAAACACATTAGTGACGCGAGTTCGGGATAAGGAATTAGTCTTTTTTTATCTAAAATAGTAGTGGTATA
>CALGGO010000025.1 GCA_937916085.1 uncultured Prevotellaceae bacterium | reverse complement strand
ATGATTCAAACATTTCTTCTGATGAAGAAAAAGACTCAACACGTCCAGCTTTTTTATCTTCTTGTGAACGAATATAGCTGCTCTTTGATTTAGTAGGGATTTTTTGAATAATTACCCCCAATGCTTTCAAATAAGACATTAGAGCCTTACCACTTGCACTGCGTTCATTTAAAGTTATAGTGTAGGTTGCCATAATTCTGTGTCGTTTTTTATTTCTTCGCAAAGATACACATAATTTATTTATCCACAAAACAAAACAAGACAAATCTCACTGCGAAATTTGCAGCACTAAAAGAGCAGGTCAGAATGAGTCGGACCCTGTCAGACTTACGTCGGACTGCACATCTCCAAGCCAGGCGCAAAAAAGTGCTGCCCGATAGCAAGGCAGCACTCTATGCGAGAAAAACATCAACAGAAGTCACTTATTATTCAGTAATTGTCGATGTGTTTTGGTTTTTGCCACATAGTTCTCAAGATACCATTTCTTGAACTGTTCAGCATCAGCAGGATAGTAACTCCAATGGTCTAGCCTATTCCAAAGAATAGCCTTTATGCCAACTGGAGTGCCATCTTCTTCATAAGGCAAAATGGATGGTAAATCATACGTCTTTGTATAATAGTCCAAACATTTATTCGGAATAGGGTTATTCTCCAGAATCATTCTCACCCATGCTTCCTCATATCCCCACATAAGGCTATCTATACCTTCGGGGGGGGATTCCTCACCATTATAATAGCGACAATCTAATATAAGATCTTCACGTATCATAACAGCTGCAAAGATACAACTAAAAGAGTGAACATCGCTATTACTGAGTCACACGCACAGCACGCACAGTATAACCTATTAGGCGATAGCTGCCGTCCACTGCCATGTCATTGCTTGAACTGAATTGCAATATATCAGCGCAGAACGGGCTGGCGAAGTGGAGCGAGCGCGACCAGTAGTAGCCATAGGAGCCAACGTTGCCAGGCTCGCTCAAGCGGCCACCAGCGGCAGGCAAGAACAACGTAGCTCCATTAAAGTTGCTGGTGAACAACCTGCCGTTCACGCCGTTTATCGTTGTCCACACTGTTGTGCAGTTGTTAATCAGCAACCAAATCCTGTTGCTAATTACAGAAAACACTTCTTTTTGCAAATATATAAAAAAATCCTTAATTACTACCATTTTAGTTAATAAAATATTGAATTTTTTAGTTCTAATGAAAAAAACATAAGAAAATAAGCTCACTCTTTTGTACATTATGACATAAGAGAACGCAAGCTCAACAAAATATATAAATTTGGGGACACCTGCAAAAACCTGTGTTAGGATTGAGACATTGGGCATCGAAGATGCAGGGCGGGTCGGAGACCCGACTTCAATCGCAAGACCATGCAAGAACCCCAAAGGGGTTCGCAGCTTGGTCCTTGCTGAATCTTACGAAAAGTGCCTCGAAGAGGAACTTCCACCACAGGCTTTTCATGTGAGCCTATAATCATTCCACTCCAGCCCTGAGCGAACTATCATCTCTTTGTACTCCTGCTCAAAAGTCTGTTCTTTGTGGTGCTCACGCTGGCGGTTGATATAGTTAACGATTCTCTCCTTGTCGCGCACGCTGCACGAGAATGCGCCATATTCCTTGCCCCATCCGCTGAACATGGGGAAGTAAACCTGCTGTTTCGCCCACTTGCTGCTGCCCTGCTTGATGTCTCGCACCAAGTCGCTGAGTGCCAGCACCGGCGACAGCTCAACAAGCATGTGTATGTGGTTGCCTATGCCGCCAATGCGGTAGAGCTTGCAGTTGCGGCTGTTTATGATTGACCAGATGTAACGGTACATGTGCGCGCTGGTCTCGTCGGGGATGGTCATCTCACGGCGGCAGGTGTTGATGACTATGTGATAGATGGAATTTACGGCACTCATGTCAATATTGTTTTGTCTTTGCAAAAGTAGTGAAAATCATTTACAAGGGCAGGGCAACTGTGGCGATGAAGTTCCTCTAACGAGGCACTTTTCATTAGATGGCACAAGGACCAAGCTGCGAGGGTCTTCGACCCTCAATGTTGGGTCGAGTTCAAATGCCCTTCGGGCACCGCCCACCGCACTTCGTGCGACTATGGCTTTTGAATCTCCCCGAGCACTTCGTGGT
>CALGGO010000024.1 GCA_937916085.1 uncultured Prevotellaceae bacterium | reverse complement strand
CATTTGTCTGCGTGAGCGACATCGCCAACGGCTTCACCGAACTGCACAACACACCTCGCACGCGCCGCGTCAAGACAATCTTTATGGCGATGCGCCACAAGATTGACGACATGGCGGCTCGCAACACCTGCATGGACACCATGCGAGAGTTGTTCCGGCAGTTCATGTCGCTGCTCATTCTGGAGAAAACCAAGTTAGAGGAACAGTGCATCTACCTCGACCCTCGAATATCGTTCAACGAGATTGACCGATATTTCTTCTCCGGCTGCGCCTGCGCCTTTTTCCAAGTCGCCGTCGATGTCTATACCGATTTGAGATACAATGCCGACGAATGGGAATAACATAACGGAGGAACAAGCCCTTGAACAACGGCAGAAGTGGGTCAACGGCTTCAATGACACCATGCTAAAAATATGGCAGGAGCAAATCACGCTGTTAGGTGTCATTGACACCGGGGCACTGCTGGCATCGCCAAAGGCATTGCCCGTGCGTGCCGACGGACGCTTCTTCGAGGTCGGCTTGTCACAAACCTTTCTCGAATACGGTTTGTGGCAGGACTACGGCACAGGCAAAGAACCGCCTCGCGGAAACTCCGGCGACATCGGCCGAGCCAAAAAACGCAAACGCCGCAAGTGGTTCTCGCGAAAGTATTACGCCTCGGTAATGCGCACGAAAGAATTTTTTGAAGATAATATTGGGCGCAGTTTCACGGGAATAATTTCCAACGCCCTCAATAAAAATTTCGGACGAAGCGGCTGATATTGCAATAATTGTTGTACCTTTGCAGACACAATAACAATCTTTAATCCTTTTTGATTTTTATATGGAATTCTTTTTCATTGGTTTAGTGCTTGGTACAATAGTTTTTCTTATTGTCAAAGCAATTCAAAATAGTGGAGGAAAAGAACCCACGGAGTTTGCGTATTCTTACGCTAAATCAACTGTCGTGAAAGCTTTAGAGGCAGCAGCCACAAAATGTAAGTTAAAAATTAAACATTCAGACCCAGTAAGTGGTAGTTTTCGTTTTGGAGTTGGTGTGTCTGCCTTTTCTAATGGCGAATGGATAGATGTTCAAGTTATTCAACATTCAGACTCCAAAACTACTGTCAAGATTAAGTCTTCACCTAAATTTGGTTTTAATAATAGTTCTAGAAATAGAAAAAACATTGAACGTCTTAGCAGTACTATTTCTTCCGAACTTTCGAAATATCAACCCGCTAAAGAAACTTCTAAGGTTCAGAGTGTAGCAGATGAAATCTCTAAATTGAAATCATTACTCGATTCAGGAGTCTTAACACAAAAAGAATACGAAGAACAAAAAGCTCGCCTACTTAAATAATTCGTTTCTTCAATAATTAATCATAAAGGCTCACCTTAAAGGTGGGCTTTTTTTGTGTCTTTTGCTCCACCGCTCAATCAATGTAGTTTTGCAGTGTATTTCAGCAAAACAACATTCTTATGATTGATACCAACCAACTGACAGCACTCGTTTCGGCGTTCCGTGTCGAGACAGAGAAAGAAAGTATCTCGCCCGAAACGGTCGGGAAACTCTTGCAGGACATTCTCGATTTGCTCGCCAACGCCTCAACCGATGCCGAGCGGCAGGTGCTCGACGACTGGAAAAACCTGCTCTCGCAGTACACCGTCGTTTACGATGTCGCCCACGCTACCGGCATGGTCGATATGGAGCACATGTTCCTCACCCTGCGAGGGCGAAGTCTGCGCAACGGCGCGACATTCACCTCGTCAGTACCCCTCTACGGGGCGACCGACACACAAGCCGGCGTGATGACCGCGAGCCATGTGCAGACGCTTATGGCTCTGCAAACCGCCATGCCGCAGGTGCGCTCGGCTATCACCGCCTTGCAGTCCACCGCCCAACAACACACCAATCAGATTTTCATCATTCAGTCGGCTGGCTATGTCGTGACCGGCATCAGCCAGGGTAACGGCCACGCCACCAAAATCCTGCTCTCGCTCACCAAGCACGATGTGCGCACCGGCGAGGACTTCGTGCTGGGGGCGGGCTGCACTATCAATGGTGCCACCGCCACGCAGGCAGGGGCGATGACCGCCGCGCAGGTGCAGTCGCTCAACACGGCAAAGACAGACATCACCGCCTTGCAGTCGCAGATGCGCACCGTGCGCAATGCCGGAACCGTCGTTGACGGGGCGCAGGTGTTCCACATCGCCACCGACAAAGTCGGCATTATGCTGTTCGGCTACAACCTCGCCACCGGCGAGCGCGATGTGGAATTGCAGCAGTTCTACCTCACGGCAGCCTCGCAGTATGGCGCGGGGGTGATGACGGCGCAGCACGTCAGGCAACTCGACGCACTGCGCCAAGCGGTGTTCGGCACCGGCAGTGCCACCTCCCAACAACCGCTCTACCCACTCGCCATTGAAATCAACCTCGGCAAGGACGCACTGAAACTGCGAGGTGCGCAGTATCTCAAAGAAAAGGGCTATGTCCCTTACCTTTTCCGATACACACGCAAGCGCAACCGCACCATCTCGCAAGAGGGTGCCAAAGGACACGGCGACATCCGCAAGGGCTGGAACGTGCTCGGCGACGGCAACACCATTAAGATCGGGGCGCGGGGCGAGGTGTCGATTGGCAAAATGGCGGTGGAGCATCCGCTGATTGACCTTGAGGAACTTGACGGCTGGCAGACCGCGGCGCGGTTCTTTGTCAAGGAAGCACTCGACGAAGAAACGGGTCGCCCTTACGTCGCCTACGGCAAGACGAGGATTAATCTCGAATTGAAACAGGAGAACCGGTCCTACAAGCCTCGCAAAGTACGTTTGCTCTACGGCATCGCTTTCGCCACCTACAAAACCGCCCCTCGTGAACGCCTCGATATGGGCAAACTCGTCACGCCCATTGTGCCGTTCTACGTCAGCACCACTTATCTTGACCGTGAGCGTTACTGGATTTTCGAGAGGTGATATTCGGCTGCGCCGAAGGTTAGAGGTTATAGTTTAGTGTTTAGAGAGGCTAACGCATTGCGACATAGTTCACTAACCACTAACCGCTAAACTCTAAACTTCAAGCCCACGGCTTGAATAAAAGAAAAAAAGGTGAGCGATAGCACACCTGTAAATGGATCGATGAGCGAAAGCCACATCCGTATAGTCAGGCAGAGCGAAAGCACCGCCATCAAGAATAGTGCAAAGGTACTACAAACCGAGCGAAGTACAAAATAAATCAAGATTTATTTTTATTTCCGAGGTGCAGTGTACCTTCGAGGACAAAGTCCTCAACGGTACAACATTTCTCTCAAACGCAAGCGTTTTCGAGAAATTATTTTCAAAAAAATCATTCACTCATCACTAATCTCAAATCACTCATCAAAATTCTATGGATTTTTTAATCGAAACCCTCAAAAACGCCTCACTGCACATTCATGCCGTGTGGCTCGCCATCGCATACATCGCCGTGATACTGGCAATGGCCGTCGATTTCGTCGCCGGACTGCGTAAGGCGAAAGAAGCCGGGCAGATCACAACGAGCCGCGCCCTGAAAATGACCACGGAGAAAGCAACGAAGTATTTCCTGCCGATGCTCTGTTTGTCGTGCATCGACGTGCTGACCTCGGTCGTGTTGCCCGCACCGTTCTTCACGATGCTCATGGGCGCGTTCAACATCTTCTGCGAATGGAAGTCGGTGCTTGAAAGCACCCATGACAAACAAGAACTGCGTGACGCTGCCAACACCTTCAACGTCATTGTCAAGAACAAGGACGACATCGCCGCCATCGTCATGCAAGCAATGGAGATGATGGAGAAATCGCAGTCGCTCAAGCGCGACCGCGAGAGTAGAGAGGAGGGAGTAGAGAACAGTGAGCCACAATCTGCACGGCTTGAAAATTATTTGTGAAAATTTTTTGCACATTTTTGCCACAATCTGCACCCATGTAACAAAAAAGCATTACCTTTGTAATTGGAAGTTGAGCCAATTAAGGCAAAACGACCGCTAAAATATTGATATAAAGAGCGTTTTGCTCATCACTCTTTGTTGAGAACTTAGGAACTTTTCAAACAAGATAGGAGGATGACAAAGCGGTTCTCACGCTTAGCGTGGGCTGCTTTCACATCACTATCTTTGGTATCCTAAGACCATCAACAAAAGGTGTGGCAATGTCAGTCCACGCTTTTGTTATTTAATACCCAAATGGGCTGTATGGGCACTGAAAACATTATGAAGCATCTTTCTTTTCTCATATGTTCTTTATTCATCTTTCTTACGTGTCAAGGACAAGTAACCACTTATTTTCATGGCAATAAAGTGCAATCAAAAGACGAAACCGCATCTCTTTATTCTGTTTCAATTTACCCTAATAACACTAGGGTGACAATTGAGTTAATTCCTACTAAGAATAGAGGGAGAATGAATTATTGGTCTAGCGTAAACACTGTTATTATTGCTGGAGGTGAGGAATTCCCCATTGTTGGATTCCTAAGAACACGCAATGGAGAACAAATCGTAGACACATCACCATTCAATGGAAATTGGGGTTGGGAAAAAGTAAAAAAAGGTGAGACTTACCGTTACACGATGGTTTTTGATGGCGCAATTCCCCCTGGAGTAACTGATTTCTCATTAGTAGATAGAGGCGACTGGCAGGGTTCACATGGCTATGGGTTCAGAAATTATACTCTTAACAATCCAAATATAGGAGCCACGTCATTCCATAGCGAATATGATGTCAAGAAAAATATTGATGAAAACAATGACGGCATATGTGGTATTTATGAGGGTTTTGATAACCAAGGATATAAACTTGCGTGTGTAAAGGATAACGGCATATACAAGCTTATTTATCTTGGAATGAAAGAGCCTAAAAGATGGTGGAGAGTCGGTGATTTAAAAGCAACTCTAAGACCAAGTGCAACTCCTGGATATTTTAAGGCTGAATGGTATATGTTGTATAAGTCTCTAAATACCGATGCATATGTTGCTTTTAAGGGCGGAAGTATGGAAACTGTTATTTCAACTGAAACTTCAACTGAAACCTCTGGCTATCTTAAAATGTATCCTAGTACAGCATCAGGAAATAATTCAAACGGTATTCCCGGTATCACTCAAAGAGAGGAATGGTCGGGTACCGGCTTTGCTATTGGAAATGGATATTTAGTTACCAACTATCACGTTGTCGAAAATGCAAATTCAATAAGCATACATGGCATAAAAGGGGCATTTGATAATTCCTATACAGCGACAGTAGTTGCAACTGATAAAAACAATGATTTAGCTATATTAAAAATCTCTGATAATAAATTTAAGGGCTTCGGAGTAATACCATATCGCGTAAAGACATCCACTTCCGACGTAGGTGAAGACGTATTTGTCTTAGGTTATCCTTTAACAACTACTATGGGTGAAGAAATTAAATTGACGACTGGCGTAATTAGTTCAAAGACCGGATTTCAAGGTGATGTGTCAATGTATCAAATTTCTGCACCAGTTCAACCAGGCAATAGTGGTGGTCCATTATTTGATGGAAAAGGAAATATTATCGGTGTAGTAAGCGCAAAGCATATTGGCGCAGAAAATGTTGGCTATGCTGTAAAAGCATCTTATTTAAACAATTTGGTTGAGACTTTATCGGGTGTTTCCTTACCATCCAACAATAGTATTTCAACACTTGCTCTGAGTGAAAAAGTTAAGAAAGTTGATGATTTCGTTTTCTTGATTTCATGTTCAACTAAAGCGAATGCTTATAGTTCTGCACCAAATATAAATAATTCGAATGCGGCAAAAACAATTAATAATCCAACAGTAAATAGGACAACGGCCAATCGTGCAACAATTCAGAAAGTTGTTCTCGCAAAAGACTACACAGCCGTTGAAATTAAATCTAATAATCAAACCTCATTAACTGGGGGCTATCAATGGTGCAATATCAGCCGTGACACATATATTCTTGTGAATAATGGGCAACGTTTAACTATGACGCGAGCAGAAGGTATTAAGGTTGCTCCAGAAAAAACATACTTTTCCTATTTGGGACAAGAAATAACATTTACTCTATATTTTCCGCCCGTTTCAATCACTGCTTCTAGTTTTGACTTAATTGAATCAGATGATAGTGAGTGGAAATGGTACGGCATAAGCTTAAAGTAATATGATTATTCCTCATCGTGATTTGCCATTGCCATGTAACTCAACTATTGTATGGAGATATATGCCTGTTGAGCGTTTCATTGACTTAATCTCTACTCATACGTTATATTTTCGACGCACCGATTGTTATAGCGACCAAAAAGAGGCAACTTTAGCTTTGGCAGATGAAAGAATAATGCATACTTCACGGCTCCATAATTATTGGGCTCGTGAACGTAAACGCCATTATGTGAGTTGCTGGATTCAAGCTACCCAAGAGTTAGATTACATGTGGAAAGAGTATTCACAAAACGGGATTGCAATAAAAACCACAGTAGGCAATTTAAGACAATGTATGATTGATGATGATGAACATGTAGTTTATATCTCTAAAGTTAAATACGTTGACTTCCAGAATGAGAGCACGCAAGATCACCTCACCCCAATTAATGTTCTAAAGATACCTTTTACTAAAAGTAGAGAATTTAGGAAAGAAAACGAGATTAGACTTCTATATACAGTTAACGACATAGATGATGAGAATAGCCCAACATCATATAAATTACCAATCAACGTTTCAAAACTATTTGGAAGAATAATACTGCATCGCAATATGCCACATCAATACAGACAAAGTATTTTAGACACTCTAAACAAGGAAAATTTATCTATTGATATAGCAGATTCTGCATTGTAATTGCTGTCTTTTCGGCATAGGAGCGGTTACCGTACTTTTGTGGTACGATAACCGCTTACTTTATTCCCATGCGTCAACGGTGGGCGAGGTGATGCGGTTGTCGGAGATAATTCATTCATCACTAATCGCTCATCAGTTTTATGCAAAGCAAGAAACAATTCATGAATATCGTGCCGCAGGAAGTCGTTGCCGGCGGCGAGCGAGTGCTGCGCTACAAGGGCAGCGACGGCAAGTTCCACAACGTCGCACCCGATGGCGGCACCGTGCTTTCGGTCGAGGAAATCACCCGGACAATCACTTTCAGCAACGGCAGTTTGCAAGGCTCAATGAATATTGCCGACTTCCTGATGCGCTATGGCGCATACAGTATTAAGGCTTTTCAAATCGACAACATTCAATATAACAGCTCATCGGCGAACAAAATCTATTTCGACAACAGTGTGATGGGCAGTAGTCCCTGCTACTATGACATCACAAACTCGGCTGTGCTTTTCTATGGCTCAAACAACGTGCTGCTTGACCGGATAGAAAGGACGACTTTCTACTCCGACGCAGACGCTGCGAAAGAGTTTTTCGAGCGCACTGTCGCCATGAAAATCAACCAAGTCACGCCGTACAATATGTACTACTTCATGGTGAAGTCCTCCTTCATCATCGGACAGAGCCGAGTGACCTTTGCCGAAAAGCACCTTATCGGTACCGACAAAGACGGCACCCGCCACGATTACGGAGTTGTCGCAAAATGTTATTACTAATCCATAATCCCACAAACCAATGAAAAAGAGAGTAATGAACATCAAGCCGCAGGAAGTGACGACCGATGGGCGTACTTCCGTGCGCTACAAGGGCAGCGACGGCAAAATGCACTCGCTCGCCT
>CALGGO010000023.1 GCA_937916085.1 uncultured Prevotellaceae bacterium | reverse complement strand
AAAACAGGGTTCTGCCCTCAATGCGGCTCAAAAAACGTATTTATAGAACCCACCTAAAAAAGATTTCAGTTGGCAGTTATCAGTTGTCAGTTTTTTTGAAAACGAGAGACAAGAAAATTCCATGGGGGCTTTATAATCTCACAAAGCTGCGAACAGAGTTCGTCAAAAAGCCTGCTCACGCAGGATGTTTTTAATAACGCCTCCCCCGAGCTTGCGAGGCTTTTTGACACCGATAGGTGCCACTTTTTGAGAGGAAATATATCTCAGCTACTGCTCACTTTTTGACAGACAGACGCACAGACAGACTGAACACTCTGTTTGTCTTTATGTCTGTATGTTTAATCAACCGCGACGACAGCATTTTATTGACAAAAGAACATAAGGACATATTCATCAACCGCTCATTTTTGACAGACAGACACACAGCTAGTTGTTATTTTCTTCGAATTCACGATAAAATCAGAGCCGCTCCACTGGTGGTGGAACGGCTCTAAATGTATGGAATAAGATGTATTATTCTTCTACGCCCAGGAGGATGTTATAAACTACAGTAACATCGACCGTGGTGATTTCACCGTCGCCGCTCTGGTCGCCGTTGACCAGGAACTCAGTGTCGCCGGTGAGCAGGTAGTTGTAGAGAACCGTAACATCTACCGAGGTCACTTCGCCGTCGCCGTTCACGTCGCCAGGAATGGGGACTACAACAGGGCTGTCATCGTCGGCGTCATCCTCAAGGAAGAAGTTCTCGGGCCAGGGCTTGATGATGATGGGGATTCGGTTAGACCACTCGCTCTCCTGACCATCGTAATACACTGCCTGAACATCATAGTAATAGATGGCAAAGTCCATGATTGCAATTGACATATCAATCTGCTCATTGCCTGCCTCGTTTATATATTTACCAAAGCGGAAGCTAGTGCTGTCGGCTGGAATGTTATAAACGAAGGTGGTGTCGCCACTCCAAGCGGGACGAATATACTTGGGAGAATGCACATTACGTGGCTCGCTGTAATCGCCAAAATAAACCTTGAAATCGCTCACCTCGACGCGATGGCTTGCTCCATCCTCGGGGTCGCACGCATTCTGGAACACATAAGACGACATCAAGCGAGAATAATAGTTGGGGAATTCCCTTTCTATCACCATAGTATAATACTTAGGCTCTGAATCCAAATCTATTATCATCTCATTGTTGCCATTAGCGAACCTGAGTTTGCAATCGGTGTCGTTACCGTAGGCGTTGGCCTTGAATTTAACAGTGAATTTCTTCACGAAACGATAAATTGGGATGCCAGTTGGTGAAAACAAGAAACCACTATTATCAATCACCACGCCACCGCCAGAGCCTTGGACGTTGCAGCCTTTCCAGCCTTCATTGTTGGTGCCGTCGATGTTTTCATAATCCTCATAAACGTCACCGGCAGCACAGTTGGTGAATTTCTCGCGGTACATCAGTCCTTCTTCATCCTCCGACGGATAAACTCTCACTGTGTAGCTCTTAACGCCAGGAGATGGATCCCAATGGCAAGTGAAGGCCTCCGAAATGATGTCCTCGGCACCTTCGTAGATGGGATGAGTAGTAAGGTCGGTAACATCGTAAGCTACAGGAGCGATAATCTCTCCGTCATACACACCTGGAGTCTTGAAGCCTATCTCATAGAGATAAGAGTAGGAGTTAGAAATCACAACCTTGTAAATCTTCTCGGGGTCGAGCTCGCTTGAAGCAAGCACCTCTACGCCCGAAGTGGTGTTAGTTACGGTCTCTATAGGAGCAGTGCCGTCGGTGATTGAACCGTCGGCATTCTTGGTGCACTCATAGATCTCCATCTTAAGCAGATAGTAGGAAGATGTGCTGCGGCTGTAGGCATACTGCTTGACTTGCGTGCAGAATGTCACATAGAAGCACTGTGTCTTAGTAGGCTGCTTGAACTTTGCCGAATAGGCAGTGTTGTTTCCGAAATAGGCAGCAGGACCCAGGAAAACATCGGTAGCAGTCCATGGATTAGTGTACTGAGTGCCAGTGTCGGAGTCTGTCACCTCGTTGGTGAACCAGTTCTGGGTCGCGTCGGTCTTCATCACGCCATAGTTGGATAGTGTGAGCCAATAACCTCCGGGGACTTCAGTGTACTTGTAGATGGTCTCCATGCCATCGACAGTAGCGCCAGCCTCGTCAATAGTGTTATACCTAGAGACGTTCAAATAAGGGTCACTGGCGGTGCCTTCAGCCATCAATGGCAGAGCAAACGCCATGACAGTCAATAAAGATAGTAGTTTTTTCATTAATGTAAAAATTAAATAGTGGATATAGTTGTTTTATTTGTTAGTCATGTCTTAAAAAGCTGCCAAAGTTACTAATAATTATAGTAATATGCAACAAAAATTGGTTTTTTTCACTAAAAAAAGAGCCGTTCCAGCAAGAACGGCTCTTTTATATCAAGAAAAATCTATTAATAGAACTATTGTTATTTATTACTTAACAACGACTTTGCGGTTACCCACGATGTAGATGCCGCGTGGCAGGTTGAGGGTTGCCTCGCTAGCCTTTACATTCATGCGAATGAGCTGACCTTGAGCGTTGTAAACGTTCACGATGTCGTTGTTGCTCTCCATGTTGATAGTGCCAACAGCTGTTGGGGTGTCGGGCAGACGCAAAGCGTAGGCGAGGTAGTTCTGGAAGTCGTAATCATAGTCCATTACATGGATGCCTGATCTCAGAGTCCAAGGCTCCTTGATGTTGATAGCGCAACGTATGTCGTAGCGCTTGCCATCCTGCAAGGTGTTGCTTGCAGCACCCCACGAAGTGTCGAGAGTCAAACTCATACCTTGAACACCACCTGGCGCATAGGCGCGGAGAGCGCCATCATTAGCGTTCCAGTAGCCATAAACGTTGATCACCTGGTTTACCTTAGGAGCAAAATCTTCGTTGAGATAGAATCTATCAATATCAAAATCAACATCATTCTCGGCAGCCTCAGGAGCCTCGGTAATGGTGAGCACTGGGTTGAGACCCATGCCACTGAGCACACCTTTAACGGTCTTGCCCTTCAAGGTAGTGCTGGTGTAGATTTGGTTGAACACGTCATTGTCGGCGGCAGTAACCATAATCCAGTTGCCCTCACCGTCGGTGAGGAACGCGTTGTTGGCATACTCGGCATAGTCGGCTACAGCGAGGTCGTTGCTGATGGTGTATTGCTCATTGTTCACACCAGTCTCGAGGAGCTCGGCGAGGGTGATGCCACTCTCGTCGGCGAGGGTGGTAACCTCAATCTGGTTAGACCAGTTGCTCTCCTTGTCGCCATAGATAGCCTTTACATCATAGATGTAGGTAGTCTCGGGTTCGAGGCCAGTAACGGTGTAGTGAGTGTCGGTAATGCCTGGGAAGAGCATCTCGCCGTCGGCCTTGAGAGCAGGAGCTGCAGCAGTGGCGGTCAAGTCGCCGGCATAAATCTCAACGTTGGTGAGAACCACACGGTAACGACGAGTGCTGGTGCGGAACGAAACAGTTTGTCCTGTTGTAGCATTGCAGTCGAGCACTACAGTATATTCAGTGCCAGTGGTGCCATAAGGAACCGAAACATATTGTTGGTTGGTAGTTTCGCTGTTCATGCTCACATACAGAGTTGAGGGCGAATAGGTGCTGTTGTAAGAATAAGCATTGAACTTAACAGTCACCTTGCCATTGCTGTTGGTGAGGTCAAGTTGCGGACTTACCAAGCTTCCGGCATAGCTGCTAGAGCCAAGTTGCAAACCACCACTACGCTCATAGACTCTCGAGCCTGTCCAGCCAGCGTTCTGCATATAGTTGTCAAGAGTGCTACCCAAGTCGGTGCTGCCGTCAGCATTGGTAAATCCTGAGAAGTCCTCGCTCAGGAGCAAGGTGACTTCGGGAGTCTCGGGTTTAGGCATCACGCGTAGAGTGTAGCTTGTAGCGCCGTCGCAGGCGTTCCAGTTGGCGGTGAACGAAGTAGCTGTCACGTCGGTAGCCTCGGTAGCTACAGGAGTCTCAATACTCTCGATAGTAGTCTTGAAGCCAATCTCATAGAGATAAGAATAGTCGTTATAAACAGCTACCTTGTAAATTTTGCTTGGATCAAGCTCCTTAGAGGTAAGTACCTCGGTAGTTGAATACATGGTACTGGTCTGGGTATCATAAGCAGTGGTGCTTGGGGTGATACTGCCGTCTTCATTGAGAGTACACTCATAAACGTACATCTTCAATGGATAAGAAGAACCGCGGTTGTAAGCATATTGCTTAACCTGTGTACAGTTAGTCACGAAGAAGTTCTGATAATCCTCGGTCCAATCGGCGACATAGCTGGTAGCACTGCCGAAATAAGCATCATCGCCCAAGAACACATCATTAGCCGCCCAAGTCTGTGAGCTGTTCTTTACTGTGCTGGTGCTGAACCACTTCTGCTTGTTGTCGCTATAGTTAAGGTTCACGCCATAGTTGGCAACAGTGAGCCAAGCGCAACCATCACTTGGATACTCGGTGTACTTATAGAGATTTGGCAAGCTGGTGGTGTTCCATCCTGCCTCGTCGATGGTGGCATACTTGGCGATGTTGAGGTAAGCGTCGCTGGCGGTGCCGCCGTCGTTAGCCTGAGCAGAGAGTGCTACGGTCTTGGTCTCAGCGCCGTTGCTGGCGATGGTGAGCGAACCAGTGAAGTTCCCCTCCTCGGCTGAGCTGAACGAAACGGTTACGGGTACGCCATTGGCTGCGTTGGCAGCAGTGATAGTAGTTGGCGACACGCCGAACACGCCGTTGTTGTCGTTGAGGGTTATTGTCACATCGTTAGTCAGGAACAGACCAGTAACATTCACGGTCTTGGTAACTGTAGATGACAGGTTTGCAGCGAAGTCGAGCGATGCGGGATCAACGGTAATGGTTGGCACCTTAGCCTGAGCGGTACCACTCACGTTCACTGTCACGCTCTCGGCATCGGTGCTCGAGAGGGTGAGGTAAGCGTTAGCAGAGCCTACTGCGGTGGGTTTGTAGGTGACTGTCACCTGCACGCCATTGGCTGCATTGGCAGCGGTGATGGTGGTGGGGCTTACAGTGAAGATGCTTGAGCCTTGCTTCGAGATGGTGATGTCGCCCTCGAGGTTGGTACCTGTCACGGTGAAGGTCTTGGTGTAGGTCTCGCCCACGTAGCCCTCAAACGCGAGTGTGCTTTGGTCAACGCTAATTTGTGGACCAAGGGCACCAGCGGGAGGCGCGATGCCTATGATCATAGCCTCACCATAGTTGAAGGTGTAAGAGCCACCGCCCTGTCCAGTAGAGTTGTTGCCGGTGGTGAAGTTGTGCAGAGTGCAGTAGCCGTTGTCTTCGCCACTCCATCCCCAGTTCACGTAGTATTTGCCGCTAGTGTCGCAACCAAACACGTTGAAGGCGTGGCCTCCTGCCGATGGGTCGCTGGCAAGATATTCGATTGGGCGACCGGCATGCAGCTCGGCGAGCATCCATTCGTTCCACTGTGAATCGGTGTAGTTCTGGTTGCTTCCTGCATATCCTGTGGTGAGGGTGAGCAGCTGGGCATCGGTGTAGCCCATAGTAAGGCAAGCCTGATGAATCTCATCGTCATAGGCACCACTACCGCTAGTGGTGTACTGCATGTTGCAGGCCTGGCCCACATAGCGCATCAGCCACGACACAGCTTCGGCCTGGGTATTGTTATAGGTGTAGTTGGTGGGACCGGTATATTCATCGAGCATGTTGTCCCAGTCGGCAGCCTTCTCCTCGAGAGCAGCTGCGGTAAGACCTCCGCTTACCGAAACTTTAGACAACGCGGGATAGGTCTTGGGCCATTTATAGATGTAGAAGCACATACTCAGCGAGGTGGCGGGGCAGCCGGTGTAGGCGTGCGTACTGCCACTGGTGGGAGTGTGGTTGTAGTAAGGTGCGCCCTGGTCCCAGTTGGCGTTTGTCAGTGGAGCAACCGCAGTGGTCGCCTTTGGGGTATAGCCATTGGGCTTGAGAGTGCCGCCCTTGAGACCGTCAATCTGGTATTTGTACTTGTTCAACAGCCACTGCATAGCGGGTGGAATGTTGTCCAAGTTCACGTTTCCCTCCTCGCCGTACATCAGGATTTCGGGAGCCAAGTCGTCACCGGCGATAACCACATAGGCTTTGTCGGTGTTGAAGATGTAGTAGTCCACAGCTTCGGGTTTTGCTACTGAGGCCTCAGCCTTTACGAGCTTGAGGTTGGCAGTGGCGGCGGCTTTGAGGCGGCCGTTTGCCACTTGCTTGGTCATGAATGACCTTGCCTTGCTTTGTGCGGTAGCCAAGTCGATGTCGGCTGCCTGCACTTGTGCCGCCATGCACAGCAATAGTGCCAATGACGACAGCATTGTCAGTCGTTTTAGTAATTTCATTTAATTGAAAGTTTAGTTAATAATATAGTTGTTTTATAAATCTTTACTGCTTAGGCCTATATTTTCAAAAGCCGTCAAAATTATAAAAAATAATTCTTTTATCCAAAGATTTTGACCACATTTCAATAATTGCACATTATTTCTAAACAAAAAAGCGCCCTGTTGAGGACGCTTTTTTGTGAATATGGGTTGATAGTATTAATTATCAATTCCGAGCAGGATGTTATAGACAAATGTGACGTCGTTGGTAGTGATCTCGCCGTCGCCGTTCTGGTCGCCGTTCACCATGTCGGTATCGTCGCCATTGAGCAGCCAGTTGTAGAGAACAGTGATATCGACGGTAGTCACCTCGCCATCGCCGTTCACGTCGCCAGCAACAGTCGAGCCCCCAGCAAGAGTGGTGAAGATGGTCGATGCTGTCCAAGCAGTGGTGCCATATTCATTCTTGCCTTGAACTTGAGCCTCATAGGTAGTTGCGGGAGTCAGTCCAGTGATGGTGTAAGGACTAGTCACGTCATATACATAGTTCCACTGCGCACCTGGAATAGTGGTGAGAGTGAGAGCGTCAATGAACATGAAATCTTTGTCGGTGCAGTCATAGTGACGGAAGGCGATATAACCGGCTTGGTCTTTATAACTGCTCAGGTCAATAGTCACTTCGGTCCAAGAGGCTACATTGGGCGACTGCATATCATCGGTAACGGGCACAAAATCACTAATGGAATTGCCGGTAGTTGAAACGTAAATGCGGTAATTCTCCTGGTAATTCTTGCCGTCGTCCATGATATAATATTTGAGTATTCCACCCAAATTCTCAATTTGAGGACTGATTAACCACTGGTCGGGAGTTACGGCGCCTACCGAACTGTTGATCCAGCTTCTTGACATGGCAACGTAAGATCCGTCTTTTGCTGTGAATTGTCCGCTGAAGTTGCTTGTGAGGTCAACAGCCTGCCAGTTGTAGGAGTCGCCGTCGGTGTTCACGAGAGTCCAGTTGCCGAGTCCATTCTCAAAGCTCTCGCTGAATACCACCTCTTCTTCACTTGACTCTTGATCATAGAGTCTCCAACGCAGGTTCCAGCCTTCATTGTTCTCGCCTGGTGTCCAAGAGATGTCGGCAGTAGTAGTCGAAGGATCGGCCTCAACATTAATTGGCAATTCGGGTTTTGGCACGTAGAGTTCGGTCTTGAAGCCCACCTCCAAGAGGTCGGGATAAGAGCCTCCGCCTGTGAGCTGCACCTTGTAAATCTTGCTGTCATCAAGCTCGGCCGAAGTTATCACGCCATTGCTGCCTTGCACGGTGCTGGTAGCTGTTGTAGCGGGAGACAGAGTGCCATTGGCATTGACGGTGCACTCATATATCGACAAGGTGGCACTAGCGCTAGAGCTGGAATAGCTGCTGCCTTTCACATAAGCCTTCACCTGCGAGCAGTTGGTCACATAGAACGACTGGTTGCCGCTGCCATAAATGCTGTAGGCTGTATTTGAGCCAAAGTAGGTGGTTTGACCAAGGAAAATGTCGCTGGCGCTCCAAGAATTATTATACTGGCTCAACGAAGTCGTCTCTAGCCAGTTTTGGTTAGCATCGGCTTGCTTTGCTCCATAAGAGGAAACGGTGAGCCAAGCGCAGTTGTCTGTCAAATACTCAGTGTATTTGTAGATGGTGCTCATGCCGCTCACTGTAGCTCCTGCCTCGTCGATAGTGGCATACTTGGAGATGTCGAGGTAAGCGTCGCTGGCAGTGCCGCCGTCGCTAGCGCTTGCCGTGAGGGCGACAGTCTTGGTCTCGGCGCCATCGCTGGCGAGTGTCACTGTTCCGGTGAAGTCACCTTCCTCGGCCGAGTTGAAAGAAACTGTAACCGCTACTGGAGTGGTCTCGCTGATGCTGGTGGCGGCGATGGTGGCAGGCGAAACGCTGAACACGCCATTAGCGTCGGTAAGGCTTACGGTAACATTGTCGCTGATGAACTTACCAGTAACATTGAAGGTCTTGCTCACTGTGGTGCCTGTCGTAGCATTCAAGCTCAACGAGGTTGGATTAACGGTGAGAGTAGGTATCTTGGCTTGAGCAGTACCATTAACTGTCACTGTCTTGCTCTCGGCGCCGGTGCTGGCAATAGTGAATGTCGCATTAGAGGAGCCGGCAGCTGTTGGAGCGTAGGTCACGGTAACGTCAACACCATTGGCGGCGTTGGTGGCAGTGATGCTGCTCACATTGGAACTGTAGAGACTCGAACCGCTGCGAGTGATGGTAACGTTGTTGGTCAAATAAACGCCACTCACATTGAATGTCTTGGTATAGGTGTCACCAACATAGCAATTGGTGAACGACAGAGTGGTAGGATCAACGGTGAGGGTAGGAGTCTTGGCCTGAGCGGTACCTGTAACGTTCACCGTCACGCTCTCGGCGTTAGAGCTTGAGAGGGTGATATAGGCGCTAGTGCTGCCTGCTGCGGTGGGTTTGTAGGTGACTGTCACCTCAACGCCATTGGCTGCATTGGCAGCGGTGATGGTGGTGGGGCTTACAGTGAAGATGCTCGAGCCTTGCTTAGAGACGGTGATGTCGCCCTCGAGATTGGTGCCGGTCACGGTGAAAGTATTAGTGTAGGTTTCGCCCACATAGCCCTCAAACGCGAGGGTGGTGGGGTCGGCGGTGATTTGTGGACCAAGGGCACCAGCGGGAGGCGCGATGCCTATGATCATAGCCTCGCCATACTTGAAGGTATAAGAGCCCGACTGACCAGTGGCGCCAGTGGCGGTGGTGAAGTTGTGGAGGGTGCAATAGCCGTTGCTATCGCCACTCCATCCCCAGTTCACATAATATTGACCGCTGCTGTTGCAGCCGAACACGTTAAAGGCATGGCCTGAAACTTGTCCGCTGGTGATATCATAAGCAAGATATTCAATGGGGCGACCGGCATACAACTCGGCGAGCATCCATTCGTTCCACTGTGAATCGGTGTAATACTGTGAGCTGTTGGTATAGCTCCAGCCCGACGACACAAGCTCGGTGAGAGTGAGAAGCTGGGCATCAGTGTAACCGAAAGTGTGGCAAGCCTCAAGAATCTCGGGGTCGTTGGCGCCACTACCGCTGGTGGTGTACTGCATGTTACAAGCTTGACCCACATAGCGCATCAGCCACGACACAGCTTCGGCCTGGGTACTGTTATAGGAGTAGTTGGTGGGACCGGTATATTCGTCTATCATGTTGTCCCAGTCGGCAGCCTTCTCGCTTAGTGCCGCAGCAGTAAGACCTCCGCTTACTGAGACCTTAGGCAATGCAGGATAGGTTGCTGGCCATTTGTACTTGTAGAAGCACATACTCAGCGAGGTGGCGGGGCAGCCGGTGTAGGCGTGCGTGCTGCCACTGGTGGGAGTGTGGTTGTAGTAAGGTGCTGTCTGGTCCCAGTTGGCGGTCACCAGTGGTGCAACCGCTGTAGCCTTGGGTGAGTAGCTGTTAGGTTTCAGCGTGCCTTCCCTTAGGCCTTCAATCTGGTATTTGTACTTGTTCAACAGCCACTGCATTGCGGGGGGGATTCTGTCTAAATTCACATTTCCCTCCTCGCCGTACATCAGGATTTCGGGAGCCTGGTCTTCACCAGAGACAACGACATAAGCTTTGTCGGAGTTGAAGATGTAGTAATCTACAGCTTTGGGATCCACTACCGATGCCTCTGATTTTACGAGTTTGAGGTTGGCAGCGGCGGCGGCTTTTAGGCGGCCGTTTGCCACTTGCTTGGTCATGAATGACCTTGCCTTGCTTTGCGCGGTAGCCAAGTCGATGTCGGCTGCCTGCACTTGCGTCGCCATGCATAGCAATAGTGCCAATGACGACAGCATTGTCAGTCGTTTGAATAATTTCATTTAATTGAAAGTTTAGTTAATAATATAGTTGTTTATAAAGGTTTACATTCTAAAAATCTGCCAAAGATAAAAAAAATAATTCTTTCTTCCAAAGATTTTGACCATTTTTCAATAATTACACATTATTTCTAAACAAAAAAGCGCCCTGGTTGAGGACGCTTTTTTGTGAATATGGGTAGATAATGTTAGTTACCAATTCCGAGCAGGATGTTATAGACGAATGTGACGTCGTTAGTAGTGATCTCGCCATCACCGTTCTGGTCGCCGTTCACCATGTCGGTATCGTCGCCGTTGAGCAGCCAGTTGTAGAGCACGGTGATATCGACGGTAGTGACCTCGCCGTCGCCGTTCACGTCGCCAATCACCACGGGGTTCACGGGAAGTGGAGTCTTGAAGCCCACTGCCAAGAGGTCGGGATAAGAGCCGCCACCTGTGAGCTGCACTTTGTAAACCTTAGTAGCGTCGAGCTCGGCCGATGTGATAACCACCAAGCCGCTGGCGCCACCCTGCTGCGTGTCGAATGCTGTGGTCGAGGCAACGGGAGTGCCATCGGCGCCCACCGTACACTCATAGATTGCCAGGGTAGCCACGTAGCTGCCGCCGTCCTTTACTAACGCCTTAGCCTGGGTGCAATTGGTGACATAGAAGGATTGACTGCCACTGCCATAAATCGAATATGCGCTGTTGGTGCCAAAGAACGCATCGTCAACAGGGAATATGTCGGTTTCGGTCCAAGAGTTGTTGTACTGCGACAGCGATGAGGTCTCTAGCCAGTTCTGGTTGGCGTCGGCCTTCATGGCGCCGTAGGTGGAAACGGTGAGCCAGCCACACTCCTCGGCCTCATACTCGGCATAATTGTAGATTGATGTCATGTAGGTTACTGTGGCACCGGCATCATCGATAGTGGCACACTTGGCGATGTTGAGATACTTGTCGCTGGCTGTGCCTCCATCGTTGCAGCGGCCTATGAGGTTGACAGTTGCCGAGAGGTCGCCGCTGGTGAGAGTGATAGTGCCGTTACAGCTGGCCTCGTCGTCGCTCTTGAAAGTGACAGTGAGCTGTGTGCCGGCTTCAACATCACTCTTGCTGAGGCTGGTATCTGAAATGGTGAACACCTTGCTGGGATCGTTAAGAGCCACTGTCACGTCGCCAGGCAGCATCTTTCCACGCACGGTGATGGTGGCATTTCCTGTCTCGCCAGGAGCAGTGCTGATTGTCACGTCGGTTGGGTCGGCAACAATCATCGGCTGGTTGAGCTCGGTCTTGAAGCCTATCTCCAGGAGGTCGGGGTAGCTGCCGCCGCCTGCGAGCTGCACCTTATAAATCTTGGAAGGATCAAGTCCTGCCGAGCTTATCACGCCATTGGAGCTTTGCTTAGAGTCGGTTGCTGTTGTTGCGGCAGTGAGAGTGCCGTTGGCATTGAGAGTACACTCATATATCGACAGAGTAGCATTTGAACTTGATGAGCTGCTGCCCTTAACATAGGCCTTAGCTTGAACGCAGTTGGTCACGTAGAAGGTCTGAGTGCCGCTGCCATATATCGAATAGCTGGTATTGCTGCCGAAGTAGGCGTCATCGCCAAGGAACACATCGCTTGCGCTCCAAGTGTTGGTGTACTGCGACAGCGATGATGTCTCTAGCCAGTTTTGGTTGGCATCGGCCTGCAGAGCGCCATAGTTAGAAAGGGTGAGCCAAGCGCCATCGACTTGCTCTGTATATTTGTAGATGCTGCTCATGCCGCTCACGGTAGCCCCTGCCTCGTCGATAGTCTCATATTTGGCGATATTGAGGAATGGGTCGGTTGCCATGCCCATATCGGATGCGCTGGCCACGAGTTGAACGGTCTTGGTCTCGGCGCCTGCGCTGGTGAGAGTGAGCGAGCCGGTGAAGTCGCCCTCCACATCGGAGTTGAATGTCACACTCACTGCTACTGGAGTATCGATGCCAGTGTTGTTCTTAGAGATCGTGGTTGGCGACACGGTGAACACGCCATTCGCGTCGTTGAGGGTGATGGTGATGTCGCCAGTCAAGAACAGACCTGTCACGTTCAAGGTCTTGGTTATTGGAGTTGACAGCTTAGCGTTGTAGCTCAGGGTCTCGGCATCAACAGTGATGGTAGGAACTCTGGGCTGCGCCACACCGGTGATGGGCACGGTAACTGTCTCGGCATCGGCACTGGTGAGGGTGAGGGTGCCATTGGTTGTGCCGGCTGCGGTGGGAGCGTAGGTCACGGTCACATCAACTCCAGTGTAAGCGTCCTCGGCACTGATGGTGGTGGGGCTCACGCTGTAAACGTTGTCGCCGCTCTTGGCGATGCTGATGTTGCCAGTGAGGTTGTAACCCTTCACGGTGATGGTCTGGGTGTAGGTCTCGCCAGCATAGCCCTCAAAGCTGAGCTCATCGGGAGAGGCGATGATTGTTGGTCCCTGATGATCGAGGATATACTCGATACCTGCCAGCGCGTTGATGATGCCATGTCCACGCTGTAGGGCGGGGCTGGAGGGGTTGCTGTAGGCAGTGGCGGTGTTGGCAATCACCTCCTTGACGCGGTCCACGTCGAGGGTGGGGTCGGCTTGCAGATACAGTGCCACCACGCCTGCGGCACATGGTGTTGCCATCGAGGTGCCGCTCATCTGTCCCCACTTGTAGGTGGTGCCGTTGTAGGTTGTTGACCAAGTGGATGATTGCCCAGAGTCATAACCGTTGATAGAAGATATCACATAGTGCCCAGGCGCGGTGATGAATGGCTGGTTCACGCCGTTGCAGTCCACGCCATAGCTCGAGAAGTAGGCGATGTCGTTAGTGCCATAGCTGCCGTTGCTGGTGCTGCGGGTACACATGGCTCCCACGCTGATGACCTTAGGCGATGTCATGTCGTCGCACATCGAGTTCTGGTAGGTGCCAGGGGTGAGGGTGTAGCCGCTCACGCTTCCCGAGGTGCCCAGCTCGCTGTAATAGCAGTCGGTATAGACGTGAACAGTGTTTCCTGCGCTGCCCTTGATCACATAGTAAGCTGTGGAGGTGTTGCTCGCGATATACAGGTTGTAGCGACCGTTGTACTGATCTACGCCACCCGAGACTGTCACGTTGTTGTAGGTGCCGCTTGTCATCCAGCCACTCTCTGAGCCGTTGACAATCACCTTGACTTGCAGCTCGTCGCTGGTGCTGTTCCAGATGTCGCAGTCGCCACCATAATAAGTGTAGCTCACGTTGTGGCGCACCATCATGTAATCGTCGTCGCTCGAGAGGGTCTTCACGGCGGCGCCAGTGATGTCGGCCTCGTTGCCAGCGGCGAGCAGAATCACGGCGCCATAGGTGTTGGCGACCTCGGTATAAGCGCGGCATATGCTGCTCATGCCGTCGTGGGGACCGGTGTCGCTACCCAGGCTGATGCTGATCACGCAGGGCTTGCCAAGCACGTTCTTGGCGTAGTTGCCTATGTACTTTGCCGAGCTCACGATAGCGGTCTCGGTGAGGCTGTAGCCGCAGCCGCACAGGATGAGGTCGGCCTCGGGAGCCATACCGGCATAGTTGCCCACCTGTGAGCCGGCGGCACAACCCGTGGTGTGCGTGCCGTGGCTCTCGCCGGTGTCGTCGCAGGTGAGGTTAGCAATCTGGCTGGCGGTGGTATATTGGTAGCCCATAAGCTCCACGCCGTCGATGGTGGCTTTGGTGCCGCCGTTGGCGCTGCTGGCGTTGGGCATATACACAGCCTTGACACGCGTGTTGCCGTTCTCGTCGAGGAACGCGCGGTGGTTGAACTGGATGCCGTCGTCGATAAGGCCCACTACCACGCCTTGCCCGGTGAAGCCCTGGGGCAGGCCATAGTTGGTGCCGTCCCACGCCTTGTCGGCGTTGGTGGTAGATTTTGCCACATCAGTCAAGAGGCGCGCGTTGCGGGCGATGCCCACTTGCTTGACGCCTCTCAGGCGAGCGACAGCCTCAAGTTTGCTCACAGGGACACTGGCGGTGACAAATGTCTCGAACTTGCCAGTGACTTTCACTCCGGCAGCCTCTAGTTCGGCTATCGAAGTGCCATCCATTGCGATGAAGCATTCCACACGCTCCACGCCATCCACAGTCTTTGGCGTGGCAAGAGTTGACTTGCCGTCGGCACTCTGTGGCACCGCCCTCTCGCGTTGCTGCATGAACACACGAGTTGGCGCGCTCAGCTTATCGCCGGCTACCATAGCCAGCGACACACCAACCGCCATCAAAAACAGGAAGATTTTTCTCATGTAAATAGTTATTAAAGTGAATAATTACGTATTTCTTTTAGCTGACGAGCGAACAAGCTGACTTCGTTTATCGGGGATCGGAGAACTAGCGAAGCGGCAAACTAGCGCGAAGCGCGGCACAACTAGCGAGCAAAGCGAGCGGCTAACTAGCGCGAAGCGCGGCACAACCAGCGATAGCTTGTTAGCTCAAATCTGTTTTAAAAGCCCACAAAGTTAGTAAAAAAATTGGTTTGTCAAACAATTGTAAATAAAAATGCGAGTTTTTGCCAAACAATTGCGAGCAAAAATCAAACGAGGACACCGTTATAAAAAACAACAAAAATGCGATTAAGCGAGTTTAAATCAAACAAAATTAACAAAACCTGACAAGATAACAAAAAAAATTTTAATTGTTGTCTTTGTTTTTCTTTGTTGACTTTGTTTGAAAAAGAGTGCCGATCGTGGGCATTTAATGCAAAAAGCGCCCTGGTTGAGGACGCTTTTTTGTGAATATGGGTAGATAATGTTAGTTACCAATTCCGAGCAGGATGTTATAGACGAATGTGACGTCGTTAGTAGTGATCTCGCCATCACCGTTCTGGTCGCCGTTCACCATGTCGGTATCGTCACCGCTGAGCAGCCAGTTGTAGAGAACGGTGATATCGACGGTAGTGACCTCGCCGTCGCCGTTCACATCGCCAGGGATACCTCCAGCGAGCGTGGTGACCAAGATCTTGTTAGACCAGCGGCTCTCCTTAGCGCCATACACTGCCTTCACGTCGTAGATGTAGGTAGTGGCTGGGTCGAGGTTGGGAACCTTGTAGCTGCAGGCTGTGATGCCAGTGAAGGTGATGCCGTCGATGTCGATTGACTTGGCAGTGCCGGCATGCTCTCCGTCGATGACGTGGATGCTGGTTATTATCACGCGCTTGCTGACAGCAGTGGTCTCAAAGGTGATGTTCTGCCCGTCGGCAGCGTTGCAGTCGAGCACCACGGTGTAGATTTCCTCGTTGGCATCGGCCACAGCGACCGTCTCGCTGGCGTCGCCGCACGACAGCTTGAGGTTGCAGTTGGTGTCGTTGTTGAAGGTCTTCGCCTTAAACGTGACAGTGACCTTGTTCTCGGTGAGGTCAAGAGCCGGGGAGGTGAGGGTGCCTACCGAGGAGCCAGTGCCCAGACGCACGCCGCCCACGGCTTCATAGAGCTTAGAGCCAGTCCAGCCCATGTTGTCCATGTAGTCGTCGAGCTTGGTGCTGATGTCCTGAGCGCCAGCCTTGGTGAACTTGGAGAAACCTTCGGTAAGGATGTCGTAGTTCTTGGGGATGACGCGCAGCGTGTAGCTTGTGGCGCCCTCGCAGGGGTTCCAGTTGGCAGTGAAATAGGTAGGTCCAACGAGAGTAGCGTCGGTTGCCACAGGAGTCTCAACGCCATTGATCTCGGTCTTGAAGCCTATCTCGAGGAGGTCGGGGTAAGAGCCGCCGCCTGTGAGCTGCACTTTATAAATCTTGGAAACGTCGAGCTCTTCCGATGCTATCACGCCATCGTTGCTTTGCGCGGTGCTGGTGGCCGATGTCGAGGCTACGAGCGCGCCGTCGGCATTGAGCGTGCACTCAAAGATCGACAGTGTGGCGCTAGAGCTTGAGTAGCCGCCACCCTTCACGAGAGCCTTCACCTGCGAGCAATTGGTAACATAGAACGACTGCTCGCCACTGCCATAGATAGAATAACTCGAATTGTTGCCAAAGTAAGCCGAATTGCCCAGGAATATATCGGTTGCGCTCCAAGAGTTGGTGTATTGCGAGAGCGATTCGGTCTCAAGCCAGTTCTGTGTCTCATCGGCCTTCATGGCACCATAGTTAGAAAGGGTGAGCCAAGCATATCCATCGACCTCATTCTCAGTGTACTGGTAGATAGAACTCATGCCGCTCACGGTGGCGCCAGCCTCGTCGATAGTCTCATAATAGGCGATATTGAGATAAGGGTCGGCAGCAGTGCCTCCCTCACGAGCTATAGCACTGAGAGCAACAGTCTTGCTCGGGGCGCCAGAGCTAGCTATTACCATCGAGCCGGTGAAGTTGCCCTCTACTGCCGAGTTGAAGGAGACTGTGACAGTGAGATGGGTGTTGACGTTAGTGTCGCCCTGAGGTATGCTGGTTGGTGTAACGCTGAACACGTTGTTGTTGTCAGTAAGAGTAATCGTCACATCATTGGTCAAGAAGGCTCCAACGAGGTCGATAGTCTTCGACATTGAATTGTTGAGGTTGGCAGCAAATTCAAGACTCTCAGGAGTAACGATGAGAGTTGGCACTCGCGGCTGCGCCACGCCGTTGACGGTCACCGTTTGACTCTCGGCCTCGGGGTTGGCGATGGTGATGGTCGCAGTGGTCTCGCCAGCTGCTGTGGGAGCGTAGGTGATGGTGACATCCACACCGTTGTAGGCGTCCTCGGCGCTGATGGTGGTTGGAGTCACGCTATATACGGCGTCGCCGCTCTTGGTGACGGTGATGGGCTGGGTAAGGTTATATCCCTTAACCTTTACAACCTGTGTATAGGTCTCGCCGGCATATCCCTCAAAGGTCACCTCTTCGGGCTTAGCGATGATGGTGGGTCCCTGATGCTGGAGGATGTATTCTATACCGTCTAAGGCATTGATGATGCCGTGTCCACGCGCCATCACCGGGCTGGTAGAGCCAGAGGGGTAGGCAGTGGCAGTCTCGGCAATCACTTCCTTCACACGGTCCACGTCGAGAGTGGGGTCGGCCTGCAGGTACAGTGCCACCACACCGGCGGCACAAGGCGTAGCCATCGATGTGCCACTCATCTGTCCCCACTTGTAGGTCCTGCCATTGTAAGTCATCGACCAAGAAGAAGACTGATAAGAGTCATATCCATTGATTGAAGAGATCACATAGTGGCCTGGCGCGGTGATGAATGGCTGGTTCACGCCGTTGCAGTCCACGCCATAGCTCGAGAAGTAAGCCACATCGCCTTGACCATAGCCATCGCCCGAGCGCGAAGCCTGCGCTCCCACGCTGATAACCTTGGGCGACGTCATGTCGTCGCACATAGAGCCTTCGTAGGTGCCAGGAGTGATGGTGTAGCCGCTCACGGTGCCCGAAGAAGAGCTGAGCGTGCTGTAATAGCAGTCAGTATAGACGTTGATGGTGTTGCCGGCACTACCTTTAATGACGTAGGTTGCCGTCGATTCACTGCTTTCGATATACAGGTTATAGCGGTTGTTGTAGGCGTCCACGCCACCCGAAACTGTCACGTCGCCAAAGGTTCCGCTGGTCATCCAGTCGCTCTGAGAGCCACTCACAATAACCTTAACCTGAAGCTCATCGCTGGTGCTGTTCCAGATGTCGCAAGCGCCAGTAGCCGAACCGCCCCACCAGCCGCCAGACACGTTGTTGGTCACTGCCATGTAGTCGTCATCGCTGGCGAGGGTCTTTTTAGCATGACCAATAATATCGGCCTCGTTACCAGCGGCAAGTAGAATCACGGCACCGTAGGTGTTGGCAACCTCGGTATAGGCACGGCTGGTGATGCTCATGCCATCGTGAGGACCGATGTCGCTACCCAGGCTGATGCTGATAACGCAAGGCTTGCCAAGCTGCTGGGCATACCAACCGATATACTTTGCCGCACTGATAATGGCGGTCTCGGTTAGTGAGGAGCCGCAACCACACAGGATAAGGTCGGCCTCGGGTGCCATACCGGCGTAGTTGCCCACCTGTGAGCCGGCGGCACAACCCGTAGTGTGCGTGCCATGGCTCTCACTGCTGTCGTCGCAGGTGAGGGCGGCAATCTGGCTTGGAGTAGTATAATGGTATCCCATCATCTGCACGCCGTCGATAGAGACTGTGGTGCCGCCGTTGGCACTACTGGCGTTGGGAAGATACACCGCTTTGACACGAGTGTTGCCGTTCTCGTCGAGAAACGCGCGGTGGTTGAACTCGATACCGTCGTCGATAAGACCAACAACCACACCTTGTCCGGTATAGCCTTGGGGCAGGCCATAGTTGGTGCCGTCCCACGCCTTGTCGGCATTGACAATGCCTTTTGCCACATCGGTGAGAAGGCGGGCGTTACGGGCGATGCCCACTTGCTTGACACCGCTCATGCGGGCTACTGCCTCAAGCTTATTAACAGGAACACTGGCAGTGACAAAGTCGCTGAACTTGCCAGTAACTTTCACTCCGGCAGCCTCTAGTTCGGCTATCGAAGTGCCATCCATTGCGATGAAGCATTCAACACGCTCCACGCCATCCACGGTCTTTGGTGAGGCAAGGACCGACTTGCCGTCGGGAACCTGAGCTGCGGCATTGGCACGCTGCTTCAGGAACACCTTTGTCGGGGCACTTAGCTTATCGCTGG
>CALGGO010000022.1 GCA_937916085.1 uncultured Prevotellaceae bacterium | reverse complement strand
TCAGTATAAAAACTCGAAACTCGAAGCTGAAAAACAGATTTTTCACGCTACAAAAGTAGTATTTTCTCTAATTCCCACCAAAAATAATATACAATTGCACTTTTTTTATAGATGAAACAAGGTTCTTAATTTCTTAAATCATGGGGTCGCCTTACGGCGACTATTCGTTTGATTCGTGAGCCCCCAGTGCCGATTTCCTCCGCTCGCTATCGCTCACTGCGTCAATCGGTACTGGGGGTTATCCAACGGTCAGCCTTCGGCTGATTTTTAATTACGGCTGGGCGCTCAATGGGAGGCCTTCGGCTGAAAACCTTGCACCGCTGAAGAATATTCAACCCATATACACAAAGAAACGGCCACACCGTGATGATGCAGCCGCTTCGTCGTTATGAAAAGAATCTTACCTAATCAAAACTAGAGGATTACCAACCTGGGTTCTGGGTGGTGCCGCCATTGCTGGCATTGATTTGGCCGGTTGGGATTGGATAGAAGTAGTACTTCTTGTCGTAGGTGCGGGTAGCGGTGAATGGGATAGCATATCCACCATCGAGGGCAACCTCGCAGTTGTCAACATTACTCAAGTTTGCACCCTTCTTGATGTCGGGATACTTGTTAGTATCGAGCTTGTCGAGCATGTGCCAGCGAACGAGGTCCCAGTAACGGAAACCGTCGGTCATAAGCTCGCAGCGACGAGCGCGGCGAATCTCCCAGATGAGATTGCTAACACCTACCTTGTTGGCTGGGTCAGCCTCAGGATTAATGGTCATGTTGGGCAGACCAGCACGAGCTTGGAGCAGGTTAACCGACTTGTTGAGGTCGGCTTGAGTAGCGTTACCCAGCTCTGCCTTAGCCTCGGCATAGTTCAAGAGAACGCGCGAGAGGTAGTAGATAGGAGCGTCGGTGTAGCCTTTGCCAATCTCGTTGCAGTAGGTGAGTTGCTCTTGTGGAGTAGTACCCATGGCGGTAGTGTAGTACTTGCCAATGGTGTAACCAGTTGACGAAGTCATCTCGGCGAGCCAAGTGCGTGCATGTCCGTAACCCTTGAAGGC
>CALGGO010000021.1 GCA_937916085.1 uncultured Prevotellaceae bacterium | reverse complement strand
GCACTCTCAACAGGTTGAGGAGCTCCCATTGAAGCGCATTAACTGAATATCCCTAGTTATTTATTCTCGATTTATTATTACCTAAATGAACAGTCCCTCTAAAAACAAAAAATTCCTAGTACACAATAAGTTGCATACAGGAACTCATCTTTTGTGAACAAATGTGGTCATTTTTTCCTCGCGAATTTTCGGCAAAGTTACAAAGAAATTTTTAATATTTGTAAAAAAAAAACAAAAAGTGTTATCTTTGCACCATCTTTTCAGTTCAACGCATGGACTGATTAGTAGTTAGTAAAGTCCTGCGGGCATGTGAATGTCCGTAGGGCTGTTGCTTTAACGCACCTCTGACGCCCCTGTGAGAGCGAAAAATTAAACTTTTTCGTCCCCGAGACATGTTTATATTTATAAAATGAGTAATTTTGCAGCTCACTATCATTCAAAAACATCAAAGGACATTTATGATTTTCAGTGGAAACAAATGGTCTCAAATGATTAAATTCTGCGTGCGACTAGTGCAACGCTGGTTGCCCGAGCCGTTCATCTTCGCAATACTGCTCACTTTCGTGGCTGCGCTGGTGGCGATGCCGTTGTGTCACCAGTCTCCCCTAGAGGTGGTTGAGCACTGGGGTGACGGCGTGTGGAATTTGTTGGAGTTTGCCATGCAGATGGCTCTGGTACTAGTGTGTGGCTCGACCTTGGCGGCGGCACCGGTTATCAAGCGCGGCATCAACGCGATGGCGCGTCTGCCCCAGAGTGCCCCAGCGGCAATAGCTCTTGTGACTGTGGTGTCGGCAATATCATGCTGGATCAACTGGGGCTTTGGACTGATCGTAGGCGTAGTGTTTGCCAAGGCGATAGCGCGTCAGCGTTCAGATGTCGATTACCGGCTTCTTATCGCATCGGCCTACAGCGGCTTCGTGGTGTGGCATGCGGGCACCTCGGGTTCCATCCCCCTCACCATGGCGACCCCTGGCGAGTCGCTCGCTATGGCTACCGATGGTGCTCTCACCTCCCCAGTGCCTATGTCGCAAACCATCTTCGACTGGCACAACCTGGTGACAGTGCTCTTTGTGATAATGGGCATCACCGTCGCCAACACCTTGATGCACCCCAAGCAAGGCGTCCTCACCATCGACCCCGCCCTGCTGAAGGACAATGACAATATAGTGACCGAAGTTTCCTCCACCACCAAGACCCCTGCACAACGGCTCGAGCAGAGCAGATTGCTCTCGTGGCTCGTGGCGCTGATGCTCGTGGCATATCTCGTGATACATCTCGCCGTGAACGACGCTAGTCTAGACATTGGCGGGGTGATCATGATATTCCTCGCGCTGGGGCTTGTACTGCATCGCACGCCAGTCGATTACGTGCATGCCTTCGGGAAAGCTACCACCGGTGCCGCCGGCATCATATTGCAGTTCCCCTTCTATGCCGGCATCATGGGCATCGTTACGGGCGTCGGGGTGAGCGGCATCAGCTTAGGTGGTGTGATGGCGAACGCTTGCATCCAAGTCAGCAACTCCGTCACCTATCCGTTGCTCACCTTCCTTTGCGCCGCAGTGCTCAACCTCTTTGTGCCCAGCGGTGGCGGGCATTGGGCTGTGCAGGCTCCCATTATGTTCACCGCGGGCGCCAACCTCGGTGTGGATCCTGGCTTGACGGGAATGGCAATCTCATGGGGTGACGCATGGACTAATCTCATACAGCCCTTCTGGGCGCTGCCAGCCTTGGCAATAGCGCGCCTCGACGCGAAGGACATCATGGGCTACTGCCTCATCGACCTTCTCGTAACCGGTGTCATCATCTGCGCCGGCATGCTGCTTTGGGCAATGTAAAATAGAGAACAAGAGGACAAGAGGACAAGAAAACAAGAGAACAAGAGGACAAGAGGACAAGAAAACAAGAGGACAAGAGAACAAGAGAACAAGAGGACAAGAGGACAAGAAAACAAGAGAACAAGAGGACAAGAGAACAAGAGGACAAGAGAACAAGAGGACAAGAGAACAAGAGGACGAGAGGACAAGTCTCGGTGGTGTTGAGTAGTGCGCCGCTCTGCGGTGTTCACTCGTTCGCTCGTCACTTTATCACTTTCTATAAAAACAGGTATCACTCCCAAGCGTCGAGGTCGTTCTCTATTTTCGGGAACAGGGATTTCTTGAATGTGGGGCTCTTGATGCCGCGCTTCTTTTGGTCGCGGTAGTCGGCAAGGAGCTTGAAGGCATATTTGCCGAGCAGCACTATCGCCACAAGGTTGCACAGGGTGAGGATTGCCATAAACACCTCTCCGAGACTCCACACCACGTCAAGGCTCGCCAAGGCTCCCATCATCACCATCACGCCCCCCGAGAGGACTCTAAACACTTGCAGCACCCATTTCTTGCGAGTGAGGAACATGATATTGGCCTCGCCATAGTAGTAGTTGCCGATGATGCTGCTGAAAGCGAAGAACAAAATCGCTATAGTGACAAAAATCTGCCCCACCGCACCGATTTGCGACTCCAGGGCATTTTGCGTGAGCTCTATGCCTTGAGCTCCGCTGTTATAAAGTCCGCTAATCAAAATGATGAATGCCGTGCAGGAGCACACCAGCAAGGTGTCGGTAAACACCCCAAGCGCCTGTATCAAGCCTTGCTTCGCGGGGTGCGTCACCGATGCCGTGGCGGCGGCATGGGGAGCGGAGCCCTCACCAGCCTCGTTGCTGAAGAGCCCGCGCTTGATGCCATTACTCATCGCTGCCCCTACCAAGCCTCCCGCGGCGGGACCGAGACCAAAGGCGCTCTTCACGATAAGCACGAACATATCGGGAATCTTCTCATAGTTCATCGAGAGGACCACTATCGCAAGGATAAGATACCCTATCGCCATCACTGGCACTATCACACTGCTGAACTTGGCAATGCGCTGGATGCCACCAAAGACTATCACGAGAGCAAAAGCACTAAGGACAAGACCAATGATTGCCGGGTCAAAATTAAACGTCTGCTGCATGGCGCCGGCTATAGTGTTGCTCTGGATAGAGTTGTAGGACAAGCCAAAGGTGAGTATCAGCAGCACGGCAAAGAGAGCCGACATCCAGCGGCTGTGCAAGCCGTGCAGAATATAATAGGCGGGACCACCTATGAACGAATCCTCGGAGCGGCGCTTGAAGAGCTGAGCCAGTGTGGATTCCACAAAAGCAGTAGCCGAGCCAATGAGGGCGATGAGCCACATCCAGAACACCGCGCCGGGTCCGCCAATGGCTATAGCCCCTGCCACGCCAGCCAAGTTGCCAGTGCCAACGCGAGTCGCCACCGAGACGGCAAACGCCTGGAACGACGACACATGGCGCTTCTCCCTGCCTTTGGGCGACGGCTCTACTAGGAGGCGGCACATCTCAGGAAACATCCTGAACTGCACAAAGCGAGTGCGTAGGGTAAAATAGATGCCACACACCACCAGCACAACAATGATGCTGTGCCAGTTCCAATCCCAAATAAATTCATTTACGAGATTAATGTGCTCATTGAGCCAGCCTTCTTTTGACAGAAATTCGGTAATCTGGTGAAACATGGGGGGTAGTTTTTAGTTAGAGGGGAGAGGCGAACGCCGCGGTGCGGCGCACTACTCAACACCACCGAGGCTCGTTTTAGATGACGAGCTAACTAGCTGACGAGGCAAGTGTAGTGCTGCGACAACTACCATTGCCTTGTAAGCTTGTTCCTTGCAAGCTTGTTAGCTCCATCCTCTTGTCCTCTTTCAATAAAAATACTTCTTTATCAGCTCGTTGTATTGCGGCAGTTTCTTTGCTGCTTTGATGCTCTCGTCGAGTTGTTTCTTAAGCTCTGTGTTGTCTTTTTTCATAAAAAACGACTGGAACTGCGAGAAACTGATAGCCTGAGAGATATCAACATTGGGGTGAGAAGCCGCCATCTTGCGAGCTATCGTCTCGTTGATGACGGCATACTTGATGTCGCCACTCGCCACCATCATGAAAAGCTGCTCGGGACCATATTCTGGGTCAGAGATGACATAGATTGTGTCGCCAATCTCGCGCGACAGACTCATGATGCGGTCACGCATGGGAGAGCCCTTGACGATGGTCACCGTGTCGCCCGCCAAGTCGAGCTGCGAGCGTATGGCAATGCCGCCGTTGTTGCGCTGCACAAGCACCTGCTTGTCGAGATATATGGCTTCGGTGAAAAGATAGTTTTCCTTGTTCTCCCTTGTCACCGGAAACTGCGCCGCTACCAAGTCATAAACGCCCTTTTCTAAGCCCTCAAGGGCTGTGTTAAGACTAACTATGGGATGAAACTTCACCTTCATGCCACTATCCTCCGACATCAGGTTTATCAACTCATAATAGAACCCTCCAGTGGTGTCGCCGTAGGTGTAATAAGACAACGGAGAATACTCTATCGCCACATCAATGGTGTCGCCACCGCTAGCCTGGTCAGTGCGGTTGTTGCCAATGACCTGCGTCGGCTCCTTGCCGCAGTTCTTGAGCGAGAACATCAGCCCCACAACCATAACAAGCAGCACGGCATAAAGGACGAGTTGCCATTTCTTTATCTGTGAAATCTTCTTTAGCATCTTAGGAAATATGTTAGGCATGTTAATTCACAAAATCAACCGACACTCCAAATTGGAAACGCCCAGGATTCAAGGGATAATGAGGCATCGAGAAGTAGTTGTTGCCGCCCACCAAACCCTTGTTGGCATGACTGTACATCACATAAAAGCGCGCTTTCTTCAACTTGAAGTTGGCATAAACGTCGGCAAAGGCGAAATTGCCGCACTCCACCTCGTTCTGGTTGTAGAAGGTCATCGTGGCGGGGTTGTAATTGGGCGCGTAATACTTGGTGTAGTAGTTGCAATCCACGCCAATCTGCACATCAAGGACCTTTGCCACCTTGAATTTCAGGTACATATTACTGAATAAGGCAAATTTGGGTAACGGCAGTACCTCGGCGCTTGAGGATGTCTGATATACAACATCGTTGTCCCAGTTGAAAATGCCAAACCCCAGATGATTGCTCAGCGAGGCGTTGAACACATGCACGGCAGAGCCGCTCTGCTCGGGCAAAGCACTGGAATTGAAATAGATATAGTTGTTCAGCGTCTCATAACCCACGTTGATGTTGGTGTAAATCCACGGCAGGTCGAGACGTCCGCCCACTCTTATGCGTTGTGTCTTGGAGAAGCTGTTGTCCCAAGCATAATGGTTAGAAATAAACTGCTTGAGCAGGTAAGGAGCCTCCAGATTCTTAAAATAGCCGTAGGCCTTGAGCGACACTGTGTCGCCAAAGAGTTTGAAACGCGTGCGTATGTTTCCCTCCACATCGATGTCGCCAGCCACGTCACCCATCACGCCAAACTGCGCCGTAGCGCCGTAAGTCAATATCGAGCCTTGCTGCTTGGTAAGCTGTCCGCCCACCCAAATCAGCTGCTGAGTCTTCTTGGCAGGAACCGACACCGGCAGCTCATCAAGGCCTTCTGGCAATTCGGTGCCGCTCACGCTGTCAACCACCTGCTTATAGCTGCGCACCTCGTGAGTGGCATATACCGAGAAGCCAAATTTGGCATATTTGTTGAAGCCCTCGAGCAACGCCACGCCCAGCGTGTTGCGCAGCCGCCACATGCGTGTGGCCTCGTCGGTGCCCGTCAGCGAGAGATAAGTGTTTTCGAAATAAGACGCGTCGTCGGCAGAGCTGCTGTTGAGGTACAAGTGCTTAGTGGTCTTGAAGTCGGCAGTCCACACAAACCGTGTCACGGGGATGTAGGTTCTACCTATGATGGTGTCGGTCACCGAGTCACGCTGGTACTTATAGTGCCCCACTTTGTAGCTCTGATTGAGGTAAACCTCGGTGCCTGTGAGCTTGCTGTGAGACGCTGTGAGACAAGTGGGTATGCTCTTGTTATCAACCTTGGTCTCACCGCCCTGCACCTTGGCGGGGTCGGTGATGTAGAGGTCGTCCATAATGCCGCCGTTCTCCTTGCCCAGGTAGTTGTAGCTGTTGAAGAAGGTCTGCATCTCATAACGGTCACCCATATAGCTGCCAAAGAGGCTCCAGCGGAAATTCTTGTCGGCCTGGTAGTTGTACGAGCCCTTAGAATAGATATAGTCGATTCCTGCGCCTACCTCAATCTTCTTGCCCACATTTCCCGAGAAAGTGAACTGCGTGCGGTCCTGGTTGCTGTATTTGTTGCCGCCAGTGCTATGCGAGATAAGCGTCATAGGGATGCGAGTGTTGTAGTAGCGCTGCGTCTCCACGCTCGGCAGCCAGCTCTCGATGGCGTCGGCAAAGAAGAACTCGCTCGTGGGCTTGCGCTCAAAGAAAATCTGGTTCTGTCCCGAGGCGCCAAAGTTGCCCGTCGTCGCCCATGCAAGGCTCTGGTGCGATGGGATAAACGACTTATGATAATTGAGGAACAGCGTGTCGATGGTTGATGGGTACTGAAGTCCCAACGGCTCGCTGATCGACCACGCGTAACTTGGCTCAATCGTCACTTTCTTGGCTTTGGGGACACTCCTTGTTGCATCGCCATTCTCTGGAATAGCCTGCCCATGAGCCACAACGCCCAGAGCCCAGAGCAACGCCAAGCACACCGCAAAGAGTGGTTTATATTTTAACACCTTATACATAATAGTGTGCAAAGATAGCAACTTTAGCGCAATAAACGAGAATTAAGCTAAAGTTTTATCACTTTTTTATATTTGAGGGGGGGAACGGAGATCGGGGATCGAGGATCGGAGATCGGGGATCGGGGATTAAGAGAAAAAAGCGTGGGCGTTGTTGATGTAGTGCGCCGCAAGCGCGGCGTTCGCCTTTCACCCCCACCACTCTAACCAATCACCAATCTCACCTCTCCACTCTCACCTCTCCACTCTCCCCTCTCCACTCTCTCCCCTCCACTCTCTCCCCTCACATCCAAATCGACTTTTTTCAGCTCGTTTTATTAAAGAAACAAAAAAGCGGCGCGAGCGGTCTTAATTTAGTTTAAATTGTGGGGGTTGAGCATTGCTGTTGTAATATTTCCTAGTACTTTTACGTTCAAATTTCAAAAGTTAATTTTAACGATTACATATTTAAAACAGAATAAAATTTTAACAAATACAATTATGAATAATCACAAGAAAATCACACTTTTTTTAGCAACAGTGGCTCTCGCTGCCACCAGTGCCTTCGCCAGCAATGACGAAACCATGAGCGACATCTTCATCACGCCGCAAAACAACGAAGCCATTTCCACCCAAGTGGCAACCAACCGATATGGCCTCGACTTCACTAAAGCCGCCGAGAGCACTATCAACTCGGTGGTGAGCATCAAGTCGTTTGCCACACGCAAGCAGCAACAGTATTTCGGAAACGACTTCATCGACCCATTCGACTTCTTCTTTGGTCCCGGCTTCGGCGGGCAGCAACGCAAGCAACAACAGCAACAACAGCAGCAGCAACAGAAGTCTGAGCCTCAACCCATAGGCTCGGGCTCAGGAGTCATTATCTCCGAAGACGGATATATCGTCACCAACAACCACGTGATTGACGGAGCCGAGAAACTTGAGGTCACCCTCAACGACAACCGCAAGTTCAACGCGCGAGTAATAGGCACCGACCCCAACAGCGACATCGCCTTGCTTAAAATCTCAGCCACTAAGCTCACTCCCATCGCCTTTGGCAACAGCGACAACGTGAAAGTGGGCGAATGGGTGCTCGCAGTGGGTAACCCCTTCGGCTTGAACTCCACAGTGACAGCAGGTATTGTCAGCGCTAAGGCACGCGGTGTGAGCAAGGGCAACAACGTGGGCATTGAGTCGTTCATACAGCACGATGCCGCCGTGAACCCCGGCAACAGCGGCGGAGCGCTCGTCAACGTTGACGGCGAACTCATTGGCATCAACACCATGATTTATTCCAACACCGGCAATTACGCCGGCCACTCGTTTGCCATCCCATCGACGGTAGTGAACAAAATCGTCACCGACATCAAGCAGTATGGCAGCGTGCAGCGCGCAGTGCTGGGAATACAGTTTGCCGAACTCGATGCCGACAAGGCAAAAGAGGAGAACATCACCGCCACCACCGAGGGCATTTATGTAAATAAGGTGAACGACCGCAGTTCGGCTAAAGAAGCCGGCTTAAAGGAAGGCGACGTGATAGTGGGCCTTAACGGCGTGACTATCAAGAATGGAGCACAGATGCTCGAGGAGATGAGCAAGCTGCGTCCAGGCGACAAGGCAACCATCAAGTACATACGCGACAACAAAACCAAGACCACGACCGTCACCTTCAAGAACGATCAAGGCACCACTAACATCACCAAGAGCTCTGACTTCACCTCACTGGGATGCGCATTCCTGCCACTCACCGCCGATGAGAAAGAGGAGCTGGGCATCAGCAACGGCGTTAAGGTCACTGGACTCAAAGACGGCAAGTTTAAAGCCGCCGGCATCACTAACGGTTTTGTCGTCACCGACATCAACAACATGCGCGTCAACAACCAAGACGAGGTGGAGGACATCTACAATGCTATCATGCGCGACAAGGAAAGCGACAAGGTGATGTTCATCACCGGCATCAAAACCAACGGCAAGAAAACATATATAGCAGTAGATCTCGCCGACCCCGAAGAGTAATCTTTTAACCCGAATCTTTTTTATTACGCACAATAATAATTTACTAGGCGGCCGCAGCAGCGGTCGCCTAGTTTACAATAATTCCATAATCGGTTGGAGCCTATTGTGCCCTAGAAGGCCTAATGGCTACACGTTATGCAGGTCGTGACCCATGCGGGTCTTTTTGGTTTGCATGTAGAAACGGTTGTATTTATTTGGCAGGACTTCGATGGGGATGTTTTCTACCACTTCTAGTCCATAGCTTTCAAGCCCTACGCGTTTTTTGGGGTTATTGGTCATCAAGCGCATCTTTTTCACGCCGAGAATGCGCAGGATATTGGCTCCCACGCCATAGTTACGCTCATCGGGCTTGAAACCGAGGTGCGTGTTGGCATCCACAGTGTCGTAGCCTTCCTGCTGGAGTTTGTAGGCCTTTATCTTGTTCATCAGCCCGATGCCCCTGCCCTCTTGGCTCATATACACAATCACGCCTTTGCCTTCTTCTTCAATCATCTGCATCGCCTTGTGGAGCTGCTCACCGCACTCGCAGCGCATGGAGCCGAATATGTCGCCTGTGGCGCACGAGGAGTGTACTCGCACCAGCAGCGGTTCGTCCTCTTTCCACTCGCCTTTAATGAGTGCTATATGTTCCACGCCATTGTTGAGCTGCTTGAAAGGAATGAGCCTGAAGTTGCCATATTGGGTGGGCATGTCCACAGTCTCTCCCACCTCCACAATCTTCTCGGTGCGAAGGCGGTAGGCTATAAGATCTTTAATAGAGATAATGGGCATCTTGTACTTGTGTGCCACCTCCATCAACTGCGGCAGGCGAGCCATTGTGCCGTCGGGGTTGATAATCTCAATGAGGGCGGCGGCGGGCTGCATCCCGGCGAGGCGGGTGAGGTCGATGGCTGCCTCGGTGTGGCCAGCGCGCTTTAGCACGCCTTTGTCCTGTGCCCGCAGTGGGTTGATGTGCCCTGGACGGCCAAAGTCTTGAGGCTTGGCATCGGGGTTGGCAAGGTGGCGTATGGTCTCGGCTCGGTCGTGCATCGACACACCTGTGGTGCAGCCGTCGAGCTTATCGACGGTGACGGTGAACGGCGTGCCGAGCATCGAGGTGTTGTCATCGACTTGCATAGTGAGCCCCAGCTGCTTGCATCGCTCATTGGTGACTGGGGCGCACAGCACTCCCCTTCCCTCACTCATCATGAAGTTCACCTTTTCCTCGGTGATGCACTCGGCAGCGATAATGAAGTCGCCCTCATTCTCACGGTCCTCGTCATCGACTACTATCACAAACTCGCCCTTGCGGAACTGCTCAATAGCCTCATCTATAGTGTTTAGTTTAAACTCTTGGTTTTCAGTAGTCATATTAATTGGTTATCAGTTTTCGGTTATCGGTTGATTATCATCACTCATGTCCTCAACTTCATGATGGGAGTTCAATATTTGGGTTATCTCGTCGCAGACTTTTGCTGCCGTTGCCACCTCTTTCTTGAGGTTGGACTGATGCCAGGTACCCACCAAATACAGAGGCACACCTATCGGGAACAGCACTGCCAGTGCGGTGCCCAAGTGCTTGTAATTGGTGATATGGTAGCTGAGCATCTTTCGCAGGATGGGGAAGTCCATCGCCTTGTTGAGCAGTAGCTGGTCGCGAGCGTTGGAGAGGTAGTCAACAACCGATTCCACCTCATCCGACAGTGCATCAAGCTGCGGCTTGTCGTAGCCTTCCTGGAAATAAGCGAGATAGCCCTGGCGACCCTTGTAACGGTCCAAGAACTGCTCGCACTGCTGCTTGAGTGCCGACACACGGCTGAGGGCAACGCCAGTTTCCATTTCCTCGATAATAACTTCCTTGAGGGCAAGATGGCGAGTTTGGTGGAGTCCGAGCAGTCGGCGGAAGAAGTTGCGGTAAGCGTCGGGATTGAACACGGCAGAGTCGTTCACCGCCTTGTGTGTCAAGAAGATACCCAGTGGCAACAGCACAGCCGAACTGAGCCAGATGCCCTGCCACACCTGCCAGCGCCCTTCTCGCGCAAGCTTGTAGCCCATGTTGTCGATGATGTAATAGATGATAAAAAGTATCACCGAGATAACGATTGGAGTTCCCAGGCCGCCCTTGCGAATTATCGCTCCCAGCGGAGCGCCGATGAAAAAGAAGATAAGGCATGCCAGCGAGAGTGTAAACTTCTTCTGTAGCTCTATCTCATGACGCCTGATAATGAATCGGTCATCCTCTGTCATGTAGTTCTTGAACTCATAGTTCTGCTTGCTCATCTTCAGTTTTGAGATGGCTTGAGTGGCCACTGACTGCTGGATATAGGACGATTGGGCAGCCATTAGCGAATCGAAATTTATCTCACGAGTCATCTGAACAGGCTCAACAAGAATGGGTGTGAACGCGTCGTTGTCTCTATCAACACGGCACGAAGGCACTCCCAACGAGGGCATCAACCTGAGCTCGCGGCTCACCTCATCGCCCACCGAATCGACACGCACTGTCACCGAGTCGATAGTTTGCCTTAGCTCGGTGATGTTCTTGCCAATATATTGCTGTCGCATGGTCTCGTCGTCCATGCGGTTGAAGTTGTCATCGTAGGGGATGATAATTTCTTTTTTCTTGAAAGCCTCGCGGCGGTACATGTCGCTTCCTAGCTCGCTGCTCATCGTGGCGTCGGGCGACAGGTCCTCATACCAGTTTCCGTGATCTAGCGACAGCACAAGGTGGGTCTTGCTGGGATCCATGCTCAGCCTGCCCGAGTCGGCAACCACGATGCGAGGATAAGTCGAGGTGGTCGAGACGTCATAGATGAGGATGCCATAGAGCATGTTGGTCTCGGGGTTCTTCTGCTTAACATAGAGGTTATAGCCCGGAATCTGGCTATATATAGCGCCTTCGGGGATGTCGAGCGTTGGCGATTTCTGGCGCATCGAGAAGAGCAGTGTCCACATCTTCACCTGCGACTGCGGCAGCACGTCGTTCTGGAAGAAGAAAGCTCCCACGCTCACCATGGCGATAAACACCGTGAGCGGCTTCATTACCTTGAGCAGCGAGATGCCGCTCGACTTCATCGCCGTGAGCTCGAAATGCTCGCCCAGGTTGCCAAAGGTCATCAGCGACGCCAGCAATATCGACAGTGGCAACGCCAGCGGCACCATCGACACGGCAGCATAGAAGAAGAGCTCGGCTATCACGTCCACACCCAGGCCTTTGCCCACCAGCTCGTCGATGTATTTCCACAGGAACTGCATTATGACGATAAAAAGACATATGCAGAAGGTCATCATGAATAAAGGCAAGAATGTCTTTAACATGAACCAGTAGAGCCTTTTTATCTTAAGCGATTCCATACAGCGATATTAACGACTGAGGCGTGGTTAGATGCCAAACTCGCGGTCATTGATAATGCGATTAGGCAAGTCGTGTTTCTCGCACAGCTTGCGCCACTCCTTGCTTGCGATATAGTCCTTGATGATCTCGGCATGCTCCATGTTGTGCATGTCACTGCCGAGCATGTCGCACAGGTTGTTCTCCATTAGCCATAGGGAAATCTCTCGCGCACCTTTCCCAAAATAGCCGGCGAGCGACAGGATGTTCACCTGGAATTTCACACTAGCGCTATGAAGCGACTTGTAGCGCTCTTTCCTCGGGTAGTAGTAACGGTAACGCTCGGGATGAGCGAGAATGGGGAAATAGCCTTCTATCTGTAGATTAAACAGCAGGTCGTCGATGCCTATCAGCTCTTGGGCAAAGGAATTCTCAAGGAGGATGCGGTTGCCAGGCATGGGAAGCACGTGACCAGCCTCATATTCTTTGGTCCAATACTCGTCGATGCGGTACTCTGCCGAGAGGTAAAGTTCTACTGGCAGACCCTCTTCTTTCACTGCTGCCTTAAGCACATCAAAGGCGGCATTCAACGACTCGGGAGTATTCTCAAAGGTCTCGGCGGTGACATGTGAGGTGCATATCACATGAGTGATGCCCATGTCGAGCTCGGCTTTGAGCATCTCAAGCGACTCGCCGATATCTTGTGAGCCGTGATCCACACCAGGCAGGATGTGGCAGTGCATATCGGTGTGGTAGAACAACTTTGCGTCTTCTTTAGACTTCTTTTTGAATATATTGAACATGAGTATAAGTGTTAAGTGTTAAGTGTTAAGTGTAAAGTGCTCTGTGTGCTAAGTTAATTGTGCATTCTGCATTGCGCATGCGCAAAAAACGACCACAAAGGTACTACTTTTTCTCAACACTAAATTACAATAAATATATTATTTATAAAAATAAAACATTATTAAGAATTGGAATTAGAATCTTTTGAGTAATTTTGCGGCGCAAAAACAAAAATAACCACAATGAGACAGATTTTAGTTTCTATCATAGTTTCCCTTGCAATAGCACCTATTGCTATCGCCGGCGACGACAACAAGGTCAATGAGCAGTGGCAGCAGTGCGTGCTCGCCGCCGTTGACTCGTTCCCGCAAAATGGCGGCTACTACACTGGCGCTAAGCCTAATGACACTTTCAAGAAGACAGCGTGGAAAGGGCTGCATCAGGCCTACAAAATGGTATTAGCCGACCCCCGGCCAGTGATTGACCTGCAACTGGCGCAGCCCTCGTTTTGCTCCAGCGCCACCTATCTAGCACTTGTCAAAGCCCTGTTGCTATGGGACAAAGACCAAAAAATATCGCGAGAGGCGTGGCTGGCGATGAAGCCCTTTGTGGGAATCGTCGATAACATGAACCCGCAAGGCTACTACCAGAGCGATGGCGAGGGGTTCTGGGGACGCATGAACGGCAACGGTCCCGCAGTGGCGGTCACCATCCACGAACTCAAAGCGGGCTACAACTTCACCGCCTACCGCGGCGCAAAAACCAACGCCTGCAAAGAAGAGCCCAACGAGCGCTACCTCAGCGACGACGAGTGGCGAGCACTCCCCATTTGGCAACAGGCTAAGCCCGGCGATTTCATGAAGATTTTCTGGAACCGCGACGACGACAGCGGAGCCATCATTGGCGACAACGGCGTTAAAGGCGACCTGCAGGAGCACGGGCACAGCGTCATCTTCTTGGGAATCGACAGCGAGGGATTCGTCACCTACTGGAGCAGCAACGGTCCCGGCGAGAACCCCGCCGAGATGGGCTACGGCATAGGCCGCTGCGACAAGACCAAGATTCAACGGGTGGTATTTACTCGCATCACCAATCCTGAGAAATTTGATAATGTAAAGAAAATGCCACCCAAGCACACTAATCAATACATCTACGACCTCAACGGCAAGAAACATAGCACAACTAAAGAACTCAAAAAACACTGTGGAATAAAATGATAGAAAGCAACCCAAACTTGAAAGAATACAAGCAGTCGTTCTACCTCTCGGCAGGAGAATGTAACCCGCAGGCCGAGATGCCTGTCACATTGCTCATGAACAGGATAATAGAAGTAGCCACCAACCATGCCAACACCTGGGGAGTGGGATATGCCCGTCTCATCGAGGACAACCAGGGATGGGTGCTCTCGCGAGTCACCATCGAGATGAAGCGCTATCCGCATGTAGATGAATGGTACTCCCTAACCACTTGGGTGGAGGACTACAACCGCCACTTCTCGCAGCGCAACATGGAAATCGCCGACCAGCAGGGCAACGCTATTGGCTATGTGAGGACTATCTGGGTCGTCATCAACCTATCAACACGCGAGAGCGTGGACATCTCCAAACTCAGCTACATCAGCAAGAACGTCTCGCAGCACCCCTGCCCCATCGAGCCGCAAAGCCGACTAAGACCCTTTGAGCCAACGAGAACCGAGACCTATCGCTTCCGTTATTCCGACATCGACTTCAACGGTCACGTCAATACCGTGCGCTACATCGAGCACCTCGTCAACCAGTTCCCCATGCAGCATCATGCCAGCAATATGGTCAAGCGCTTGGAACTGGCGTTCGTCAAAGAGGCATACTACGACAGCACAGCCGAAATCATTATCAACGACAGCGACCCCTGCGACGTGCGCCTCGACATCAACGCCGACGGCATCACTCGCGTCCGCTCACGATTCATCTTCCAAAAACGCCAAAAATGAACTAATTAATAACGGTTCTCTTTCAGTTCACAACAATCTTCAAAAAATCTGATTAATCTGTGGCTCTAAAAATCAGAAAATCAGATAAATCCGTAGTTTGTTTAATCTGTCTTTTGTGAATCACTCTCTTCTGCCAACTCCCATGCGGTAATCAGTGGGCGAGATGCCTTCATTACGCTTAAACACGCGATAGAAGCTGCTGCGGTTGGTGAACCCCGACTCCGCGGCAATGGCATCGATAGTGCGACTGTTGTTCTTGTCTTCGTCCATAAGCCGTTTAGATTCCGCTATGCGAAACTCATTGATATACACCTTGAAGTTGGTGTGGCGGCAAGCATTTATCGCCGCCGACACGGTGCGCGGTCGCTCACCCAGTAAAGCGGCGACATCTCCAACCGAGAGGTCGCTCTTGCGGTATAGCTTCTCATTGGCCATCAGCTCATCGATGCGGTCGGTCAGTTCATTGCCGGCTTGAGTTGTCGGGGCAGTCACATCACCACTCGACGTGATTGCTGTCTCTATTGACTGGAAGTCAAGGGCGTAATTGATAAACCTCACCCCAAACACCGCATAAAACACTATCACGATGACGACGAAAACGACACCAAATTCCGACGTGGGCAATAGCGCATAAAGCAAAGCCAGAACCCCCACAGCAAGTGAAATATAGAATGACCGCTTCACCCATTGCAGCCGTCGCGACTCCTCATCGCTGTAGAAGTTGTCCATCAGCGACTTGTAGTGAGAATATTGACTATTGAAGAGCCTCACATAACGCGCGAGCAACACAATGTAAAAAACCACAAACACCCCGAATCCCCATACCAAGACATTGCCCGAAGACAACAAGTAGATAGTGAACAGCGCCACCGACACAACTACGATAACAGCAAGTTCGACAAGCAGCCTTCTCCACTTCAAGTAGTTGAGGCTGATGAGGTTGATGAGGGTGTAAGTAAACAAAAAGGCCTGAAAACACGCCACAAAAAGGATTATAGGCCTCGACAAGGTGTCGCCTTGAGAATCTCTAATCACATTATACTCAAAAAAAATGCTCAGGGCATAGAGAAGATAGGCAGCCGCCATCGCATAGCGCGACACCCGGTAGTTGCGCAACGCCGCTTTTGGCGGCACCAACAAGAAAATAAAGCATATCGCCAGACCTATCAATATGCCTGGCGCAAAAAACACATCAAGGACGTGATATAATTGTTCCATGTTGCAAAATTAGTAATTTGATTATTACGCACCAACAAAAAACGCTCAATCTGGTTACACTTTTGTCAAAATCGGTTACACTTTTATCAAATTGGTTGCTCTTTATGTTATTGAAACCAACTTTGAGCCATTATATTTTATGTATAGATAACATAAAAGTAAATTTGCAAATAAAAATAAACAAATAATAATATATTCTTATGAAAAAAGTATTACTTCTATTAATTATTTCATTGATTACACTCTCGACAAATGCCTTGCCATTTGTGCCCACTACTCATCCCAGCGTCAAGCCCATTCATTGGTATTATCTGAAAACCGGTGGCCGTTTTGTTTACGCCTCACAAAGTGAAGATGCCGACATTGCCGTAAGCACCTCCTCGCAAAGCAATGACTCATACTATTGGTGCTTTGTTGGCGACAACAATAGCGGCTACAGAATCTATAACCGCGCCACCAACAAGTATTTGTATGCCGGTGAGTTTCTGGGATACTACTATGAATCTGCTATCGACTTAGTGGAAACACGAGATAACAACAGTTTCTACATTTATGCGATGTTTAATTCAGGCACATTAAAGAATTACCTGTGTTACAACACCAGCAACGGTTTTTACACCACTATGGGAAAGGATTCCTATTTCACAGTCACTGAGGCTTTTGTTGAAGAGGAGTCGCAATCTAGTATGCCAGATATTAATGCAGAGACATTTGATGACCATTGTGTCGTCACTGCTACGGGAACTGGTGAAGTACATCTATATATCGGAAATGAGGAAGTGGAGAACCCCTACTCCATCATGCGAACCAATAAAGACCAATATTTCACCGCCACAGCCACCAACAAAGATCCCGGCAAAGAAATGGTATCAGTCACTTACTATTTAATTGTTCCCAAGTTGGAGGGTTCAGGTCCCAACCCCAATCCCACATTCACCCGCTACGACGCCAATGGCGTGGGCTACAGCGTTGAGTATGGAGGTCCCGAACAATATGGTTGTGTTGCCCAATTTGCGCTTGACAACAATGCCAACAGCTACTTCCAGGCCACTACCGATAACTTCTATGTGGTGATGCAAGCCAGTGTGCCTGTGGCGGTGAAGCAATATAGCCTGGTTACAGCCATCGATGCCTTATATGTGTATGAATACATGATTCGCAGCTGGAAACTCGAGGGCTCTAACGACTTCCAGAACTGGACACTTATCGACACCCAAAAGGATTACCCAATGCCTCTCGTTGACATGACTGAGGTTGTCATTCCAGTGAACGACACGCGCAAGTTCCGTTACTTCAAGTTCACATGCACTGAGGGTGCAGGTATATATAACAGCGTGCGACTTAGTGAAATATGGATTAACGAGCAAAACCATGGACAGTGGACTCAATTTGACTTCAAGAGTTCGACCTGCGGAGCCGAAGGAGAGAGATACTTAAAATGTAGCGAATGTAATGCCAAGAAGACCGAATTGGTGCCAGCCGATGGAACGCACTGGTTCAGCGATGGGGTTTGCACCAAATGCGGCATTAAGGAGGGAGAGACCAGGTTGATTTACAACAGCCAACGTGCGACACACTTTGTGAAGGCTAAACACGCCTACCGCCAATCTAACGGAACTTGGCCCAGCGCCCCTCAAGGGTGGAACACCCCTGGTTTTAATGACAACGATTGGCTCAATCTGCCCTTGGGAACGGCAAATCCAGGACACACCGACGGTCCGAGATACCAGCTGCGTTATAATTCGTTCTGGTATGACGAGTACAACTGCTACTGGATGCGATTCCCCCTCATCCTGACCGAGATTGCCAGCAATGCGACGTTCACTTTCAACTGCGTTCACGACGACAATATGGTAGTGTATGTCAACGGACAAGAAGTAATCAACAAAGAAGGCTGGTGCGAAACACCCTACGGAAGCACTTTTGCCAACACTCACGAAAGCTACAGCATTCCCGCTTCGGCATTCCACCTGGGCAAAAATGTGGTTGCCGTGTATATGCAGCAAAACTGGGGTGGCGCATTCTTCGACTGCGAACTAGTTACAACTGGAGTCACTACAGGAGACGTTATTCCCGGCGACGTGAACGGCGACGGCAATGTCACGGCTGCCGATGTCACTGCCCTCTACGACGTGTTGCTCAACAACGACTACAGCAATGTAGTCAACGGCGACCAAACTGGCGACGGTGAAGTGACAGCCGCCGATGTAACAGCAGTTTTCAACATTCTGCTCGGGAATTAACAACTACAATCACGACTCACACATCGTGACCCAACAACAGGGGGAAGGCGATATGCTGTTATTACACAGCTCGCCTTCCCCTTTTTTTAATTTCTTTCTCTATCACCTTCAAACAAATTGGAAAAATGAACTAATTAGGGACGGTTCTCTTTTAGTTCATTTTTCGGTTACTCCGTCGAGTGACAGGAGGCGCTCGCGGAGGGCGGGGAGTTTGTCGGCATCGGTCTGGACTGTCATGGAGCATACGTTGTCAAACTGCTGCTCCAGCACTTTGAGGTCGCTGTTTTTCACCAGTTTCATCACGTCGTTCATGGCAAGATAAGGAAAAGAGAACGAGAGTGTCGCCTGTTCGTGGCACTCGAGGATTTCGCCCGCCTCGATAGCAGTGCGCGCCGCCTCACGGTAGGCGACGATAAGCCCCGACGTGCCGAGCTTGATGCCGCCAAAGTAGCGCACCACGGCAATCACAACGTTGGTGAGTCCAAAAGAGTTGATTTGCCCGAGGATGGGTTTGCCTGCCGTACCGCTGGGCTCGCCGTTGTCGCTCGAGAGGTATTCATCGCGTTGTGTGCCAATCATGTATGCCCAGCAGCAATGCCGCGCGTCGTGGTATTTGTTGGCAATCTGCTTGATGAGCGCCTTTGCCTCGTCGGCACTCTGCGCCGGTTGTGCAATGGCGATGAATTTGCTCATCTTCTCCTTGTAGATGCCCTGCGACACGCCCTTCAACGTCTTGTAGAAATCACTCATAATACCTTCTATCAGTTATCAGTTGTCAGTTCTTAGTTTAGAGCCTTTAATCACTAATCGCGCGAAGCGCAACTAATCACTAATCGTACAAAGTACTCTAAAATCGATGAAACATTCGATAAATTAGGCTGCGGCGATTTTTTTAAACATAAGAACATAAGTTTCATAAGTTGCTGAGTCAGATAATCTTTTTAGACATAAAAACATAATGCATTATGTTCTTATGAAAATCTTTTGTTCTTTTGTCTAAATGTTGCGTCGTTTGTTCTGCCCTCACCTTGCGCTAATTTTGGATAAATTAGGCTGCGGTTCGGCAATGCTCAAGCAAGCTTGGCGCAGCCCTCACCTTGCACTAATTTTGTGCAAAAATAATAAATTATTCACACTTTAGGCTATTTCTCGACTTTATTTTTGTAACTTTGTAGCCGTTTTTACTCAAATAAGTTTTTTCAACCAACAAAACATAACAACACATTATGGCAACCTATTTTGAATGTAAAGTGAAATATGACCGCACGCTAGAGACTGGCGCGCAGAAGACAGTGACCGAGCCCTATCTCGTTGACGCCCTATCGTTTACCGAGGCCGAAGCTCGCATCACCGAGGAGATGATGCCGTTCACCACAGGTGAGTTTGCCGTCACAGCAGTGAAGAAGGTGAAATTTGACGACGTTTTCTTCCATCAGGGCGGAGACCGCTGGTACAAGGTGAAAATCAACATGATAACCATCGATGAGAAGACAGCCGCCGAAAAACGTACCTCAAGCAACACGCTGGTGCAGGCTAGCGAGTTCAAGGAAGCCCTCAACATCTTCCTCGAGAACATGCGCGGCACAGCCTTCGACTACGAGATTGCCGCCATCGACGAGACCCCACTGATGGATGTCTTCGTCGCCAATCTCTCAGAGACCCTCGCCGACAAAAAAGCAAAAGAAGAGTAATGTGATAGTTGTCAGTTGTCAGTTGTCAGTTATCAGCACCCATCTGTACTCTGTACTCTAAACTCTGTACTCAAAACTCTGTACTCAAAACTCAAAAGAATGTCTATTACTCAAAACTTACAGCGCATAACTGCTCAACTCCCCGATGGCGTGAAGCTGGTGGCGGTGTCGAAGTTCCACCCGGTGGAGAAAATCATGGAAGCCTACGATGCCGGGCAGCGCGTCTTCGGCGAGAACCGCGCCCAGGAAATGGCGGCAAAAGCGCCACAGCTGCCCACCGACATCCAATGGCACTTCATAGGCCACTTGCAGAAGAACAAAGTGCGCATGATAATGCCCTGGGCATCAACTATCCAGAGCATCGACTCTGTAGAATTGCTTCAATTAGTCAACAAGGAGGCAGCACGGATTGACCGAAACGTTAATGTTTTACTTCAACTCCACGTCGCCAAAGAGCAGACTAAGAGCGGGTTTACCATAGACGAGGTTCTGAAAGCTGCCGATGAGGGCGCGTTTGAAAACCTGACCAACGTCACCATCGCTGGAGTGATGGCGATGGCAACCTTCACCGACGACATGGAGCAAGTAGCCAGCGAGTTTGAGCAGGTTCACGACACTTTCCTCACTCTGCGCGACAACCACTTTGCAGGCGACCCCGTCTTTAAAGAAATCAGCATGGGCATGAGCGACGACTGGCGCATCGCCGTCAAGCACGGCGCCACCCTAGTGAGAATAGGCACCGACATCTTCGGAGCAAGAGAATATTGAAAAATCGTCATATTTTTGCAATCTTTTAAAAATTAATGTGTAACTTTACACGTTTTTCCTAGCAAATAAATTATTAACATTAAATATACTATTAAAAACAATGGCACAACAAAAGAAACAATGGATTGCTATCATTATGATGTTCTTCCTCTTCGCAATGATAGCATTTGTGACAAACCTCTGCTCTCCAATGGCTACCATAGTGAAAAACCAGTTTGGTGCCTCAGAAGCAGCTGGACAAATCGGTAACTATGCCAACTTCGTGGCCTATCTGCTTATGGGTATCCCAAGCGGTATGCTAATCTCAAAATTCGGTTACAAGAAAACCGCACTTATGGCCCTTGTGGTGGGGATGATTGGACTCGCATTAGAGTACTTCAGTGGCACATTGGGAAGCTATTGGGTATATCTTGCCGGAGCCTTTATCAGCGGTCTTTGCATGTGTATGCTCAACACCGTTGTTAACCCTATGCTCAACGTCCTGGGCGGTGGAGGCAAAACTGGAAACCAGTTCATACAGATTGGTGGAGCCTTCAATTCGGCAGCAGCAGTTGCTGTTTACATCCTTATGGGAGCCCTTATTGGCGAGGTGACAAAGAGCACTGGCATCAGTGACGCTACTCCAGCTCTTGCTATTGCTGGCGGCATATTTGTTGTTGCATTTATCATTCTGCTGTTTACAAAGATCGAAGAGCCAGAGCAGGCAAAGGTTGAGACCAAGCTCATTAGCGGCGCTCTCAAGCACCGTCACTTCGCGCTTGGCGCACTCGCAATCTTCTTGTATATGAGTGTGGAAGTGGGAACACCAACCTACATGATTTCATATCTGCAAACTCCTGAAGTTGGCGTGAGTGCTGGTGTTGCCGCACTTATCGCTTCGGTTTATTGGCTTATGATGTTTATTGGCAGAACAATTGGTGGCGCTATTGGCGGCAAGGTAAGCAGCCGAGCTATGGTTTCAACCGTTGCGATACTCGCCATCTTATTACTCGCCTTTGGAATATTTGCACCACAAGACATAAAGGTTAACGTGCCAGGCATCGACTGGGCTGCGATGAGTGTCACTTGGACAAAGGTTCCAGTTTGTGTATTCGCCTTCATCCTTGTAGGACTTTGCACTTCGGTAATGTGGGGTGGAATCTTCAACATGGCTGTTGAGGGACTTGGCAAATATACCGCTGCAGCAAGTGGAATTTTCATGACCATGGTATTTGGCTGCGCCGTGATGGTATTCCTTCAGGCCAAAGTAGCCGACAGCGTTGGCTATCTTAACAGCTACTTCATACCACTTGCTTGTGCCGCCTACATATTGTTCTATGCCTTAATCGGCAGCAGACCATCTAAGAAAGCAGAAGCTGAGGCCGAGGCAGAAGCAGAAGAAATCAAGGAATAACTCCTTATTTTCCAGAAAAAAATCAAGGGCATCGCATTTTTCGGTGCCCTTTTTTCATTTTTTTTGCACAAAATCACAAATTTTCTTGCACATTATTAAAATAAATAGTAATTTCGTGACGTAATATATACATAATATTATATATAGATTATGATTAACGATAAACTGATGACTCGTGCGGCCAACAACATCCGCATTCTTGCCGCCGCGATGGTTGAGAACGCCAAGTCGGGACACCCGGGCGGAGCGATGGGTGGAGCCGACTTCGCCAATGTGCTTTACAGCTCATTCCTCGTTCATGACCCCGACGACCCGCGCTGGTTCGCGCGCGACCGCTTCTTCCTTGACCCAGGCCACATGTCGCCCATGCTCTATGCCACCCTGTTCATGACTGGCAAATACAGCATCGACGACATCAAAGCCTTCCGCTCGTGGGGAAGCATCACCCCCGGTCACCCCGAGCTCGATGTGGAGCACGGCGTGGAGAACACCAGCGGTCCATTGGGACAAGGCCACGTGATGGCAGTGGGATGCGCCATCGCCGAACGCTTCATCGCGGCACACTTCAGCGAGGTGTTTGCCCATAAGACCTACGCCTTCATCAGCGACGGCGGCGTGCAGGAGGGTATCTCGCAAGAGGCGGGACGATTGGCAGGCGTGCTCGGACTCAGCAACCTCATCATGTTCTACGACAGCAACTCGGTGCAGCTTTCCACTATGTGCGACGCCGTGAGCTGCGAGGACACAGCTATGAAATACCGCGCATGGAATTGGAACGTCATCGAGATTGACGGCACCGACCCTGTAGCCATCGCCGACGCCATCGCCCTGGCACAGCAGGAGACCGAGCGCCCCACCCTAATCATCGGCAAGACAATCATGGGACGCGGATGCGTGACCGACGACGGCGCCAACTTCGAAGGTCAATGCAGCACTCACGGCAACCCCTTGAGCAAGTCGGGAGCCAGCTTCGAGAAGACCATTGAGAACCTGGGCGGCGACGCCAATAACCCCTGGCAGGTGTTCCCCGAGGCAGCAGAGCTATATGCCAACCGTGCCAAGCAGCTGCGTGCCATCGTTGCCGAGCGCAAAGCCAAAGAACAAGCCTGGCGCGACGCCAACCCCGAGAAGGCTGCACAACTCGAGCGTTATATAAAAGGTGAAGTCGATGCCATCGACTATGCCGCCATCGAGCACAAGCCAGGTCTCGCCACACGCGCCTCGAGCGCCAATGTGCTGGGAGCACTGGCACAAGGCGTGGGCAACATGATAGTGTCGAGCGCCGACCTCGCCAACAGCGACAAGACCGACGGCTTCCTCAAGAAGACCAAAGCCTTTACCCGTGGCGACTTTGATGGAGCATTCCTGCAAGCCGGCGTGAGCGAGCTCGCCATGACAGCCCTCATCAACGGCATCGCACTGCACGGAGGCATGATTGCCGCCTGTGGCACGTTCTTCGTCTTCAGCGACTATATGAAACCCGCCGTGCGTCTCTCGGCACTGATGGAGCTGCCGGTGAAGTTCATCTGGACCCACGACGCTTTCCGTGTGGGAGAAGACGGTCCCACCCACGAGCCAGTGGAGCAAGAGGCGCAGATACGCCTCATGGAGGAGCTCAAGAACCACAGCGGCCGCAACAGCGTGCTGGTGCTGCGCCCAGCCGACAGCGCCGAGTGTACCGTAGCATGGAAGATGGCGATGGAGAACACCAACACTCCAACCGCCCTCATCCTCTCGCGTCAGAACATCCCCGACCTGCCCTCGCAGCACGGCGAGGACTATGCGGCACGCTACAACGACGCCCTGCAAGCCCAAAAGGGAGCATACATATTATACAAAGACGACAATCCCGAAATTGTGCTTGTGGGCAACGGCTCGGAGGTCTCTACTCTGGTAGAAGCCGCTAATCTCATCAAGGCAGAACAAGATTTCAAGGTGCAGATAGTTTCCATTCCGTCTATCGGCCTCTTCAAGAACCAGCCCGAGGAATACCAGGACGAGGTGATTCCACCCGAGCTGACAGCATTCGGACTAACGGCCGGATTGCCCTCAACACTCCAAAATGTGGTTAACGGAGGTGATGTTTTTGGACTTGACCACTTCGGAGCATCGGCACCTTACAAGATTTTGGACGAGAAATTTGGCTTTTCACCCCAAAATATCGCCTCAGAAATCAAAAAAACACTCAAAAAACGCAAAAAATGACCTTTTTTTGAAGATTTTTTTGAGAAAATGATTAACAATCAAAAAAAAAGCTGTATATTTGCACAATGTTTTGATAAGGTATATAATTTATTTTAGTGTTTAACAAATAAAAATTTTTATTTAAAAAAACGTAAGTCTATGAAAAAGATTACATTACTTGCATGTGCATGTGCTCTTTTCTTGGCTCCTGCAGTTAATGCTCAGGAGTACACCTTCAATCGTATGCAGGACAACTGGTTTGTTCAGGCTACAGGTGGTGTAGGCGTTATGATGTCTTACAAAGATGCTAACATGAAGCTCGGTAAGCGTTTCATGGCTCCTAAGGCCAATTTGTTCATCGGTAAGTGGTTCTCTCCACTGTTGGGTGTTCGCATCGGCGGTCACTTCGAGCAGATGAAGGGCGCTACTACTGGCATCAACAACATTGGTGCTCGTACCGACATGGCAGATCAAATGAAGGACGATGCTGATCGTGGCATCTATGGACAGAAGTTCAATCGCATCGGTGTTACCGGTGACGTTCTGTTCAACATCACTAACTGGATTTGTGGCTACAAGCCCGGTCGTTTCTACAACGCTACCATCTATGCTGGAGCTTCTACTAGCTGGGACTTCTACAACGACAAGCAAGACGGTACCGGTAGCTGGAAGTACAAAGGCTGGAACAATGGCAAGGAAGGTTCGCACGACCGTAACTTCGCTCTCCAGGCTGGTTTGCTCAACAGCTTCGCTCTTGGTAAGCACGTAGATCTCCTCCTTGACCTCCGTTTCGACATGGTTCAGGAGCACATGGATCCAGGTCACAAGACTTGGGTTGAGTATCCAAGCGCACAGCTCGGTTTCGCTTACAAGTTTGGTAAGACTGAGTGGGATGAGGCTACTTGCCCAACTTGCCCAGACTGCCCACCCGACTTGACTGCTGAGCTCGAAGCACTCCGCAACAAACTCGCTCAGGCTAACGCTAAGATTCGTGACCTCGAGAACCAGCTCAACGACTGCTTGAACTGGAAGAAGAACCACAAGTGCCCCAACACTCCTGGTGCAAAAGAGGCTCCTCTTGCTACCATCTACTATCCAAGAGGCAAATCTTACATCACTCCAGTACAAATGGAAGTTGTTGACGCCGTTGCTGACGTAATGAACAATGAGAACGACAACTACCTGCTCACTGGTTGGGCCGACAACTACACTGGTAACGACGAGATCAACATCAAGCTCCGTCACGACCGTGTAAATGGCGTTAAGAACACTCTCGTAGGCAAGGGCATCAGCGAAAGCCGTCTCAGCACTGAGACTAACAACGCTAACCACCCCGATGTTTACGGTGCACAGAGCGCTCCTCTCGGCCGTTGCGTAACTATCGTTCGCAACAAATAATTCTGAGCAACAGAATTAACGTTGAATGATTAAAAGCCTCACACTCGTTGTGAGGCTTTTTTTTGTTCTTATAGCTGAGAAATCTAAAGGAGTGAAAAGGGATTAGTAGCAAAAAGGTGTGGCAAAACAAGTCGGAGACACAAAGCAGCATGCATGATTCAGCCGAAGGCTGACCTCTGAGTGCCCCCTTTGACGTTTGTCAAGCGAGCAACAGCGAGCGGAATAAGCGTCAAGGGGGGAATGCCAACCACCTCCTCGTCGTCGCCAGCGGCGACCCCTTGTTTTAAGCGCAGCTAATGGAGTCGCCTTCAGCGACTATTCCCTAGGTGCGTTATACCACAATGCCGACTACCTACAGTTCGCTATGCTCACTTCGGCAATCGGTATTGGGTTACCCAGAGTTCAACCTAACGGCTGAGACGCTTGGATTAATGGCCCTATTTTTGCGATGGCTCCGTGAAAAGCTGCTACGATAATTTGTGAGACGTGAGTTTTTTGATTACTTTTGTACCTTTGATTCTTTACACCTTAATTATATATGTAAAGGTCCACTATGGCATCCACAGGCAAAGATAAGCTTATCGACATGATAAAGGCTGGCGCTCCAATGACATTGAAGCAGCAGCTCAAGCTTACTGTTGCCCTGAGCACCCCCACTATCCTGGCGCATCTGTCAATAATCATAATGCAGTATATCGACTCGTCGATGGTGGGAAGGCTTGGAACCAACGACAGCGCATCAATAGGCCTCGTGTCTTCCTCGATGTGGCTCTTTGGCGAACTGCTTGGCGCCGCAGCGATGGGATTCACCGTGCAGGTGACACATCTCATTGGCGCCAACCGCAGCAACGACGCACGCAGCGTGCTGCGGCAGTCGCTGGTGTGCTGCATGAGCTTCAGCGTGGCGATGGCTCTCATGGGATGCCTCATCAGCGGCTCACTGCCCCACTGGCTCGGCGGCAGCGATGCCATCAGCCACAACGCGTCGCGCTATTTCTTCATCCTGTCGCTGTTCCTGCCGTTCCTTGAGATAGAACTCCTCGCCGGAGGAATGTTGCGCAGTAGCGGCAACATGAAAGTGCCAGGGATGCTCAACATTCTCATGTGCGTGCTCGATGTGGTGTTCAACTTCCTGCTCATCTTCCCCAGCCGCGACATCAGCATCGCCGGCAATGTCTTCCACATTCCAGGGGCGGGGCTGGGCGTGACGGGTGCCGCCCTGGGCACAGTGCTCGCCGAGGTGGTGACCTGCCTGATGATGCTCTACTTCCTCCTAGTCAAGTCAAGAGACTTAAAGCTCAAAGGCACCACAGGCAGTTTCGCGCCCACCAGAGAATGCCTGAGAAAAGCCGTGAAAATCAGCTCCCCGATAGGTTTGCAGCAAGTGATGATGTGCGGAGCATATATCGCCACCACCGTCATCGTGGCACCGCTGGGAAGCATCGCCATCGCAGCCAACGCCTTTGCCGTCACCGCCGAAGGGCTGTGCTACATGCCTGGCTACGGACTCGCCGAGGCAGCCACCACGCTGGTAGGGCAAAGCACTGGCGCGCGCCGCCGCGACCTCTCCAAGCGGTTTGCCCACATCACCGTCACGCTGGGAGTACTGTCGATGGGCACATTAGGGGTGCTGATGTATGTCTTCGCGCCACAGATGATGTCAATAATGTCGCCTGTGCACGACATTATTGACCTCGGAGCGCAATGCCTGCGCATCGAGGCGTGGGCCGAGCCGCTTTTCGGAGCCTCCATCGTGTGCTACGGCGTGATGGTGGGTGCCGGCGACACGCTCATTCCCAGCGTGATGAACCTGGGCAGCATGTGGATTGTGCGCATCACGCTCGCCGCCTTGCTAGCCCCTTCCTATGGACTTATTGGCGTGTGGACTGCCATGTGCACCGAGCTGTGGGTGAGAGGCTCAATCTTTCTCTTCAGGCTATGGTCTGGGCGATGGACTAAAAAAAGTGTCATTTCAGGCAATTAAACTTCTCAAAATATTTCACAATAAACCATAAAAGCATTAACTTTGCAGAAAATAAATTTTAAGCGAAACAAACCTTACACCCCTACTTTAAAAACTATAATATAAACCGCAATATAACAATGAACAACGAGAGATTCAATTTCGACGAGATCATCGACCGTCGCCACACTCACTCGGTGAAATGGGACCAGTGCCCTAGCGACGACGTAATTCCCATGTGGATTGCCGACATGGACTTCAAGGCGGCTCCATGCATCATGGATGCCCTCAAGCAACGGTTGGAGCACGGAGTATTTGGATATGCACAGGTGCCCGAAGAGTTTTTCACATCAATCATCAACTGGTTTGACCGCCGCCACAACTGGCACATCGACCGCAATTGGATAGAATACACCACCGGCGTGGTGCCAGCCATCGACGCAGTGCTCAAAGCAGGCACCAAGCCTGGCGAGAAAGTGGTAATTCTCACTCCCATCTACAACTGCTTCTTCACATGCATCGAGAGCAACAAATGCACTCCCGTCGAGGTGCCACTCTCCTATGACAAAGACGACTACTCCTACTCTATCGACTACGATGCCCTCGACAAGGCACTCGCCGACGACAATACCCACACCCTGCTCTTCTGTAACCCTCACAACCCCGCAGGACGAGTGTGGCGCAAAGAGGAGCTGCTCAAGGTCAACGAGCTGTGCCTCAAGCACGGCGTGACAGTCGTCAGCGACGAGATTCACTGCGAGATGATGATGCCGGGAGAGCATTACACACCATTCGCCTCTATCTCGCAGGAGGCGCAAGCCAACTGCGTGACCTGCGGCTCGCCGAGCAAGTCGTTCAACATCGCGGGATTGCAGGCGGCATTCATCGTGAGCAGCAACTCACACATCAAGGCCGACATCAACAAAGCGCTCATCGACAACCAGGTGTGCGCCATCAACCCCTTCGGGCTCGAAGCCTTCATGGCAGCCTACAACCACGGCGAGAGCTGGATTGAGCAGTTCAACGAATACATCGCCGGCAACTTCTCGCTCATGCGCGAGATGATGGAGAGAGAGCTGCCCGCCTTCCACATCACGCCGATGGAAGGCTCCTACCTCGCTTGGATTGATGTCACCCCAACTGGCATGACAAGCGCCGAAGTCACCAAGAAGCTCCTCGACGACGGCAAAGTCATGGTCAACGACGGCATTATGTACGGCAAAGCTGGCGACGGCTTCATCCGCATCAACCTCGCCACACAGCGCTCAGTGGTAGAAGAAGCCACCCGCCGCATCATCAACGCGATGAGATAAACCCCAAAAAATGCTAGGAATAAAACACCAGCATGATAAAAGACTACGGATCAATCAGATTTTTCTGATTAATCCGTAATTTTTTTTGTAAGAGTTTTGCGGGCAGCCTCCAACTTTAGATAAATTCATTAAAGATTTATTTTAAAATTCCATATCCGCCACTTTTTACCACTCCTGGCGGAGTGGAAAATAAAGCACTGCGTGCTAAAATTGATATTGCGCCCAAGGGCGCTAAAATTATTTTAAAATAGAATTTTAGTGCGAAGCACTATTTAAATTTTAGAGCCAATAGGCTCTCCAATTTCCGCGCTCAGCGCGGCTATTTGAAAGAATCCTCAGCGAAGATGCAATTTTAATTTCAATTTTTATCTAATTTTAAGCGCAGCGCCCTCCTCGCAGCAAGGGATTAGACAAAAGAACATAAGTTCACATAAGGCTGTCGCAGCGGTGTGTTTTTTGTCAAATAAAATCAGTCGAATAAATAATCAGAAAATCAGATTAATCCGTAGTTCTTTTATTTTGTGGGAGTTTTGTGGGCAGCACAAGCTTTGACTCAACTATTAACAGATTTTAGACCTCAGATTTCAGATGTCAGACTCGCTTCTGATGTCTCGTCTATGATTTCTGAATTGTTTGACAAAAATATCAGCTTGTAAGCTTCATTATACTCTCGTTTTCAAAAAACCGACAACTGATAACCGATAACTGACAACTTTTTATTACCTTTGCAACGCTAATGAGGAAGCTGCTTTACATATCGCTCACATTCTTGCTCATCACCGCTGTGATGGGCTGCGGGCGTGGTGTGGACAGTCGACTGGTGCAAGCCGACTCGCTGATGTGGACCGCCCCCGACAGCTCGCTCGCCATCCTCGAAGCCATCGACCGAGACTCCCTGCAAGGCGACGAGAACCTCG
>CALGGO010000020.1 GCA_937916085.1 uncultured Prevotellaceae bacterium | reverse complement strand
TTGACGAAGTCATCTCGGCGAGCCAAGTGCGTGCATGTCCGTAACCCTTGAAGGCGAGGAATTTATCAACAACCTTAGAGAGTCGCTTGTCGCGAACGCTGAAGGGCTGTTCCATCGAGTAAACCCACATGGGGTTTCCATCACTGCCCACGCGTACAGAGTCTCGTCCGTCGGCAGTCTTAACGATTTTGCCATCAAGACCAATCATGTAATAAGGCACTTTCTCGGGCAGGTCGCTCTTGTTGAGGCTAGTGGTAGCCAATGGCTTGCCGTCGAGGAAGAGGAATGCGTCGATAGCGTCTTTAGTAATACCATCCTGTGCAGTAGAACCGCTGGTATAATCCACAGTGCTGTGACCGAGCATGTCTTTCACATATTTGCGATAGAAGATAATCTCCTTGTTGGCACTCAGGTCAAGAGAGTTGTAGATATCGCCATAGTTATCGGTGAGGCTGTAGCCAGCGTTCATGATTTTCTGCGAAGCGTCAACGCACTCGTTGAGATACTTCTGTGCGCGGGCTGCATCGGGACCCTTGCCATTGTCGGCAGCGGTGCGATACTTGCAGTAAGTTCCCTCATAGAGGCAGATGTCGCTCTTCATAGCAAGAGCTAGGTCGGTGCTCCAAGTAGCCTTGTTGCCCGAGCCGATGTTGGCGATAGCATAGTCGAGGTCCTCAAGAATCTTGTCCATAACATAGTCGCGGTCGTCGCGTGGACCAGTAACGAGCTCATCGTCGGTGCTCATAATCACATGGTCAAGCCATTGCACGTCACCATAGCGCTTCACAAGCAGATAATAGTTGTAGGCGCGCATTAGGCGAGCGATAGCGCTATACTTCGCTTTGCTCGCATCTGACAGAGTAGAACTCCCCATATTGTCGAGCAAATAGTTGCAGCGACGAATCTCGCTGTAAGGTGTTGACCAGTAGCTCGTAGAGCCTGGAGCTGTGGTGAAAGTCCAGTTTCTAAAGTCGGGATCTGCCTGGTCATCGCTCAAAGCGCTGAAGTAAGGATCATCAATCCCAGTTCCGTAGCCCGAGAAGTTATTGGTGTACATACCATTGGTATAGTTCTGAACTTGGTTCTCGTTGTTCCAGAACGCTGGGTCGTTAGTGAACTTGTCGCGTGGAGTTATATCGAGCATATCGTTACAACTAACGAAAAGCAATGCGAGACCAGCAAGTCCTAATAAATATGTTTTTTTCATAAACTTCAAAATTTATTGAATGTTAATAATCTAATACTTACAAGTTAAGAATGTCTCACATTAGAAAGTCACTTGCAAGCCAACAGACCAGCTGCGGGTAACAGGATAAGTACGTCCCCAAGTACCATAGCTCAGAGATCCTTGTCCGGCGTTCATCTCGGGGTCGATGGGGAGGTCTTTGCTGCCCCTATAAAGGAGGCACAGGTTGTTGACGCTTGCATAGAGGCGCAAGTTCTGGATGTAAATCTTCTTGGTTATTTCCTGTGGCAGAGTGTAACCGAGAGTTACGTTCTTCAAGCGCAGGTAGCTCATGTCAACCAAGTACTTGGTCTGTGGGTAGTAGTTGTGGCAGCCACCCTCACTGGAGATACCAGGAACAGTACCACCAACCTCATTACCTGGCCACAGGCATGGGAAGTCATTGTCCTCGCTGATGTTTACGATGCCATTGGCAGGATCATAGACGTTGTACTTAGTTTGGTTAGCATAGATTGCCAAGTCGGCGTTACGCATCATTGGGAACACGAATGCTGATTGGGTCCACATATTGCGCTTACCCACGCCTTGGAAGAACAGATCGAGGTCGAAGCCCTTATAGGTGCCGCCAATGTGGAAGCTGTACTCGTAGCGTGGCAGGCAGTTACCAATAACCTTGAGGTCGCCATGGTCATCGGCAGTGCTTGCGCCACCGTCGATAACGCCGTCACCGTTGAGGTCCTTGAACTTGATGTCACCAGGTCCAAACACGAAGTTGTCGCTCTCAAGACCAGTCTGATTGGCTACGCCAGGAGCATAAATCCATGAGCCATCGGCATTCTTGCCAGTGAAGTCGGCCTCGGTGAAGTAGCGTTCGGTCTCAAATCCCCAGATGTCACCCCAAGTCTCGCCTTCGTAAGCGTTAGAGCTGTCAAGAGGATGACCAATCTGCTTGGTTGGGTTGTCCCACTTAGTAACCTTCACCTTGCTGTCGCCAATGCTGAAGTTAGCATAGAGACCGAGGTCGCGGTTGAATTGCTTGCGCCAGTTGATGGTAAGCTCCCATCCACGTGAGCGAAGCGAGCCATTATTCTGGTAAGGACTGGTAGCGCCCACACTGGCAGGCATAGCCTTACCAGGAGCGAGCATGTCGTTGGTGGTGCGTTGGAACCATTCGGCACTCAATGTAATCATGTCGTTGAGGAAACCGAGGTCAAGACCCACGTTGATAGTCTTGATTTTCTCCCAAGTGAGAGAAGTAGATACCCAGCTTGGCATGCCGAAATAGTTGTACTTAGAGCCTGCGTTGTCGAGGTAATTAAGCTGACCAGCGCCAATTGTAGAGATGAACATGTTTTGACCTACAGCCTCATTACCGATAGTACCATAAGAGAAGCGAATCTTACCGTTAGAAACCACGTCACGGGCTTTCTCAAAGTAAGCCTCCTCGCTGAAGCGGTAACCCATTGAGAACGATGGGAAGAATGCCCAGCGGTCATCCTTGGGGAAGCTTGAAGAACCGTCGTAACGGCCGTTAGCCTCAAACAGATAGATACCCTTGTAGTCGTAGTTGAAACGAGCGAAGTAACCTGCGGTAGCATAGTCGCCACGCATCCAGGGCACGAAGCGGCTGATGTAGCCACTAGTGCTGCTGCCAATACTCCAAGTGGTGTTAGGACCATAGGTAAGGTTCAGTTCAGGATAGTCGGTAGAATAGAGGAGCATGCGGTAAGCATCAAACTCGTCGAATTTGCGCTTCTCACCTGTTGCACCAATCATGATCTTGATGTTGTGGGCGTCGTTGATGCTCTTCATGTACTCTAAGTAGATGTTGCCAATCCAGGTCTGTGCCTTGGCGTTGCTACGCGAAGTGCCCACGCTGCCATTACCAACAATGTAGGTTGGATTCACACCGTTCCAGTTCCATGCATAAATTGGGAAGTCGCTCCAACTCATGTTAGCGTCGTTAACCTGCCAAGTGAAGTCGCCATTGAGCGTGAGGTCTTTAGTGATGTGAGCCTTGAAGAAAGCTGTAGCCTTCATCTCATCTTGAGTGATGCGACGGCGGTCGGCATCTTTCTGCATAGCGATTACACGGAAGTCAAGACCATCGATAGTGCCGCTTGGGATGAAGAATGAGCCCCAACGCCAGATGTATTGGTACATGTTGTTCCAAGTCTCGGCGCGACCCACGAAACGACGGTTGTAGCTCAAACGAGCACCCACGGTCAACCAGTCGGTGAAGTCGGTGCTGATGTTGGCAACAGCATTGTATCGTGTGCGCTTAGTGGTGTTCCAAGGCATCAAGTCTTCCTTGCCGCTATAGCCAAATGCCATACGGAAGGTGGTGCGTCCGCTCGAACCGTCAACGCTCACATTGTGGCTCTGGCCAGGAGCAGCCTTCTGATACCAGATGTCGGTGACATCGAAGTCGGCGTAATACATGGGTTGTCCGCCAATGAAGCGGTAGTCACCCACGTCATTCTCATCAACATAGGGACGCATCTCGCCGTAGCCCTTGCGGCCACTGTTCTGCTCTTTCCACTTCTCGGCGTAGGGGAGCAGCTGGTCGAAATACATACCAAAGAGCTCTACCGAGCCGCTACCTGCACGAGCCTTAGCCAGGATGGCACTCTTGAGCTGAGTGGGCACATCGGGGTAGTCGGGCAACATAGTAGCTTGATCCCAAGAGAAGTTGTTGTTGTAGCGGATGTTGATGCGGTCCTCTTTCTTACCACTCTTAGTGGTGATAAGAATCACACCAAATGCGGCACGAGTACCATAGATGGCACTTGAGGCGGCATCCTTGAGCACACTGATGCTGGCAATGTCGTTGCCGTTAATCATCGAGAGGTCATCGACTGTAACACCGTCAACCACGATAAGAGGGTTAGAGGTAGCGCCGTTACTCAGCGTTCCGACACCACGGATTGTGAGTGTTGGAGACTCGCCGATGTCACCGTTGTTGCTGATAACGGTAAGACCAGGAACGGCACCCTGCAGAGCCTTCGACACATCCTGCTCGGGACGAGAGGCGAGGGTCTTGTCGATGTCAACTACCGAAACCGCACCGGTGAGGTTCACTTTCTTTTGTTGACCATAACCCACAACTACCACCTCGTCGAGGAGGGCGTTATCCTCAGCAAGCTGAATGTTGAGGTTGCTGCCTGGGTTAACAGTCACAGTCTTGTAGCCGACATAGGTGATTTGAATCTTACCATTGCCACTGGCGCGCAGATTGAAACGGCCATTGATGTCGGTGGCTGTGGCGCGTGTGGTACCAATTTCCGAAACAGTAGCGCCAATCACGGGCTCGCCATTCTCATCGGTCACGATACCCGATACATTGGTCAACTGTGTGGACATGGATTGAGGTGCTTGCTCGGCATGAGAGTAGCTGTAGCTACCGCATGCCAGCAACAGAGCACCTAACAATGCAAAATACTTTTTCATACGCACATGTTTTTTGTTAATAAATTAATGATTGATTTTATAAATATTGATTATTACTTTACTCGTCTTTAATCCGCAAAGTTGCCCACTTTGCGAAATAGACTACAAAATTGAAAAGTTTTTTTCGTT
>CALGGO010000019.1 GCA_937916085.1 uncultured Prevotellaceae bacterium | reverse complement strand
CACGAGTTTGGCATCACCACCATCATCAACACCCACGACATGAACTCGGTGATGGGCATTGGTGAGAATATCGTGTTCATCTACAAGGGCCATGTGGGATGGGTAGGCAACAAAGACGAGATTTACAACGTTGACAACGAGCATCTTAACAATTTCGTGTATGCCACCGACCTCTTTGCCGACGTGCGCAAATATCGCCTTGAACATGGCTACAAGCGCACAAGAATCTCACAGAAATAATCTATAATCATTTACACTTTATAATTTACAAAAACTATGAAGAAAACTATTTTTACATTGATGCTCATGTTCGCATCAGCATTAGCGATTAATGCGCAGAGCCTTACCAGTAATCCATGGTACACTATGCTTGAGATGGATGGTGAAGATGCCGCTTTTGTCATTAACTTTAATGATGATGGCACTTGTGCCATTGTGCTGGGTGCCGACGAGGTTATGGATGAAGAAGGCATGAAGATGATAATCTCTATGACAGCAATGATGCCAGGGACCTATAAACTTGATGGCAAGAACCTGTCAATAACCTTTGACGAGGCAGGTGCCAATGTTGATGTTGATTATTCGGTTGAGGGCGTTGATGCAGCTACCAAGAAGATGATGGATGCCATGATCAAGCCAGAGCTTGAGAAGCAGAAACCCGAGCTCAAGAAAATGATTTTGAGTGGTATGCCAAAGATGGGCAATATGAAAGTTGTCTCGGTCAGCAAGGAGAAACTTGTTCTTGCCGATGAGGAAGGCGGTGAAATGACTTTCATGCCCGCTCCCGATGAGTAAATTTTGGCTCAAAAGAATCAAGACTTACGAGAGTGCTTGCCCATGTGGGGAGCACTCTCGTTTTTTGATAATAAAATGGTTAATAAAAAATCTCGTTTTAGTTAGGATATTTCTAGAGAAATTTGTATTTTTGCAAACGAGAAAATTAGTGCAAGGTGAGAGCATCGCCAAACAAGGTGCAAGGTGAGAGCATCGCCAAGCTTGCTTGAGCATTGCCGAAGAGCAGCCCTTGTTATTTAAACTTGTTTGAGCCTTGCCGAACCGCACCCTGTTTTATCAAAAAATCTGCTCACATTATGCACATCGTCATAGCCGGAAATATTGGTTCAGGAAAGTCAACGCTCACACGGCTGTTAGCTCAGCACTATGGGTGGACTCCGCGCTATGAGAGTGTGGCTCACAATCCCTATCTCGAAGATTATTACCACGACATCCAGCGGTGGTCGTTCAACCTTGAGGTGTATTTCCTCAAGGAGCGCTTCCGTGACTTGCTGGCGATATCACAGTCGCAGGGCACAATCCTTCAGGACCGCTCGATTTTTGAGGGCGTGTATGTCTTTGTCGCCAACAACCGCGCTATGGGCAACATCTCGGAGCGCGACTTCGCGACCTATATGGAGCTCTTCGAGCACATGCTCTCTATAGTGAAGCTGCCCGACCTGATGATATATCTGCGCTCGTCGGTGGAGCATCTGGTGGCGAATATCCAAAAGCGCGGACGCGACTATGAGCAGACCATGCAGATCGACTATCTCGACAACCTCAACCGCCGCTACGAGGACTTCATCACCAACCATTACAAGGGCAGGGTGATGATAGTCGAAAAAGACAACCTCGACTTTGAGAACCGCCGTGAAGATTTCATAGGCATCACCAACCGCATCGACAGCATACTCTACGGACTGTTCCCGATGGAATAGTGTGCTTCGCACAAGTTTAGAATTTAGTGGTTGGAAACTTAACACTTGAAACTTAACACTTAAAACTTAAAAAGTTATGCATATAGCAATATCAGGAAACATAGGTTGTGGCAAGACCACATTGACGCGAATGCTCGCCGAGCATTACGGCTGGGAGCCACGTTTTGAGTCAGTGACCAACAACCCCTATCTTGCCGACTTCTACGACGACATGGAGCGGTGGTCGTTTAACCTGCAAATCTATTTCCTCAACAAGCGTTTCAAGGATGTGGTGGAAATCTCCAAGAGCAGCGACGTGATAATCCAGGACCGCACCATCTTTGAGGATGCCTGCATCTTCGCACCCAACCTCCATAACCAGGGCAAGATGAGTGACCGCGACTTTGAGACCTACCAGGACTTGTTCAAGCTGATGATGTCGCTGGTGGAGAAGCCCGACCTGATGATTTACATCCGCTCAAGCATCTCGACGCTGGTGGGGCAGATTCAGAAACGCGGCCGCGAGTATGAGCAGACCATCCGCTTAGATTACCTGCAAGGCTTGGAACGCCTCTATGAGAAGTGGATTGAAGATTATGACGGCAAACTCATCATCATCGACGGCGACAATTGCAAATTTGGCGACCGCCCCGAGGATTTCGCCAAAGTCACCGACCGCATCGACGGATTGCTCTACGGCCTGTTCCCGATAATGTAACGGCAAATTTAGCGGATTTTTCTAATCGTTTGATACAAGAAACGAACTAGAGGCCATTGTTCTTAATTATGAAGAGAACAATGGCTTTGTGCTTAATTGTCGTTTATGGGAATGTTGCTAGTCGTTACGGATGTGGGTGGCGACGATTTCTAGCATTTGTGCTTGGAGCTCGCGGTTTGTGTCGATGACGTTCCAGATGCCGTCTTCGCTCAGTACACCACACTTTAGGTCTTTAGGCAGATGTCCTGCCTCGCTGTCGTTGAAGTCCTGCTGCCATTCGTCGCTCACGAGATAATCGTCGATGGTCTCTATCGACTCCATCGCTTCGGTATAAAGGTCGAGGGCGTCGCTCAACGCTTTCACTGCTTGAGAAGCCTTGTCGAGGTGCTCCTCCATAGTTTTTATTCTCTCAATTTGCTCCATCTTAGTAAACAAGTTAACGAGTAAACAAGCAGAATGATTTTTTGACTGCTCGTCAACTAAAAACGATAATATTTGTTCCTTATATTTGATTAACACTATTTTGTGCGAAATTAAGTTGCAACACGGCTACTGCCTCTCCTTGTTGTGGACTGGAGATTTTGAGTGCTGTGAGCCGTTGTTTCAACTGCTGTCGCGAGGCACATTCATGAAAAGTGTTCTCTATGAGCTGTAATTCGCTGGCAGCGACAACGCATAATGGCTGAGGCACATAGACGGTGTTGCCGAGTTCGCGGTCAAAAGGCAGGATAGAAATCAACTTCCCGTCATCGCCCACCGTGGTAATGTGGTTAATAACCTCCTCGCCATTGCCGAGTATCGTGTAGTTAGAGATATATCGCTTCATGTTGGTCGGAGTTATTTGTCAGTAGGGACTGGTCGTGGCAGGTGATCGCCATTGGGGTTAGGGATAGTTCCCCGTCGGGGTACTGACGGCTTGTTGAGACCAGGCTTAGGCTTGTAGGAGCCTTGCACAGTCGGTGCCAGTCGTCCAGGGTAAGAGCCCGCCGGTCGCCCTGGATAGTTGACGGGTGGCGGGTTGCCGCGCTGTGGTTGCTGCGATGAGGAAATGTCGTTTTGCGGTTGGTTAACAGGTGTAGGAGTGGTGGCGCTTTCGATCTGTGCCGCTTCCTCATTCTGTTGCTCAATAATCGCTTTAGGTCCCACGAAGCGTTGCGATATTGTGCTGTAACTGCCTTTGTCGAGGTGGGTTCGCAGCAGGTAGGTGCTGTCGATGAAAGTGATGCTTAGAGGCCGCGTCTTGTAACGGATGAAGCCGTAAATGCGCTTGACGACTCTCGATGTGTCGCCTTGAATGGCGTTTTCTATCCATCCGTTGGCTTGTGCCGTTCGGTTGATGTAAGACGTGCAGCCATCCTGATAGTCGATGGCAACGAGCATCGTGATGGCGTTGCCCGAGTTTATCATCTTGAAGCACAGGGCATATTTGTCGCCCTTGCGGCTGTCGCCATCGGGTGAGTAGTCAAACTTGATGTACCCGTCGCGCATAGCATTGGTCAATATCCATTGCTGGGGCTCTTTCCACATGTTGGCGCTGTCGCCTGAGTTTGGGAAAACGCGCCGAGTCCTGTTGATTTGGTCATCAAGAGCAAAATTGTTGCCAGACGTGTTAGTGTAAACTGGTTTGCCGTTATTGCTCTCTTTTTCAAGGATTTCAATAGCCTTGTCATGAACCTCAGAATAGACTTTGAGGTTGTGGCCATACCACACCAGCGAGGAGTCGTACATTGCCAAGTCGGCGTCATATTTCTTGAGTATCGACTGCTTGAGTAATAGCTTCGCTGAGTCATCGGGAAAGAGATCGGGCTTCTGCTCAATGAGCATTTCGGCTTTGGCGAAGTCGGCAAGCACATGCGCCATGTCTTTTTTGTTGATTACTCCGCTAGGAGTGCTGTCGCAGCTTGTGAAGATGGCTGCGGCAACAATCAACAAGACAATAATGGTTGTCAATTGGCGCATAGCAAAATCAGTTATTAGGCTTCCTGTTCTTCTTTCTCCTCATTAGGCACTTCTTGCTTCTCTTTGTCTTTCTTGTCGCCCAGCAGGTACTTGTTGTAGAAAAGAATGATGGCGATGATGCTTGTGGTGAGGCACGCGTCGGCGACGTTGAAGATAGGCTGGAAGAACAGATAGTGCTTGCCGCCTATCCACGGCATCCATTCGGGCCAGTCCCACTCGGCGAGAGGGAATTGCAGCATGTCCACCACCTTGCCGTTGAAGAGTGAAGCATATCCTCCCTCGCTAGGCAGCAGCTGTGCCACCTCGGGAGCGGCGGGGGCGTTAAAGAGCTGTCCATAAGCGATGCAGTCGATGACATTGCCAATGGCTCCGGCGGTAATCAGCGACACACACACCACAAAGCCACGCGGCAGGTCGGTGCGCTTCCTAATCTTGACGAGGTAGTAGATAAACAGCCCCGAGAAGATTATTCTGAGCCAAGTAAGCACCATCTTACTGCCCAGCTCCATGCCGTAGGCCATGCCATTGTTCTCGATGAAAATAATCTTGAACCACGAGGTCACATCTATTTGCTCACCGAGGAAGAAGTGCGTCTTGACGTAGATCTTTGATGCCTGGTCAAGAATAATGACGGTGGCGATGAGAATTGTCGCCAGCCATCCATTAGATATTTTTTTCATTACCTTTGGCGATGAAGTTAGCGTTTGTTCTTTCGCTGCTGCTCAATTTCCTTGCCTTCTACCGAGAGGGTGGCGTGAGGCACTGCCATCAGGCGGCCCTTGGGGATGAGCTTGCCAGTGACACGGCACACTCCGTAGGTCTTGTTCTCGATGCGCACGAGGGCAGCTTGCAGCTTGTTGATGAAGTCCTGCTGACGTGCTGCTCGCTGGCTAGCCTCTTCCTGCACCATAGTGCTGGCACCCTCTTCGAGCATGTTGAAGCTGTTTTTCGACTCGTCGGCTTGAATTCTTGCCATCAGTTGGTCGTAGTTAGACTTTGCGACCTCTAATTTCTCAAGAATGACTGCTTTGAACTCTTGCAGTTCCTCGTCGCTGTAACGATTTTTCTCTTGTTCTGTAGCCATAATATTCTTTTTTTAGTAAATGAGTTGACGAGTAAACGAGTTGACAAGCTAATGCGAGTGTTTACTCATCAGTCATCTTTATGCGGGTTATGTTTATGCTTTATCAACCTTGATGTTAAGTGTCCATCCGTCCATGTCTAGGGCTATGGCATCGGCTGGTACCTCACCCACGGTGAGCGATAGTGCCTGTACTTGCCCAGCGATGTAGTCATGGAACTCGGCTATTGTCTGGTTGGTGCGCTCATCGGGGGATATTACCACGTTGATTTTGTCGGTAATCTCAAAACCAGAGCTCTTGCGCACATTTTGGATGCGGTTCACCAGTTCGCGTGCCATACCCTCGCGGCGCAGCTCGTCGGTAATGGTGATGTCGAGCGCCACGGTGAGGTTGCCCTCGTTAGCCACGAGCCATCCGGGGATGTCCTCGCTGATGATTTCCACATCGGCCAAATCCACTATAGCCTCCTGGTCGCCCACCATGAGCTTGATAGAGCCGTCTTGCTCAAACTTGATGATGTCGGCTTGCGGGAGCGTGGTGAGCTGTGAGGCGAGCGCCTTCATAATCTTGCCATATTTGGGACCGAGCTTCTTGAAGTCGGGTTTCACCTTCTTGACGAGGATGCCCTCATCGTTGCCCACAAACTTGATGCCCTTGACGTTTACCTCGCTGATGATGAGGTCGCTCACGGCTTCGATGTCGGCACGTTGCTTGTCGTCGGTGACGGGAATCATGATCGCGGTGAGTGGCTGGCGCACCTTGATATTCTTCTTGCGACGCAGAGCGAGAACCATAGATGTCTCTTTCTGAGCGATGTCCATGCGGTGTTCAAGTTCGCTGTCGATTACGCTCTCGTCGGCAGTGGGGTAGAGGGCAAGGTGTACCGATGCCTCGCTGCCGGTGAGGTCACGGTAGAGCATGTCGCTGTAGAACGGCGCTACGGGAGCCATGAGGCGTGCCACAGTCTCAAGACACTGGTAGAGAGTTTGATAGGCAGCGAGTTTGTTCTCGGTCATCTCGCCTGCCCAGAAACGGGCACGGTTGAGACGCACATACCAGTTGCTGAGGTTCTCGCCCACAAAGTCGCTTATGGCGCGTGCGGCGCGGGTAGGCTCATAGTCGTTGAACTGCTCGGTTACCTCTTTGACGAGGGTGTTGAGCAGCGAGATTATCCATCGGTCAATCTCGGGACGCTTCTCCAGCGGCACTTGAGGTGCTGCCGGGTCGAAGTTATCGACGTTGGCATATTGCGCAAAGAACGAGTAGGTGTTGTAGAGGGTGCCGAAGAACTTGCGGCTCACCTCCTCCACGCCAGCGGTGTCGAACTTGAGGTTATCCCAAGGCGACGAGTTGTAAATCATGTACCAGCGCAAGGGGTCGGAGCCATATTTCTCAATGGTGGCGAAGGGGTCAACGGCGTTGCCCAGACGCTTGCTCATCTTGTTGCCGTTCTTGTCGAGCACGAGACCGTTGGATATGAGGCCCTTGAAGGCTACGCTGTCAAACACCATAGTTGCGATAGCGTGTAGCGTGAAGAACCATCCGCGTGTCTGATCCACGCCCTCGGCGATGAAGTCGGCGGGGTAGAACTTGCGCTCGTCAACGAGGTCTTTGTTCTCGAAGGGGTAGTGCAGCTGTGCGTAAGGCATAGCTCCGCTGTCGAACCACACGTCGATGAGGTCGAGCTCGCGCTTCATGGGTTTGCCTGTGTCGCTCACGAGGGTGATGTAATCGACGTAGGGGCGATGGATGTCAATCTTGCTGTAGTTTTCCTCGCTGTAGTCGCCAGGCACGAAACCTTTGTCCTTGAAGGGGTTACCGCCCATGATGCCTGCTGCGACGGCTTTCTCAATCTCGTTGTAGAGCTCCTCGATACTGCCAATGCATTTCTCCTCGCCGTCCTCGCTGCGCCAGATGGGCAGTGGTGTGCCCCAGTAGCGGCTGCGGCTCAGATTCCAGTCGTTTAGGTTCTCGAGCCACTTGCCGAAACGACCTGTGCCGGTGTGCTCAGGTTTCCACTTGATGGTCTTGTTGAGTTCCACCATGCGGTCCTTGCAGGCGGTGGAGCGTATGAACCAGCTGTCGAGAGGGTAGTAGAGCACGGGTTTGTCGGTGCGCCAGCAGTGAGGGTAGTTGTGTACGTGCTTCTCAATCTTGAAGGCGGTGCCTTCCTGCTTCATGCGAATGCACATATAGATGTTGAGGTCCTCGGCCTTGCTGGCGGCAGCCTCGTCATACTTGCCATTGACGGTGAACTTGGGGTCGTAGGCGTTCTTCACCCACGCACCGGCGTATTCCTTGTAAAGCTCCACATCGACGAAATTCTTCACGAAGTCCTCGTCGAGGTCTTCGATGTTGTAGTATTTGCCGGTGAGATCCACCATTGGGCGGGTCTCAAGCTTCTTGTTGATCATGTAGAGGGCAGGGATGCCGGCGGCATGAGCCACAAAGGCGTCGTCGGCACCAAAGGTGGGAGCGATGTGAACGATGCCGGTACCGTCGTCGGTGGTGACATAGTCGCCGGGGATGACGCGGAAACCGTTGTCGTTGCCCACTATCTTGTCGTTAATCTTGTCAACGGGCTTAACCCAGGGGAAGAGCTGCTTGTACTTGATGTCGAGCAGGTCGCTGCCCTTGAACTCGGCGATAACCTTGTAGGGCACCACCTTGTCGCCTGCGGTGTATTCGTCGAGGGGCTTCTCGGCACCTTCGGGCTTGAAATAGGCGGCAACACGGGCTTTTGCCATCAGGTAGATGGCGGGGGTGCCGTTATAGGGGTTGTAGCTCTCGATTGCCACATAGTCGATTTTCTGCCCCACACACAGGGCTGTATTGCTTGGCAAGGTCCAAGGTGTGGTGGTCCAGGCGAGGATGCGCAGGTTGTCGCGGAACTTCTCGTCGGCAGCGGCTTTGATAGTCTCTATCACCTTGTGGCCGTTGTCCACCACTGTGAACTCGGCAGTCACCGTCTGGTCCTTCACGTCGCGATAGCATCCCGGTTGGTTAAGCTCGTGGGAGCTGAGGCCGGTGCCTGCGGCGGGCGAGTAGGGCTGGATGGTGTAGCCCTTGTAGAGCAAACCCTTGTTGTAGAGCTGCTTCAAGAGATACCACAGCGACTCGATGTAGCTGTTTTTGTAAGTGATATACGGGTTTTTCATGTCAACCCAGTAGCCCATCTTGTGGGTGAGGTCTTCCCACTCCTTGGTATATTTCATCACCTCCTTGCGGCAGGTGGCGTTATATTCGTCAACGCTGACCTTTTTGCCAATGTCCTCCTTGGTGATGCCTAGAGCTTTCTCAACAGCGAGCTCCACAGGCAGTCCATGGGTGTCCCAACCTGCCTTGCGCAGCACCTGATGACCTTGCATGGTCTTGAAGCGGCACACCACGTCCTTGATGGTGCGAGCCATCACGTGGTGGATGCCCGGCATGCCATTGGCGCTGGGAGGTCCTTCATAAAAGACAAAAGCTGGAGTGCCCTCGCGTTCCTCAATGCTCTTGCCGAACACGTTCTCTTCGTCCCATTTCTTCAGGACATCCTTGTTGATGTCCGAAAGATTGAACTTGTTGTATTCGTTAAATTTCTTCATTGTGATTTTATAGAATGTGAGTTTTATTATTTTTTCTTGTCAAAAAGGTTGGCCACACTGTTAACACCAAGCACTAGCACATAGGAGAATGCTGTGAATAGCATCAGCAGCATTCCCGCTTCGAGCGAGAAGTGTGCTGTGAATAGCGAAATTGCGCAACCTGCAACTACTGCCATGATGGTGAGCAGGATTGCAGTGGTGCGCTTGTCGCACTGCAGCAGCTGCTTGCGCTTGCCAAGTAGGAGCGTTGTTGCAAGTGCGGCCATTGCAATGGCAATGAGCAGGACCACCATCCACGACTCGCGTGCCCAGGGTGTGGCACAAGCAACTAAAGCTGCCATGGGCACAATGCGCTTTGTGCTATAGCTCTCGTCGCTTTCTTGCAACCAAGCCATGAACTGCTTGTTGCTATAGTCTTTGCCCTTTAGAGTGAGCAAATCCCCCTTAAGCATCACAACTAGTGCGTAGAAGCTCGAAAATGCTAGTAATATATTGGCTATCAGTTGATAATCCATAACTTTAGATGGTTGGGCCCTAAAATAATTTGCAAATATACAAAATTAACCCGAATTATAGCGCACGAACACATCTATAAATAAAGAAAAACTTGTTAACAAGGCTTACCCCCCGTAGCCCCACATTCCGAAATCAGACATTACTGGTTGCGTCGCACCGAGAGTGGGGTGGTGCCGCGCATGCGCTTGTAGAATTTGTCAAACGAGGCACTGGTAGCGAAGTGCAATTGGTCAGCAATCTGCTCGACGGTGAGAGCTGTTGATTTGAGCAGTCGGGTGGCCTCCATAGCAAGCAATTCGTTGATGCATTCCATCACTGTGCGGCCTGTTATCTGCTTGACTATTCGTGATAGGTAGGTGGTGGTGATGAAAAGGCTGTTGGCATAGAATTTCAGGTCGCGATGCTCAAGGTAGTTGTGCGTGAGTAGAGTGTAGAATGAGACAAAAATCTCTTCGCTCTGTCGTGAGATGGAAAGCCTGATTTTCTCAAACGACTGGATGCTGATGAGATCGTTGATGAAAACCGAGTAGAGATGCTCCAAAATCTCACTTTTTAGTGATAAAGGTTGCATGATATATTGCCTGATGAGGAGCATGAGCGACTGTAGCCGCTGGGCGTCATCAGGTAATAGACTGACCTTGGAATTTCCATAATTAGAAAGAGGTATCACCGAGGCCTTGATAAGGTTGCGAAATGCCTGTGTGTCGTGCGCCATCCGCTCGTCGATGATGAGGCAAATTCCCTTGTAATCATCGCTTGCCTCATAAATGTAGATTGGGCTTCCAGGATAGAACACAAACATCTCGTTGGGCGTGAATATCATTTCTCCTCCACCGTTGTCAAGAATAATGTAGCCTTTGGTCACAAGGGTAAAGCTGTATATTTTCAGTTCTCCCGACATTTCGTTGGTGAGCATTGTGAGCTGCTTGTTGGTGAGAGCGCAGGTGAGTTTGTTGTCCCACGTCTCGCGCTCGAGCATCTGGAGGTGGGTTTGGTTGATTTCGTTAAGATTTGGCATGTTACATTATTTTTTTGCAAAGGTACATAAAAAATCATAATTGTTTCGTTTGGGACAATCATTGTTTTTAAAAAAATAATGCGTCATTGAGGAAAATGGTGTAATTTTGCAGCATCAAAACCTAACACATTTTTTATTAACACATAATTATCTATTAAAATGGACGCAAAAAAATCTATTGAAGCATTGCAGTTTTTCGTGACCAACCTTAACGCACAGTCGTTCCAGCACAAGTTGCAGGCAAAGATTTTTGGCTCGCTGGGTTTCCACAAGCTTGAGGCCAAGTATCTCGACCACGCTAAGGAGGAGGCAGAGTTTGTGGATCAATTCATCGATCGCCTGCTCGACCTGGGCGGTGAGCTCAAGCAAGAGGCAGTAGAGGCACAGACCCTCTATAAGGACCCCATCGAGTTCCTTAAGGCCGACTATAAGGTGTCGGTTGACGGCATTGAGCTGCTGCGCAAGTGCATCGACGGCATCAAGGACGACCTCACCTCCTTCGACATGATGAAGGAGTACCTCAAAGACGAGGAGGAGGACATGTACTGGAGCGAGGAGCAGCTGGGCCTCATCGAGTGCATCGGCGCTAAGCCATGGCTCATGAAGACTGCTATTTAATAACATTTTAGTTCTATTCATCATGGAAGCAAAAAATCAAGTTTTGGAAGCTATGCGCAAGGCTGGCGTGCCTCTGGCTGCTGGCAAGGTGGCAGAGCTCACTGGCCTCGACCGCAAGGTCGTTGACAAGGCGTTTGCCGAGTTGAAGAAAGAGGGCGCTATCACTTCGCCCGTGCGCTGCAAGTGGGAGCCGGCTAAATAAGGCTTGGCACCCAATTAAAAATAGTTTAGTGGTTGGGTAATTGTGATTGCATCGAGGCAACCATGAGATCCAACCATTACTCATATTAAAAAATGATGAACGGACTCATTACTGCTCTCATCATTCCGCTGGCCGGCACCGTGCTTGGCGCGGCATTTGTGTTCCTCATGCGCGACAGCATCAGGGGCACGGTGCAACGCACTTTGCTGGGCTTTGCCTCGGGTGTTATGGTCGCGGCGGCCGTGTGGTCGCTGCTCATCCCGAGCATTGAGATGAAAGGCGGCGAGGGCTTCATGGCTGTGATGCCAGCTGCTGTGGGGCTGCTGTGCGGCATGGGATTCTTGCTGCTCATCGACATGATAATCCCGCACTTGCACCCTGGCGATAGCAGTCCCGAGGGACCTCGCAGCAGCTTGTCGCGCACGTCGATGCTGGCACTGGCTGTTACCATCCACAACATCCCTGAGGGCATGGCAGTGGGGGTGGTCATCGCCTCGATGCTGCAAGGCGGTGCGGGCATCACGGCGGCGGGAGCACTGGCGGTGTCGCTGGGCATTGCCATCCAGAACATCCCCGAGGGCGCAATTATCTCGATGCCACTGCGGGCCGAGGGCAACAGCCGCATGCGGTCGTTTGCCGTGGGGGCTTTGAGCGGACTCGTTGAGCCAATAGGGAGCATAGCTATCATCCTGCTGGCATCTACGTTGCAGCCGTTATTGCCCTATCTGCTGGCCTTTGCTGCAGGGGCAATGCTCTATGTGGTGGTCGAGGAGCTTATCCCCGAGGCCTCGCAAGGCGAGCACAGCAACCTTGGCACCATAGGCTTCGCAGTGGGTTTTGTGCTGATGATGGTGCTCGATGTGGTACTTGGATAATTTTTCATAAAAACAATTAATTATTAAAACAAATGGAAAAAATATATGATTTTAAAGCATTGACGAGTAGAGGCAAGGAGCTTGACTTTGCTCAATTCAAAGGCAAGGTGTTGCTCATTGTCAACACCGCCAGCAAGTGTGGCTTCACGCCTCAGTTCAAGGGGCTTGAGGAGCTGAACCAGAAGTATAAAGACCGTGGACTGGTGACTATAGGGTTCCCCTGCAACCAGTTCAACCACCAGGATCCTGGCACCGACAGCGAGATTGAAGGATTTTGCCAGCTCAACTATGGTGTGACATTCCAAATCATGAAGAAAATCAACGTCAATGGCGACGAGGCACATCCCATCTTCAAGTTCCTGAAAAGCAAGACTAAAGGCGTGCTGGGCAGTGCCATCAAGTGGAATTTCACCAAGTTCCTGATTTCGCGCGATGGCGAGGTGATAAAACGCTATGCTCCCACCACCGCACCCGAGAAATTGGTCAAAGACATCGAAGAAATGTTAGGATAACACATAGCCTATGAAGAAAATTATAATTATCGACGGAGGCCCACGCAAGACGTTCAACACGGCCTCGATGTTGCACAAGATTGCCGAGGGGGCTGCCTCGGTGAGTGAAGAAATCGAAGTGAAGACCGTCAGGCTCTATGGCCTGGACTACAAGGGCTGCATGTCGTGCCTGGCTTGCAAGCTCAAGGGTAAGGCTGTGAACGTGTGCAAGTTCCGTGATGCGCTAACTCCAGTGCTTGAGGAAGTGGCACAGGCCGATGGACTTGTGATGGGGTCTCCCATCTACTTTAGCGAGGTGACGGCTCAGCTGCGTGCATTTCTCGAACGCCTGATATTCCCCTGGCTGTCCTATAACGACTACAGCCTCACCGCTCCCAAGCCCATCCCGGTGATTCTCACCTACACAATGAATGCTGATGCCGAGCAGGCCAAGGGCGTTTATCAGTCGATGGCAATCATCGAGAGTTGCCTTACCCGTGCTATGGGCGACGTGGAGCATGTGGATGCCCACAACACTTATCAGGTGAAGAACTATGACCGCTACGAGCTTGCTGGTTTCAGCGAGGAGGCAAAGCGCCAGTATCGCGACGAGAACTGGGAGAACGACTTGCAGCGAGCCTATGACGCGGGCCGCCGCTTGGCACAGAAGATTAAGTGTTAAGAGTAAAGTAGGGACAAGGCGTGCCTTGTCCGGGGATCGTGGATCGTGGATCGTGGATCGTGGATCGGATGAAGTAAGTAAGAAGTAAGAAGTGCGACGGCTACTATTGCCTTGTCAGCTCGTTAGCCTGTCAGCTTAAAAAAAAATAAAACTATGGAAATAAAAGCAGTAAAATT
>CALGGO010000018.1 GCA_937916085.1 uncultured Prevotellaceae bacterium | reverse complement strand
CTCATCGTGAATGCAGCGAAGAAAGCTGCGAGAAGTAAAAATTTCTTCATAATAGCAGAAAATTTTTGTTAATAATATGGTTGAAAAACTCAAAAATTAGTCTTTTTATGATTAATGGCTAAATATTTCAATTCAATTCACAAAAATAATGTGTTTTATTAAATTGACAAAATTTTTTGAAAAAAAATAACAAAAAATAATTTAAAGTATGAAGTAAAAAGTAAGAAAGAAAAGATTGTATTATTGCTCGAATCCTTTCTTACTTACTTCATCCTTCATACTTCTTACTTCTTACTTCACACTTCTTACTTCTTACTTCACACTTCATCCTTCTTACTTCATCCTTCTTACTTCATCCTTCTTACTTCATCCTTCATCCTTCATCCTTTATTTCAGAAACAGATATGTTGTTACGCTTTGCTTGCCGAGGAAGAATGCTTTGGCTTTTATCAGTTTGCAATTGGCTGGCACTGCGACGGGTGTTGTCCAGATTGGCGAGGTGAATGTTGGCTCGCTGCCGTCGAGGGTGTAGCGCACCTCCGCCGAGCGGTATTGGGCGTTGGCGAGCAGTGTGCCGTCCTTGACGATGATGCCTGGCTGGGCGATGTGGAAGTCGTAGCCGCGCTTGTTGAGGATTGGCAGCTCCCAGTAGCCAATGTTCATGTTGTAGTCGGACCTGGCGCGCTTCATTGCCGTGTCGTCGCCAGCCCATTGTGGGGTGGCGTTCCAGCCTCGCTCAGCAACGCCGAAAATCTTTGGTATGAGCAGGCGTTCCACCTCGCCAAAGTTGCGCAGTGTCTCTCCCCAGAGCTGTGCTTGCACGCCAATGATGTTGTCGCGGCGTGTGAGTGTCGTCTTTCCTTCGGTCTTGCCGCCATAAAGGTTCCAGGGTTGGGCTTTCCACGAGTCAAACTCGTTGACCGAGCCTCCCCAGTGCAGCCCTTGCTCATACTGGTGCATGCTGTAGCCCATGTCCATATAGAAGTTATCTACGTTGGAGAGAATGGTGGGGTAGCCGGCGTTTGCGATTTTGTAAGGCACCTCGATTCGGCTGCCAATGGTGCTCCAAGCGTTCACGCCCGCAAAGCGTGGAGCCACACGTTTGTTGAAGCTGTCGCTGTGATTCAGCGCCACTTCCTGCCATCCCTCAATTTTGATGCCGCGCTTGATAAGCATCTCGCTCATGCGGTCGATGTAATGCTCCATCATGGCGTGGGTGTCTTTCATGCCCTTTTTTGTCATAAGAGCCTTCACGGCGGGACTGTTGTCCCAGCATCCGCTAGCCACCTCATCGCCACCCAAATGCACTATGTCGAGCTTCAAGCCAGCCGCGCGATACATTTTCTGGAGTTCGCCAACTATCTTACCAATAAAGCGATAAGTGCCTTCTTGAGCGGGGTTAAGCACGTTGTTGGCGTAGGCTTGGACCGACTGGTAGCCACCCTTGTCGTCAGGGTCCCAAAGCATGAATTCCTGGGCTTTCTTGAGGTTGGTGGCAGCAAGATTGTTGTAGCGGTATTTCATTGCCACAATGGCAGCGCGAGAGTGTCCTGGGGTGTCGATTTCGGGAATAATTTTGATGCCGTGAGTATTGGCGTAACGTAGAAACTCGATGAACTGCTCACGGGAAAGGAAGCCATTTGCGCTCTGGCTCAAGTCGTTGGGGTTGCCATTGCCGTCAAATATCTGCGCCAGGAAGCCGTCTTCCAACTCGTTGAGTGTGCAGCCTCGCCGTGATGCCACGTCGGTGAGTTCGGGCAGTCCAGGAATCTCGAGTCGCCATGCCTCATCATCGGCAAAGTGGAACTGGATGGTGTTGATTTTGTAAAGAGCCAGCAGGTCAACGAGTTTCTTCAGTTCATCGAGACCATAGAAATTGCGGGCGATATCGGCCATGAAGCCGCGATAGGCGAAGTCGGGTTCATCCACTATTTTACCCAGTGGCAGCGTGTTACGCTTAGTGTGGCTGAGTGCCGCGACAAGCGTCTTGGCGCCGTTGAGTAGTGCCACGTCGCTCACTCCGCTGATGACGATGCATGAATCGGTGACCTCCATTTCGTAGTGCTCAATGTTGGCACTCAGGGAGTTGTCAATTCTTGCCTCTATCACAAAGGGGCAGTCGCTCATAATGTGTATTCCGTAGATTTGCAGATTTTGCGAGAGGAAATTCTTTACCTTGCCTATGTTGTGTTTGCGGCTTTTGAAAAATGGTGGAGCCTTGAACGAGACTAGGTTTGGAATTCTCACTTCGGCGTTGTCATTGACTGTCACTTGCTTGGGTGTGGGCAGGATGTGGAAGGGGTTATTGTCGATGAAACCGTTTTGCAGTTCCTCATTAATATTATATACGCGTTCGCCGTCAGGATAGTCGGTGGTAGCGCTCCATTGTCCCATTTCCTTAAGCTCGCTGCGCTGAATGGGCGCAGCAATGGGGTGGTGGGTGTCGCCGTTGAGAACCACATGTCCGCCGTTAGGGGCATACCACAGGTTTACAAACTTTCCCTTCATCATCATGTCGATTACCAGCGAGTCGCCAGGAGCAAGTGTGGCGTAGTGCTCGCTAGGCTTAACCTGGTAATAGGTAGTAGAGATTTCCTTGATATCAACTGGGCAAGAAGGGGAGAGCTCCAGTTTGCGAGAGAACTGGTTGAAAAAGAACATCCAGTTGTCCTCAAGCGGTTTTCCGCTGATGTTAGTGATGACGAAACGCGAGCTGTAGTAGCCTGGTTTGGCGTCGTTCTTGCCCATATCCCAGCGCACGGCAATGGGCGACTGTGCTGTAGCAGCAAGTCCTGTGATAGTCATAGTCGCTGCGAGGAGCATAGCTTTGATGCTAAGTGTTTTCATTGATTCTGTAGTTTGTTGTTGATAATGTCGTTAAGAAGATTTTCGCAGGAATCCTCGAGCAGGTCAAGAGCCAGTTCAAAACCCTCGGCACCCTCGTAGTAGGGGTCGGGGACGTAGTCGTAATATGTGCGCAGCTTCACGATGTAGTGGCCCAGCATCACGATTTTTGCCTGCTGTTCAGGCGAAGCGGCAAGCTGCATGAGGTTGCGTCGGTTGCTCTCGTCCATCGCCACGATGATATCGAAGTGCTCGAAATCGTCGCTCGTGATGGGGCGGGCGCGATGTGTGAGATTATAGCCGCGGCGACTGGCGTGGCGGCGCATGCGCGGGTCGGGAAGCTGTCCCTGGTGACCGCTGTAAGTCCCTGCCGAGTCTATCTCGAAACGAGATTCTAGCCCTCGCTGCTCAACTAGCCGCTGCATCACCCCTTGTCCCGCCGGCGACCGGCATATGTTTCCCAAGCACACGAAAAGAATTTTCAGTTTATCGACAGGCATATCACTTAATCAATTTAATCTCATTGTTTTATCGAAGTTGACTTGCAGCACGCCTTTAACTCTCTCGAAATGAGCCTTAGCTTCATGCACGTCGGCTCCCTCGGGAAGTTTGATGGCGATGCCGTTCATCGTGTTATACTCATAGATAATTGTTGCATTGTATTCCTCCACCGCCTTGAGCAGCGGCAATTTTCCAACCTCACCATCATAGAAAATAATGAGAGTAGAAGTGGAATACCGCTCAGCAGGTGCATGAACAGGCACATCGCCAATCATAACAGCTGAGGCAACTGGCATGGCGCATCCCACCTGTGCCGTGCGATGGCTACACGAAGCCATAACTACAAGCCCCACAAAGGATAATATCAAGTACCCACGTTTCATATTGCTGCAAAATTACAAAACTTTTCCTAATCCACCAAAAACGGGAAAAATGGAACTTCGAGATTATCATCCCGAGCATTGATGTCGCATAATTCTCTGAAAATGTGCTTGACTCTGAGGAATATTTCTTAATTTTGCAGTGCATAGTTGATGTCTGGTTGTTGTTTCAGAGAATAAAGTCATTGAAAAATAGCGACTTTACTGAATCCAAACTGTTCTTTCTCACTTGTAAACATGAAATTTATATTCTCGACATGAAGAGCTATTTCAAATATTTTGACGTTTTCAAGTTCGCCTCTTGCCTGCTTATCGTTACCTATCATTTGCAGTCAAGCAGTACTGGCGATTTCGTCTATTGGTGGCGACATGTGCGCGACATCAGTCTGCCAATGTTTGTCGTCTTCTCGTCGTTGCTGTTTTGGCGTCGCATACGTTGGGACGAACATTCGTCGAGCCAACTGAAGCATTATGTGAAGCGGCTGCTATCGCTCATGTTGGGATGGTCGGTGGTGTTGCTGCCGTTTTGGTTGCACAACTTTATGACGCGCCACCCCGATAATTGGGCTGTCTATCTTGTGCCCAAACTGCTGCTTTATGGCGGTTGCCGTGGCGGTTATTTCATTATGTCGCTCATTTACGGCACTGCGCTGCTTTATCTTCTTCACCGCTACTTAGGCAAGGTGGTACCCTTTGTGCTCGTGTTTATTGTTGGCACCTATTTCGACCTTGTCCATCAGGATATAATCACCGATTTTGTGGGAGTGAGAGTTAATAGGGGAGTATTAGACACCAACTTCCTGTGTTTCCGCTTACTGTTCTATATGGAAGTGTGCGTGTGGTTTATCCCTTGGCTCGCCGGCAAGTTGAGCAAGTTGAACTCTCTACTTTGGATAGGGGTGTCGCTGGTGGTGTTTGTCGCGCTGTGTGCTGTGAAAAGCGACTTGGTGGCGTATGTCGCGATTTTGTGTTTCGTCATTATCCTCGGCGCGTTGCTCTACAACGTGCGTTGCACTGAGTTGCCCTCGTGGTCGGTGACATTGAGGAATATGAGCATTGTGGTCTATTTGCTTCATTTTGTGGTGTCAGAATATGGAAAGCTCGCATTGCGCCGCTTCGCTGGTATTGACCTTGCCGCCTATGGTCCCTATGTGGAATACTCAGTGATACTCGCCGTCACCTTGCCCATCGCCTATCTTGTGGCGAAACCGCTGGCGCGACGATTTCCTCTTGTGAAACGCTGGCTGCTGTGAGAGATGCGATTAAGCGAGCTGAAAATCAAACAACGAATTAAGCGAAAAAATCAAACAATTACAAACAATTAAAAACAATTAAAAACAAATCTTCGAGAATAAATGCTCACAAGAAAACTGCGATTAAGCGAGCCAAAGCACGAGCTTGCTCGGTGCCTTGCGAGCGTGAGCATTTTATCTACTGAGTCATTGAGTGGAAATTACGGTCTTTCCTTAAGAAAAATCATTTTCTTTATCTCGACTGGCTTATAATTCGGGATTTTTTATATACCTTTGCACCCGATTTCGAAATCATATTGTAATTACAATGAAAATAATTAGTAAAGTCGATGAGCTGAGAAAGCAGGTCGAGACGTTTCGTAGTGAAGGCAAGACTATAGGTTTGGTGCCCACTATGGGTGCGTTGCACGAGGGCCATCAGTCGTTGGTGGAGCGTGCGCGCCGAGAGAATGACATTGTGGTGGTGAGCGTGTTTCTAAACCCCACCCAATTTAATAACAAAGAGGACTTGCGCACCTATCCGCGCACTGCCGAGGCCGATGCCGCACTGCTCGAGCGCTGTGGCGTGGATATCGCCTTCATGCCCACTGTCGAGGACATCTATCCCGAGCCCGACACCCGTGTGTTCAAGCTCGGACCCGTTGCTGAGGTGATGGAGGGTGCCATGCGCCCCGGGCATTTCAACGGCGTGTGTCAGATCGTTAGCAAGCTATTTATGATGGTAGAGCCCACGCGCGCCTACTTTGGCGAAAAAGACTTCCAGCAGATTGCCGTCATCCGCGCGATGATCAAGCAGTTAGGCTTCAACCTTGAGGTTGTCACCTGTCCCTGTATCCGTGAGGCCGACGGTCTTGCCAAGAGCAGCCGCAACGTGCGCCTCACGCCGCTGGTTCGCAAGATAGCACCAAACATCTACCGTGTGCTGTGCGACAGCCTGGCGTTTGCCGAGGACCACACCGTGGAGCAGACCCACGACTGGGTGGTTGCCACTCTCAACGCTTATCCTGAGATGGAGGTGGAATATTTCTCGATTTGCGACGGCATCACGCTACAACCAGTAAGTGCTTGGGACAAAAGCGATTACATAGTGGGTTGCATCACCGTTTACTGTGGCGATGTGCGCGAAATCGACAATATCACCTACAAGAAGCCCTAAAATTTGTAATGTGGCACACTTTTTGCTTACTCGCAAAGAAACACATTATTAATTCTTAAATATTTTGCGCTATGTTCATTCAAGTTGTGAAATCAAAGATTCATCGTGTCACCGTTACCGGTGCCAACCTCGACTACATTGGCAGCATCACCATCGACCAGGACTTGCTCGATGCAGCTGGCATCATGGAGGGGGAGCGTGTGTTCATAGTAGATAACAACAACGGCGAGCGCCTCGACACCTACGTGATTCCTGGCGAGCGCGGCAAGGGCGAGGTGTGCCTCAACGGCGCTGCCGCCCGCAAGGTGCAACCGGGCGATGTGGTGATAATAATGTCCTACGCCCTGATGACCCCCGAGGAGGCTAAGGGCTTCAAGCCAATGGTGGTCTTCCCCGATACCACCACCAATAAGCTGATTTGAAAATTTAATCACTTGATACTTAACACTTGACACTTAACACTTAATAATATATATGTTTGAAAATCTAAGCGAGAGATTAGAACGCGCGTTTAAGGTGCTCAAAGGCGAAGGCCGCATCACCGAAATCAATATCGCCGAGACATTAAAAGAGGTGCGCCGCACCCTTATCGAGGCCGACGTAAACTACAAAGTTGCCAAAACCTTTACCGACACGGTGAAGGAGAAAGCCTTAGGTCAAAATGTAATCAACTCCCTCAAACCTAAGGAGTTGATGATTAAGATAGTTCACGACGAGCTCACCGAGCTCATGGGTGGCGAACAGGCGCCGTTTAATGTTGAGGGGCATCCTGCCGTGATTCTCATGTCGGGTCTGCAAGGTTCGGGTAAGACCACTTTCTCGGGCAAACTCGCTAACCGCCTCATCAAGCGCCATCCGTTGCTGGTGGCTTGCGACGTGTATCGTCCCGCCGCCATTGAGCAGCTCAAGGTGCTGGGCGAGCAGATTGGCGTGCCGGTATATAGCGAGCCCGAGAACCAGAACCCCGTGGAGATTGCCCAGCATGCCATTGCCGACGCCAAGGTCAAAGGCTATGGTGTGGTAATCGTCGATACCGCCGGTCGTCTTGCCGTTGATGAGCAGATGATGCAGGAAATCAAGGCGATAAAAGACGCTATCAACCCCAATGAGACCCTTTTCGTTGTTGACTCGATGACTGGTCAGGACGCGGTGAACACCGCCAAGGCCTTCAACGACCGCCTCGACTTCGACGGCGTGGTACTTACCAAGCTCGACGGTGACACCCGCGGTGGTGCCGCCCTCTCAATCCGCACCGTCGTCAACAAGCCCATCAAGTGGGTGGGTACTGGCGAGAAGATGGAAGCCATCGACCCGTTCCGTCCCGCTGGTATGGCCGACCGCATCCTCAACATGGGTGACATCGTGTCGCTCGTTGACCGCATGCAGCAGCAGTACGACGAGGAGCAGGCGCGCGAGTTGCAGAAGAAAATCGCCAAGAACAAGTTTGACTTCAACGACTTCCTCTCGCAAATCTCCAAAATCAAGAAGATGGGACACCTCAAAGACCTCGCCTCGATGATTCCTGGCGTGGGTAAGGCTATCAAGGACGTGGACATCAGCGACGACGCCTTTAAGAGCATCGAGGCGATAATCCACTCCATGACCCCTTACGAGCGCGAGCATCCCGAGGTCATCAACGGTTCTCGCCGTCAGCGCATAGCACGCGGTAGCGGCACCAACATTCAAGAGGTGAACCGCTTGCTCACACAGTTTGACCAAACCCGCAAGGCGATGCACAAGATGAGCAACATGAGTCCCAAGCAGCTCATGCGCGCCGGTCGTCGCCGTTAAGCTAAGTGGGCGATGTAATAAAACTGTTGTTTTTCACGTTATAAAGGAAAATCAAAAAATAACGACAATAATATGAAGAAATTACTTGCTATAGCAATCGTGGCATTGATGGGAGCGGCCACGGCATCGGCTCAGAAGGGTGAGATGGCGTTGGGCGCCAACCTGCTCTACGGCACCGAAATCAACTCGGTGGGTCTGGGCGCGAAGTTCCAGTATGGCATCCTCGACCACCTGCGTGGTGAGGCCTCGTTCAACTACTATTTCCAGAACAAAGGCTTCAGGATGTGGGACTTGAATGTCAATGCCCATTATGTGTTTGGCATCACCGAGAAGTTCAGTGCCTATCCCCTTGCCGGTCTCACTGTGGTGAACAAGAGCTATGCCGACATTGACGACTCCATCACCCGCTTTGGTTTGAACCTGGGCGGCGGCTGTGAGTATGACATTAATGATAGATGGCGTGTCAATGCCGAGTTCAAATATTCCATCGTGAGCACCATCGACCAGGCAGTGTTCAGCCTGGGTGCTGTTTACAAGTTCTAGAGATACATCTATGACCAATGCTCAATGCGGAGGCTGTTGCATAACTAAAAAACAACTGATTATTCTGAAAAATCTGAATTTTTGCAAAAAGTTATATTTTTGTCAATAATATTTTGGGAAATCAGAAAAATCAGATTAATCCATGGTTTTTATTTTTGGAAGTTTTGCAACACTCTCTCTACTAATTGTCGCTCAACGAGTTTGGGCGGTTGGGATAAAGAAAAGATTTAACTATGAAGAAAGTATTTTTTATATTGGCTACTCTGGTTGTTGTGATGTTGTTCACTTCGGCTAGCAGCAACAACGGGAAAGGTGGCATTGTAGGCACCTCGGCAGGCGATTTCACCGTCAGCAACGCCGATGGTGTGGTGTCGCTGAGCCAGTTTCGTGGCAACTATGTGTTGCTCACGCTCTGGTCGTCGGCCGATGTCGTTTCCAGGCTCGATAATATCAACTACGACCGCTATGCCTCGAAGTTGGCAAATGTGGTGCCGCTGTCGGTGAATTTCGACCGCAGCAGCACACTTTTCACCGAGCTGGTGGCTGCCGACAGCCTCGCAACGTCGTCGCAGTACTACTGTGAGCGCCAAGACCGCTCAGCTTTTGAGCAGAAGTGGGGGGTAAAACAGCAGTACAACACCTATCTCATCAATCCTTCGGGGACTGTCATCGCCGTCAACCCCACAAATCAAGAAATCACCCGCCTCGTCAAATAATTATTTTCAGATTTGTAATAAAAATCAGTTGTTTTTACAACTTTGTCATCAAACAAACTCAACAAAGAATAACAAACACAACAAGTCATTAAAATTGTTGTTTTAGTAAGGTTTTGAATAAAATGCTCACGCTCGCAAGGTTTTGTGCAAGCACAAGCTTTGACTCGCTTAATCGCATTTTTGTTGAGTTTGTTTGATGTTTTGATATTTTGAGGCTTTGTCTCCGCAAAAAGGGATGTAAAATTCAGTGAACCCGCCATTTTCATCGTTGATGCGTTATCTCGCGTCAATTTTTTTTGTGCAATCGTTTAATTTTAACAGTAAAAAATTGGCATAATTCAAAAAAAAATTGTTTCTTTGCACCTTATTAATTAAGCATTAAAGCCCTTTAGTTGGTTGAAGATGCGACTAACACCTTCTTTGCTCTATTGTTTTTCAGTCAATTAAAGGGTTATAGATGGTGAAAAATTGTGGTCTTTGCCCATGTAATTAACTTTCTAAGCGGCTTGTTACTGCTTAACATGAGAAAACTTAAACTAATAATAATTATTAATTTTTTTCAATGCTTATGAGTCTTAAAAAACTTTTATTGCTGACGGCTGCAATATTGGTGTCTCTCACCTCGAGCGCACAGTTCAAGGTGACAGGTGTCGTTATTTCGGCCGAGGACAATGAACCCGTTATTGGTGCTCATGTGAAGGAAAAAGCAAAACCTAGCAATGGTACTTCTACCGACTTTGACGGTAAATTCACTCTCACCGTTGCTTCATCAAAGAGCCACATCATCGTGAGCTCGGTAGGTCTTGCCGATGCCGATGTACAGGTCACCTCGGGTGAGATGAAGATTGTCTTGACCACCGACGAGAAGACTACTCTCCAAGAGGTGGTTGTGACAGGTTATCAAAACGTTGACAAGCGCCTCTTTACCGGTGCTACCACAAGCATTAAGGCCGACAAGGCAAAGCTTGATGGTGTGGCCGACGTGTCGCGTGCCCTCGAGGGACGTGCCGCCGGTGTGAGTGTGCAGAACGTGTCGGGTACCTTTGGTACTGCTCCTAAGATCCGCGTGCGTGGTGCTACCTCAATTTATGGTAGCAGCAAGCCACTGTGGGTTGTTGACGGTGTGATTCTTGAGGATAACGTTGAGCTTGATGCCGACGCCCTCTCCAGTGGTGACGCCACCACTCTTATCGCCAGCGCCATCGCCGGTATCAACGCCGACGATATCGAGAGCTTCCAGATCCTTAAGGACGGTTCGGCAACATCAATCTATGGTGCTCGCGCCATGGCTGGTGTGATCGTCGTTACCACCAAGCAGGGACGCTCGGGCTCGGCAAGTATCAACTACACCGGTGAGTTCACCTATCGCTTGAAACCCATGTACCGTGAGTTCAACATCAGTAACTCACAGGAGCAGATGGGTATCTACAAGGAACTTGAGGCCAAGGGCTGGTTGAGCTTCGCTAGCCTCGCCAACTCTTCAAGTTCGGGTATCTATGGTACCATGTATAAGCTCATGGACCAGTATGATCCCGCTACCGGTTTCGGTCTACCCAACACCTTGGCAGCAAGGAATGCCTATCTGCGTGAGGCAGAGTACCGTAACACCGACTGGTTTGACTTGTTGTTTAACAGCAACATCTCTCAAAACCACGCCATCTCAATCTCTGGCGGTACCGATAAAGCACGTTTCTATACTTCGGCTTCTATCATGTATGACCCAGGATGGACTAAGCAGAGCGAGGTAACACGTTACACCTTCAACGCCAATGCAAGCTACGACCTGTCGAAGAATTTGTCTATCAAGTTGTTGACTAGTGACAGCTACCGCAAGCAGCGCGCTCCTGGTACTTTGAGCCAGGACGTTGACGTGGTTAACGGTGTGTATAGCCGTAGCTTCGATATCAACCCCTATAGCTATGCGTTGAACACCTCTCGTACTGCCGACCCCAACGCCACTTACACTCGTAACTATACATCGTTCAACATTTTCCACGAGCTTGAGCAGAACTACATCGACCTCGGTGTTACCGACCTCAAGTTTCAGGGAGAGATCTCCTGGAAGCCTATTTCGGGCCTCGAACTCAAGGGCTTGGCATCTTACCGCTTCAACAGCAGCACTACCAACCACTATGTAAAGGACGACTCTAACCAGGCTAACGCTTACCGTGCCGGTATCGACCCCGAGAACGCGTCGATTCGCGATGCTAACACTTACCTCTATACCGACCCCGATATAGTAGGTGCTCTTCCTGTGACTGTTCTGCCTAAGGGTGGTATCCTTTATCATGATGTGAACGCCATGTCGCAGTTTGACTTGCGTACTCAGGCACAATACAACAAGAGTTTTGCCGATAAGCACCTCATCAACCTGCTTGCCGGTTTTGAGCTCAGCAAGATTGAGCGTCATGCCGAGAGCTTCGAGGGCTGGGGTATCGTTTATGAGAACGGTAACATTCCTTTCCTCGACAAGAACCTCTTCAAGCAGCAAGTGGAGGAGAACCACAACTACTACAGCGAGGCTTGGCGTTATGGCCGCAACATGGCTTACTATGCTATGGGCAGCTACTCGTTCATGGGTAAATACATCCTCACCGGCACCTTCCGTTATGAGGGTTCTAACAAGCTCGGTAAGGCTAAGAAGAGCCGTTGGCTCCCCACTTGGAACATCTCGGGTGCTTGGAACGCCAGCGAGGAGAACTTCTTCCGCAATGCCGCTTTCAACCAGAACGGCATCTGGACTTATGCTAAGCTGCGTCTGTCTTACTCACTGACTGCCGATGCCGGTCCTTCAAGCGTATCTAACGCACTCCCAATCTACTATCCTTCAAAGCCTTGGAGATTGAATCCCGAGGATGCTGAGATGAACCTCTACCTTGCCAACATCGCCAACGAGGAGCTTACCTATGAGAAGAAGCACGAGTTTGACGTTGGTGTTGACCTCGGTTTCTACAACAACCGCATCAACCTCGTCTTCGACTGGTACAAGCGTAACAACTACGACCTGATTGGTGGTGTATATACCGAGGGTGTTGGTGGTGTGACACACAAGTATGCCAATGTGGCTTCTATGTCATCGCATGGTGTTGAGTTCACACTCTCTACCCGCAACTTCGAAGCCATTAAGCCCGGCGACTTTGAGTGGAGTACCGACTTCACATTCTCTTACGCCAAGAACAAGATTACCGACCTCTTGTCACGCAGCCGCATCATCGACCTCGTGCCAGGTACCGGTTATGCTTTGCAGGGCTACCCCGTGCGCGCCATCTTCTCTATCCCATTCGCTGGTCTTAATGATGAGGGTCTTCCCACATTCTACGACGAGAATGGTGACGTGACTGTTGCCGGCATCTACTTCCAGCAGTTCGACAACCTCGACTTCCTCAAGTATGAGGGTCCAGTAGATCCTATCTACACCGGTGGTCTTGGCAACAACTTCAGCTGGAAGGGCTTCCACCTGAACCTGTTCTTGACCTACTCGTTTGGCAACAAGCTGCGCTTGCCCGCCGACTTCTCTTACGCTTACGGCGACATGACCGCCAACTCTCGCGACATGAAGAACCGTTGGGTTGTGCCAGGTGATGAGGCTTATACTGATATCCCAGCCATTGTTTCAACACGTCAGTATATGACTTGGAACAATATCTATGGTGAAAGGTTAGGTATCGCCTATAGTTCTTACAACTACAGTACCGCTCGTATTGCTAACGGTGGTTTCATCCGCCTGAAAGAGGTGTCGCTCACTTACGACATTCCCGGTAGGGTGCTTAAGGCGCTGCGTCTTAACAGCGCATCGCTTAAGCTGAGCACCACTAACCTGTGTCTGCTTTATGCCGACAAGAAACTCAATGGCCAAGACCCAGAGTTCTTCAACTCGGGTGGTGTGGCTGCACCAAGTCCCAAGCAGTTCACACTTACAGTGCGCTTAGGACTTTAATGTTTAATGATTATAAAATATATAGAACTATGAAATTAAGATATTTTATATTGGCTGGTGTGGCAGTGTTGGGATTGTCGTCATGTAGCGACTTTCTCGACAAGCCAAGCGACACACGCGTTACTCTCACCAACACCGAGCAGTTGCGCATGTTGATGGTTAGTGCCTATCCAGAATATAGCTATGTGCCATTTTGTGAGATATCGACCGACAACTTTATCGACAACAATTCGCCGGGCATAGACGGTGTGCGTTTCAACCTGTCGTCTTATGACCGCAATGACGATGAGGCTTTTGCCTTTGAAGACATTCGCACATCTACAGGAGAAGACACGCCCTCAGGGTCGTGGGAAGGCTATTACAACGCCATCGCTACTTGTAATCAGGTCCTTGAGAAAGTAGAGGAGTTTGAGAACAACGGCGAGAACAGCGCCAAGCTGCAGGCGGTAAAGGGCGAGGCACTGATTGACCGTGCTTACTGCCACTTTATGCTTGCCAACATCTTCTGCATGCCCTACCGTGGTCCAGAATTGAGCAAGGATATACCTGGCATACCTTACATGACAGCGCCTGAGACAACAGTGAAACCTCACTACGAGCGTGGCACTCTTGCCGAGACTTATGCTAACATTGAGCGTGACATCGAGGACGGTTTGCCTCTGATTAATGACGCTTACTATGAGCAGCCTAAGTATCACTTCAACAAGCAGGCGGCCTACACCTTTGCATCGCGTTTCTATCTCTTTAAGCGCGACTATGCCAAGGTGCTCGAGTGTGCCAATATCGTCTTTGGCGGTGCCGATGTTGACCCCATGCCTTACATGACCGACATCTGGGCTCACAAAGATGACTTAGAAGACTACGAGGATTTCAATCGTTACTATTGTGATCCTGCCCACATGAGGAATTTCATGATTATGCCCACTTATTCAATCTATCTGCGTCGCCTCACAAGTGGCAACCGTTATGCTTGTAACCGTGAAGCCATGAAAGCCACGCTGTGGGATGGCAAAGGCCCAACTTGGAGTGGCGTGCATCCATGCTATAACGGATGTGGTATGTATATTGCCGGTTCTAACCAAGACTATGGCTTGTGGTGGGCAGCACCGGTTGGCGAGCAGTTTGAATATACCGATAAGGTTGCCGGAATTGGCTACGCTCACCAGGTGCTTTGCGAGTTCACCGGCGAGGAGGCTCTCTTGAACCGTGCCGAGGCTAAGTTGTTCCTTGGCGACATCGACGGATGTGTTGCCGACTTGGGCGTGTGGGAAGCCGCTCGCCGCAATACTACTAACAGCACCAGTAGTTTGAAGGCTTGGAGCAAGGAAATCGTTAGGAGTTTCTATACTACTGCCGAGGAGAAATATGTTTACAACATTCGTCCTGAGCGTCGCGAAGTTTTGGGAGCCAAGTATCTTGACTCGCTCTACTATGGTATTGCCAAGCCTATCCACATCGACATCGTGTGCCCATCGACCCAGTACCATAACTCTCCCGAGATTAACCCTTACTTGCAGTGCATCCAGCACTTCCGCCGCATTGAGTTCATTTTCCGCGGAATGCGTTGGTTTGACATCAAGCGATATGGTATCTCTTACAGCCACACCATTGGCAAGGATTCTCGTGTGGTTACACTGAATCCCGACATTGAAAGTGGTAAGCTTGACGGCCGTATGGCTCTTCAGATTCCTAATGAGGTTATAGCTGCCGGTATTGAACCCAACACCCGAATTGATGTGCCGGTAACGACAAGCTTCAAGAAGGCAGTGGTGCCACCCAGTAGTGATGAATAATTAATAATTCAGAAAAGATTATGAAAAAATATTTTAAATATCTAAGTGCATTGGCACTGGTGGCTATTGCGGCAATGTCGCTCTCGTCGTGCGGTGAGAAGGAACTTGGCGAGACCATCTTCCCCGACGTTACCGATGAGCTCGACCCTAACAGCTACACTTACAATTTTGACAAGTGGCTGAAGGATAACTACCTCGATGAATATAACCTGGAATTCCAGTACAGGCTTCAAGACAACGAGACCAACATGAACTACAACCTTCAACCTGCTACGCTCCGAAATTCCATCGACCTGGCTGTGCTCACCAAGTACATGTGGTTTGATGTTTATGAGGAAGTGACAGGAAGCAAGGAGTTCTTGAAAATGTATGGTCCCCGCATTCTCATGCTGGTAGGCTCTCCTGCAATCAACCCTATCTCAAGAACCATTGAAGTGGGTCTTGCCGAGGGTGGTATCAAGGTGACGCTGCTTAATGTGAACCGATTAGGGAATTATGCCAACAATCCCGATCAGTTGGTTAGTGTTCTGAACGATGAGTATTTCCACACTATGCACCATGAGTTTGCTCACATCCTGCATCAAACTAAGAGTATTCCCACTGAGTTCCGCATTCTTTCGGCTGGTCACTATGATGGCATGAATTGGGAGAAAAAGAACGATCAAATGGTTCATTCTCTTGGTTTTGTCACTAATTATGCCTCAAGTGCTCTGCGTGAAGACTTTGCCGAGACCATTGCTTGCTATATCACATATTCTGATGCACAATGGGCTGCTATTATGGATGACGCGGCTCGTGGATGGGCTACCGACCGTGAGGATGCATCAAGTGATGAATGGGTTCCATATTATTGCTATTATTACTACCCTAACAACAACCCTGTTGACGATAATGGTGAGAGCACTCTCACATATATCAATCGCAATAGAGTACAGACTCTTGAGGACGGTACACTCGTCTATGCTAATATGTACCAAAGAGGTAGGTTGAGAAATAGTAAGCCCGAGCTTGGCGAAGACGGTAAGTGGTATGACCTTGACGGCAACGAGACCGACTCGCAAGGCTACCTTCTTGACAAGAACGGCAACCGCATTCCTATTTACGTTTATGCCGTTGAGGATGACGATAATGTGAGTGGCAAAGATGTTTTGGAGACGAAGATTCAGTTGTGCAAAGACTGGTTCCGTGAGGAGTGGGGCATCGACCTCGATGAGTTGCGCAATGTTGTTCAAGCTCGCATTCAAGGATTTACTGCGGCTAAGCTTGAAGAACTTCGTCAGCAAATTCAGTTGCCTGAATAATGTTTAATCTTAATATATATTAGATATTATGAAGAAATTATTTTATATTTCGGCTTTTATCCTCACTCTGTCGCTGACGGCTTGTGCTCCAAGCGAGGTCGATGACCTCTTTGACGAGAGCCCTGCAGCACGCATGGATAATGCCGTAAAGAATTATACTGAGATGCTCCAGTCTAATGGCGGACGCTGGCTGATGGAGTATTTTTGCAGCGCTGCCGAGCCTGGCTATAACTACATTATGACTTTCCATGGCGATGGCACGGTTGACATTGCCACTAAGAATTCTTATGTCAATGGTGGCGCTTTCTACAGCGACAAGTCATTATGGGAAGTGGTGAGCGACTATGGCCCAGTGCTTTCGTTCAACACCTATAACAGCGCTTTCCATGTGTTCTCAAATCCTGAGACAGAATTGGGCACTTCTGGTACCAGTTCAAGTACCTACGGCAAGGGACACGAGGGTGACTATGAGTTTATTATCGTTGGCTCCGACGAGAACCACATCAAGCTGCGTGGCAAGAAGACCGCCATCACGATTATGATGACGCGTCTCACTACTGAACAGGCGCCAACTGATGAGGCCTACTTCACCAACCTCACCTCGGTGTTGAATGCCACCTTCAACAATCGTATCAACGATTATATTCTCACTACTGCAAGCGGCAAGCGCTACATCTGCAACGGTGACGGTGGTCCCATCAATTCAATGTTCTGGAGCTTCTATCCCGAAGGCAGCTCTCTGCTCGATAATGGAGAGTATATGAACGCTATATTCACTGCTAATGGAGTCCGCTTCATGGAGCCATTGAGCTTCCTCACCGAGTATGATGAGAATGATGTTGCCGCTCAGAACTTTGAGATTCAGCCCGACGGTACTCTCCTCTGCACCGAGGACGGCCTGACCACTATCAAGGGTCCTGCTTTTGCCGACCTGTTCCATCAAAAGCAAATTGGCTGGACTTTCAGCAAGGTGGATGGTGAGATAAGTGGAGATTTCCTCACTCTCTTCAATCAGATTGTTACCGAGGCTAAGGAGACGAAAGTAAACAATAAGCCTCTGAAATATAATTTCCAGTGGTTGCAGTTAGGCTATGACAACACCAAGGCTAAGTATCGTCTCTACTTCAGGTTCCATACCAGTAATAGTTATGGTAGCATTTATGTAAACCATGAGATTGTGGACGACCACACCATCAAGTTCTCATTCGACCCCAATGTCGAAGGAGCTTTCGACACCAATGGTGGTAAATTATACGGATGGCTGCCAAGCCTCAGGGCTATGGTTGACCTGTTATGCACAGGTGAATATGAACTCAGCTGCGACAACCTGATGGTGTCTAACCCACTGCTCATGAAGAGCAAGAGCAATGCTAACAACTTCGTGGTTATCAAGTTTGAGACAGCATCTCTGTAATATCCTTTTAGGATAATACCCATAATCTAAAGTGGCGACTCCTCATCCCGGAGCCGCCACTTGCTTGTATATCAGCCGAAGACTGACCTTTAAGTAACAGTACCGATATCGTAACGAGCGTTAGCGAGTGGAGATAGCGGCACTGGGGGTGTTGACGCTCTCTCCATCTAGTCGCTGAAGGCGACCCTCTTAGTCCACAAGGAAAAATCTCTCGTCTATTGTCCCACCATTATCAATGATAAACTTCCTATACTCCTCGGCAAAGGTCGTCACTTTGTGATGTTCTTTCTGATTTATAATATATTGCTTCACCACAGGTATTTGGTCTTTGGAGTAGGTGAACGCCGCATAGCCTTCGCCCCATCCTGAGAAAAGAGGAAAATCAGTGTTCTGCTTCAACCACGCGTTGGTGGCAAACTTCAACCCTCTCATAAATTCTGATACCGCAATATCGGGTGGTATAGATAATAGCATGTGTATGTGATCGGGCATGCCGCCAATTCGGAATATTTTTCCTTTGTGATTGGTGACAAAACCCAAAATATAGGCATACAAGTCTCGCTCATGCTCCTCATTTATGGCAGGCAAACTGCGATAGGTACGCCAAACGATGTGATAGACAAAATGTGTGTAACTCATAGTGCAAAGGTAGATAAAATGCAGAAAATATGCAAATATACATCGTTTTTTGGGGGGGTCGCCTTCAGCGACGAGATGGAGATGGTGACAATCCGGGGGTGCCACTTGTGAAAGGAGCGAAGCGACTGGAGCAAGTGGTACCCCCGGTTACTCAGCGGTCAGCCTTCGGCTGATGTGGAATGTGTTTTTTAAAAAAGATGTGAAAAATGTTGGTTGTTTTGAGTTTTTTTCTTACTTTTGCACATTCTATGGAATAATATAAACCGATACTATCATTTTTAGAGATTATAATTCTTTTATTTATTAACTAAACAAACTCAATTAAGATTATGAAGAAAATTTTGACTCTTCTTTTCGCAGTTGTGACTGTTGCTGCTTTTGCTGCTCCTGCTTTGCAGAAGGCTCATAAGCTCCAGCCACAAAAATCGGAGGCTAAGGTTGAGATGATGGCTCAAAAGGGCGATCTGTACACTGGCAAGGGCGGCATGATGAAGGACTTCACTTCGGGTACCGACACTATGTACTTGACTCCTAAGGGCACATTCTTCTCGGCTTTCTTCCCCTACAGTGACAGCTTCTTCTACAGCTACAACGTGTGCATGGTTCCCGGTAATACCGAGGTGACATTTACCAACATCTCTACTGGTATCGCCAGCGAGACCTACGACTGGGTTTATTACAACCCCGCAGTTGACGAGGAGAGCCTCTCTATTGTAGAGGGCGAGAAAGACCTGGTTTGCACATTCCCCAACTATCCCGGATGGTGGATTTCACCAAAACTCTTCGCCAACGCCTACAGCGATGACGATTATGATGCCGGTAACTACTACAACTTCAGCGGTGCCATGGTTATGGGTGGCAAGCTGGAGATGGACGTGCTTGGCGATGGTACTACACTGACCAACATGTATCAGTTCTCGCCACGTGCCGACTATAACGACATCATGCGCACTGCTTACAGTGCTGGTTCTAGCGAGGACGTAAACGACTTCTTCGGCGACCTGCCCAGTGGCTACAAACCCGAAGGTGCTACCGATGGTAAGATTCAGAACTTCATTCAGATCTTCAACTATCCTGGCAAGAATTACACCTTCTCACGCATCCAGTTCTATGCTTATTGCACCGCTGACGCTGGCAATAAACTAACTGCTAAGGTTTGCCCAATAACTGATGGTATGATTGATCTGGACAACCCAATCGCTACTGCTGTTTATGAGTTCCCAGAGGATGTATTGAGCACTACTACTGCTATCGACTTTGCGTTTGAGAAAGAGGATCCCGAACTTGGTCTTACTGAGGAGGATTGGCTGGAGATTGATGGCGACATCGCTATTGTTATTGACGGCGTTAATGAGGTTCCAGAGGTTTCTCCAATCCTGAACGCTATGACTCGTGTTGCCGACCTGGCTCACGATGAGTTCTACTCTCAATTCTTAGGTGGCTATGCCATGTGGGACTTCTACGATGAAAGTGGCGCGGTTGTCGAGACCAGCTTCATTCCCTGCCACATGGGTTACTACTGGGGCTCGGGTGATGACAGCGGTCTTCCTGAGAACCACCTGCTCTCTATCAACGCTCAGATGGCTTACATCGAGACTGTAGAAGGCAACGCTACTGAGTACACTATCCCCGCTGAGGGTGGTAGCTTCACTCTCGAGCTCAAGGCTAGCGAGCCTTACGATGCTTGGGCAGTAGATGAAATCCCCGAGTGGATTACCATCGAGGCTACAGATTCAATTGAGGTTGACGAGGATGGTTATGAGTCTTATAGTGGCTACACTACCCTCGCTGTTACCGTAGAGCCTAACAACAACGGCCAGGTAGTTTACACTCTGCCAGGCACTGAGTTCAAGCTTATCGTTGGCGAGGTTGTTGAGGTTCCTGTTTACTATCTCGTTGGTGACTTCAACGGTTGGAACCAGCAAGAAGGTATGCTTGAGTTCGTAGCTAATGAGGAAGGCGTTCTTGAGACTGAGGCTGAGCTTGAGGCTGGCGCTGAGTTCAAGATCATCACTCCTAACGGTGACGGCTGGACATGGTATGGCGGCGTTGATGAGAATAACGTTGGCTACTTCCTGATCAACAACGATCTGCTGAATGTTCCTCTGACTCTGGTTGACGGTTCTAACTTCCGTATGGAGAATGGTGGCATCTACACCCTCCAACTCGATGCTGAGAACATGACTCTCACAGTTATCTCTCAAACTGCTGTTGTTCCTGGCGACGTTAACGGCGACGGCGAGGTTACCGCTACCGACGTTACATTGCTCTACAACATCATGCTCAACAATGACTACACTGGTGTAGTTAATCCTGACCAGAACGGTGACGGCGAAGTTACATCTGCCGATGTTACTGCTGTTTACAACATCCTTCTTGGTGGTAACTAATCCAATCTAAACGACATTTATTTAGAGAGACTACTCATTTAATCACATTTATTATTTATTAGTCACACACAAGAGTAGTCAATCAAAATAAATATTTCAAAAAAAGCCTCAACCCATGCGGGTTGAGGCTTTTAGTTTGGGGTTTAGAGTTTAGAGACATTCTGCATTCTGCATTCTGCATTGTGCATTCCGCATTCCGCATTGTGCATTCCGCATTGTGCATTGTGCATTCTGCATTGTGCATTCTGCATTGTGCATTCTGCATTGTGCATTGTGCATTGTGCATTGTGCATTATATCACGGTGTCTTCGTCGATGAGGTTGTTGAGGAGGGCATAGACGGTGAGGCCGGCGACGCTCTTGATGCCGGTCTTTCGCACGATGTTCTTGCGGTGGGTGGTGACGGTGAACACGCTCACGTTGAGGCGTGCGGCAATCTCTTTGTTCGACAAGCCCCTTGCCACCTCCACCAGCACTGACGTCTCGCGGCGGGTGAGCTCGTGGCTGCTCATGGCAGCGTCGCCCGTCTGTGCCTTGGCGCTTATCTCCAGCACCGTCTGGAGTATCGACTGCAGGCTGTCGCGGATGTCAATCACGCCGTCAAATCGCTTGAGCCTCGCCTGCTTCACATATTGATACACCAGCGCCAGGACCGCTATGCTGCGGCCGTTGCGCAGCTCGGTGACGTTGTCGTTGAGCGTGGGGTTGATGATGAGGATGTCGGGCTTGAGCACGTCGAGGCGGTTGCCTAGGTCGTCGGCAGTGTATTCGGGCTTCAGCATCTTGAGCTCGCCATGGTTGAGAGTCGCCGCCAGCCCCTCGACGATGACCTCCGAAGGCTCCACTATCAATACTTTCTTTTTCATGGCTTTGCGGTTTTCTCAAGTTGCTTAACGTATGGTCCCAGAATCTTGTCCTCGATGATGGCATGCTTGCGCAGGTCGTGCGAGAGCTGGAGGATGTCAAAAATCATGTCGATGGCGTCGTCATCGTTATGTGGGGACGAGAGCGGTAGCTCCCCCTCTAAGATAGAGGGGGATAAAGGGGGAGTATGAACATTCTCATTTTGCGATGCGCCGCTGCAATCGGGCAGATATTTGAAGATAATCATCACCAGGTCGCTGAGCTTGTCTTCGAGGTTGCCGTGCGAGACTAGGAAATCCTTGATTTTGAAGTCATCGCCCTTGCCGCCAATGAGGTTGCTGATGTGAGGATAAACGGTCTTCTCCTCGTGGGCGAAATGCTCGCGCACCTCCTCGATATAGGCGTTGAAAAACTGTTTTATCGCCTTGCCGGCGCGGGGCGGCAGCATATCGGCGATTTTCTCGAGGTGATGCCCAATGTGCGGCAGGCGGCGGTTGAGGTAATAGTCGTGCGAGCGCAGCAGGTAAGGCACGAGGTCCTCCATGGGCGTGGCTCGCAGCGAGGCTTGCGACGGGATGTAGTTGCCGTTGCTGTAAATCTCGCAGATGAGCAGGAAAAACTGCGGGTCGATGCCATGCTCATGGCACACCTGCGCTATCGTCTTGTCGCCAAAGCCCATAGGGATGCCAAAGTGCGACAGGGTGAGCAGCAGCTGAGGCTGCGCGGTAATCAGTGCCGACAGGTTGTCGGTCTCTTTGTAAAGATATTCGGTCATGATTGTAGTGTTTTTATGGCACAAAGTTAGGGAGAATTTCGCAGAATGCAAAATCCTCCCTAATTATCATTTTTTCTAGATAATCTAGATAATCTAGAATTTCTAGAATCTCTAGTGCTTGTTCATCACTTATTTCACGGGTACTTCTTCGAGGGCTTTAACCAGCAGCTTCCAGAATGGCTCGGCGGCGGGGATGTAGGCACGCTCAATGGTGGTGTGAGGGCTCTTCAGTGTGGGACCGAAGCTCACCACGTCCATGTGCGGGTACTTGCCCAGGATGATAGAGCACTCCAGTCCGGCGTGATCCACTTGAACGATGCCTTCTTCCTTGAAGAGCTTCTTGTAGATGCCGAGCAGCATGTGCAGCGCCTCGCTGTCGGGGTTGGGATCCCAGCCTATGTAGTCGCCGCCAGTCTCCACCTTGAAGTCGGCGAGGTGGAAGCAGGTCATGAGCATCTTCACGATGTAGTCCTTCATGTCCTCGCGTGCCGAGCGGGCGAGAATCTGCACTGCGGCCTTGCCGTCTTCGATGTCGATGATGGCGAGGTTGCTCGAGGTCTCCACCACGTTAGGATAGGCGGGGATGAAGCGCACCACGCCGTCGTGGCAGGCGTAGATGGCACGCAGGATGGTGGTCTGGTCGTCGAGTGCCATCTTCATCTTGGGACGGTCAATCTTCTTGAGGGTGAGGTCAACGTTTTCCTCGATGAGCTTGAACTGGCTCTCAAACTCTGCCTTGAGGTTCTTGATGAGCTTCTTCATGCCCTTGAGGTTGTCCTCGGGAAGGGTGAGCACTGTCTCGGCTTTGAAGGGGATGGCGTTGCGCATATTGCCGCCGTGCCAGCTCACCAAGCGAGCTTTGTAGTCAACAATGGCGAGTTGCACGAGGCGTGCCATCAGCTTGTTGGCGTTGGCGCGGCCCTCGTGAATCTCGAGACCGCTGTGACCGCCCTTGAGACCCTTGAGGGTGACGCGCACGGCAATCTCGCCCGAGGTGGTCTTCACCTCGTTGTATTTGCGGGTGGCGGTAACGTCGATGCCTCCGGCGCTGCCAATCACGAATTTGCCCCAAGTCTCACTGTCGAGGTTAAAGAGAATGTCGCCCTTCATCTGGCCCTTAGGCAGGTCATTGGCGCCATACATGCCAGTCTCCTCGTCTTTGGTGATAAGACCCTCGATGGGACCGTGCTTGAGGGTGTTGTCCTCCATCACCGCCATGATGGCAGCGATGCCCAGACCGTCGTCGGCGCCCAGCGTGGTGCCGCGGGCCTTGATCCAGTCGCCGTCGATGTAAGGCTCAATGGGGTCGGTCTCGAAGTTATGTTTGCTCTCGGGAGTCTTCTGTGGCACCATGTCCATGTGAGCCTGCATGGTGATGCACTTGCGGTTCTCCATACCTGGAGTGGCGGGCTTGCGCATCACGATGTTGCCGGCAGGGTCTTGGAATGCCTCCACGCCCACCTTCTTGGCGAAGTCGAGCAGGTATTTCTGGATTTTCTCTACATGTCCCGAAGGACGTGGAACTTGTGTCAGCGCATAGAAGTTGCGCCAGATGCACGTGGGTTGAAGTTTTTCAATCTCGTTCATAGTTGTTTTTTTGTTAATGTTTAAATAAGTTTTGGTATTTTTCAGTGCCACAAAGATAGCGATTTTAAAAACATCAACCAAATAAATCCATGATAAATAAAAAATGAAGAAAAAGGAACCGTCCCCTTTTCTTCATTTTTGTTAGTTGAAGCCGATTTTTGGGAGTTGGCTAGGTTCTAGCCGCTCGTTTTGGCAATATTCGGCGAGGGTATCGACGAGCTTCTTCTTGCGGCCGAAGAGGATGTCGTTGATGGTGTGCTTGCGGGCGACGTTCTCGATTTGTCCGCCGCTCAGGTCAAAGCTCTCGGCGAGGGTGAGAGCGTCGTTCTTGCACAAGCCCTTAATCATCGACTGCCATATCTTGGCACGGATTTTTGCGTCAGGGCGCTCAAAGCGCAGCTTGTAGAGGAAGCGTCGCTCAAAGGCGCTGTCGAGGTTGCACTCCAGGTTGGTGGTGGCGATGAGGATGCCCTGCAGCTGCTCCATCTCCTGGAGGATGATGTTCTGGATGGTGTTCTCCATCTTATCGACAGCACTCTCGGCGCCGTTCTTGCGCACCCCAAAGATGGCGTCGGCTTCGTTGAAGAGCAGGATAGGAGCCTGCTTGCAGCGTTTCACCGCCTCGCGGTAGCGGTCAAACACCGCCTTGATGTTCTTCTCGCTGTCGCCCACCCACTTACTCTTGATTTGCGGCACGTCCACAAGCATGATGTCGCGGCCGGTGCGGCGAGCCAGCTGAAAGACGGTCTCGGTCTTGCCGGTTCCTGCTGCGCCATAGAACAGGCATGCGAACCCCTGCCTGAATCCGCTCTTCTTCATGCGCTCCACAATCTCGTTGTATTTCTTGGGCGAGAGCAGCGACTCTATCTCTGCCACATGGTCTTGCATATTGTCGTTGTAGAACAGCTTTTTCTCTTGCAGTTCGCCATGCTTGAGCAGGTTGCTCACATTCTCCTCTCGGTTGGCGATTTTGAACTCGCTCAGCAACGTCTGTTTGGCATGGTCGGTGATTCCCAGCCGTGAGGTGTTGGCGAGGCCGTCCTCGGTTTTGTGCTCAATGAGGTTGGCCTTCATGAGCACGTGTTCGCCCGAGCGCAGTTCGGCTTTTGCTTTCTGATAATCGCTACTGTATTCATAGATGTCTTCAAACTCGCCGAGTCTGAAATCGTTGTCATCGTGATTGATGACTCTGTTCACCATCCACAACAGCAATAGAGAGTTGTCGCAATTGCTGATGTTTAGCGCTTCAAACTGCTTCACAAAGTCGATGTCGCTGTTGTCCTTCATCAGTTGCTTCATGTCAATTACCAAATCGGTGGGGCTCACTGAGTCGTTATTAAGGTCGTCAAACATTTCTTCCATCACCTCAAAGAACTGGTAGGTGTTTAGCCCGGTTCGTTGTGGGAGCTGGTAGGTCTCGTTTCGCTTTAAGCACCTGATCACGGCTTGTGGCACGTCGAAGGTGTCTCTGTCCTTAGCGTCGCGGTAGCGAAGCAGGCGACGGCGCACTAGTTCATCGATGTCTTGCGCAAAGCCCAGAACACAGATGTTGCTCATGTCGAGATGGCGTGCGAAGTCGTTGAAATCTACACGATAAGGTCCACACAGCAGGCTGATGCTCAGCAAGGCGGCTTGGCGCTCGGTGATGTGATAGGTGTCGCTCAGCAGGCCCAGCTCAGGGGCTACGCTCAGGAAAAATTCATCGCTGAATTTTGAGTCACGTGCCTGCTCTGCCACCTTGTCCATAGCCTGGATAAGGGTTGGCATTTTCACAATGATGTTGGCCTTCGTTGTCTTGGCCTTTTTTTCATCGTTCTTCTTAGTTGTTGTTTTCTTGCTCATAGTGCTGTATTATAAAGTTAGTAATTCTTTTTCCTTGTAGTTGCGGGCGCAAAGGTAGTGCATCGCTGTGCAATCTTTTTGCGCAGTGCCGCTTTTTTAAACCCAAATCGGTCAATTAGGCGACGAAAGAATATTTTTTAGGTCTATTTATGCCATAACAGTTTTATTTTTGCATCTTATTTGGATAAAATGCTCACGCTCGCAAGGCTTTGAGCAAGTTCAGCTTTGTCTCGCTTAATCGCATTTTTCAGATATTGTCTCGTCATAGCTCGCTATGCCTTCGACAATTTCTTCACAACCTGCTAAAAATAAATTCTGTTCTAGCATAAATCCTAATGACCGATTCGGGTTTAATATAAATAGAAACGCGAGGGAAAAAATTCAAAAAACGCCATTCGATTTTAACTTTTTTTAATCCCTTGGCAGTTTCGTGTTGCAAATATAGAGGCCAGTTGTGCCAAAACGTGGCACAGGTTCTATAAAAAAATATGTAGTTTGATATTTTGCGAGGCTGACGCTCGCAATACTCCAACGCCAACTGCAGCGAGAGCTGTGTGGGAATAGTATTATGTGAACCGAGCGGGCGATTGTCAGGGAAAATAATTTTTTTGAAAAAAAGTGGAAAAAATTTGCACAGAAGAAAAAAAGGCACTATCTTTGCGTAAAACTTACACGTTATAATCAAATGGAAGAAGAAAAGAAATATTGTTACAGATATCCGCACCCTGCGGTGACTACCGATTGCGTGATTTTTGGCTTTGACGGAACAAAGCTTAGAGTGTTGCTCATTGAGCGAGGCATCGACCCTTTCAAAGGCAAATGGGCATTGCCAGGCGGTTTCCTGCGCATGGATGAGGACGCCGAGAAAGGCGCTTTGCGTGAATTGAAAGAAGAGACGGGGCTTGAAGGCGCCTACATCAAGCAGTTCCACACCTTCACCACCCCCAACCGTGACCCTCGTGAGCGAGTGATAACCATAGCCTACTATGCGCTGGTGCGCTTGCAGGATGTGCAGGGTGGTGACGACGCCGCCCGAGCCGAGTGGTTCGCGCTCGACAATGTGCCGGCACTGGCCTTTGACCATGACCAGATTCTGCGCATCGCCACCCGCGAGCTCCGCCGCCAGATTCATTTCGAGCCAGTGGGCTTCGAGTTGCTGCCCAAGCAGTTCACTATGAAAGAATTGCAGACTTTATATGAGGCAATCCTTGATGTGAAGTTCGACCGCCGCAATTTCTACAAGAAGATGCAGCATCTAGAACTGCTCACGCAAGTGAATGACGCAACAACTACAAGAAAGCAGCCTTTCTTCTTTGAGTTCAACAAAGAGAAATATAAAGAGCTAAAACACCGAGGATTTAGGCTGGAATTCTGATTAAGTGATAAGTGTTAAGTGATAAGTTTTAAGTGATAAGTGTTAAGTGTTAAGTTTTAAGTTTTAAGTGTTAAGTTTTAAGTTTTAAGTTTTAAGTTTTAAGTAAGCGACTAGAACGTCTAGATAATCTAGAAAATCTAGATGTTCTAGAATGATTAGAAAAATAGTTAACAATTAATAAATGGCTGATTATGAAAAATTTAGTAGTATCATCAGGTGCCGGCATCAGTGCCGAGAGTGGTGTGAAGACTTTCCGCGATGCCGATGGCTTGTGGGAGAACTATCCCGTGATGGACGTGGCGAGCCACGACGGTTTCTTGCGCGACCCAGCGCTCATTCACAATTTCTATAACATGCTTAGGGCAAAGATGGTTAATGCCCAGCCCAATGCCGCACACTATGGACTGGTGGAGCTGGAGAAGTATTTTAACGTGAACGTCATCACCCAGAATGTTGATGACCTGCATGAGCGCGCTGGCTCTAAGAATGTGCTGCATCTGCATGGCGAACTCATGAAGGTGCGCTCGCTCAAGGATGAGAGTAGGGTTTACAAACTGCCTTGCGATGAGCTCACCGACAAGGGCCTCGAGACCAGCGTTGACACCCGTGACCCCTACGGCGACCCTGTGCGTCCACACATCGTCTTCTTCCAGGAGGCAGTGCCCAATATTGAACCTGCCTGCGAGCTGGCGCAACAGGCCGACATCTTTGTGGTAATAGGCACCTCGCTGGTGGTGTATCCCGCGGCGTCGCTGCTGCACTATGCCCCTCGCAATGCCGAGGTCTATTACATCGACCCTCGTCCCAGTGCCGTGCCAAGTTATGTGCATGTGATACCAAAAACCGCTACCGAGGGCGTGAAAGAATTGATTGAAATCCTCTCCAAATAATTATTATTGGATAATGCGTGATAATAGCGCAAAATTTCTTACCTTTGTGGCTTGAATTTTCTAATATTAATTAATTATATGCAAGACGAGAAAGATTTACTACAATCTCAGGACCCTGTTGAGATCTCTGAGAGCGCTATGCAGGATTCGGTGCAAACCGAACTCGCCGATGGCGTGATCGACGGAAATCAAGTGGAGCTTCCTGAGAACGCCTTCCGCCCCCTGAAGGAGGGCGAGAAGTATGTGCCCATTCTCCGTCCCGAGAAGAACTATCCCGAGGTGACACCTTACTCGGTGACGCTGGGATTGATTATGGCGGTGATTTTCAGTGCCGCCGCAGCCTATCTGGGACTGAAGGTGGGACAAGTGTTTGAGGCGGCAATACCCATCGCGATTATCGCGGCAGGTATCGCCAGCGTGACCAAGCGCAAGAATTCGCTTGGCGAGAACGTGATCATCCAGTCGATTGGCGCTGCCAGCGGTATTGTGGTGGCTGGTGCCATCTTCACCCTGCCGGCTCTCTACATCCTGCAGGCGAAGTACCCCGAGATGACCGTCAACTTCTTGGAGGTGTTCCTTAGCTCACTGCTTGGTGGTTTGCTGGGAATTTTGTTCTTTATCCCCTTCCGCAAATATTTTGTGAAGGAGAAACATGGCGACTTCCCCTTCCCCGAGGCTACTGCTACCACGCAAGTGCTCGTTCAGGGCCAGAAGGGCGGCGAGCAAGCCAAACCGTTGCTCATTGCCGGCTTGGTAGGTGGTATCTACGACTTCCTGATGAGCTCTTTCGGATGGTGGAAAGAGGTGATTTCTACCACCGCCATCCCTGCTATGCAGAACTTTACCGCTCAAACCAAGTTCCTCTTCAAGGTCAATATCAGTGCCGCGACTCTTGGACTCGGTTTCATCATTGGCCTGAAGTACAGCTTCATCATCTTTGCCGGTAGCGCTTTCATTTGGTGGGTAGTTATCCCATTGTTTGCTGCTGTCAGCCCCGACATGGCGGCGATGGCTACAGACGACATCTTCAAGAACGTTGCCCGCTCGATAGGTATTGGTGGTATCGCTATGAGTGGTATCATTGGCATCATCAAGTCGTGGGGCGTGATTAAGAACGCTGTGGGGCTTGCCGGCAAGTCGTTCAAGAAGAATGCCGATGTGGAGAAGCCCGAGCGCACTCAACGCGACATCTCGATGAAGGCCCTGGTATTTTCTCTGGCAGCAGCTTTGGCTGTCACTTTCGTGTTCTTCTGGATAGGGGTTATTCATAGTCTGCCTCAGGCCATTGTGGCATTTATCGTTGTTGTGGTAATCGCCTTCCTGTTCACTACCGTGGCTGCCAACGCTATCGCAATCGTGGGTAGCAACCCCGTGAGCGGTATGACGCTAATGACCCTGATTATCGCTTCGGGTATCTTCGTGGCGGTGGGTCTCAGTGGCTGGCAAGGCATCGTGGCATCGATGATCATTGGTGGTGTGGTTTGCACCGCGCTCTCGATGGCTGGCGGCATGGTGACCGATATGAAGATTGGTTACTGGATTGGTACTACTCCTGCCAAGCAGCAAACTTGGAAAATGCTCGGCACAGTGCTCTCGGCAGCTACTGTGGGCGGTGTGATGATAATCCTCAATAAGACCTACGGCTTCTATGATGGTGCCGTGCCAGGTGAGACTCCTCTTGTAGCTCCTCAGGCCAACGCGATGGCAGCCGTCATCGACCCACTGATGACTGGTGGCGAGACTCCGTGGATGCTTTACATCTGCGGTGCGGTTCTCGCTTGTCTGCTCAACTGGCTCAAAGTGCCTGCCCTGCCTTTCTCGCTGGGTATGTTCATTCCTTTCCAGCTCAACACGCCGCTGCTCATTGGCGGTATCATAAGCTGGTTTGTCAGCACTCGCAGCAAAGACGAGAAACTCAACAAGGCTCGCATGGACAAGGGTACCCTTATCGCCAGCGGTTTCATTGCCGGTGGTGCCCTGATGGGCGTGGTGAGTGCAGCTATGAAGTTTGGAGGATTTAAGTATGAGAGTCCGCTCAGCGACAGCCTGTCGAGCATACTCGGACTTGTCGTCTATATAGCATTGATTATCTACTTTGCCGTTTCTTGCCTCCGTGCCAAGAAAGCAGAGTAATTTTTCTCTATAATAACAAAATTATTGCCGGCGATTGCTCCGTTGAGCGGTCTCCGGCAATGTTTTTTTTGTCCTAATTACCGCAAAATTGCTGTAATACGGCAAAAAATGCCTACCTTTGCACCCAAAATTGATAAGACACATGGCAACATTCAAAGAACTTGGCGTGCGCGACGACCTGCTTCGCGCTATCGAGATGATGGGATATGAGAAACCCATGCCCATTCAGGAAATGGTGATTCCGCACCTGCTCAACGAGGAGACCGACGTGGTGGGGCTGGCTCAGACTGGCACCGGCAAGACGGCAGCGTTCGGTCTGCCCATGCTGCAGCGCATCGACACCTCGTCGCAAGAGACTCAGGCTCTGATTCTCGACCCTACGCGTGAGCTGTGCCTCCAGACCAAGACCGACCTCGAGGACTATTCCCGCTATATTGACGGACTGAAAATCGTAGCAGTGTATGGCGGAGCAAGCATCGAGTCGCAAATCAAGGCTGTGAAACGCGGAGTGCAGGTGATAGTGGCAACGCCGGGTCGCTTGCAGGACCTCATCAGGCGTGGGGTGGTGAAGCTCGACGCGGTGCGCACTGTTATCCTCGACGAGGCCGATGAGATGCTCAACATGGGCTTTATCGACGACATCAACAACATCTTGATTAATGTCCCCGACGAGCGCAAGATGCTGCTTTTCAGCGCCACTATGCCTCGTGAGATTGCCAATATCGCGAAGGATTATATGCACGACCCTGTGGAGTTTGTCGCCGGCACCCGCAACGAGGGGTCGGCAAACGTGCGCCACATATATTATATGGTGAAGGCGAGCGACAAGTATCTTGCCCTCAAGCGCATCGTCGATTACCTGCCACGCATCTATGGCATCGTGTTCTGCCGCACCCGTGCCAGCGCGCAGGAGGTGGCGTCGCAACTTATACAAGACGGATATGACGCCGACGCGCTGCATGGCGACCTGTCGCAGGCGCAGCGCGACGCCGTGATGAAAAAGTTCCGTGAGCGCAACCTTCAGCTGCTCGTAGCCACCGACGTGGCTGCGCGTGGTCTCGACGTTAACGACCTCACCCACATCATCAGCTACAGCCTCCCCGACGACAACGACATCTACAACCACCGCAGCGGGCGCACCGGGCGTGCAGGAAAGACGGGCATCTCTATCGCCATCATCCACAGCCGCGAACGCAACAAGCTCAAGCAGATAGAGAAGCAGATTGGTAAGGAGTTTGAGCGCCGCGAGGTGCCCAAAGCCGAGGAAATCATCGAGAAGCAGCTCTTCAACCTTGCCGACCGCCTCGAGAATGTGGAGGTGCGCGAGGAAGAGATTGCTCCTTATCTGCCCAATGTGCTCAAGAAGCTGTCGTGGCTCAGCGGTGAGGATGTGGTGAAGCGCTTGCTGTCGATGGAGTTCAACCGTATGCTCGACTACTACAAGAAGGCACCGGTACTCGACATCGTGCCCGAGAAGAAAGAGCGCAAGCGTGGCGAGAAGAAGGAGCGCACACGCAAGCCCAACGGCGAGAAAGACCGCCGCACTGGAGAGGAAGGTTACGAGCGAGTGTTCATCAACGTGGGCAAGAGCCACGGCTTCTATGCTCCCGACCTTATCCGCTTGGTTAACGCCACCGAGGGTGGCAAGAATGTGGGCATAGGGCGTATCGACCTGCTGACAAATTATTCGCTCTTCGACGTGCGGCATGGCGAGGCGCACAAAGTTATCAACGCCTTGCGAAACAGCGAGTTCTATGGCAAACGCCTTTACCTTGAGATTGCCGATGCCAACAAGGACTATGCATCAATCACCTATGAGGGCGAGGTGAAAAAGAACCGTAGCGAGCGACGTAGGGAGAAGTTCAGAGCAATGGAGCGAGAGCGTGAACGCCGTCGCAGCGACCGTCGCACACGTCGCGACTCTGAACGAGGCTTCAAGAAACGCGGCAAGAACAGCGACGCCCCCGCTGGCAACTACGACAAGTTCATGAAAAAATCCCGCCGCAAGAAGTGAGGCATAAATAACTACGGATTAATCTGATTTTTCTGATTTTCGTTTTAGCTAATAACAAGGAACTAACTGACAAGGCAATGGTAAAGGAGCTAACAAGCTAACAAGGAACAAGCTAACAAGGCAATGGGGTTGTCGCAACATAACACTTGTCTCGTTCGCTTGTCAGCTTGTCAGCTCGTTTGACTCGTTTAATCGCTTTTTGTTTGAAAAATTTTATCCCTTGAGAGCAGCCAGTGTCTCTTGGAGGGTGGCGATTTTGCTTTGTGCGTCGGCTTGTTTCTTGCGCTCGGCTGCTACCACTGCCTCGGGGGCGTTGGCAACGAAGCGCTCGTTGCTGAGCTTCTTCTCCACGCTAGCGAGGAAGCCTTGAGTGTATTGCAGCTCCTTCTCAAGCTTCTCGATTTCCTCTGCAACGTTGATGTTGTCCTGCAAAGGCACTGCAAACTCGGTGGTGCCCACCATAAACGAAGCTGCAGTGGGGTCTTTGCTTTCCACTTTCTCGATGGTGTCGAGACCGGCTAGTTTGAGGATAATGGACTGATAGATGTTGTTCCACTCGGCATTTGCCACTTGCAGCTGGAGCATAGTCCTCTGGGCGATGTTCTTGCTGGCACGCACGTTGCGCACGGCAGTGATAATCTCACGAGCCTCGGCCATAGCCTTGAGGGCAGCTTCGTCAACAGCTTTTGGCTCGGGGATGATGGCATACATGATGCTCTCGCCGTCTTTGCGGTCGCTGATGTGCTGCCACAGCTCCTCGCTGATAAACGGCATGAAGGGGTGGATGAGGCGCAGCAGGATGTCGAAATAGCTTAGAGTCGCCTCCATCGACGCACGGTCAATAGGTTGCTGGTAGGCTGGCTTCACAATCTCGAGATAGAGCGCCGAGAAGTCTTCCCAGAACAGGCGGTAGATAGCCATCAGAGCGTCGCTGATGCGGAACTTCGAGAACAAGTCTTTCATCTCGGCGATGGTGCTGTCGAGCTGTGCCTGGAACCACTCGATGGCGAGATGGCTGTGCTCAGGCTGCTCGATGTCGGCTACTTCCCATCCCTTGACGAGACGGAACGCATTCCAAATCTTATTGTTGAAGTTGCGGCCTTGTTCGCACAGTGCCTCGTCGAAGAGGATGTCGTTGCCGGCAGGAGCGCTGAGCATCATGCCCATGCGCACGCCGTCGGCGCCAAATCGGTCGATAAGCTCCAATGGGTCGGGGCTGTTGCCGAGCGACTTCGACATCTTGCGACCTAGCTTGTCGCGCACCAGACCAGTGAAATACACGTTGCGGAACGGCATATCACCAATGTACTCATATCCCGCCATTATCATGCGAGTTACCCAGAAGAAGATGATGTCGGGGGCGGTAACAAGGTCACTGGTGGGGTAGTAGTACTTGATTTCCTCGTTGCCGGGGTTGCGGATGCCGTCGAAGAGCGAGATGGGCCACAGCCATGAGCTGAACCAGGTGTCGAGAGCATCTTCGTCCTGACGCAGGTCGTCGATGGTGATATTTTCGTAGCCAGGCATCTGGTGAGCCTTCTCGAGAGCTTCCTCCTTGGTGAGAGCCACTACGAATTTCTCGTCTTGCTCATCGCTCGATGGCAGGAAGTAGGCAGGGATGCGGTGTCCCCACCACAGTTGGCGGCTGATGCACCAGTCCTGGATGTTCTCAAGCCAGCTGCGATAGGTGGATTTGTACTTGGGAGGGAAAAACTTGATGTCGTCGTTCATCACTGGTGGCAGGGCGATGTCGGCAAAGTGTTGCATCTTGATGAACCACTGCATGCACAGGCGAGGCTCTACGGCGGTGTCGCTGTTGCGCTCGCTGTATCCCACCTTGTTCACGTAGTCCTCAACCTTCTCCATGAGGCCGGCGTTCTCAAGGTCAACGACAATAACCTTGCGCACCTCCTCGCGAGTCATGCCCACATAGAGTGGCGACTGCTCGCTGATGGTGGCGTCGGCGTTGAAGATGTCGATGGTCTCAAGGTTGTGGTTCTTGCCGAGCATGAAGTCGTTGACGTCGTGGGCAGGAGTCACCTTGAGGCAACCGGTACCAAACTCGATGTCAACATAGCGGTCCTCGATAACGGGAATCACACGGTTCACGAGAGGCACAATCACCTTCTTCCCCCTGAGCCACTGGTTCTTGGGGTCTTTGGGGTTGATGCACATCGCGGTGTCGCCCATGATGGTCTCGGGACGGGTGGTGGCAACCACTGCATAGCGGCGGCCCTGAGAGTCTCGATGCACTATTTCGCTTATGCGTTCTTCCTCCTTGCAAGGCATAGTGCAAGCAAGCTTGCTCTCTGCTCTTGCTTCGTTCGTCAGTTCACCCTCGGCGCCAGTCTCTCCGCTCATGTCATCGTCGGCGACATAATATTTTAGGTAATATAGTTTGCTGTTCTCCTCACGATATACAACCTCCTCGTTGCTGAGGGCTGTCTGAGCTTTGGGATCCCAGTTCACCATGCGCAAGCCGCGGTAGATGAGCCCCTTGTTGTAAAGGTCAACAAACACTCTCAGCACGCTCTCGCTGCGTATTTCGTCCATAGTGAAGGCGGTGCGGCTCCAGTCGCACGACGCGCCAAGTTTGCGCAGCTGCTGCAAGATGATGCCGCCGTGCTCATGGGTCCAGTCCCAGGCGTGCTTGAGGAACTCGTCGCGAGTGAGGTCGGTCTTCTTGATGCCCTGCTCGGCGAGGCGTTTCACAACTTTGGCCTCAGTGGCGATGCTGGCGTGGTCGGTGCCTGGCACCCACAGCGCGTTCTTGCCCTCCTGACGGGCGCGGCGCATGAGGATGTCCTGGATGGTGTTGTTGAGCATGTGGCCCATGTGCAGCACACCGGTGACGTTGGGTGGCGGAATCACGATAGTGTAAGGTTCACGCTCATCGGGCACCGACTTAAACAAGTCGTTGTCAATCCAGTACTTATACCATTTATCCTCGACCGCTTTAGGGTCGTACTTAGTAGCCAAAGTGTTCATATTACTTATTGAATGTAGATTAAAAAATTTTTTCAAGCTGCAAAGATAGCAATAATAATGCAGAATGCAAAATGCAGAATGCAGAATTAAGTGGCAGTAGCAAATTGTGGAGATATTTTAATGCATTCAAGCTGGCGAAACTAACAAGAAACGTGGTTATCCGCAACTCGCTTACTGGAGAGCCAGAAACTCATCCATTGAATGAAGTTGCCAGCAGCCACATGGCACGTCGCACTCTGGCAGGAATCTTATATAAAAAATACAAAGATCAATCTCTAGTAAGCTCCATAACCGGCCATGCACCCAATAGCTCTGCTTTCGCACGCTACCGAGCTATCGATGAGGAAATGAAGATAGAAATGCTATCGGCTTTGGATTCAAAAGAAGATATAAAATAGTGCTGTAGATGATTTCTGAGTCCTATGTCTTTACTTTCTAAATTGTAAATATAGGGAGGATACGGCTTAATTATTCAGACTGCCTATAGGTACAACCAAAACATCATTCTCTGGACGTTTTGTGCATAGTCGCCTACCAGTCAGCATAATGAGGAAAGAATTTATCTTCTTTTTAGTAGAGCCAATCTTCTCCGAAAGTGTTTTCAGGCTTTCTGCGCCTTCATTGACAAGGTTGGCACAGCCAATTTTATATTAATAAGTCCGCAAGAATCATTGCTGAGATAAACAAGAGCATCGCACTCCAAATGGATTTTTTGTCACGATAATGGCATACTTCTCTATCTTGTGATTCCGCATAGACACGCAAATCCATGACAGCAAGAGTTTCAAAGATGAGCCCAAAAGTGTGGGCAATCCATCAATTGCCTAGTCGTTATAAAGTACATCTCAACTAAAATGTTGATGGTTAAATATTACGTTTCATTTACTATTTTTCCCGTTTCATTCATTTTTGTGTTTTGACTTTCTGGTTATAGCACTATCTTTACCATCAAAAAACTATGTGATTGGTATGTAATTATATAGTGATAATAATAAGTGAAGCATGAACGAACATGAGTTTGGAACGACTCCGATAATGAAGTTATTTGTCAGGTGTACTGTGCCCGCTATGGTGGGGATGGCATTCTCGGCATTCTATTCCATCACAGATGGCATTTTTGTCGGACACTTTATCGGACAAGAGGCACTCGCAGCGGTCAATCTGGTCATGCCGTTAATTATGATTATCACTGCTCTGGCCGATATGGTTGCTACAGGCTCCTCAGTGCGAATCTCAATCCTGCTGGGACATGGCGATCGCAAAGAAGCCAGCCGAGTTTTTACCGTGTGCCTTGCTTTCATTACAATAGTGTCAACACTCTTTGGGTTGGTAGGATTCTTTCTTGCCAAGCCACTTATAGTTTTGATGGGAGCCGACGGCACTACAGGTGAGTATGCTATGGGCTATTTCCGCATATTTGCACTTTTCATGCCGTTGTGTTGCGTCTATTACTCTACCGACAACTACCTGCGCGCCTGCGGAAAGATGCGGTTGAGCATGACAATTAACATTGTGTGCTCCATCCTAAACATTGTACTTGACTACATTCTTATTGTGGTGCTGAAACAAGGACTGCTTGCTGCCGCTGTGGCCAGTTGTATCTCAATGTCGCTCGGTGCTCTGTGGTCGCTTTTCCCTTTTATTCGGAGGAAATTACCACTTATATTCACCAAAGGTATGATTGCCGCTGGCTATACAGTCTACGCTATTCTAAAAGCAGTGATGGGAGATCAACTTAATGCTTTTAGCTGTGGCACCACCGAGCAGAAGCTACCATAACAAGGTGGCTTTCTTTTTCTCATTTAGACCAATATTGTCCTAAATAATTTTGTCAGAAATCACGATAGTTATGGCCAGTACTTA
>CALGGO010000017.1 GCA_937916085.1 uncultured Prevotellaceae bacterium | reverse complement strand
TACCACTACTATTTTAGATAAAAAAAGACTAATTCCTTATCCCGAACTCGCGTTAGTAGAATAGTAGAATAGTAGAATAGTTAACGAGTTGACAAGTTAACAAGAGGACGAGAGCACAAGAGAGCCTCGATATTGTCGTGTCGCGTAGTGCGCCGCTCGGCGGCGTTCGCCCACTCTAACCACTAAACTCTAACCTCTAACCTGCGCCGCAGGCGCTAAAAAGGACCAATACTTTCTCAAATTTTTATTATATTTTTGCAACCGTGATATGTTTTTAAAAAATTAAAAACGATAAAAAACAAAACCGAGAAACAATTAAGGACCTAGCCGAAAATCCTGAAAAGAGTAGGCAAAAATAAAAACTAACTTTCAAGACCTCGCGATGTGTTAGGCAATCGCTATATTGACAAATGACACTAAATCAACGAATCACGAAAGATTTGAATGAGCTCTATAATGGAGGTAACACTCCGGGAGTAATTCAAGATGCATTGCAACTTAATGGTCTGATTCCTGCTAAGGCTGGACAAACCTCGTTTGCAACAATGGCACTTAATGGCTATTATTCCGGAGATCTAGAGGCAAAAACTGTGATGGTAATGTTCAACCCTGGATGTGATGTGTCCGTAGCAAACAGCAATCTCCCAAATGAATTGCAGAAGCGAAACATGAAGAATGCCGTAGATTTCGCTAATTTTCATGATTACAGTAAAAATTATGGTCACTATGATAGATTAAGACAAGATGCTTTTGACTTGAAACAGGCTTTCTTCCTTAAAAGCTGGCAGAACTCGGGCATTGCAATCCCTAAAAGCTTATGTGCAAATAGTGGCAAACAGGCAAAACTCGATTCCAAGGAAATAGTTCTTACACAAAAACTTCAATTGGACTTGATTCCATACGCATCAAGTAAGTTTGAGGAATTTACAGGAAACATTTCATTGGTATTTCCCTTTCTTGAGACTCTGTTTGACGCAATATTCTCTTTCCCTAGAAAATATGTGATTTTCTGTTCTGGCAAGTTTGAAACTATTTTCAAGGAATACGAAAAAGCAAACCCAGGAACTATAAGTTGCATTCGCAAAGCCAAAAAGAAGATTCCAGGCAGAGAAAACGCCGTTTCTTGCAGTGTTATCACCGTAAAATATCAATCTAAAGAAATCAGAGCCATTATTGCCAATACATTCCACGATAGATCATTGCCTAATGCGTATAATCAGATGGAAGCTTATGGCGAATTCTGTTATCAGGAATTCATAAAGCCCTAAGCGAACAGCGAAGACTCTACCGATTGAAAGAGAGGCAAGCGCTGAAAACTAAATAAATTTTGCCGATTTTCATTGAATTTTTTACCGTAAGTTGATATTTTGCCTCAGAGAGGTCGCCGAAACGCTCGAAAGGGAGTAGGCTAAATTTCACTGCTATAGTGCAATTTTCTTAAACCCGAATCGGTCATTGGGATTTATGACCGATTCGGGTTAAAAATTACTTTTTATTGAATTTTAAGCGTAGCGCACATCAAGCCTCATGGCAGTTGTGCGCTTGTTGTTTCTTGTCGTTTTGATGATCTTTTGTTGCGTTGCCAACGCAACGTGCTTGACGTGCTTGGCGTGCTTGAATGCTTGGTGTGCTTGAATACTTGACTTGCTTGGTGTGAAGGGTGGGGGTGTTTTTTTGTGATAATTAGTGATAATTTGTGGTTTGTTTCTCTTGTCCAAAAGTCGGTTGTTTTCTTGTTTTGTTGAAAAAATAACTCGGTGAGAATCGCGTGGGATTCATCATGCTAGTAATCGGTGGGCAAAAATTGATGGGGTGGGATAGGGTGGCGGGGGCTGCTTGAGTGGATGATGCGTTTTTGGGTTTCTGGAATCGAGAAATGGTGTCATTGTTCTGCTCTAGATGGATGCCAAATGGCGGACCGCCGTCAAGTATTAAGCCCGAAAAACGCCCAAAAAGGCTATTGAAAGACTGTTTGTGCTTATAATCTGTAATGGTAACGGTGGTTTTGGGGGCAAAAAGGACTGCTAAAGGGCGTTCTGAGCACTTTTTTGGCACGATTTTGATGGAAGGTTGAATGGGTTGGTTTGTGGTTGCAAACACGCTGAAAATCGGTGGTTTGCGATATTTAGAATAGGGTAGAAGTGCTGATTTTAAGTGGCTGAGAATTTAAAAAATGGACACGAGTCTGGGGTCCTTGCGGTTTATCGTCAAAAATCCCGTTTTTTCGTCAAAATGGTAAGTTTACCATTCGCGGTTTACCAAAGTTAATCAAAGAGTGGGGCAGCGGTTTTACAAATCAAAACGAGAAATTCAACTATCATAAACCTGAATTTTGCCGCAAGTCGGGAGTGTTGTTTCGTGAATTTGCATTGTTGAAATTTGCAAACCCAAATAAAATTGAGATTAACAGATGTTTGCATTTGGTGTATTTACGTGAAAATCAGAAAAATAGATACCACCTGGTGTAGTGTTTGGTCATCAAAATCACCGTTTTTTCGCCAAAGGTCTGGTTTTGGTACTTTGTTAAGATTGTAATACATTGTAATAATGCATAATACAATAGAAATATTATAGTGTTACTTTAATATCTGCAAAAAGCATTGCAGTTGCAGAATAAAACCGCAAATTTTTGAAATAAAAAATGTAAATTCGAAGATTTCTGTTTAAAAATTTGTTTTTTTCAACAGGTCGTTGTAAATTTGCAAACGAAAAATTTGTAATTGTTAATAGCAAAATGGACATTATTTCGCGCTTAAAACGCTTCTTAGAACAGAACGGCATTTCCAATTCACAGTTTGCCGACACTTGTGAGATTCCTCGCCCCACACTCTCTCAGCTCCTCAATGGCCGCAACAAGAAAGTGAGCGATGAGGTGATCTCGAAGATTCACGCAGCCTATCCTGCGTTGAATATTATGTGGCTTATGTTCGGCGACGGTGAAATGTTCGTTTCTGGGGCCGCTAGTTCATCTGGAAATGATGTTGCGCAAAATTTGTCCAAAACTCCACAAGGTGGAAATTTATTCATGGGCGCCAATGCCCCCAAAAATTCTTCAACAACTCCCTCCCGTCAGCCTTCGACTATCAGTTTTGAAGACGATAAGACTGGGCGAAACAATGGCGGTGCCATGGCACTCACTAATGCCCTGCAAAGCATCGCTCGAAGCAACGGCTCGTCACCCTCTCCTATCTCCCAGGGTCGTCGCATCGTCAATATTATGATTTTCTATGATGACAACTCGTTTGAGCAGATAGTGCCAAGATAAGCAATCTGCTCATATAGAAATTGCTCAAAAGACAGCATCTTTTGGGCAATTTTTTATTTCTCAATACGTTATTATAAATAATAGATTCGCATTGTGTGAATAACAACTAAATTGCCAAAAATGAGAAGTTTCAGAAATATATTGCTTGCTGCGGTGGCTGGGCTGTGTTGCCTGGGCGCTGGCGCGCAGGAGTTGAATTGCACCTTTGACATCGATTCCAAAAAGGTGAAAAATGCCAACAAAGATATTTTCAACACGCTTAAGGAGGCTGTAAACGAGTACCTTAACACTACGGTATGGACCGACGCACAATTTGCCGTCAACGAGAAGATTGAGTGCAAGATGTTCTTGACAGTCGCCGAATATGACGAGTCGAGCGGCACGATGAAGGGCGACCTCCAGATTCAGAGTTCGCGACCAGTGTATAACAGCTCTTACACCACTACCCTTATCAACTTCAAGGACACTCGCGTGGAGTTCACCTACGACAACAACGAACAGCTCATCTACAACGAGCAGGAGATGCAGAGCAACCTCACGGCGATTCTAAACTTCTATGCTCTCTTTGTCATTGCGCTGGACTTCGACTCGTTTGCTCCCAACGGCGGCGACCCTTACTACGAGAAACTTGAGAACATCGTGCGCATGGCGCAGAGCAGCGGCGAGAGTGGCTGGAAAGCCTTTGAGGACACGAAGAACCGCAGCGCGATTTTGAGTGCCTACACCGACAAGCAGACGTCCGCCATCCGCGAGGTGTTTTACAACTACCACCGTCAGGGTCTCGACCAGATGGTGACCAGCGTGGATAAGGGCCGTGCCACCATCACCCAGCAGATGGAGACGCTGAAATCGATTTATGACGTGGCGCCCATGTCGGTGTGCCTGTCGATGTTCAAAGACGCCAAGATGGACGAGTTGGTGAACATCTACTCCAAGGCCAACAGCACCGAGAAGGAAAAGGTGTATGAATTGTTATATCCTCTCTATCCCACCGAGACCGAACGTCTGAATAAGATTAAGAACACGGAGAACCACTGATAAGAGTTAAGTTTTGAGTAGAGATTATGGGTTTAGTAATGATGAACGCCGCGCTTGCGGCGCAATACATCAACAACGCCCAGTCTCGTTTTCTTGTCATCTTGTTTGCTAAATTATGTTGAAACGATTATCGATATCTAACTATGCTCTTATCGACCAGCTTGAGATAGACTTTGAGCGGGGACTCACTATCATCACCGGCGAGACAGGAGCGGGAAAATCTATCATACTTGGGGCGTTGTCGCTAATCCTGGGCGAGCGTGCCGAATCCTCGTCGATTCGCGACAAGGAGCGCAAGACGGTGGTCGAAGCCACATTCGACATCGAGGACTATACGCTAGAGTTTTTCTTTAGAGACAACGACCTCGACTATTATGACGGCGAACTGATAGTGCGTCGCGAGATTAACCCCAACGGTCGCTCGCGGGCATTCGTCAACGACGGCGTGGTGGGACTCGCCACCCTCAAGGAGCTGATGACGCGCCTGGTGGATATCCATTCGCAGCACAGCAATATGCTGCTGGCGAGGCCGTCGTTCCAGCTCTCGATACTCGACAACATCGCAGGTCACGACGAGGAGTTGAGCGAATACCATGACCTCTTCAACGAATATAAAGCCACTGAGCGACAGCTCCACGAACTGCGCGACAACTACGATCGCAACCGCAGCGAGGAGGACTATGTGCGCTTTCAGCTCAACCAGTTGCAGGAGACCAACCTCAAGCCCGCTGAGGACGAGGAACTTGAGCAGCAGCAACGGCGTCTTGCCAATGCCACAACCCTCAAAGAAGACTTGTGGAAGGTGATCAGCACCCTCAACAGTGAGGACAACTCGTTGATTGACCAACTTCAGGACGTGTGCAACACCCTCGCCGATGCCGAGGAGAACCTCGACGAAGTGGCTGGCATGAGCGAGCGAGTGAGCAACGCTCTCATCGACCTCAAGGACATCGCTCAAAGCGTGGGAGCCATCGAGGAGAGCCTCAACAGCGACCCAGCCGCTTTGCAGCAGGTGGAGGAGCGTCTAAACACCATCTATTCCCTTGAGCGCAAGCATAATGTAAAGACTGTCAACGAACTACTTAAACTGCAAGAGGTATATGAGCATCGCCTTGCCGCCATTGACTGCAACGAGGAGCGTATTGCCAAAATACAGGAACTGCTTGAGAGCCAACGTGCCGCAGCCTCGCAACTTGCGCAGGTCATCAGCGATAACCGCAAGGCGGCAGCTGGGAAGTTTGTGGCATCGGTGCTTCCACTGGCGCAGAACTTGGGTATGAAAAACCTACAGTTCAATATCGACTTCAAGCCAGTGGAGCTTAACGCCAACGGCTGCGACAGCATGGAATTTCTCTTCGCCTTCAACAAGAACCAGGCTCTCATGCCCGTCAAGGACACCGCATCGGGCGGCGAGATTTCGAGGCTTATGCTATGCATCAAGTCGGTGATAGCGCGCTCCATGGACCTGCCCACCATCATCTTCGACGAGGTGGATACCGGCGTGTCGGGCGAGATAGCGCACAAGATTGGCGACATGATGGGCGAGATAGCTCACAAGATTCAGGTCATTGCCATCACCCACTTGCCACAGGTGGCGGCACACGGCGACAGCCATCTGCGTGTGTTCAAGACCGACACCGCCACGCAGACCCTCACTAGCGTGCAACGCCTCAACGACGAGGATCACGTCATCGAGATAGCCCGCATGCTCAGCGGCAGCGAGCTCAACCAAGCCGCTATCGACAATGCCAGGGCATTAATCAACAGTAATCGCAATTAGTTACTTGTGTTGCGTTGACAACGCAACATACACAACGGCGCAGCATTTTAAACGTTACACTTAAATAATGGATACAATTTTTGGACTTCACGCCATCATCGAGGCCATTGAGGCTGGCAAGACAATCGACAAACTCCTGCTCAAGAAAGACCTGAGCGGTGACCTTGCGCGAGAACTCATCAACCTAGCCCGCGAGCGAGATATCACCATTCAACGAGTACCTGTTGAGAAGCTCAACCGCCTCACCCGCAAGAACCATCAGGGGGCAGTGGCGATGCTCGCCGCCGTCACCTACTACAAGGTGGAGCAGGTGCTGCCAGCCGTCTATGACGAGGGCATGAACCCATTTTTTGTGGTGCTCGACGGAGTGACCGATGTGCGCAACTTTGGCGCCATAGCCCGCACTTGCGACTGCGCAGGAGTATCGGCTGTTGTCATCCCCGAGAAGGGCAGTGTCACCGTAAACGGCGATGCCGTGAAGACCTCGGCAGGAGCCCTCAACTACCTGCCTGTGTGCCGTGAGCGCAGTCTACAAGACGCAATCAAGTACCTGCGCGACAGTGGCTGCCGCATCATCGGCACCAGCGACAAGAACTCGGTGAACTACACCCAGGAAGACTATACCGGTCCTGTGGCACTCGTCCTCGGCTCGGAGGGCAAAGGCATCTCGCGTGAGGTGATGAAACTGTGCGACGCCTTCGTCAAAATCCCCGAATTTGGCAATATCAACTCCCTTAACGTCTCGGTGGCAGGTGGCATTATGATGTATGAAGTAGTGCGCCAGCGCCTCGCCGACGGGCAAGGAGTGGAATGATAAGTGTTAAGTTTTAAGTGTTAAGTGGGCTGCGCCGAGATAAGTGAAAATCACAGCCGCCATTGCAACGAATCTTGCAATGGCGGCTGATTTTTAGTGATAATTAGTGTAAATCCGTGGTTCTAAGCGTGTATTACCAGATAGTAACTCTGTCGGCAGGGTCGCGCCACATCTTCTCGCCCGGCTTGATGTCGAAGGCTTTGAAGAAATAGTCGAGGTTGCGGATGGCGACGTTCACGCGGTTGATGCCCAGCGAGTGTGGATCAACCTTTGTGCGGCGCAAGATTTCCTCTTTGGTGATGTTGGCTGCCCACACGTTGGCATAGCTCAGGAAGAAACGCTGGTCGGGTGTGAAACCGTCAATCAGCTCCTCGCCCGCACCCTGCTCTGTCTTCTTGAAAGCGCTGTAAGCCACACGCAGACCGCCGTGGTCGGCGATATTCTCACCCATAGTGAAAGTGCCGTTGGCATGCACGTCGTCGGCAACAATCTCGGCACTGTATTGAGCGCCTAATTTGTCGGCGAGTTCCTGGAACTTGGCGGCATCCTCTTCGGTCCACCAGTCAATCATATTGCCGTTATGGTCGAAGTTGCGGCCCTGGTCGTCGAAGCCGTGAGTCATCTCATGGCCTATTACCACGCCAATAGCGCCATAGTTGCAGGCATCGTCGGCATCGGGGTCAAAGTAAGGCTTCTGAAGGATGCCGGCAGGGAAGCATATCTCGTTGGTCGATGGGTCGTAGTAGGCATTCACGGTCTGTGGTGTCATCTGCCATTTAGCCTTGTCAACGGGTTTGTCGAGTTGGGAGAGCTGATAATCGGCCTCAAAGCGGCGTGCGTTGCTCACGTTCTCCCAGTAGTAGGCGTCGCGGTCGATGTTGATGCCGCTGTAGTCGCGCCACTGGTCGGGGTAGCCAATCTTCACGGTGAAGCTGTTGAGCTTGACAAGGGCATTAACCTTAGTCTTTGGGCTCATCCAGGTGAGGCCTGCGATGTGTTCGCCCAGGGCGATTTTCAGGTTGTTCACCAGCTTCATCATCTTCTTCTTTGACTCCTCGGGGAAGTATTTGTTCACATACAACTCGCCCACTGCCTCGCCCAAGACGAAGTTAGGCACGTTGAGGGCGCGTTTCCAGCGTGGCTGCATCACCGTCTTTCCACTCATTGCGCGGCTGTACATGTCGAAGCTAGCCTGCTCGTAGTCGTCGGTCAGATAGTTTGACGCAGCGTCAAGATACTTGAACGCCAGGTAGTCCCTAATCTCGTTGTCCTTGAGGGTTTTGAGCATCTCGTTGAACTTCGCCATTGAGTTGAGGTGCATCACGCACACCTTGTCAACCTTAATATTGCTGGGCATCAGCAGGTTGAAATATGCGTCCCAGTCAAAATTTGGATAGTCGGCCTTGAGTTGTGCGATGGTGCGGATGTTATACTGCTTGCTGTAGTCACGGCTCTCCTCGCGGGTCATGGCAACCTTGGCAAACTCAGTCTCAAGAGCCAGAATGTTCTTGGCAGTCTTCTTGGCGTCTTTAGCCTTGCGTCCCGAGAGAGTGAACAGCTTCTCGATATAAGTCAGATAGGCGTTGCGCACCTTTGTGGTGTTCTCGTCGTTCTCGAGGTAGTAGTCACGGTCGCCCATTCCCAAACCGGCGGCGGTGATGTACATCAGGTTCTGGTCGCTGTTCTTCAAGTCGGCCATCACGCCGGCATCGAAGAATGGCGAGGCTACACCGCGGTGCAGGTCGGCAAGCATCGCCACCAGGTCGGCGCGAGGCATCTGATAGATTTGCGCCAACATGGTCTCCACTGGTTTGTTGCCCTGCTGGTTACGCAGTGTGCTGTCCATGCCCTGAAGGTAGAGGTCGCTCACCTTCTGCGCCAGACTGCCCTTGGGGTTGTTGGTGCCCAGGTTCATAATCAGGTCCTTGAGCTGCTCGCGGTTGTTCTCGGCAAGTTGGTCAAAGGTGCCGAAACGGGCGTACTGCGGGTCGAGGGGATTAGCCTTCATCCATCCGCCACAGGCATACTGATAGAAATTCTCACCAGGCTTAGTGCTCAGGTCGAGGTTGCTGCGGTCAACTCCCTTGTTCAAATTCCCTGCACTCATCGTCATTGCTGTCATAGCAAGTGAAAAGATTAATAGTTTCTTGAAGTTCATAGTTAATGTTATTAATAATGTGTATTTGCTTCTATGGTGCAAAGGTAATAAATAGTTTGCATTTGGCAAAAAAGTTGTATATCAATATTTAAAACAATGTGGCTGACATCAATAACTGAGTCAACCACACACTAGAAAAGAAGCAGGTTTTGGAAGTTGTCAATTAGAGCGGATGGATTCTCTCTCTTTGGAGTCGCGATAGACATTGTTGGCCTTGTTGCTGCCGAAGGAGTAGGAGATTCGGAATTGTACTGAATGGGAGTGAATATTGTTGCGAGAATAGACGCTGTAATCTTTGTAATGGGCGGTTGATTTAGTTATGTTCCAGCCAAATGGGTCGCTGACTGAGGCAACAAGTGTGAGGCGGTTGTCAAGCAACATGTAACGCAGTTCGCAGCCTATCAGCGACATGGATTCATAATGCACCATTCGTTCATTGTATGGGAAATAGTGGCTGAAACGCAGGTTGAAAATAAGATTTCGCTGGCGACCAGGCATGAATGTTGTGTTGAACTCCAGTTTGCCGCTCAAGTCGCTTTGGTCAAGGTCTTTGAAATCGGGAATTTTGGACTTGGTGTAGGTGTGGAATACCTCGCCGCCAATGTTCATGCTCCACCAGTCAAACAGCGCACGGTTATAGGAGGCATAGAGACCAACTTTGTTACTGTTGAGGCAATTTTCGGGAATTGAATGCTGACTGCCGTCGTCATCGAAACGAGTCACATAACCGATGGAATTGTGGTTGTAGGAGTTATAGAACACCGCATAGAAACCTTTGAAACTGTAATTAATCTCAGCATTATGAGAGATACTTGGTCTAAGGTCGGGATTGCCCGAAACATAGTCGCTGGTGGTAGTGTAGTAGCGGAAAGGATTTAGGTCGCTAAAGTTTGGTCTAGTGATGCCCATTGAGTAAGAAAGCGAGAAACGTCCTAGGCTCTGGTTATTCCAACTCATATTTATCGATGGAAACAGATAGCCATAGCTGTTGTTGTGATGCTCATTACCTATATCCTGATGTCCTTTCACATCGGTGTGTTCATATCGCATGCCAAGTTTCATGAAGAAATAATCAGTGAAATTTCGCTCAGCGCTGACGTAAGCTGCTACGGTATTCTCGTCATAGTTAAATCGGTTGCTCTGCAATGGGTCGTTAATCCACTCGCCATTGTCATAATTGTTCACACTTAAAGCGGTGTTGTTGCCAATTCTCGTGAACGCGACTCCTGTCTCCATCTTGAAAGCGTCAAATGGCAGGGTGGCATCGATTTTTGCCGAATGGATGCGGTATTTGTTATGTACTTCGTTGGTGAGCTTGGTTTCGCCGCCCATGCTGCGGGTTGTCACTTCGGAGAGCGATTTGCCGCTGCGGTTGAAGAAGTTGTAGGTAAAGCTGAGCATCTTGCCTTTGCCGTCTAATTGCCAGTCGGTGAACGCCGTCATGGTCAAGGCGTTGTTAGGGCGTGGTGGAGAGTAGTTGTGAGAATTGAACGTCACATCGTCGTCAAAGGTCACATCATTCAAATCGCTTTTTAACCTGTTTGTGCTGAAATTGGCGATAATGCCAGCGCTTAGCCTGTCGGTGAACTTGTATTTGAAAAGCCCGTTGATGCCAAGTGACCTGTTTGTGAAATGGGTCGTTCGGTTAGACGTCTTGATGTGGTCGTAAAAGGTATAGCTGCGGTCAAGGTCGTTAATGCCCTTGATGTCGCTCCAATTCGCATCGGCCGAGAGTTCCACTTTGCGGGTTGTGTGCGACAGGTTGCCGCCGAGCATGTAGTTGAACTCCTCGCGAACATTACCATTACCCCACACGTTGCCGCGAGTGCCTAACGACTCGTTGCGGGTGGTGATACTGATGAATGCCACATTGGCACCAGCGGCATATTTTGCCGGAGGGGTGGTGAGCAGTTCAATCTTCTCGATGCCTGAGGCTTGCAGGTTTTTGAGCTGCATGGCGATGGCTTCGTCGCTCATTTCCAAAAGCCTGCCGTCAACAATATACCTCACTGACGACTTTCCTGCCACAGTCACAAGGTCGTTGACCACCGACACACGCGGAATGCGGTCAAGCACCTCGATACCGTTCAGCCCTTTGGCGAAAGTGTCGTTTTTAGTGAGATACACTATGCGGTCGGGCGATTGCTTGAGCACAGTGCGATGACCAATCACCACCACTTCGTTGAGTTCTAAGACTTTATCCCAGTAATCGGCGATGGAGTCAATGGCTGCCGAATCGCTTGGCTCTTGTCCGTAGAGGCACACGGGGAGCATTGCCATCAAAATGATAGCCAGTAGAAATTTGTTCATACAATATTGATTTTTAGTTATTTTATTTGAAGGCCTTTTCCTTGCCTTGAATGAAGAAGAACCCTCCGCCGTGACGGTCACGTTGCAGGCCAATGTAGATTGTCTCTCCGTTGTTGATGATTTGCAGCGAGGTGTATTGTCCGTCATTGCCTTGATAGTCAGAATAGTCAGAGGCTCGTGGAGCGTCTTTTTCTATGGCGTCGGCAATCATCTTGATTATCTCGGGGCTGTTCTTAACTGTGATGCCGCGATAGTAGTTTCCATTGTTCTTGTAGATGGAAATAGTGACACTCTTATTGTTGTTGAGGCGACCGTCAAAGAGTCTTTCCACATTCAACTTTGGTGGCTTGGCAAAGACGGCAACAGCAGTTGCAAAGCACAATAATATTATCGTTAAACGTTTCATCTCGATTGATTTATATGGTTCATAAATTGTTCTACCTTTGCCTCTTCCTGGGCTTGTTGCTCGTTTACTGTCAGCATGAATTGCCGCATTTTGGCGACATCGGCCTCTGCGATTATATGTGCCTTCTCCTCGTCGGCTCTCTCTCCTGCCACATAGACAATGCAGTAATCGTCATGCGAATTTATGTTGGTGTTGTTGAAGTGATGGTAGATGGTGAAGGCTCCCAGCGCGATAGCCGCACAAGCTGCCGCACTCATGACCCACGCCCTAAGGCTGCTGTGTTTCTTTCTTTTCTTGGCAAACTCTACCGAGTGTGAGAGTGCCATCAATTCTCTTGTCTCATCAATTAGAGGGGAGTGAAAATCACATAGCATCAGCACATATTCCAGTTCTGTTTCCTCCAGCATTGAGAGTTGGCAGCCGAGATAGAGCCGGCATAGCATTTCTATTTCTTCTATGGAGAATTGATTGTCGCAATGTTTCATTGGTCCAACATTTTTAGCGTTTCACGAATCTTTTTGCGCGTGCGGCTCATGTTCATCCTCACCGCCTCGACCGACATTGACATACTCTTTGCAATCTGCTCGTAGTCATAGCCTTCGTGGGCGACAAGATTGAAAATGTGCCGTTGTAGTGGAGTCAACTGCTGTTGCAGTATCTGTTCAAATCGTTCAATATCTTCAGTTTCCATATTGTAGCGTGGCACATCGCTTGAGTTGATAGAATTGATTGAGACGGTTCGGGCTTTTCTGAGACGGTCTATGCAGATGTTTCTCAGCACAGCAACGAGTTTGTTTCTCGCTTCTTGCGAAGTCGCGACCGCGCCTTTGTCGCTCAACCGGAGCCAAGTGTCCTGTAGTGCGTCTTGAGCCTCCTCATCGCTTTGCAGGTAACGCATGGCGATGTGGTGCAGCTTGTCGCGCAAGCCAAGAAAGGAGGATGTCATCAAGTCAAGTCCCATGTCATTATAAAGACGTTTATCCCCTACTAAACGTAACAGCAAGGACATAAAAAAAGCCCACCAGGTTAGATGGTGGGCACAAAAACACGACTGAAAATAATTATTTTCCTCTCGATATTCCTCCTTCGAGGTCGTTGTTCTCGATGGTGGTGTCGGGCTTCTTGACGCTGTTTTTGAGTTTACCGAAGCGATATGTTACCGTAATCCTGAAATAGCGGCCGTTTTGGGAATGAATGTTGTCGCCCCAGCCGGTGATGTCGCCCTGGGTTGTGCTGGTCTTGTAATGCTGGTTCTTGTGGAATGGCGAGTTGGCGGTGAGTCGCACGGTAAGGCGGTCGTCACTCAGGAAGGAGCGTTGCAGTGTGAATGCGTAGCGATTCCATGGCTCCACAACCGAATATATATTCTCGCTTGAGTGCCCTATCTCGCCGAAGGTATAGGCCGTTACTTGCAGTCGCCATGGCAGTTTCTGAGCCACGTATAGGTAATAGTACATCGATGTCTGGCTCTGCTCTAATGCGAGTTGTGCACTCTTGTAGTTACGGTGCCAAAGGTTGAGATTGGCGACAAATGTGGTCTTGTCAAATGGTTTCCACTGAATGTAGCTCTCTAATTGCCATCGATGCTGCCGAATCACGTTGCCGTAGGTCTGCACGCGCGTGTCGCCACGGGCATAGATTATTGTCCCCAAGGCGTTGCTTACAAAGCGGTATTGCGGCCACAGCTGGATGGTGAGTTTGGGGCTGGTGAACATGTAGGGTAGTCCTATCGACTGGCTGCGCACGCTGCCAAGCTGTGCGTTGCCAAAATGCTCGCCTCCAGGGTAGGTGCGCACTGCCGGGTTGAGATAGGTGATGCCAGGACGATTGATGCTGGTGGTATATACCAGGCGAATTGACTGCTGGTCATTAATTTGATACTTTATGCTTGCCTGCGGCACCCAGTCGTTCAAATGCTTGTCGAAATCGGCACTCTTGCCGTCGGGGTAGTGACCTTTCATGTAGCTGTACTCATAACGCAACCCGGCACGCGCGCTCCAACTGCCACGTGTCCACATATAGTCGGCATAGATGGCGGCAATGCGCATGCTGTGGTTGAAGTCATCGCTGGTAGTAGTGGAAACGGGGTCATAAAAGCGTTGCTCGTTCAAGCTGCTGTTGCGACGGTCGATGTATTTGGCACCCATTTCAATCTTGTGTCCTTCCCACAGCGGGCGCACATAGTCGAGCTGCAACGTATGTTCGGTAAAGCGCTCACGCGAACTTTGCATGTAGCCATCGTAGCCGTAAGGGAAGTCGGCGAGATTGCTATAAGTGGTCTCTTGTACGGAGTGCTGGCGAGTGAGGGCGAGCATATAGGAAAATGTGATTTTCTCATCCTTGCGGTGGGTGCGGTGCTCATAGTTGAGTTGGCCATTCCAAGAGTGGTGGCTGTAGCTGGGAGTGTAGCAACTTTCGGTATAGCTATAAATCTTGTTGCCCAGTGGGTCGAGCTTGGTGACATCGGCAATGCCTTGCACATTTATCTTATAGTAATAGCCGCTCAACGATGCCGAGAGCAGGTTAAGGGTATCGATATCAAGGCTTGCGTTGATGTCGGCATAGTGAAAGGGTCCAGGATTGGAGCCGCTGTTGTGAACTAGCTCTGTGTTGCCCGAGTTCAAGAACGTGCGCTCCACGTAGCCATTTTGTGTGGTGGCATCCTTCGACATGTAATGCCAACCGTAATTCACGCTCACGATAGCTTTGCCCATCTGAGCTGCCAGATAGGCACTTAGCGAGGGCATCTTGTGAGAGCCGTAGCTGCCATAGAGCGAGCCACTGATTCCCTCCATGCGATGGTTGTCCATCATCACGATGTTGAGAACGGAATTCACGCCCTCGGCATCCTCGCGAGCGCCAGGGTCGGTGATGACCTCAATGCGCTTTATTGACGAGGCTGGCATCGCTTTAAGTATGTCCTTGGCATTCTTTGTCAAGCTCGGGTCGAGGTGTCCGTTCTTGTAAATCTTGAAATTGCTGTTGCCACGCACTAGGATGTTATCCTCGCCGTCAACTGTCACCATTGGCACCTTGCGCAGCATGTCCATCACGGTCTGCGTCTTGGAGTCGTTGTCGGCTTGCACGTCGTAGGTGGTGCGGTCCACTTCCTGCTTGATGAGTTGTCGTTGAGCTGTCACGGTCACTCCGTCGAGCAGGTTGTCCCAAGCGGTGGTGTCGGCGGGTTGTTCGGTTTTTGTTGAGTCGTTTGGAGTTTGGGCATAGCATGTGAGCGTAATCGAAAACACCATTACGAGCATAAACAGAAATAATTGCTTCATCTTGAAAATAAATTTATAGTTATAATTACAAGAAGACGCAAAATCTATCCAAATGTGGCAGCAAAACTCGCTTTTCTTTAAAAATCTTGATTTGGGTTAAGACAATTAAGTACAATATCATTATTTAGCATAGGATATAATTAATTAAGGACAATTGCCTCCGTAGCATTTCAGCGGAGACAATTGTCTTTAAAATTTTCAAAAACTAAAATGGTAGTCTTAAATGTCTTCTAAAAAACAACTGATTGTTGCCTAACGACCAATTTGGGAGTAATTGTCATTTGGTTGTTATGACAACCGTTCTTGATGTTCAAGCCAAACCTCTTCGGCAAGGTATTTGTCGCTGCGGCAATGCAGGTCGGCAACACCCTCTTCAATAAGATTGGCAGTCTCAGAATTATAGTAAATGTCGGTAGCTTCTTGTAATGATACCTTAAACATCTCACTAATGCTCTCAATGATTCTTGCTACCTTGGCACTGCGTAATATGAGTTTTCCTTCATCACTCATAGCTGTTCGCTCCTGATATAGGTTAAACATTCTTTTAGCATCTTCTCTGAACGGATACAATACTGGATATTAGGCTTTTCATATTTCAGTAAACCTAGAGCTTGCTCTTGAGTGAGTTCCCCAGCAAAGTATAGATCAAGAGTCAAAATAACGCGGTCGTTGGCTATACCGCCTATAACCAAATCATAGTCAGTGGTGTCGGTACCAGCTCGGCAAGCTGAGATGAAGTCAAGCCATTGCATGTCATAACTTTCAAATCGAAGTGTTTTCCAATCATCAGAATTGAACAACAGCTCATAAGTGTTTAACCATGCGGTTCTGCCACGACGCAGAAAACGCTGGGCATAACGTCTTGCTTGCTCATAAATGCTGGTCAAATAAAAACCCTTGCCAAAGTCAAGATACAATCTTGAATGAGCGATGTCGGGATATTGTACTATCTCACTCGTAATTGTTTATAGCAGAAAAGCGAACGCCACGGTGTGGCGCACTACACCGACATCTCCTAGGCTTGTCCTCTTGTCCTCTTGTTCTCTTGTTCTCTTGTCCTCTTGTTCTCTTGTTCTCTTGTTCTCTTGTTTACTTCATATAGTCGCTGGCAAGGACATTGATAATGTCTTTTGCCACCTCGGTTTTTGGCTTGCAGGGGTATTCCATCTTTTTGCCATCGCTGGTGATGATGGTGATGACGTTGGTGTCAACCTGGAAGCCGGCATCTTTGTTCTGTAGGGAGTTGAGTACGATGAAATCGAGGTTCTTGCGCTGGCATTTGCCCTTGGCGTTCTCCACCTCGTTGTCGGTCTCAAGGGCGAAGCCAATGGTCACTTGCCCAGGACGTTTCATTTCGCCAATTGCTTTGGCGATGTCGGGGTTCTTCTTGAGGCGTATGACGGGGATCTCGTCACGCTCACGCTTGATTTTGTGGTCGGCGGCGTTCTCCACGGCATAGTCGGCAACGGCGGCGCAGAGGATTGCCACATCGCTCTTCTCAAACTCCCTTATTGCCGCGTCGTGCATCTCCTGCGCACTCATCACATCGATGCGGCTGATGGCGGGCGACGATGTCTTGAGAGCTACAGGCCCGGCAATCAGCGTCACTTCGGCACCGCGATTGGCACATTCCTCGGCGAGGGCGAAGCCCATCTTCCCTGAAGAGAAATTGCCGATAAAGCGCACGGGGTCAATCTTCTCGTAGGTAGGACCAGCGGTTATCATAACACGCTTGCCCGCAAGGTCTTGACCCTGAGCAAAGAAGCGGTCAAGCACCTCAAAAATCTTCTCGGGTTCTTCCATGCGTCCCTTGCCAATAAGGTGGCTGGCGAGTTCGCCGGCAGCTGGCTCGATTATGTGGTTGCCATAGCTGCGCAGGAGTTCGAGGTTGCGGGTGGTGGTGGGGTGCTTGAACATGTCGAGGTCCATCGCTGGCGCCACAAAGACCGGTGCCTTTGCCGAGAGATAGGTTGTCACGAGCATATTGTCGGCAACGCCATGCGCCATCTTTGCGATGGTCGAGGCAGTAGCAGGCGCGATGACCATCGCATCGGCCCACAACCCGAGGTCCACATGGCTGTTCCATTGCCCGGTGTTGGCGGTGAAAAACTCGCTGATAACGGGTTTGCCGCTCAGCGTAGAGAGCGTCACCGGCGTGATAAACTCTCTCGCATTAGGTGTCATTATCACTTGCACACTGGCGCCCGCCTTGACAAAGAGACGCACCAGCGACGCGGTCTTATAGGCGGCGATGCCACCCGTGATTCCCACTATTATGTTCTTGCCTTTCAACATTCAAACAAATATTTTTTATTGATGTTTCTAAAGTAAAAATGAGTGAACAAATGAATGTATTTCAAGAGAAAAGATCCCTCTCTAACTTAGAAGGGGAGCTGACTCACAGCATTTTATTATATTTCAACATTACAATAGAAACTTAAATATTTAAAGGAGAGAATTATTCAGCTAACAACCTGACGAGACAAGTGTTACAAAGTGTTTAGTGTTAAGTGGCTGCAACAACTACTATTGCCTTGTCTGCTTGTCTCTTGTCAGCTTGTGAGCTTTACTTAAACTGTATTGTCCCGGTGCTGTTGCGCTGTTTCATCTTGATGTAGATTTCGCGGAGCACGTTTTTAGTGTCCTCGGCGAAGTCGCGGTTCTGAATCCAGTCGTAGTATTGCGGAGTCTTGGTGAGCACCTCTTCCACACTTTTCCCCTTGTGCTGGCCAAAGTTGAACACCACCACGCCGTCATCGTTGCGGATGATGCGTCCGGCGAGATCCACGTTGCGGTTCTGGCTCGAATAGCTCGACAAGAACTCCACATCATTCTGCAGCTGGTCGCTATAACGGTCGAGCTGCGCCTTCAGCACCTCTACCGTGGCGCGGGTGTCGGCATTGGCAGAGTGAGCATTTTCCAAGTCCTTACCGCAGTAGAACTTATAAGCTGCAACGAGGTTTCGGGGTTCCATCTTGTGGAAGATGGTCTGCACATCAACAAACTTGCACTTGTTGAAGTCAAATTTGATGCCGGCATTGAAAAATTCCTGCGAGAGCACTGGTATGTCGAAGCGGTTGCTGTTGAAGCCGCCAATGTCGCAGCCCTCAAAAATCTGTGCCAGGCTCTTCGACACCTGTTTGAAAGTGGGGCAGTCCTTCACATCATCGTCGGTGATGCCGTGTACTGCACTCGCCTCCTCGGGAATGTGCATCTCGGGGTTGAGGCGGCGCGTCTTCTCCTCCTCATGGCCATCGGGGAAAACCTTGATGATTGAAATCTCAACTATCTTATCCTTAGTGATATTAAGCCCCGTCGTCTCCAAGTCGAAGAAGATGATGGGGCGTTTTAGATTAAGCTGCATGAGAAATAGTTTCCAATAAAGTTAGAACTGTGAACTAGCGGACAAGTCACGCCTTGTCCCTACAAAACTCTGAACTATAAACTCTGAACTGTGAACTCTGAACTCTGAACTGTGAACTCTGAACTGTGAACTGTGAACTCAGAACTCAAAACTCAGAACTATTACGCCATTACCATCATTGGCATGAGCAGGATGAGCAGGTCTTCGTTCTCACGTTGCTCGGCGGGCTTGAAGATGCCGGCGCGCGAGGGATCCATCAGCTCAACGGTCACCATGTCGTGACCAATGTTGTTGAGCACGTCGATGATGTTGTCGTCGTTGAAGCCAATGAGCATCTCAGTGCCGTTGTAGTCGCAAGCGATAACCTCCTCGCTCGACTTCGAGAAGTCGATGTCCTGAGTCGAGAGGTGTATCTGGTTCTCCTTGAGGTCAAACTTCACGAGACCGCCAGGGCTGGCAGTGACCGACACGCGCTTGATGGCGGCGAGCATTGTCATGCGGTCGATAGTGAGGGTGTATTGGTTGTCTTGTGGGATTACCGAGTTGTAGTTAGGGTAGCGACCGTTCACGAAGCGGCACGACATAGTGTATTCATCGCTCTCAAATGTCGCGCTCTTGGAGTCGATAGTGATTCTCACGTCGCCCTCTTGCTTGTCGAGGATGCTGGCAAGGATAGTGGCGGGCTTGGTGGGCAGGATGAACGACTGCTCCAGACCAGTGTTGAGGTTCAGCTCACGGAAGCGCACCAGCTTGTGGGTGTCGGTAGAGACAAAGGCTATCTCCTCGGGCTTGATGTCCCAGTAGATACCCATCATCATGGGGCGCAGCGACTCGGTGCCAACGGCAAAGACTGTCTGCTGGATGCCGCGTGCCACCTTCTCGGCGGGGAGGACAAAGGTCTTCTGCTCCTCATCGCTCTGTGACTTGGTGGGGAACTCGTTGCCGTTGATGCCAATGAAGTTGAACTGGCCATTGAGGTAGTCGATGTTGATGGCGAGGTTCTGGTCGTTGATGTCGAACGACAGCCCCTGGTCGGGAATCTCCTTGAGCATGTCGAGAAGCTCTTTCACGCCAGCGGCAAACTTGCCACTGCCCTCGGCGTTAGTCACTTCCACGGTGGTGGTGAGCGTGGTCTCCTGGTCGCTGGCGGTAATCACCAGAGTGTTGCCGCTCAGGTTGAACAGGAAATTGTCGAGAATGGTAATCGTGTTCTTGGAGTTAACCACTTTACTTACAGCCTGCAAGTGAGTGAATAACAGTTTGCTTTGAATGTTGAATTTCATCGTCGTTTATATTTTAAGTGTTATGATTTTTCAAGCATTGTAGTTTTAACTTACAAAGTTACAAATTAATTTTCAAATATAATAATAATAATGAGAAAAATCTGCTATCAAGTTATCAACAAGAGCAAAAATCGCACGCAAAAAACAAAAAAAAGACATTTTTCTTGCAAGATTTAAAACTTCGTTGTAACTTTGCACCCGCAAATGAAAAGCGACTCTCGGAAAGATGGTAGAGTGGTCGATTACACCGGTCTTGAAAACCGGCGTGCTGAGAGGCACCGGGGGTTCGAATCCCTCTCTTTCCGCAAAACATTTAGACTGGTTGAGTTTTCTCAACCAGTTTTTTGTTTGTGCTACACCAAGCTTGCTTGGGTGTAAGAACGAGCAAAAAACTGATTAGCACGTTAGTGTCAGTCTAAATGTTTTGCTTGGAACCCCGCCGGGGCGCAAGGGATGCGCGCAGCGAATCCCTCTTTTTCATTGTTATGACAGACGGTGTTGCAAAACTCCCACTAAATAAAAAACTACGGATTAATCTGATTTTTCTTATTATTTATTCGACTGATTTTCAAGAAACTGTTTTTTTAGTTTTGCACCAGCCTGTGGTTTTTTGTTGAATCAAATGACGGTTTGTCATACAATTACAAACAATTTTTAATCCACTCGTCCGTCACTGCTCTTGTTTATTTGCGCGTCGCGGAACGAAGTGCTGACACTGTTGAAAGTGTAACGCAGACTCAATTTCAACCCTCTTGTATCATACCTGTTACGCTGCCATTGCTTGATGTTTGAGAAATCAATGTTCCAACGAGGCGTGACAGCTTCTCCGGCAAGGTCGGTCAGTTCTATGGCTGTACGGAGTTTGCCGTCAAAGAATGTTTTGCTTGCGCCAATATCAAAACGAAGAGTCCGACCAATTCTCATGTTGCTGTCATACCACGGACTTTGATAAGAGAACCTACAGAAAGCCTCGGCAGTTTTCCAAAACTTATAACTCAAATCGCATGAGACGTAGATATTGTGCTGTCCAAATTCTTTGTTAATCATTCCGCTAATGTCGGGCAACTTCGTGAATTGATAGCTATACTCAATCTCCGGGTCAATCCTCAGTTTGCCGATACTCGTTGAGTAGGACACTTTAAAAGTTACATCGTTACTAAACAAACTGTTGATAGGCTGGTCTATGATAGCACCATTCTCACCATAGGGAAATGAACCAGTGACTATCATATTGTTGATTCTTTTGAGGTCAACGCCAAGCGAGACATCCTTGATGTTGGCAAATAACGCCAGTTTGTGGGTGTAAACATTTTCAAGGTTCTCATTTCCTTTATCGTAATGCAAAGTGTCGCTATATACCACAGCCGGATTGAGTTGCGATATTGTGGGATAACCGACAAACATTGTGTAATATGTGCCAATGGAGTAATTGTCCGCTATATTGTATTTCAAGCTGATATATGGACGCAAAACCAATGTGTGCTTGTCGCTGGCTGTTGATGATTGTGTCAACTTTGTGATGTTGTGCATCAGTCTCGCCCCCAAGTCAAGTCTCAGCTTGTTTATTTTGCGACCCCATGAGCCGTAAAGGATGTTAGTGTAATCCTTTCTGATGGTTGGTTGCCCGATACCGTCATTGATGAAGTCATAAGAGTTTTTAATGATACTAAGATTATATCCTAATCCCCAGTCATTGCCTTTATGCGAGAAGCGCCAGTTTGTTTCCGCGTCTAGCAAGTCATACTTTGAGTTGCTGGCGATATTCTTTGAGGTGAGAATATTGTCAGTAGTGTTAAGGATGTCAATCAATTGTGTCTCACCTTTGTTCTGATGGGAATAACTGAGAGTTAGATTGAAGAAATGACCAGATGGAGAGAAGTATGTCATACCTGAGGTTAAATTGTGCCCTGATGATTTGCGATGCGGAATGACCGTGTTCTCGTCAAGGGCAGTTTCGATGCCATTCATTGATAGTTGATGAACTTTATGCTCCTTGAAATCCACGTTGGTAGAGTTGCCTGAGTATTGGAGTATGAAATTAAGTGTTGGCTTTGCCAGATAGTTCAGTCCGACATTCCATAACGGGCCAGTCTTGATTGAGGTGTATTCAGAATCAAAAACATCGCTGTAGGCTGGTTCACCATTAGTGTTGAATATAGTCGTCCCGCCATTGTCATAGATTTTACGGTTTGCATATTGGCCTACCAGCGAACCCGAGAACGAGAACTTGCCGTACTTGCCACTGAGATTGACCCAACCGTCATCTGACACACGACGGCGTATTTCAAGATTGTTGGTCACAGATACACCAATGTAGTCTTTGAGCTGCTTTTTGAGTGTTATCTTGATTACGACTCCCGATTCTGCGGAATACCTCACCCTAAGATCACGGATCACCTCTATTTTGGAGACTTGGCTGGATGGTATGGACAGCAGTATGTTACGGTCTGCAACTTTCTGCTCGTTGATATAAATTGCACCAACGCTCATCGATCCTCCTGCTTTTATGTTGTTGATGTCGTAGGTCACAATGCCAGGAGTCCATCCGAGCATGTCATAAAGAGTGCCAGCCTCTCCAATATGAGTGCCCGACAGATTGCTGATTGAATAGTTCAATCCGTCTCTGTGGATAACCGCTTTAGGAGCGATGACTGAGACCTCTTGAAGCAGCACATTTATACTATCGGCGGTTACGACATTTGTACTGTCGTCATTCACTTGACTTGCAGCCGAAAGACAAGCTAAAATACTGATTGCAAATAAATAGAGTCTTGTTTTCATGTTGGTGAATTTATTGATAAATAGACATAGTTATGGCTGTTTACATGATTTCGGTCACATAAACGATGTTATTAAAATGTACGGTAGGGACTTTTATTTACTCAGTCTTGCTTCAAGTATCTCTATGACCTGCTGCAGCAGGAGAATACTCGATGCATCCTTGTGCTTTCGCTCAAATTCCGCTTTTGACAGTTTGATTTGACCGATGGCGACCTGTAGGTCGTCATGGTCGAGCATATCACACTCTTTCGCCAATGAGTAAAGCCCGGATAGATACAGAGATTCGCCATCTTTGAGCTTGTCAAGATAAAAGAACAGTTTTCTCATCCACATTTTGTTATCGTTCTTTTGCTCTGAGGGTGGGACAACTGTGGGAGATTCTATTTGTGGTTTTATGGGTGCGTATGTGGTAATTAGCCGCCCTGTAACGCTTCCATCCGGCACTTCGCTCCACTCTATGGTGTAAGTGGTCCTGAAATGTGTGTCATCCTCGTTGATTAGTCCTACTGTGTAGCAGTTGTCGGATTCAGTTCCCACAAGTGTGAACTCACTTTTGTTGTGGTATATGCGATACCCGGTATAAAGACGGTCTTTGTTGCCGGTGATGCTCCAAAGCGTGTAAATGCTGCGGTTGGGAATCTTGCCGTTATCCATCGCTTGGCTGATGGCCTCATACAGCACTCTCACGCTGTCGGTGTAACTGACGTCAGATTCAGGCAATACAAATTTATAGATTGTGAGCTCGCCTTCTTTCTCCCCGTTCTCGGGGTTGGAAAAGGTGTTGTGAACCTTCAGCGTGTTCTGCTTCTGGACGATAGGCGAATTATCTCCAAAGTAATATCTCAACTTTGCGAAATATTCTTGAGCCATAGCCGCAGGTGCGATGAACAACGCCAGTGCAAGGATAATATACTTTGTTTTCATAATCCAGGTATGTTAGTTGATTGGTTGTTGAATTGATTATCTATCTCTTGTTGCATATCCACATAAATGATGGTGCCGTCTTCATCGGTCACTGCTTTATAGCCCATGGCCTCCATGTCGATGATGATGGCCTGCTGGTTCAGTTCTTCAAGTTCGCGTTGCAAACGTTCGTTCACTTGCAAATGCAGTTCGTTCTGTGCAATAAGATTGGTCTGTGTCTCATGATGAGAGGCGTCCATAGAATGCTTTTGTTTTCTTGGCTGTTGCTTGATTGCGACGAGCTGTTGCTTGATTGCGGCGCTTTCTGCTTTATTGTGTGCACAAGTGTTGTTATCGGATGATTTTGTCACGACCTCATGATGATTGTCGGTTTTATGTTCAATCGTCACTTCTTTTGGTTCTGCCTTTTGAGCGATTATCGGTGGTGAAATAGGCTGGGTGGTTTCTGGTTTGTTTAAAACCTTGAAGCCGAAAACGAGTGCCACGATTGCCGCTGCAGCAGCAGGAACCCACCAAAGCCATTTGCGATGTGATGGTGAGGATGTTTCGGGAAGCAGGTCTCCTTCCAGTCCACGGTCGATATAGCCGAACAAAGCTTGATAATCTTCCCATTCGGCAGGTACTTCGTGGGTTGTGTTGAAATATTGGCTCAGCAACGACTCCTCCTCAATGGAGGTCTTGCCCGCCATGAATTTGTCGAGCAAAGCCTCTATCTGATGTCGTGAATATGGTTTCATTGTCGTTCTCTGCGTTGTTGCTTAATCTGTTCCATTAATTGTCTTCGTGCCCTTGCGAGCAATGTGCTCACACTGTCTTCCTTTATTCCGAGCAGAGTTGCTATCTGCTTGTTGGAGTATTTCTCATCTTGGCGCATTTTCAACACTGCGTGCAGGGTGGATGGTAGCTCATTGATTTTCTGTTCGAGCCATTGCACGTCCTCCTGCTGTATGATTTCATCCAACGGCGAAATTGTCTGGCTTGCTCTCTCTCTGCTCTCTAAAGGGAGCGGTGGTTTGCGTCGCAAGTGGTTCAGCGATAATCGGTGAGCAATCACAGCAGCAAAACCCTCAGGATTGTAGAGCCGTTTATCGTCACGCATCTGCCATAACCGCAACAGCGTCTCCTGGGCGATGTCTTGCGACTCGTCATAGTCGAGGCCCATCGCCGCAGCCTTGTTCAAGGCGGCAGACCTCAGCCGAGGGGCTATCAGTTCAAATGCGTCAATAGTCATTTACAAATCACGTAATTTGCCGACAAAATTACTAACTTTACATCTATATAACACATCACCCCCCACTTTTCAAACAAAAGTGACGAACTTTTTTGAATAAGTGGAGATAAACTGATGCTTTATTTTTCAGTAAAACTAATTTATTTTGTCTATTGTTTGTACCTTTGTGGCATCAAAATCATAAAGATTATGGAAGAAACCAAGTGTTAACGAATTTGTGCAATCGGAAACTGCACAATTTATTAAAATAATGCTTCCGCAAAAAACAGGAAGGCTCGATTGAGTCTTCCTGTTTTTATTTTGTATGGTTAATGTTGTGATTACCAAATGGTAACGCGGTCCTCGGGGGCGCGCCACATCTTTTCGCCTGGGTGAATGTTGCAGCATTTTTGAGAAAAAGTCAACTTTCACACTTTAGGGTGTTACAATGATTTCATGATGGCACTGTTAATGACGGGGTTGAACTGCACATCGCTGTGGTCGGTCTTCTTGCCGAATTTGAAAGTGTAGGTTACTTTAAGGCTTACGCTGCGGCCTGCTGTTTCGTTCATGCGCCAGCGGTCCATGTCGTAACAACCATAGTCCATCCACTCGTGGCTCTTGTAGTAACGGTTGAAGGGGTTGTTAAGTCGTAGCTCAACGCTCCAACCGCTGTGGTTCCATCCCGCAAGGAAGTCCAGCATCATAGGGTCATGCACCAGAAACGGCTCGCGTATGTCGAGTTGCGTAGATGGGGTTTTGAAGTTTGCGCTAAATTTAAAGTCTCCCTGTAGCCAAGTCACGTTGGCACGTCCGCGCACGATGGTCCGCGACAGGTCATACACATCACCGCGCACGGCGTTGTATTCGCCTATACCAGTTAGGCTCACACGCAGACGGTCGCTCAATGCGCTAAATGACCAGCTAGCACTGAGCATGTTACCATAAAAATTGCCGTCATTCAGTTTCTTGTCATAGATGACAGACGGGTCGGCATAGTATTGATGCACGATGTTGTTGAAGTAGATGTAGCTCATATAGGATACTGCCAGTGAGTGATTGCCCCACTGCTTGCTAAGCGATAACGTGTTGCTCAACACCCTTAGGGGCTCAATGTCGGGGTTTCCTTGCGTGGCCTCGAAGAACGAGACGGGCAGCGTCATACTGTTCTTGTTGCTAGGGTCGAAAAGCGTGTGGGTCAGCACGCCGTTTAACGATAGCGACAGGTCCTGCCGTGGAGCGTAGGTGCCGCCATAGTAGGCGATGGGACTGCAATAGTTGTAGTGCTTGCCTCCCAGCGACACTGCCGAGTTTGACACACCAGCTGTGGCATACCATGACAAACTGCCAGCCGAACGGCTGAGCTGCAGCATAGCAGTTGTGACATTGGTGACCAGGTGCTGATAGCCAGTTGAGGTGCCGCTATAGTGGTCCTTGTAGTTGGTAAGCGCGTGTCCTGCCATAAGCATAAACATCAGTTGATTGGTAAACGTCTTGAAGTAACGTCCCTGCCCAGCCAGTGCGAAGTTGTCTTCCTTAACGTGCGATGTCACTGTGTTCTGACCGGTTTCTTCATACAAGCTGTGATAGGTGTTGTGACCGTAGCTACCGCTAGCGACAAAATGTATAATCTGGTTGGACGGCAACCACTTGGTATATTCAAGAAAAATATTGGGCGACAGAGCCTTGCTGTTCGCGTGACGATGCATAGATGTTGTGTCGTTGAGATAAATAACAGCTGTTGTCATGTCATGGGTCGGCATGGTTGATGCATCCAAGCCGAGGGTAAGGTTAAAGCGGTGAGCATCGCCTTTGTTGTTCAACTCAAAGCGAACATCCTCACCGTGGTGGCGAGCGAGTGTATGGTCAGGGCTGTAGTAGCGAGTCAGCTGATAGCCGTTAGTAAAGGTATAGAGCCCCGACTCCTCAACATAACTGTGGTTGCGGTCCCACTTGCTCATGGCAGCCAACCGTAGTTTGGTCTTGCTGCGGGTGTAATCGACCGCTGCCACATATTCGCCTCGCTGATAAATGAACCCTTCGTCGGCCGAGAGATAGACGTTGCCACCCGAGTTGCGGACTATGTAGTTGAGCACTGCCGCTTTGCCGGCCCATTTGCCCGATGGGGCTCGCAAATACTCCATTTTGACCACATCTTGTGCCTGTAGCATGGCCACATCCTCGGCGCGAACTACCACGCCATTGATGCACAATACCACCTCAGCGCCAGTGTGTGTGGTAACTGATTTCTCCTGTGGCGACACTACCAGTCCTGCAATGCCCATCAGTCCCGTTAGATCTAGCGCGTTTGCTGCGTGCTTGCGCAGAATAGGTGCAGGCATGAGAATGACCTTGTCGGCCGTCTCAATCTGCTCCTTGGCCTTTACAATTATCTCGGGCAACGTATCAGTCATCACGCTGTCACGTTGAGTTGAAAAGTCTTGAGCCGAAACACTTAAATAGAAGGCGCATACCATAAGCATTAAGAAGGTAACAATTCTCTTTTCCATAGTCTTTGGGTTTATATTATTCTATGTGCAAATATAGAAAGGTCTTTTTGAGTTAGACGCACACTAAAGGGTGAATGTTGCAGCTGTAAAGCAATAAATAATCATTTTCACACTTTAGGGTGTTAAAATGGCTGAATGATTGGAAATCTCTAAAAGAACATAAGGACATATCTCGGCCACTTCTCACTTTTTTGACAGACAGACACACTGACATACTGAACACACGTCTGTTTGTCTTTATGTCTGTTTGTCTAAAAAAATACTACGTTGCGACAGCTTTATGTGAACTTTTGTCCTTTTGTCTAATCTCTTGCAGAGTGTGAGGGTGCTGCGTTTAAAATTTTATTATTAGTGTCCGATGCAGTTGTTTATTGTTTTTATGTAAAGAAAACCGATTTATATCGATGTTCGTCAATAAGTTAGAATGTCTTGAAAGACAGTGGGCTGTGTCAATTGAGCTCTCTCTTTGGGTGTCCTGTTGCGGAAAACAGGAGCCCAGTGTCATTGCTCGTCAATTGAGTAGTAGAAGTTGTAGGCTTTTTCTTCGGGGTTGTAGTCATAACCCACAAGTTTGTTGCCGTTGCTATAGTTTACTATGCTCACTGCTTTGTCGTTGTTGTCATTTTGTACTTTCTTGAATCCTGAGTTCTTGATGTTCGCCAGGATTTTATTGGCTAAAGATTTGTCATATACAGTTAGCGTAATGTTGAGGTACCCATAGTCACTATCTTCACCGTCGTTGCAAGCCGACAAGAAAATCACGCTGGCGGTTTTCTTCTTGGTGGGTACAAACATGTTGGCTTTCTTCTTGTTGATGTATCCTCCCTTGTAGAAGCCGTCTATGATGCTGCAAGGTCCGCCGTAGCCGTCGCCAGGCAACTCGTGGATATAGCCCATTTTTTTAAACACTTGAGTGTAGTATTTCTCGGCAGCCTTAGCGTCACGAGTCTCGTTCTTGAGAGATATATAACGGTAAGTGATGACCTTGAACATCTCGTTGGTGGTGGGGAACGTTGTCGTTTTCTGTGCATTGACCGAGAGTAGGGTGGCGGTCAAGAATAATAAAACAATGCTTAATTTCTTCATAATTTCCGGATTTTAATATTAACTTTGCAAATGTAATCATTTTATTGTTTTTCTGCAAGAATGTCTCGGGGAAAAATATTCAGATTTAAGCAGTTTGACTTGCTCAATGACAAGACGGCGATGAAGGTGGGCACCGATGGCGTGCTGCTGGGTGCGTGGTGCGACGTGACTGGCGCCAAGCGGGTTCTCGATGTGGGCACGGGATGCGGACTTATCGCTCTGATGGTGGCTCAGCGTAATGCCGATGCCGCTGTCACGGCGATCGACATTGACCAGGATGCCGCAGATGAAGCCAGAATCAACATCGCTAATTCGCCCTGGAGCGATAGGGTAGAGGCTCAATGCGTCGATTTCAACGGTTTTGCCGCGCAAGAGCCTTATGACCTGATAGTCTCCAATCCTCCTTTCTTTACCGAGAACGTGATGGCGCCTGACCATAGCCGGAACCTAGCGCGCCACTCAGTGTCGCTCACGATGGGGCAGCTTATTGGCAGGTCAAAGTTGATGCTTTCCGATGGCGGAACGCTGGCTTTCGTCTCTCCCGTAGAGCAAGAGATGAGCGTCAGGCGATGCATAGTGAAAGCCTCCATGTCGATAAAACGGCTTGCCAGGGTGCAGTCAGTAGAAGGCTCCGCCCCCAAACGCCTGCTGTGGGAGCTGGTGAAATCGCCTATCGAGACCATTGAAGAACAAATCACCATCAGGCTCGCCGATGCGTCTTATACACAACAATATATAAACCTCACGCGAGATTTCTACCTGAAAATGTGATTAAGCGAGTAGCTGACGAGCAAACAAGCTGACGAGCTGACAAGGCAATGCGCTTTGCGCAGGTTAGAGGTTAGAGTGCGCAGAAACTTAACTCTTGAAACTTAAAACTTAACACTTAATATCACTTGCCTTGTTTGCTTATTCCTTGTATGCTTGTTAGCTCAACGCCTTGCGAGCGTGAGCATTTTCTAATCGTTTCTGGTCGTTTGATATAACAGCCCCCACGCTTCAAGGAGTCGCCTTCGGCGAGATATTAAACAAAATTGAAATAAAAATCACACTCTTGTTGTTATTTCAAGTCGTTTTTATTACTTTTGTGGCGAAAAATATTATTACAAACTAAAATCGTTTTTACAATGGAAAAGATCAAAAGATTATTGTTCTTGTCGGCATTTGTTGTTGCGCTCGTGATGTTCACATCATGTGGCCAGAAACACAAGGACTATATCCCCGCCGACAGTAAAATTGTGGGAAAAATCGACGTTAAAGCCTTCTTCGAACAGACTGGTGCCGACGCCGAGAAGTTGATGGAAGACATCGAGGACGCCTTTGGCAATGAAGCTGGATTTGATATCTCATCGTTGAAAGAGATGGGTATTGACGTTAAGGTGCCAATCTATATTTTTGGACGAGGAAAAGGCACGAACTACACCTTTGGCATTGTCGCTAAAGTTGATGACAAAGACAAAGTGAAAGATTGGTTTGAGGACAATGCAAAAGTTGACATCGATAAAGAAGGCGACGGCTTTGAATATTTTGCCAATGGAGATGCCGCTTTTGGTCTCAATAGCGACGCCTTGGTAATCCTCGGCACAACTGGCAATGATGCCAAGAAGGAGATCAAGAAGATTATGGGCAAAGAGATAGATGGCGACCTGGGCGACAACAAACTCTTTGACAAGGTTTGTGACGCTAATTCGTTTGCTTGCCTGTATGCTGACCTGTCGATAATCTCTGAGGACATTGTGGAAATGATAGGAAGCCAAATGCCTCAACTGAAAGAACAGCTTGAGGATACCCGAAAGACAGTTGTGGGTATTGACGGCACTTGCAGCGACGGCATCTGCGACTTTGAGTCTTGGGCAGAGTCGGATGACAGTAAAGTCCAGAAGAAGATTGACGAAGCAAAGGAGTTGTATAGGGAGATTGACGAGAAAGGCATAAATACCATTCCCGAAACTGCGCTGGGTGGCTTCGCAGCCAATATTGATGGACCGAAGACTTCAAAATATATGAACAAATCGTTGAAAGAGAACAAGCTTCTCGAGCAGCTCCCATCTGAAGCTAAAGATTTATATGAATCATTCGTTGATATAATTAGTGCAGTAGATGGCAATATTGCCGCATATTTTGCTGCTCCACAAGATTTTATGGTTGCTGTTGAGAGCAAGGGCGGTCTTGCCGATAAGATTGCTGAGCTGATAAAGAATCTCGACGGAAGCTCGCCAAGTTATGCTTCATTCACCGATGAGCCTGATTTCATTGATGATGACACGGCCGTTGATGATGACTTAGATGAAGATATTGATGAAGAAGACTACGACTATAGCGATAGCTATACAGGATATGGCAGCACACCATTCACGGTGGAAAAAACTGCCGATGGATATATCTTAAATAATGGATATGGCTCACAGTTCTGGTTTGGCAACAAGAATGACGCTTTCTATTTCACCAGCAACGAGTCTCTGATATCCACAGCCTTAAAGAAAGCCGACAAGCCAGTGCCTTCAGAATTGGTGTCGTTTGCTACATCAAGGAAATTTATGTTCTTCTTTAGTTTAGGCAAAGTCAAGGATTTCTCAGCAGCTATGGATGAAGATGTCAAGAAAGTGTTTAATGCCTTCGATGAGATTTTCAGCAAGATTAACTATGTGACCTTCAGCATGAAGTGATAGTTTATATATACTTACAAAAAAGCCTTGAGACCTCGCTCTCAAGGCTTTTTTCATTATAAATTCTGCATTCTGCATTCTGCATTCTGCATTCTGCATTCTGCATTCCGCATTCTGCATTGTGCATTCTGCATTCAGCATTAAAAGTAGGCCCATGGGGAGTCGAACCCCAATCGAAGGAACCGGAATCCTTTATTCTATCCATTGAACTATGGACCCGGAGCAATTTTTAGATAAAATGCGGTGCAAAAGTAGTGAAATATTTGTATCTTTGCAAAAATGAAATGAGGTATTTCATCATCTTTTTAAAAAATGAGCTATGACAGTGAGGATTGAGGAGAGTTGGCGCATGGAGCTTGCCGACGTGTGGGAGAAGGACTACTTTGTGAGACTCACCGACTTTGTGCGTGAGCAGTACCGCACCACTCGGGTGTTTCCGCCTGGACGGCAGATTTTTGCCGCCTTCGACGCCACGCCATTTAATGACGTGAAGGTGGTCATTCTTGGTCAGGACCCCTATCATGACGACGGTCAGGCCAACGGGTTGTGCTTCTCGGTGAATGATGGCGTGCCGTTCCCGCCGTCGCTGCAAAACATCTTCAAGGAGATTCACGACGACACTGGCGCACCGATTCCCACTAGTGGCGACCTCAGCCGCTGGGCGCGTCAGGGCGTGCTGCTGCTCAACTCCACACTCACCGTGCAGGCGCACCGAGCCGGCTCGCACCAGAACCGCGGCTGGGAGCAGTTCACCGACGAGGTGATTGCTCATCTTGCCACCCGCCGAGAGAATCTGGTCTTTATCCTGTGGGGCAGTTACGCCATACGCAAAGGCAGCTTCATCGACCGCACCCGCCACCTGGTTTTGACCTCGCCGCATCCGTCACCGCTGAGTGCCTATCGTGGTTTCTTCGGCAACCACCACTTCTCGCTCGCCAACGACTACCTGCGCCGCCACGGCAAAGCCCCGATTGCATGGTGACACCCACGACGCCCTCGATCCCGTTTTTTGTCAAACAACTACAAACAATTAAAAACAAATCTTAGTGAAAATTAGTGATAATTCGTGGTTTTGTGAAGTTTTTTTATTTGTTGTCTTTGTATGAAAATAAAGTTCCGAGCGTGAGCATTTTATTTAAAAACTTAGTCTTTGATTTTGTATTTCACTCAACTTGCATTATCTTTGCACTTGAATTTGCTTCGGCATAATGCCCTAGCGATGTAATTAACGTGATTGACAATAAGAAACAACGATAATTATGAAGAAAATTATAGCTTTAGCAATACTGCTTGCTGTAGCAACCTGCACACTGAACGCCAAGTTGAATTTGCCTACCAAAAGACTTGGCAACGAGACCTATTATTATTATGAGGTGAAGAAGAACGAGACAGTGCATGATATTGCCAACAAGATTGGTGTCAATAAAGACATCATCTTGAAATATAATCCGTCGGCACGTAACGGCGTGGCAAAAAAGCAGCTGCTCTTCTTGCCGGTGAATGAGTTCATTGACACTAAGCAGAATACTGGCAACAAAAAGATGATAGCCGAAGATGTGGTGACTCACATCGTCAAGAGCGGCGAGAGCGTGTATGGCATCTCCCGAACCTACGGCGTGACCGAGAGCGAGTTGCTTGCCGCTAACCCCTCGATTGCTTACGGCCTTAAGGTGGGAGAGCAGCTCATAATTCCCGTTAAGCCCTCGTCGAGCAAGATTGTGTATCACACTATCAAGACTGGTGAGACACTCTATGGAATTGCCAAGGCTTATAACACCACCATCGAGAAGCTTATTGAGCTGAACCCCGGTATAGCAAGCGCTAACCTTCAAGTCGATGACGTGGTGATGATTCTGCCCAATACCACTAAAGACATTATCGTCCAGAAGGATATCAAGCAGTTTATACCTTACGTTGTTACCGCTGGCGACACCTACGAGAGTGTGGCAGCAGCTAATGGCATCAACGTGAAGGTGCTCAAGGACGCCAACCCCGAGGTGTCGAAACTCAAGAAAGGCAAAACCATCTACATCCCTCGTGATGCCATCGACAAGCAGGTGGTCAACACCTCAGCTATGACCGAGGAACAGCTTGAGAAGAACTACAAGGACAAGTTTGATGAGGTATATAACGATGTTCACTCTCCCAACAAGGACAACAGCGTGAACATCAGCATTATCCTGCCGTTCCAAACCGACATGGCCAACCGCAACAAGAATGCCCGTGACTATGATGACTTCTTCAACGGTTTCGTGATGGCTCTCGACAGCTTGGGTGGCAAGCTCACCAAGCCACTGAATATCAATGTCTATGACACCAAGCTCAGCCCAGGCATCACCGACAGCATCCTCTCGCTCGATGCTCTCAAGAAGAGCGACATCATCATCGCTCCGTCGGAGAGCGACCAGCTGCAGCGCATCCTAGCCTATGGCCAAAAGAACAACATTGACATCCTCAACTGCTTCTACACTCAAAGCGAGGACTATATCAACAACCAGCGCTCGATGCAGGTGAATATCCCATCGCCATACCTCAACGCCTCGATAATCGAGATGCTCAGGACAAAATTCCAGGATTATGAGCTAGTGTTCCTCGATGATCCCAGCGAGACGTCAAAGGATATCTATGAGGAGATTAAGAAATATGCCAACGTGAGCAAGCACCCCCACAAGACATTGACTATCGTCAGTGACCTCACCGGCAAGTCGCTGTCGAGGTATCTCGACCCAGCCACAAAATACCTCTTCATCCCTGCCAATGGCAAAGAGGCGTTTATCAGCAAGTATGCCACAGGCATCATCGAGGCCAAAGCCACACGTGTGGATTGCCGCCTTGAACTGTTGGGACATCCTGAATATACCATGTATTTAAAGAAGCACAAAGACGAGTTTATGGCTATCGACACTCACATCTACTCTCGCTTCTTCCTGCCCGATAATGCCGAGGTTAAAGCGTTGAGCAACAAATATGTGAAGCGCTATGGCACAAAACTCTCAACGAGCACTCCCAACATGAGCGTCTTTGGCTTTGACGTGGGCATGTTCTTGGTGAATGCCTACATCAATGATGTTACCCCTGGCGACAAGGCGTCGTCATACGAAGGCATCCAGACCAACTTCTTCTTTGAGCGCGCCAATAACTGGACTGGATATATCAACAAGTCGGTGCGCATCATCAATCTCACTCCCAAGAAAGAGCTTAAGATTACCGACTTGAATGAATAATCGCCTTTTCACATATTTTTTACTCATGGTGCTGCTCATGGTGAGTGGCACGGCTCATGCGCTCGACTTCAGTGACCACAACATCAGCGTGGGAGCTAAGGGTGGCATGAGTCTGTCGAGAGTGAACTTCCAGTCGTCGGTGCCGCAAAAGATGATTGCTGGCATGGTGCTTGGCGCCACCGTGAGGTATATCGAGGAGAACCATTTTGGACTCATTGGCGAGCTCAACCTTGAGCAGCGTGGATGGAAAGAAGACTTCAAGCCGCTTGAGGGCTACAGCTTCAGCCGTCAGTTCACTTATATTCAGATTCCATTGCTCACCCACATCTATTTTGGCAGCGACAAGGTGCGGTTCTTCTTCAACGCAGGTCCCGAGATAGGCATAATGATAGGGGAGAAGACGTCGAGCAATTTCGACTACGAGCATGCCGTTGACATAGAAGAGCTTGCCAACTCTTATCGCAAGTTGGAGCAGTTCACCGAACCTGTGGAACGCCGTTTCGACTACGGCATCTCGGCAGGTCTCGGCTTGGAGGTTAACGTCGCGCCTAAGCATGCCATAAACCTCGAGGGCAGGTTCTATTATGGTCTCAACGATGTGTTCAGCAATCACAAGTCTGATCCTTTTCAGGGCTCATCGTCGATGTCGATAATGGTGACGTTGGGCTACAACATCAGGCTCAAGTAAACCACAAAGTTGGAAAGACATACTCCTCAGTCGCTTCGTGAGTTTATCATATTCCCCCCGACCCCCTCTATCTTAGAGGGGGAGCTGCTAACGCAATGATTATCAAGTGACAAATTCGTCGAACTCACGTTAACTTAGAGGAGCAGCTGGCTACCAATAGCTTAACATTAAGATAAAGAAAGGATGCTACCGTTGCAACAAGCGTGGTAGCATCCTTTTATGATAAAGCCACATCAAAGGGATGTGATGAAACTCCGATAAAAACAGGATTTGAGGGTATCCAAGTCTTTGTAATCCTCCGGTCGCGAAGACACCACACGTGGTTGAGGCCCGCCATCGACAAGAATACTTTTCTCGGCATTTCATGAAAAATTTGAAGAGTATCCCAATCAGCTTTGATGCGGCATTATGTCAATGATCTGATTTGTTATCGCAAAATTACTGCCAATAAAACAAATTTCCAAATTTTTGTGCGATTTTTCTCACAAAACACCTGCAAAAAAGCAAAAAAATGAACTTCATCTCGTGAGAGAGAGGAAGTCCATCTTTTTTGAGGTAAGTTTTACTCGCGGTTGTTGCTCGTTACGGTAATATCTTGATTACTGAGCGTTCTTGGCTTTCTCGACGATAGCCTTGAAAGCCTCTGGGTTGTTCATGGCGAGGTCGGCGAGCACCTTGCGGTTGATCTCGATACCTGCCTTGTGAATCAAGCCCATCAACTTAGAGTAAGAAAGGTCCTCCAGGCGTGCGGCGGCGTTAATACGCTGAATCCACAGAGCGCGGAAGTTGCGTTTCTTGTTCTTGCGGTCGCGATAAGCGTAGGTCAAACCTTTTTCCCAAGTGTTCTTGGCAACGGTCCAGACGTTCTTGCGTGCGCCGAAATAACCTCTTGTAAGTTTAAGAATCTTTTTACGTTTTGCTCTTGAAGCAACGTGATTTACTGATCTTGGCATTTTTTTAAATGAATTGTGAACGTTAGCGGCAGCGATGGCTGCTCTTTTGTGCTAAACATTCGGTTAATAAAAATGATAAAAATCTCTTGTTGATTAAAAGTGTTTAGAAACTTTACTTTGTTGATATCGCTTGATTATTTCTTAACGAGCAACTCGCGGATGGAGTTGAGGTTAGCTTTGTCAACGATGCTCACCTTGGTGAGGTTTCTCTTCTGCTTCTTGGTCTTCTTTGTCAAGATGTGACTTTTGTAAGCATGCTTTCTTTTAATCTTCCCTGTTCCGGTAAAGGTAAACCTTTTTTTGGCACCGGAATTAGTCTTAACTTTTGGCATTTTTGAAATTGTTTTTAAAAAATTGTTATTAATCAAGGGACTAGGCACTTACCAAGCCTAATGCCCCGTTTTTTCGTTTATCGAGGATCGAGGATCGGTGATCGAGAATCGTTTTTCAGTTATCAGTTCTTAGTTTCACTAATCCCTAATCGGTGCGAAGCACCAACTAATCACTAATCACTAATCTCTAATCGCGCGTAGCGCAACTAACCTCTAACCTCATTCCGTAGCCTCGGGAGCTGGTGCCGCTTCGGGGGCGTTGTCCTTGGGCTTCTCGGCGTCCTTCTTCTTCGAGGTCTGTTTCTTGGGCGAGAGCATGATAGTCATGCGCTTGCCTTCGAGTACCGGCATCTGGTCAACCTTGGCGTAGTCCTCCAGGTCGTTGGCAAACCTGAGCAGCAGCACCTCGCCTTGTTCCTTGAAGAGGATTGAGCGTCCTTTGAAGAAGACGTAGCTCTTTACTTTAGCGCCTTCTTTGAGGAAACCGATGGCGTGCTTGAGCTTGAAATTGTAGTCGTGGTCATCGGTTTGCGGTCCAAATCTTATCTCCTTTACCACCACCTTGGTAGCCTTAGCCTTCTGCTCCTTTAGCTTTTTCTTCTGCTGGAACTGATACTTTTGATAGTCCATAATCTTGCACACGGGAGGCTGTGCCATAGGTGCAATCTCAATGAGGTCCAGTTCTTGTTCCTCAGCAATCTTGAGTGCTTTGAGGATAGGGTAGATGCCCTCTTCCACATTGTCACCCACAAGTCGCACTTCGGGAGCACGAATTTCGTCGTTGATGGCAAGTTCCTCTTTCTGTTGCTTGCCACCCCGCTGGTTACGGTTTTTCTTTCCCTTGTTGGGACCACCGTTCATTGGCTTTTTAGGGCCACTCCAATAAGGTTTTTTCTGCATTCAGTAATATTATAAGTTTATCATTTCGTTCACTTCTTGAGTGATTTTGGCTGCAAAGGTAGTAATTTTTTCTGAACCTTGATCAATTCCGCCCTGTTTTCTTACCGAAACTTCTTCATTTGCAGCTTCTTTTTCGCCTACAATGAGCAAATAGGGTATTCTCTTGAGCTCATTGTCGCGTATTTTCTTGCCTATTTTCTCGTTTCGGTCGTCGATGATGGTGCGCACATCGGCATCGTTGAGAACTTGTGCGACGTGACTGGCATATTCGTTGTACTTCTCGCTGATGGGGAGTACTACCACCTGGTCGGGCGCCAGCCACAATGGCAGCTTGCCGGCGGTGTGCTCAAGCAGCACAGCCACGAAACGCTCTAGCGAGCCAAATGGCGCGCGGTGAATCATGATGGGGCGGTGCTTGGCGTTGTCGCTGCCAGTGTATTCCAGCTCGAAGCGCTCGGGCAGGTTGTAGTCAACTTGGATGGTGCCCAGCTGCCAGCGGCGGCCCAGAGCGTCCTTCACCATGAAGTCGAGCTTGGGACCATAGAATGCCGCCTCGCCTTCTACCTGCTTGGCTGGGAGGCCTTTCTCCTCGCAAGCCTCCACGATGGCGCGCTCGGCGCGCTCCCAGTTCTCGTCGCTGCCCACATATTTCTGCTTGTTGTTGGGGTCGCGCAGCGAGATTTGTGCCTCATACTCAAAGCCAAACACACCCAGGATGTGGTTGATGATGTCCATCACGCTCAGGAACTCCTGCTTGAGCTGCTCGGGGGTGCAGAACAGGTGGGCGTCGTCTTGTGTGAACGAGCGCACACGTGTCAAGCCGTGAAGCTCGCCACTCTGCTCGTAGCGATATACAGTACCAAACTCGGCGAAGCGTAGAGGCAGGTCCTTGTAGCTGCGTGGCGAGGTGCGGTAAATCTCGCAGTGGTGAGGGCAGTTCATGGGTTTGAGCATGTACTCCTCGCCCTCTTCGGGGGTGTGGATAGGCTGGAACGAGTCCTTGCCATATTTTGCGTAGTGACCGCTGGTCACATACAGGTTCTTGTTGCCGATGTGAGGGGTGATGACCTGCTCGTAGCCATATTTCTTCTGAATCTTGGCGAGGTAGTCCTGCAGACGGTTGCGCAGGGCGGCACCTTTGGGCAGCCACAGCGGCAAGCCTTGTCCCACGCGCTGCGAGAAAGCAAAGAGTTCCATCTCCTTGCCAATCTTGCGGTGGTCGCGCTTCTTGGCCTCCTCGAGGAGCACCAGGTACTCGTCGAGCATCGACTTCTTGGGGAACGAGATGCCATAGACGCGCAGCATCTGCTTGCGGGTCTCGTCGCCACGCCAGTAGGCGCCGGCGAGCGACAGCACCTTTACTGCCTTGATGGGGGCTGTGTTGGGGATGTGTGGACCGCGGCACAGGTCGGTGAACGCACCCTGGGTGTAGGTGCTGATGGTGCCGTCTTGCAGGTCGTTGATAAGCTCTATTTTGTAGGTCTGGCCAGTGTCGCCAAAGAACTTGAGGGCGTCGGCCTTGGTGATGTCGGCGCGTTTCACCTCTTCTTTCTTAGCCACCAGCTCAGCCATTTTCTTCTCGATTTTAGGGAAATCGGCTTGGGTAATCTCGTTGTCGCCTGGGTCGATGTCGTAGTAGAAGCCGTTCTCGATGGCTGGTCCTATGCCGAATTGAACACCAGGATAAAGTTCTTGCAAAGCCTCGGCGAGCAGGTGTGCCGAAGTGTGCCAAAAGGCGTGCTTGCCCTCGGGGTCGTCCCACTTGAAGAGTTTTATCTCACCGTCGCTACAAATTGGTCGAGATATGTCCCATTCAACGTCGTTGATGCTGGCAGCCAGCACGTTGCGTGCCAGCCCAGAGCTGATGCTCTCAGCAACTTGCAGTGGAGTTACCCCACTCTCATACTCTCTTACACTTCCGTCAGGAAATTTAATGTTGATCATAAATTATTGTAAATGTTTTCGTTAATACTTGTGCCATACAAAAGCACGTTCTAAATCAAGATGCAAAGATACAAAAAAGTTTTTAGTTGTCAGTGATTTATTGTCGGTTTTTTTAAAAATGCGATTATGTGAGCAAAAAATCAAACAAAGACACCGTTATAAAAAACAACAAAAACAACAAGTTAACAACAAACACAACAAAAAATTTTTTGTTGATTTTGTTTTTTTTGTTGACTTTGTTTGAAAAAAGAGTGGAGAGCGTGAGAAATAATATTTTGTTGTTCAAGTTGTTTGTCTTCGTTTCTGGTCGTTTGACTTCACAGAACCACGAATTATCACTAATTTTCACTAAGATTTGTTTTTAATTGTTTGTAATTGTTTGACTAAAATAAACATATCTCTGTTGTCGTTGTTTGAAAAAAGTGTCGAGCGGCGGCATTTTAATTGAAAAAAACGAAAGTTTGGGAGAAATAAACCAAGAAAACTTTTGGAGTTTTGAGAGTTTTTTACGTACTTTGCACCAAAATTTCAATTACATCGCTTATAAAACAACTACAATTTCCTGTTTTTCATGGAATTAAGAGAAAAGATTTTGAGAACATCAATGGACTTGATGATGCGCATTGGGCCTCAGTCGGTGACTATGGACATGGTGGCTCGTGAGTGTGGCATCTCTAAGCGCACGTTGTATGAGACGTTCCCTAACAAGCACAACCTCATCAGCGATGTGATTAAGTACAATCAGCAGCAGTCTAACGCCAAGTTCAACGAAATCTTTGAGCAGGCTGCCAACAGTTTTGACGCGCTGATGGGGGTCTATACCGTAGCCCGCGAGTTTATCAGGAAGACGTCGCCAGTGTTTATTGCCGACATCAAGCGACTCTATCCCGAGGTCTTCGACGAGTACAAAGCTCAAGAGATGAACCACATGCTCTCGCTGGCAAGAGTCATTCACAAAGCCAAGGAAGAGGGCCTGGCATTGCCGGGCATCAAGTGCAAGATTGCAGCATTCATTCTCACTAACAACATGAAGAACCTGCACAATATGCAAGATTTCCCGTTCCCGGAATATACCGTCACCGAAGTCTTCGATGGAGCCTTCCTCAATTTCATGCGCGGTATAGCCACCACTAAGGGACAAGAAATAATTGAGAACTTTGTGGTGAAAAATCTCCTCAAGAAAGAAGAAAACTAAAAAAAATAATAATATGTATCTGAAAAAAATTTCAAAAATTGCATTTCTCGCGGTTGCTTTTGTCTCGATGGCAACTGCGGGACATGCCGAGACGCTTAATGTGACTCTCGACGAATGCATTCGCATCGCTCTCAGCGACAACCCCACAATCATTGTTGCCGACATGGAGATTCAACGTGTCGATTACTCCAAGAAAGAAACCTTGGGTCAGTTGTTCCCGCAAGTGAACTTTACTGCCAATTACGCACGCACACTTGCCAAGCAAACGATGGTAATGATGGACCAGTCGTTTAAAGTGGGTACCGACAACTCCCACAGCGTGGGATTCAGCGGCTCATTGCCCATTATCGTGCCTGCTCTGTGGAAGTCAATAAAGCTCAGCGACAACCAGATTCTCCAAAACATCGAGAATGCACGCTCGTCTCGACTCTCGCTGGTAAACCAGGTGAAGAACGCTTATTACGCCCTCCTCCTGGCGCGCGACAGCAAGCGGGTGATAGAAGCTAACCACGAGACGGCACTGCTCACCGCCGAAATCTTCAAGAAGCAGTTTGAGATTGGTGTGGCAAGCGAGTATGACATGACTCGCGCCCGCGTGGCAGCGACAACCCTCGAGCCATCGATTCTTGACGCGCAGAACTCTATCGACGCGCTCAAGCTGCAACTCAAGGTGCTCATGGGCATGGACGCCGACGTTGACATCGAGCCAAGCGAAACGCTCGACACCTACAAGGCTATGATGTATGACTACGCCATGAGTGTTGACACATCGCTTGTTAATAACCCCAGCCTCAGGCTACTCGACCTGCAGACCGATTACATGAAGAAAGCCCTTGATGTGCAGAAGATGTCGTGGTTCCCTAACCTAAATGGCACTATTAATTATATGTGGAACTCCATGAACAACGGTAGCCCGTTCAAGAACTTCAATTGGAATCCCTACTCACAGGCGGCTTTAGCGCTCTCATGGAACCTGTTCTCGGGAGGGCAACGCTACTTCAAGCAAAAGGAAGCCGAGATTTCAGTTCGCGAGATGAAATGGCAACGCGAGAACCTTACTCGCACTCTCAACTCGCAAGTTGAGACTCAGCTCAACAACATCAAGAGCAACCTCAAGCAGATTGAGAGCAACGCCGCCAGCGTGGCACTCGCCGAGAAGAGCGACAATATCATGCAGGAGAGCTTCAGGCTGGGAGTAGGCACTTTCCTGCAAATCCAGGACACACAAAACGCGTTGCTTGGTGCGCGCCTTTCCTACTACCAGGCAATCTACAACCTGCTTGTGTCGCAAAGCAACCTCGAGCTGATGCTCGGCAATGCGCCACTGGCAAAATATGGAGTTCCTAACGAGATAAACAAAAAACAATGAGCTAACAAGCTGACAAGCTAACGAGCTAACGAGCCAAGTGTCATGCTGCGAAACTAGTATTGCCTTGTCTGCTTGTTCCTTGTTAGCTCGTCAGCTAAAAACGAAAAACAATAACGAACAACGATAAAGATGAAAACTTACAGATCATTTACAGCATTAGTGTTAATTGCAGCACTACTTTCCTCTTGCTCAGGAAAGAAGGACAAGAAAGGTCCAAATGTCGATGAAGTGCCTATCGTGGATTTGCAAAGCGTTCACACCGAGGATGTTGACGAGTTGAGCGAATACACCGCCACGGTAGAGGCCTTCAAGACCAACAACATCTCGTCTTCAACAGGCAACCGCATCAAGCGCATTCTCGTTGATGTGGGTAGCAATGTGAGAGCCGGACAGGCAGTAGTGATTCTCGACAATGTGTCGGCAGTAAACCAAGAGAGCGCCATCGCTGGGCAACGAGCAGGTGTCGAAAATCAGGCAGCCGCTCTCGCCAGCCAAGAGGCCGCTCTCAAGAGTGAGGAAATCAACTTGGCAAGGCAGAAGAAAGACCTTGACCGTGCCAAGGAACTGGTGAAAATTGGTGGTGGCACTCAGCAAGCTGTTGACCAGCTGCAAGCCGCCTACGATGCCGCGCAAGAGTCGCTCAAGGCCCGTAAACGCGCCCTCGACGCCAGCAAAGCATCGCTCGACGCGAGCCGCACCTCGCTCAATGCCAGCCAGCGCTCTATGCAGACCGTGCAGGAGAACACCGTTCTCACAAGCCCCATCAGCGGCGTGGTGAGTGCTCGCAACTACGATGCTGGCGACCTGCCTATGGGCGCCATCCTCACCGTTCAGCAGATGAACCCTCTCAAGGTCATCGTCAACGTCAATGAGGAAGAGTTCTCGAAGATTAAGAATGGTATGCCAGTGACCGTCACTCTCGACGCTGTCCCCGACGAGACGTTCAATGGCTCGGTTTATCTCATTCACCCCGAGATTAACCAGCAGACTCGCACATTCCAGGTTGAGGTGACCATCAACAATGGCGCTGGCAAGGTGAGCGCCGGTATGTTTGCGAGAGTGAAGTTCAACTATGGCACCGAAAAGCACATCGTGGCTCCCGACAAGGCCATCGTGAAGATGCAAGGCTCGGGCAAGCGATTTGTCTATGTTTATAAAGACGACGGCACAGTTGCCTATACCGAGGTCGAGCTAGGTCTGCGCCTCAAGGACCGTTACGAAATCTTAAGTGGTCTCAACGACGGCGACCGCGTGGTGGTGGCAGGACAATCTAAGCTCACCAATGGCGCCAAAGTGAAACTCAACGATAGGAAGAAATAATTCATATCACTTTTCTCCACCATTCATATTTTATATAATAACGTAAACATCATAATATAACCTTTTATGAGTCTTTATTCCAGTTCGGTGAAGCGACCAGTGACGACAATCCTCATCTTTGTGGCTGTCGTTATCCTCGGTCTGTTCTCACTACAGAAATTGCCTATCGACTTGATGCCCGACATCGACACCAACACTATTATGGTGATGACGACCTATGCCGGAGCAAGTGCCGAAGATATAGAGCAAAACGTCACTCGACCTCTTGAGAACTCCCTCAACTCGGTAGAGCATCTCAAGCACATCACTTCAAATTCGCGCGAGAACGTCTCAATTGTAACGCTTGAGTTTGAGTATGGTTACGATATCGATGTGCTCACCAACGACGTGCGCGACAAACTAAGCATGGTATCGAGCATGTTGCCCGACGATGCCAATACCCCCATCATCTTCAAGTTCTCGACCGATATGATTCCTATTGTGCTACTTTCGGCGCAAGCCAACGAAAGTGTGCCAGGACTCTACAAAATTCTTGACGAGAATGTCGCCAATCCGTTGGCACGTGTTGATGGTGTGGGCTCGGTATCGATTGGTGGTGCTCCAAAGCGTGAGGTGCATGTATATATTGACCCGTTGAAACTTGAGGCCTATCACCTGAGCATTGAGACAATATCATCGCTTATCGGAGCCGAGAACCGCAACATTCCTGGAGGAACGTTCGATATTGGCAACGAGACCTACGCACTGCGTGTGGAAGGTGAATTTAATGACCCCAAAGAGATTGCCAACATTGTAGTGGGAGCCTCTAATGGAGCCGCTATCCACCTGAGCGACGTGGCGCGCATTGACGATTCTCTTGAGGAACGTGCCCAAGAGACCTACACCAACGGCGTGCGTGGCGCTATGATCATCATCCAAAAACAAAGTGGTGCCAACTCGGTTGAGATCTCCAACCGCGTGAAACAAATTCTGCCACAGATCCAGAAGAACCTGCCAGCCGATATCCACCTCGACTATATTGTAGATACCAGCGACAACATCCGCAACACCATCTCCTCTCTTGTTGAGACTGTGCTTTATGCGCTGCTCTTTGTGGTAATTGTGGTATTCTTCTTCCTGGGACGTTGGCGTGCTACGGTAATCATTGTGCTCACCATCCCTATCTCACTGATTGCCTCGTTCATCTATCTCTACGCTACTGGCAACACGCTCAATATTGTGTCGCTATCGGCATTGTCGATATCAATCGGTATGGTGGTGGACGACGCTATTGTGGTTCTCGAGAACGTGACGACACACATTGAGCGAGGTGCCGAACCCAAGCAGGCGGCGGTGCATGGCACCAATGAGGTGGCGATATCGGTAATAGCGTCCACGCTCACACTGATTGCGGTGTTCTTCCCGCTCACGCTTGTCACAGGAATGACTGGTGTGCTGTTCCGCCAGCTCGGATGGATGGTTACCATCATGATGATAATCTCTACCACCGCAGCCTTGTCGCTCACACCTATGCTCTGCAGCCGCATGCTGCGCCTGCAACGCACTCAAAGCAAATTCTTCACCAAGTTCTACGGTCCAATCGAGAAGTTCCTCGACAAGCTCGACGACGGCTTCGCATGGCTGCTCACTCACTGCGTGCGTCACCGCTGGATTACTTCGCTAGTGGTGCTGGGAGTGTTTGTGGCATCGATGTTCCTGATGAAGTTTGTGGGTAGCGAGTTCTTCCCCACAATGGACAATAGCCGTCTTGGTGTAAATCTTGAGCTGCCAATAGGCACTCGTGTCGATGTGGCTAAAGATGTGTGCCAACGACTGCACAAAGAGTGGACCGAGAAATACCCTGAAATCAAAGTGTTCAACTACACCGTGGGTCAGGCGAGCAGCGACAACACCTGGGGCTCGATGCAGAACAATGGTTCACACATCATATCAATGAACATCAGGCTCCTCAACCCCAGTGAGCGCGACCGAAGCATTACCGAGATTGCAGGTCTCATGCGTGAAGACCTCAAGCACTATCCGGAGCTCAAGAAGGCCCTTGTAAACGTGGGCGGTTCGCGAGGCGGAGGCATGAGCGGCCAATCAACACTTGATTATGAGATTTATGGTTATGACTTCACACAGACCGATAGTATAGCCCAGCGATTGAAGAGCGTACTTGAGAAGGTTCGTGGCGCTGCCGACATCAACATTAGCCGTAGTGACTACCAGCCCGAGTATCAAGTTGACTTTGACCGCGAGAAGCTGGCATTGTATGGCCTGAATCTCTCGACGGCAGCCACTTATGTGCGCAACCGCATCAACGGCAACACGGCAAGCTACTTCCGTGAGGACGGCGAAGAGTATGACATCAAGGTGATGTATGACCCCGAGCACCGTCAATCGCTTGAGGACATAGAGAACATAACGCTCTACAATGCTATGGGCAACGGCATCAAGCTCAAGGAAGTGGGCAAGGTGGTGGAACGGTTCTCGCCTCCTACCATTGAGCGTAAAGACCGCGAGCGCATCATCACTGTATCGACTGTTGTGCAAGACCGCCCCATGAGTGAAATCATCGCCGAGGCACAGCCCGAAATCGACAAGCTCGACCTGCCAGCAGGCGTGACAATTCAGCTCAGCGGTTCTTACGAGGACCAGCAAGACTCATTCAGTGACCTGGGAATTCTTGCAGTGCTGATTATCATACTGGTTTACATTGTGATGGCAGCGCAGTTTGAATCGTTCACCTATCCAGGCATCATCATGAGCTCTATCATGTTTGCGTTCTCTGGTATCGTGCTCATCCTGCTCTTGACGGGCACCAACCTCAACGTGATGTCGATGATTGGAGCCATCATGCTCATCGGTATTGTGGTTAAGAATGGTATCGTGCTCATCGACTACATCACGCTCAACCGCGAGCGAGGCATGAGCGTGCGCCGCTCGGTAATCGACGGCGGCAAGTCGCGTCTGCGCCCAGTGCTCATGACGTCGCTCACCACCATCCTGGGCATGGTGCCCATGGCAATTGGCACTGGCGAAGGTGCTGAGATGTGGAGACCAATGGGTATCGCGGTAATCGGTGGTTTGACGTTCTCAACCGTCTTGACCCTGCTCTTCGTGCCCACAATGTACACTATCTTTGCCTACAACGGCATCAAGCGTAACCGCAAGAAGATGCATAAGAAAGCTAGCAAGCTGACAAGCTAACAAGCTGACAAGTAAACGAGCTGACAAGTAAACGAGCTGACAAGGCAATGGTAGTTGTCGCAGCATGAAACTTATCTCGTAAGCACGTCAGCATGTTGGCAAAAAACTATAAACGAATAACGATAAACGAACTATGAAAGCAATATTTATATCTTTCGACCAGGCTTATTATGAGAGGATAATCGAGATGCTCTACAAGAGCGGTTGCCGTGGATTCACTGCGTTTAACGATGTAGTGGGACGTGGCTCTGCTACTGGCGACCCGCACTATGGCACTCATGCTTGGCCATCGCTGGTGCAAGGCATCCTAACCGTGGTCGAGGACAAGCGAGTAGATACCGTTCTTGAGAAACTTCACGAGATGGACCTCGCCACGCCAAAACTCGGCATGAGAGCCTTCGTCTGGAACATTGAGAAGTCGATATAGTGTAAGATATTATCATCTCATATCTCACATGATAACTGCACTCTGGAAACCATGCCAAAGTGCAGTTTTGTTGATATTTTAAGCCAATTCACATAATTTTACCATAAAAATGTCAATCATTTCAATATTAATATTTATATTTGTGACTTATATCATTCTTGTTGACTTAACAAAGAGATTTATCTATAACACATTTATCTATTAACGCGAGTTCGGGATAAGGAATTAGTCTTTTTTAACCTAAAATAGTAGTGGTGTAATTTGCAAAATAGCGAGATGTTTTGTAACTTTGTAGTTGATAATCAGAAGTTT